>DASTWY010000047.1:0-17653 GCA_035765735.1 Baekduia sp. | reverse complement strand
GGAAGGCGCGCGAGCTGCTGCGACTCGACCCCGAGGACGTGGGCCGCCCGCTGAAGGACCTGCAGGCGTCGTACCGCCCGGCCGAGCTGCGCGCTGGCCTCGACGCGGCCTTCGAGCAGGGCGACGCGGTGCGGCAGGCGCCGATCCGGTACGCGGGCGACGGCGACCAGCGCACGTACGAGCTGCGCATCGATCCGCTGGAGGCCGAGGGCGCCCTGGTGGCGGCGAGCGTCACGTTCCTCGACATCACCGAGACGCACGTCCTCGAGGAGGAGCTCGAGCGCTCCCGGCGCGAGCTCGGCGCCGCCTACGAGGAGCTGCAGTCGACGGTCGAGGAGCTCGAGACGACCAACGAGGAGCTCCAGTCGACGAACGAGGAGCTCGAGACCACCAACGAGGAGCTCCAGTCGACCAACGAGGAGCTCGAGACGATGAACGAGGAGCTCGAGTCGACCAACGAGGAGCTCGAGACGACCAACGACGAGCTGCGGATGCGGACGGCCGAGCTCGACGAGGTGAACGCGTTCCTGGAGACGATCGTCGGGAGCCTCGGGATGGCTGTCGCGGTCCTCGACGCCACGCAGATCATCCGCATGTGGAACCCGCAGGCCGAGGACCTCTGGGGCGTGCGCGCCGACGAGGCGGAGGGCCGGCCGCTGGCCGCGCTGGACAGCGGGCTTCCCACCGACGCCGTCCGCCCGGCGATCCGCACCGCCCTCGTGGCCCAGGAGCCCGCCGAGGCGACCGTCGACGCGACGAACCGGCGCGGGCGCCGCGTGCGCTGCGTGGTGCGCTGCCTGCCGCTGCGGGGCGCCGGCGCCGAGGTGGCCGGCGTCGTCCTGCTGATGGACGCGGAGGCGGCCGGCGGCGACTAGGTCGACCGGGGTGCGCGCCGGGCACGGCCGGCCTGGCGCTGCTCACGGGCCTGGAGGACGTGCGCGCGCAGCTCCTCGCTGCGGGTCCGCGCGTCCTGGAAGCGCTCCAGGCGGCCCGCGAGGTCGCGCATGCGGGCGGCGTGCTCGCCGCGCATCCGGCGCGCGGTCTCCAGCAGCCGGCGGGCCTCCTGCTCGTCCCAGGGCTCCCGGGCGGCACCCATGTCGTCGTGCGTCGAGGACAGCGCCACGAGCGGCGGCGCCGCCGGGCGGTCGGCGCTCGGCCCGAGGGTCGGCGTCCGCGCCACCAGCAGCCACGTCCGGTCGGGTCTGCGCGTGAGGATGCCGCGGTCGGCCAGCTCGCGGAGCGCCAGCGTGATCGTCGGCCGCCGTCCGCCGACCAGGCGGGCCAGCACCTCGTGGGTGAGCTTCAGCGGGACGTGGATGCCCGAGGGCGTGACGCGGCCCCAGCGCTCCGCGAGCTCCCAGAACGTCGCCTCGAGCCGCTGCTCGACGCGCGGCAGCTGCGCGATGGCCGTCTGGATCGCCACGCGCGAGAGCTGGCGGCCCGCCCGCTCGACGAGGGCGACGGCGATGCCCGGCCACATGGCGAACGGGCGCTGGAGCCGGTCGTCGAGCACGGCGACGCGGCTCTCGACCGCGGCCGTCCAGCGCAGGTCGACGTCGAGCGCCTCGCTGATCGAGCGGTCGGGGAGCACCACGTCGCCGGGACCGAGGATCTGGAGGGCCGCGCGGTTCGCGATGTGCACTTCCTGGAGCAGCACGCCGTCGACGACCATCAGGCCGAACGGACGGCCGTGCCGGGCGTCGGTGGCCAGGGTCCACGAGCCCTCGGGCACGACCGTGAGCCGCAGCCGCAGCTGCTGCCGCGCCTCCGCGCGGTCGTCCTCGCGCAGGCGCTCGGCCAGCTCCGGCTCGATGTCGAGCAGGCGGACGAAGCCGGGTTCTGAGGGAGGCTGCGCCATGGAGGGCCCCAGCCATGGTACTTCGTGCCGAGCGCCACGAACATCGCATCGGCGGCGGGATGCGGCCGGGAGGTCCTATGGGTGCGCGGCGCGGTCGCGGCGATAGCGCGCGGCCCACGCCGCGGACCGGGCGTCGCCCTGGCGGCGCGTGGCGGGCGCCGGGACGTGGTCGGCGGGCAGCCCGAGCGCCCGCAGGACGCGCCCGACGGCCTCCGGGGCGTCGCCGGCGAGCTCGTCGTAGGTCAGCTCCAACGAGCGCAGGGCGGTCGCCCGCAGCCAGGCGCCCCACGCCGTCTCCTGCTCCTGGAGCTGGGCGACGAGGTGGTCGATCGCCGCAAAGGCGTAGCGCGCGTGGGCGCCGCCGTCGCCGTCCGCCCCGGCGCGCCACGCCTGGGTCTGCACGGCGCGCCAGAGCGAGACCGCCTGGTCCACCGTGTCGGGGCGGCGCACGTGGACCAGCAGCAGGTCGTCGCCCAACAGGATGCGCAGCGCATGATCGAGGTCGCACCCGTCGAGGCCGTCGAGCTCGCGCACCCGCGCCAGGAAGTCGGGCACGTGGCTCCACATGAGCTTGCCGCCCCAGACGCCGTTCGGCGTGCTCCCCGCCCGCCGGATCCGCGCCCACCAGGCCTCCGACGGCTCCGGGTCGGGTCGCGGCGGCGCGAGCGCGGGCAGCAGCTCGACGGCGGCGCCGGGTCCGCCCTCGAAGTACTCGCGCGGCTGGCGCGGCCGGCCCGAGTGCCGCAGGACCTCGAAGTGCTCCAGCGGCACGCCGGCGACGCCGGTCGCGCGCAGCGTCTCGCACAGCAGCGTGCTGCCGCTGCGCGGGGTCGCGCAGACGAGGTAGGCGAGGCGAGGCGGTGATCCGGGCATGGGTCGTCCTGGGGGCGAGGGGGAAGGCCCGACACCGAGGACGCGCGACATGGAACGCCCGAACATCATCTACCTGCACTCGCACGACACCGGTCGGTACGTCCAGCCCTACGGGCATCAGATACCCACCCCGAACATCCAGCGACTCGCCGATCAGGGGCTGGTCTTCCGGCAGGCCTTCTGCGCCGCGCCGTCGTGCTCGGGGTCGCGGGCCTGCCTGCTGACCGGCCAGTGGGCGCACGTCAACGGGATGACCGGCCTGGCCCACCGCGGCTGGCGGCTGAACGACTACGGCCGCCACATCGTCCACCCGTTGCGGGAGGCCGGGTACTGGTCCGCGCTGGTCGGCGAGCAGCACCTCTCGGTCGATCCCGGGGTGCTCGGCTATGACCACGTCGTCGACATCGGCACCACGCGCGTGCACTCGATCGCGCCGGCGGCGCTGCAGCTGCTGCGCAGCGCGCCGCCGCAGCCCTTCTTCCTCTCGATCGGGTTCTTCGAGACCCACCGCGAGTTCTTCGAGCCCAGCTCGGTGCGCGACGTGCTCTACGGGGCGCCGCCCGCGCACCTGCCCGACACGCCTGCGACCCGCAAGGACATGGCGTCGTTCAAGGCGAGCGCTCGCTCGCTGGACCAGGGTGTCGGCGCCGTCCTGCACGGGCTCGACGAGGTCGGGCTGGCCGACAACACCATCCTGGTCCTGACCACCGACCACGGGCTGCCGTTCCCGGGGGCGAAGGCGACGCTGACCGACCGCGGCCTCGGCGTGATGCTGATCGTGCGCGGCCCGGGCGGCTTCCACGGCGGCCACGTCACCGACGCGCTCGTCTCGCACGTCGACCTGTACCCGACGCTCTGCGAGCTCGCGGGCGCACCGCTGCCCGACGACCTCGCGGGCCAGTCGCTGCTGCGCCACGCCGCGGGAGAGATCGCCGAGGTGCGCGACGAGCTGTACGCCGAGCTCACCTACCACGTGGCCTACGACCCGCAGCGGGCGATCCGCACCCAGCGCCACAAGTACCTCCGCCACTTCGGCGATCGCCTGGAGCCGGTGCTGCCCAACGTCGACGACTCGCCGTCGAAGGACCTTCTGGTCGCGGCCGGCTGGGGGACGCAGCCGCGCCCACGCGAGGAGCTCTACGACCTGCTCATGGACCCGATGGAGATGCGCAACCTGGCGGGCGAGCCCGAGGCGGAGCCCATCCGCGCCGCCCTCGAGCGCCGCCTGCTGGGCTGGATGGCCGACACCGCCGACCCGCTGCTCGACGGGCCGGTCCCGCCGCCGCCCGGCGCCGTGGTCAACGACCCCGCGGGGCTGTCGCCCGGCGAGCGGCCGATGCAGTGGATGGACTGAGCCGCTTGGCCAGCGGCAGCGCGCCGACCGCGCGCGGGTCCTCGAGCGCGGCGAGCGTCGTCTCGGGATCGGGCAGCGCGTGCACGGCCCCGTCGTGATCGAGCAGCAGCGCCCGGTCCATCCGGCGCAGGAACGCGCGGTCGTGCGAGACGGCCAGCACCGTGCCCTCGAAGCGCTCGAGCGCCGCCTCGAGCGCCATGGCCGAGTCGATGTCGAGGTTGTCGGTCGGCTCGTCGAGCAGCAGCAGCGTGTGGCCCTCGAGCTCGAGGCACAGGATCTCCAGCCGCGCGCGCTGGCCGCCGGAGAGCTGGTCGTGGCGGCGGCGGGCGGCGTCCTGGAGGCCATAGCGGGCCAGGCCGCGCATCGCGGGCTCCACGGCGCCGGTGCGCTCCTCGACGATGTCCAGCACGCCCCGGCCGGCGAAGTCGGGGCGGGCGTTGAGCTGGCTGAACAGGCCGGGGGAGACCCGCGGGCCGAGCACGGCCTCGCCGGTGTGGGCGATCGGCTCGCCGGCGATCAGGCGGAGCAGGTGCGACTTCCCGGACCCGTTGGGCCCCACCAGCGCGACGCGCTCGCCGAAGTGGACCTCGTCGCTGAACGGCTCGACGAGCCGGTCGACCCCCGTGTCGCGGAACGTCAGCGCCTTGCGCGCGGTGTCGCCGCCGCGAAGGCGCACGGCGATCTGCTGGTCGACGACCGGTGCGGGCGGCGGCCCGTTGTCCACGAAGCGGCGCCACCGCGTCTCGGCGGCGTCGGCCCGGCGGGCGAGGGCCTCGCTGATGGCCGCCCGCTGCTTCATCGTCTTGTAGTAGTGGAAGAGCCGGCGCTCCTCCTCCTTCCAGCGGGCGAGCCGGTCGCCGAGGAGCTGCTGCCGGTGCTCGCGCGCCTCGGCATAGGTGCGGAACGACGCGCCGTGCATCCAGCAGCCGTGGCCCTCGAGGGTGAGGACGCCGGTGGTGACGGCGCCGAGCAGGTCGCGGTCGTGGGAGATCAGCAGGATCGTCTTCTTCGACGCGGCGATGCGGTGCTCGAGCCAGCGCTTGGCCGGGATGTCGAGGAAGTTGTCGGGCTCGTCGAGCAGCAGGACCTGGGCCTCGGAGGCGAGCAGCAGCTCGAGCACGAGCTGCTTGCGCTCACCGCCCGACAGCGCGTGCACGGGCCGCGGGCCGACCTCGTCGAGCCCGGCGCGCACGATGCGGCGGCAGGCGGCGTCCCAGCGGCCCTCGAGCTCGTAGCCGCCGAGCTCGGACCAGTCGGCCATCGCCTCGCCCAGCCGCATCCCCGCGTCGGCGTCGCCGCCGTCGGCGGCGAGGTCGCGCTCGGCGGCGAGCATCCGCCGTCCGGCGTCGGCCACGCGCGCGGGCGCGGCTGCGAGCAGCAGCTCGCGCACCGTCTCGCCGTCGCGCGCGCCGCCCAGGCCGACGTCCTGCGGCATGTAGGCCAGCTCGCCGCCGACCCGCACGTCCCCGTCGGCTGCGGGGAGCAGGCCGGCCACCACGCGGAACATGGTGCTCTTGCCGACCCCGTTGGCGCCGACCACGCCGACGTGGGCGCCATCGGACACGCGGAAGGAGACGCCGGAGAACAGCGTGTCGCCGCCGGGGTGCGCGAAGGCCAGATCGGTGGCGGCGACGTGGGCCATGCGGCCCAGCATGGCAGCGGCGGATGCCGCCGATGGTGCGGCCTCCCCAACCCCGGGGATGCGTCCAGCCGCCCGGCCGCCGCCCAGCGCGCCACAATGGCGGCCGTGAGGTTCGCCCATGCGTCGTGACGGCCGCGAGCTCGCGGCCATCTTCGCAGGCGGGTTCCTCGGCGCGGTCGCCCGGGCCGCGCTGTCGGAGGAGTGGCCGGCCGACCCCGGCTCCTGGCCGTGGGCGACCTTCGCGGTCAACGTCGCCGGGGCGTTCCTGCTCGGCTGGTTCGTGACGCGGCTGCAGGAGCGGCTGCCGCTGTCGTCCTATCGCCGGCCGTTCCTCGGCACGGGGGTGTGCGGCGGGTTGACGACCTTCTCGACGATGCAGGTGGAGCTGCTGCGGATGCTCGACGCCGGGCGCCTCGCGCTTGCCCTCGGCTACGCCGCGGCGAGCGTCGCCGCAGGGTTCGCGGCCGTGCTGCTGGCGTCCAACCTCGTGCGGCGATCCGGGCGGCTGGCGTGAGCGCGGCCGTCCTCCTGGGCGTCGGGCTGCTCGGCGGCGTCGGCGCCGTCGCCCGGTTCCTGCTCGACGGCGCCGTCTCGCGCCGCAGCGCGACCGCGTTCCCGGCGGGCACCTTCGCGGTCAACGTGCTCGGCGCCCTGGTGCTCGGCGCGCTGGTCGGCGCCGCCGTGCACGACGACGGCTACCGGCTGGCGGGCACCGGGCTGGTGGGCGCCTTCACGACGTTCAGCACGTGGACGTTCGAGAGCCACCGGCTGGCCGAGGATGGCCAGCTGCGCATCGGCGCGCTGAACTTCGTGCTGTCGCTGGTCGCCGGCGTGCTGGCGGCGTGGGCGGGCCGCCAGCTCGGCGCAGCCCTCTGAGGCGCCGCCGATACGCTGGACGGCCGCCGCATGACGACGTTCGACCCCACCGCGCTGCGCACCTTCCGCTTCCTGGAGCGCACCTTCGACCCCGCCACGGGCACGGTGCGGCTGACCTACGGCCTCGATGACACGTACCGCTTCACGGAAGAATTCGACCTGCCGCTACCGGCGGGTTCGGCCCCCTGGGCCGACACCCGCAAGGGAACCTCGCCCTCTGGGCGAGCGTTCCCCCAACGCGAGCCCCTCCTCGACCTCCTGCACTGGGTCGCGGGCGTCAGCTACTACAAGACCGCTGCGCCGCCCGAGGTGTCGTGCGAGACCGGCGCGCCGCCGCCGGCGACCGCGGCGCTGCTCGACGCGCTCTACTCCGAGGGGCTCGGGGAGTTCGCGGTGGTCAACCACCTGCCGGCGCTGCCCCGCCCGCGGTTCCCGGCCGGCGCGCGCCGCACGCCGGTGGCGGACGCCGGCGGCCCGCCGAAGCTGCTGGTGCCCGTCGGCGGGGGCAAGGACTCGGTCGTCGCCCTGGAGATCGTGCGCCGCGCCGGCGTCGACTTCCAGCTCTTCTCCGTCGGCGACGCCGCGCCGATCCGGCGCACGGCCGAGATCGCCGGCGTGCCGCGGCTCGTCGTCCGGCGCCGGCTCGACCCGCAGCTGCGCGAGCTCAACGCCGCCGGGGCGCTCAACGGCCACGTCCCGATCACGGCCGTCGTCTCGTGCGTCGCGCTGCTGACGGCGGCGCTCCACGGGTGCACCGGCGTCGCGCTGGCCAACGAGCGCTCGGCCTCGCGCGGCAACCTCGTCCACGACGGCATCGAGGTCAACCACCAGTTCAGCAAGAGCCTGCGGGTCGAGCGCCTCCTGAGCGCCGCGGTCGCCGAGGCGACGGCCGGCGTCCACGTCTTCTCGCTGCTGCGCCCGGCCTCCGAGCTGGCCATCGCCCGGGCCTTCTCGCGCCTGCCGCAGTACCACCACGCCTTCACGAGCTGCAACGCGGTGTTCCGGATCGACCCGGAGCTGCGCGCGCAGTCGTGGTGCGCCGACTGCCCGAAGTGCCGCTTCGTCTTCCTCATCCTGGCGCCGTTCCTCGGCCCCGAGGCGCTGCGCGACATCTTCGGCGCGGCGATGCTCGACGACGAGCGCCAGCACGAGGGCTTCGCGCTGCTGACCGCCACCGGCGGCCACAAGCCGTTCGAGTGCGTGGGCGAGGAGGAGGAGAGCCTGGCCGCCATCGAGCTGCTGGCCGACGACCCCCGCTGGCGCGACCAGGTCGTGGTGCGCCGCCTCGCCGCCGAGGTGCTCGGCCGCCACGGCCGCGACCCGCGGCGCCTGCGCGACGCGCTGGCGCTCAGCGACGAGCACCAGGTCCCCGAGCCGCTGATCGAGCACGTCCGTGCGGTTCTCGGAGCTTGACGGCCAGGCCGTCGGCGTCTGGGGCGCCGGGGCGGAGACGCGGTCCTTCGCGCGCCACCTCCGGCGCCGCCTGCCGGGCGCCCGCATCGCGGCGATCGTGCTCGACGACCCGTCGCAGCCGATCGACGAGCCCGACCTGCTGGCCGACGACCCGGTCGTGACCGGGCCGGACGGCGCGCTCGGGGCGCTGAGCGGCTGCGCGCTGCTGGTGCGGTCGCCGGGCGTCTCGATCCACCGTCCGGAGCTCGCGGCGCTGCGGCGCGCGGGGGTGCCCGCCGCGACGGCGACGGGGCTGTGGCTGGCCGAGCGGGGCGGACGCGGCGTGATCGGCGTCACCGGCACGAAGGGCAAGAGCACCACGGCGTCGCTGGCCGCGCACCTGCTGCGCGCGGCGGGCGAGCGCGTCGAGCTCGCCGGCAACATCGGCCGCCCCGCGCTGGACCTGCTCGACGAGCCGGCCGGCGCGCTGGCCGTGGTCGAGCTCTCCAGCTACCAGGTGGCCGACCTCGTGACGGGCCCCGAGACCGCGGTCGTCATCAACCTCTACAAGGAGCACGTCGACTGGCACGGCGACGAGGCGACCTACCGCGCGGAGAAGCTGCGCCTGCTGGCGCTCCCCGGCGTGCAGCGGTGCGTCGTCAACGCCCTGGACCGCGAGGTCGCGGCCGCGCCGTGCGCCGGCGCACAGCGGACGACCTTCGGCGGGCCCGACGGCTGGCACGTGACCGAGGACGGCGGCGTGGCCCGCGGCGCGGAGCTGGTCGCGGCGGCGGACGAGCTGCCCCTGCGCGGCCGCCACAACGCCATGAACGTCTGCGCCGCGCTGGCCGTCATCGACGCCGCCGGCCTCCCGCGGCCCGCGCTGCCCGCCGGCCTGCAGGGCTTCGCCGCCCTGCCGCACCGCCTGCAGCCGGTGGCCGACCGCGACGGCGTCCTCTGGGTGGACGACAGCATCTCGACCACGCCGGAGTCGGCGCTGGCCGCCCTGGACAGCTACGCCGACCGCGACGTGATCCTCCTGGGCGGCGGCCTCGACCGGGGACAGGACTACGCCGCGCTCGGATGCGCGCTCGCGGACCGCGACGCGACGGTGCTCGGGCTGCCGAGCACCGGCGAGCGCCTGGTGGCCGCGGCCCGCGCGGCGGGCGTCCCGTCCGACCGCGCCCTCGCCGTGGGCGGCATGGCCGAGGCGGTCGACCATGCCCGGCGCGTGGCGGCCCCGGGCACGGTCGTGCTCCTGTCGCCCGCCGCGCCCAGCTACGACTCCTACAAGAACTTTCAGGAGCGCGGCGAGCACTTCGCCGCGCTGGCGACCGGCTGACGCCCGTCGCTCCGTGCCGCCGGCCGCGGCCCGGTGGCGGAAGGGCCGGTTGCCGGACACCCGCTGAGGCCGGTAGGTTCGCCCGGGCGGGGAGCGGGAGGCGTCGCACATCACGAGGAGGAGATCGATGCTGCACCTGTTCCTGGCCGGGCGGCCGCTCGGATCGCTGCGCCGGTGGCTGGCCGTGGTCACCGTCAGCCTGTGCGCGCTCGGCGCCACCGCCGGCACCGCGTCGGCGGCCTATCCGATCGGCGGCGTCGCCGACGCGGCCTGGCACTTCACGTTCGACCCCGATGACGTGCCGGGCGCCAACCACTGGTTGTGCCGTCCCAGCAGCGCGCACCCGTATCCGGTCGTGCTCGTCCATGCCACGTTCGTCAATTTCGGCACGAACTGGGTCGACCTCGCCCCGCGCCTCAAGAACGCCGGCTACTGCGTCTACGCCCTCAACTACGGGATGGCGTGGTACTCGGCCTTCGGGCGGATCGGGGGCGTCGACGACATCGCCGGCTCGGCCCGCGAGCTGCGCGACTTCGTCAACACGGTGCTCTTCTGGTCCGGGGCCTCGAAGGTCGACCTCGTCGGCCATTCGCAGGGCGGCATGATGCCCAGCTACTACCTCAAGAACCTCGGCGGCGCCAGCAAGGTCCATGCGTTCGTGGGGATCGCGCCGAGCAACCACGGCACGACGCTCAACGGCCTGACCACGGCGCTGCCGCAGGCGTGGGGCGGGCTCGGCGCCGACGTCATGGACGTCATGCTCGACCTGGTCGGCCAGACCGCTCCGGGGCTCACGGAGCAGGTGCAGGGCTCGGCGTTCCAGACGGCGCTGTTCGGCTCCGGCGACACGGTGCCCGGGCCGCGGTACACGGTGATCCAGACCAAGTACGACAAGGTCGTGACGCCGTACACCAACGCCTTCCTCAGCGGCAGCAACGTCCGCAACATCCTGGTGCAGGACCTGTGCCCGAACGACCCGGTGGGGCATGTGGGGATGTTCGACGACTACCCGACGATGCAGCTCGTCATGAACGCGCTGGGAGCCAACAGCTCCACGTTCAAGCCGGTCTGCTCGAGCTACGGGCTGCCGCTCTAGGTGGAGCGTCGCCAGCGCGGCGCTCACGTCGCCGCGCTGGCGGCCGCGCCCTCGCGGTCGGGGTTCCACGAGTAGGCGTAGGACGGGTCGTCGTGCTCGCGCCACAGCGGCGCGAGCCTCAGCGGCCGGAAGGTGTCCCACATCACCGCGAGCTCGTTGGTGCTCTTGGCGCCCAGCGCCCGCTCGACGGTCCCCGGCTGCGGGCCGTGCGGCAGGCCGCTGGGGTGCAGCGTGAGGCAGCCGACGTCGACGCCCTTGCGCGCCGCGTAGTCGCCGGCGGCGTAGAACATCACCTCCTCGGACTGGATGTTCGAGTGGTGGTAGGGCAGCGGCACGGCCTGCGGGTCCCAGTCGAGCATCCGCGGCGCGAACGTGCAGATGACGAAGTTCGGGCCCTGGAACGTCTGGTGGGCCGGCGGCGGCAGGTGGAAGCGCCCGGCGCGGGGCTCGAAGTCCGCCGCGTTGAAGGTGTAGGGGAACACGTAGCCGTCCCAGCCCACGACGTCGAACGGGTGTCGGTCCAGCCCGTAGCGCTGGATGCCGCCGCGCACGCGCACGGTCAGCTCGTGCGCTCCCGGCTCGTCGAAGGTCTCCAGCTCGACCGGCCCGTGGAAGTCGCGCTGGCTGTAGGGCGCGTGCTCGAGCAGCTGGCCGTAGCGGTTGCGGTAGCGGCTGGGCGTCTCGATCTCGCCGGGCGTGTGGAAGCACACCCAGAACTGCTCCGTGCCGGGATCGGGCTCGAGGCGGTAGGTCGTCCCGCGCGGCATCACCACGTAGTCCTGCTCGCGGAACGGCAGCCGGCCGAAGACCGTCCGCAGGAGGCCGCCACCGCGGTGGACGTAGATCACCTCGTCGCCCTCGCCGTCGCGGTGGAAGCCCGCCTGCGGCTCGGTCGGCTTGGCGATCGAGACCTCGAGGTCGTCGTTGAACATCAGCAGGCGCCGCCCGCCGACGGGGTCGCCGCCGGCCGGCATCGCGTTGACGTCGGCCAGCCGGTGCACGTGGGCGTCGGGGACCCACTCCTCGCGCACGATCGGCGTGAACGCGCCCACCTCCGCCAGCCGGCACGGCGAGTGGCGGTGGTAGAGGATCGACTCGTTGCCGCTGAAGCCCTCGTAGCCGAGGACCTCCTCGGTCAGCAGGTCGCTGCCGGCACCGTCGGCGCGCACCTGGACGTGCCGCTTGGCGGGAACCCGGCCGAGGCTCAGGTAGCGCATGACGTCGACTCCTACAGGTTGCCGCGGCGCGCCTGCTCGCGCTCGAGCGCCTCGAACAGGGCCTTGAAGTTGCCGTCCCCGAAGCCGCGCGCGCCGTGGCGCTCGATGACCTCGAAGAAGATGGTCGGGCGGTCGCCGACCGGCTTGGTGAAGATCTGCAGCAGGTAGCCCTCGTCGTCGCGGTCGACCAGGATGCCCTGCTCGCGCAGGTCGGCGAGCTGGCCGGCCACCTCGGGCACGCGCTGCGGCACCTCGTCGTAGTAGGCGGGCGGGATGTCGAGGAACTCGACCCCGCTGCGGCGCAGCTCGGCGACGCAGCCGACGATGTCGCGGGTGGCGACGGCGATGTGCTGGGCGCCGGGGCCCTCGTAGAACTCGAGGTACTCCTCGATCTGCGACTTGCGCTTGCCCTCGGCCGGCTCATTGATGGGGAACTTCACGACGCCCTTGCCGTCGGCGACGACCTTCGACATCAGCGCCGAGTACTCGGTCGAGATGTCGTTGTCGGTGAAGTGGATCATCTCCTTCATGTTGAAGACGTCCTCGTAGTACCTCACCCACTCGTCCATGCGCTCGACGTTGCCGACGATGTGGTCGATGGTCAGCAGCAGGCCGCCGTCCTCGCTGCCGTCGGCGGCGGGCTGGTAGCCGGGGAGAAACGGGCCCGCGTAGCGGCCGCGGTCGACGAAGGTGTGCAGCGTCTCGCCGTAGGTGCGGATCGTGGCCAGGCGGACCGTGCCGCGGTCGTCGGTCACGTCGCGGGGCTCGGCGACGCCCTCGGCGCCGCGCGCCGTGGCCTCGCGCCAGGCGTGGTCGACATCGGGCACGCTGAGCCCGATGACCTTCACGCCGTCGCCGTGGCGGTGGTGGTGGGCGGCGATGGGGGAGTCGGAGTGCAGCGCCCCCGTGAGCACGAGCCGGATGCGGCCCTGCTGGACGACGTAGGACGCATGGTCGCGGACGCCGGTCTCCAGGCCGGAGTAGGCGACCAGCCGGAAGCCGTAGGCGCGCGTGTAGAAGTAGGCGGCCTGCTTGGCGTTGCCGACGTAGAGCTCGACGTGGTCGATGCCGTGCAGCGGCATGTAGTCCTGCAGCGCGTGGCGCGCGGGTGCCGCGGTGGTCTGGGACGCCAAGGGTCGCTCCTCCCGGTCGGGTTCTCTCCTGCGGATGAAATGATCCGTCGCCTACAGCGCGTGCTCAATGGCGATCCATTGCGTGTCTAGCCTCTAGAGTGCGTTCGTGGACGACATCGACCGGCAGATCGTTGCGCTGCTGCGCCAGAACGCACGGCGCTCCTTCCAGGACATCGGAGGACGGGTTGCGCTGAGCGCCCCGGCCGTCAAGCGGCGCGTCGACCGGCTCGAGGCCGACGGCGTCATCCGCTCCTACGCGGCGGTCGTCGACCCCGCCGCGATGGGCTGGCTCACGCACGCGGTCGTCGCCCTGTACTGCGAGGGCCGCATGTCGGGAGCGGAGGTCCGGGCCGCGGTGGAGGCGCATCCGGAGGTCGAGGCGGCCTACACGGTGGCCGGTGAGGCCAGCGCGATCATCCACCTGCGCGCCGCCGACACCCAGCACCTCGAGGCGGCGCTGGAGCGCATCCGCGACACGCCCGGGGTCCGGCGGACCCACACGCAGGTGGTCCTGTCGACGCTCTTCGAGCGTCCGGTGGCCTGACGGCCTCGTGGGGCCGCGCGCAGGGGATGCCTTGACGGGAATATGCCCTGCAAGGCATACTCGGAGCGTGGCATCGCTCGCGCCCCCCGACCTCCTCGCCGTCCTCGCCGACCCGACCCGGCGCCGGCTGCTCGACCTGCTGCTGGACGGTCCGAGGCCCGTGGGCGAGCTCGTCGGCGAGCTCGGCGCCTCGCAGCCCTCGACGTCGAAGCACCTGCGCGTCCTGCGCGAGGCCGGCCTCGTCCACGTCCACCCGGACGCCCAGCGCCGCGTGTACGCGCTGCGCCCGCAGCGGCTCGCCGAGCTCGACGCCTGGCTGGCGCCGTACCGGCGGCTGTGGGAGGGCCGGCTCGACGCGCTGGAGGCGCACCTCGACGCCCACCCCGACCCCGAACCCCGCAGGAGCAGCCGATGACCGTCTCGCTCGACCACGCCGACGGCCGCAGCACCCTGCGCTTCGAGCGCGTCCTCGCGCACGGGCGCGGGCGCGTGTGGCGCGCGGTCACCGAGCCCGACGAGCTCGTCCAGTGGTTCCCGAGCGCCGTGATCTACGAGCCGCGCGCGGGCGCCCCCATGCAGTTCGACTTCGGCGGCGAGCACGGCATCGACGCGTGGCCGGGCGTCGTGGTCGCCTGGGAGCCGGAGCGCGCCTTCGCGTTCCGGTGGGGGGAGGAGGACGTGCTGCGCTTCGAGCTCTCCGACGCCGAGGGCGGCGGCACTCGGCTGGTCTTCACGCACGCCTTCGCGCACCAGCCCGGGAAGGAGGCCCGCGACGGCGCGGGCTGGACGGCGTGCTTCGCCGCGCTCGACGGGCTGCTCGCGGGGGAGGGCGGCCCGGCGCCCGGCGACTTCGAGGGACGCCAGGGGGAGCTCGCGGCGCAGTTCGGCTCCGGGCTCGTGCTCGAGGCGGACGGGCGCCGGCGGCCGATCTCGCTCGTCGGCCCGTACGCCGAGGTCCACGGCCGCGCGGCGGTGGCCGTGGCGCTGGACGGCGAGCGCGGCGTGCTCGTCGTCGACGCGGCGGGGGCCGCGCTCGAGGACGGCGTCCCCGTCGCGGTGCGCGCCGGCACGGTGGCCGACCCGGGCGCGACGCTGCTGACCGGCGTGCTGCGCGACCCGCTCGCCGCCTGACTCCGCGCGAGCGTCGCGGGGGCATGCGGCTGCTCGCACCTGCGCCGGTACGCCAGGGCCGGCGTCATCGGCGCGACGACCGACCGGGGCCTCTTCCTCCAGCCGTCGCGTACTTGTATACTAGTGCTGTGAAGATCTCCCTGACCGATCGGGCGCTCGGCGTCCCGGCGCGCGACCAGGCGTATGCCGCGTTGCGCGACGCGATCGTCAGCGCGGAGCTGGAGCCCGGCCGGCGGCTGTCGGAGAACGAGCTGGCCGACCGGCTCGGCGTCAGCCGCACGCCGGTGCGCGAGGCGCTGGCCCGCCTGCGCGACGAGGGCCTCGTGGCGATCGTCCCGCAGCTCGGCACCTTCGTCACGCTGATCGAGTCCGAGGCCGTCGCCGACGCCCACTTCGTCCGCGAGGCGCTCGAGTGCAACGCGATCCGCCTGGCCACCGAGCGGGCCGACGCCGCCGCGCTCGCTGCGCTGCAGGCCAACCTCGCCGCGCAGCAGCGCGCCGAGGACGCCGACGACGCCGAGGCCTTCGACCGCCTCGACGACGCCCTGCACCACTTCCTGTGCGAGCTGTCGGGCCGCGACATCGCCTGGCGCCTGAGCCAGCGGGCGCGCGGTCAGCTCGACCGCGTCCGCCGGCTGAGCCTCCCCGAGCAGGGGTACCGCGGCCTGATGCTGGACGAGCACCGCGACGTCGTGGCGGCCGTCGCCGACCACGACGCCGACGGGGCCGAGGCCGCGCTGCGCCACCACCTGCGCATGGTCCTGTCGCTGCTGCCCGAGATCGAACGCGCCCATCCCGAGTACTTCGGAGCGTCCTGATGGCCATCCATCCCGACATCGATCCCCACGAGACCCAGGAGTGGGTCGAGGCGCTGGAGGCCGTGCTCGAGCACGACGGCCCCGACCGCGCCGCCGACCTGCTCGAGGCGGTCTACGCCGACGCGCGCCTGCGCGGCCTGCACCCTGCCGGCGACCTGAGCACGCCGTACGTCAACACGATCCCGGTCGAGCTCGAGCCGCCGATGCCCGGCGACCCCGAGCTCGAGCACCGCGTCCGCTCGCTGATCCGCTGGAACGCCATGGCGATGGTGCTCCAGGCCAACAAGGAGTCCTCGGAGCTCGGCGGCCACATCGCCAGCTACCAGTCGGCGGCGACGCTCTACGAGGTCGGCTTCAACCACTTCTGGCACGCCCCATCCGAGCAGCACGGCGGCGATCTCGTCCTGCTGCAGGGCCACTCGTCGCCGGGCTTCTACGCGCGGGCGTTCCTCGAGGGGCGCCTGTCCGAGGAGCAGATGCGGCGCTTCCGCACCGAGGTCGGCGGCGACGGCCTGTCGTCGTATCCGCACCCGTGGCTGATGCCCACGTTCTGGCAGTTCCCCACCGTCTCGATGGGCCTCGGCCCGCTGATGGCGATCTACCAGGCGCGGTTCATGAAGTACCTCACCGGCCGCGGCATCCAGGACACGAACGACCGCAAGGTGTGGGCGTTCATGGGCGACGGCGAGATGGACGAGCCCGAGTCGATGGGCGCGATCTCGCTCGCCGGCCGGGAGCACCTCGACAACCTGATCTTCGTCATCAACTGCAACCTGCAGCGGCTCGACGGCCCGGTGCGCGGCAACGGCAAGATCATCCAGGAGCTGGAGACCAACTTCCGCGGCGCGGGCTGGAACGTCATCAAGGTGATCTGGGGCCGGCGCTGGGACCCGCTGCTGGCCGCCGACGCCGAGGGGCGGCTGGTCAAGCGGATGGAGGAGTGCGTCGACGGCGAGTACCAGGTCTTCAAGTCGCGCGACGGCGCCTACGTGCGCGAGCACTTCTTCGGCGCCGACCCGGAGCTGGCGCGCATGGTCGAGGACTGGAGCGACGCGCAGATCTGGAGCCTCAACCGCGGCGGCCACGATCCCGCCAAGGTCTACGCCGCCTACGCGCAGGCCGTCGCTCACAAGGGCCAGCCGACCGTGATCCTCGCCAAGACGATCAAGGGCTACGGGATGGGCGAGTCCGGCGAGGGCCAGAACATCACCCATCAGCAGAAGAAGATGAACGAGAAGGCGCTGTTCGCCTTCCGCGACCGCTTCGGCCTCGACCTCACCGACGACGAGGTCCGCGACGTCAGCTTCCACAAGCCGCCCGACGACGCCCCGGAGATGCGCTACCTGCGCGAGCGGCGCGAGGCGCTCGGCGGCTCGCTGCCGCAGCGCCGCACCACGGCGCCGCCGCTGCCCGTGCCGGAGCTCTCGGCGTTCAAGGCCCAGCTGGAGGGCACCGGCGAGCGCGAGATCTCGACCACGATGGCGTTCGTCCGGATCCTGTCGACGCTGCTGCGCGACAAGCAGCTCGGCCCGCACGTCGTGCCGATCGTCCCCGACGAGTCGCGGACCTTCGGCATGGAGGGCATGTTCCGCCAGTACGGGATCTTCTCCCAGGTGGGCCAGCTCTACCGGCCCCAGGACGCCGACCAGCTGATGTACTACCGGGAGGACAAGAGCGGCCAGATGCTCCAGGAGGGAATCAACGAGGCCGGCGCCATGTCGTCCTGGATCGCGGCCGCCACCTCCTACAGCACCAGCGACGAGCCGATGATCCCGTTCTACATCTACTACTCGATGTTCGGGTTCCAGCGGTTCGGCGACCTGGCCTGGGCGGCCGGCGACTCGCGCGCGCGGGGGTTCCTGCTCGGCGGGACCGCGGGGCGCACGACGCTCAACGGCGAGGGCCTGCAGCACGAGGACGGCCACTCGCACATCCAGGCGTCGCTGATCCCGAACTGCCGCGCGTACGACCCGGCCTACGCCTACGAGCTCGCGGTGATCGTCCAGGACGGCCTGCGGCGGATGTTCGCCGAGCAGGAGGACATCTTCTACTACTTGACGATCATGAACGAGAACTACGTGCAGCCGCCGCTGCCGGAGGGCTCGGAGGAGGGCATCCTGCGCGGGATCCACCGGATCGCCGGCGACGGCTCGTCGGCCGTCCGGCTACTGGGCTCGGGCACCATCCTGCGCGAGGTGCTGGCCGGCGCCGAGCTGCTGCGCGAGGACTGGGGCGTGGAGGCCGACGTGTGGTCGGTCACCTCGTTCGCCGAGCTGCGCCGCGACGGGCTGGCGATCGAGCGCGACAACCGCCTGCATCCCACGCGCGCGCCGCGGCCCGCATACGTGCAGGAGTGTCTGCAGGGCGAGGCGCCCGT
>DASTWY010000046.1:0-91536 GCA_035765735.1 Baekduia sp. | reverse complement strand
GATCGCCTGGCCGGCGCGGCGGGCCCGCACGGTGGCGGTGGCGACCTCGACGCCGCCGTACTCCTCGCCCACCAGCTTGGCGCGGCGCAGCGCGGCGCGGGCGGTCTCCAGCTGCGCCTCCGGCAGCCGCGCGTCGATCGGCAGGGCCATCGGCACCTCGAAGATCCACAGCGCCTCGATCGTCGGCGTCGAGCGCTCGAGCCCCTCGTCCTGCTCCTCGCCGGCGAGCCGGCCGGCGGTCTGGATCATGTCGTCGTCCAGCGGCGTGCCCGTCAGCGGCACGAGGATCGAGCCGTACTCGAGCTCCTCGCGCTCCATCTTCAGCGCGGCCTCGGGGACGGTGACCCGTGCGCGCAGCGACTTGCCCTGCGTCCGCCGGTAGATGACGTAGGTGGCGAGGCCGAAGGCCATCCAGCCGAGGCCGACCCACCGCGCGCCCGAGTGCGTGATGACCACGCTGACCCACGCCAGCGCGGACAGCACCGCGCCGGCGACGGCGGGCAGCGGCAGGTCGCCGCCGCGGAAGCGGACCGAGAGCGGGACGCGGTAGAAGCGCTCGCGGTCGGGCTCGCGGTAGCGCAGCGCGATGATCGACAGGTGCGCGATGGTCAGGCCCAGCAGCGCGCCGAAGGCGTAGATGCCGACCAGCAGGTCGAGGTCTTCGGGGATGACCAGCGCGCCGGCGATCACCGCGGCGATCGCGATCAGCACGAACGGCGTCGACCGCGTCGGGTGCAGGCGGCCGAGCGCGCTCGGGATCTGGCGGTTGCGCGACAGCGAGTACGCGAGCCGCGAGAGGCCGAGCATGGCCGAGTTGGCCGCGGCGATGAGCGTCGCCGTCGCGGCGATGGCCACCGCGTACTTCAGGGTGTCGGCCAGCCACGCCTGGTGGAAGTGCTCGGCGATGGCGAGGACGGGCGCCTCGAGGTGGTCGTCGCTGGCCAGCGCGGTCTGGCCGTCGTGGACGGGGAACGCCGTCAGCCCGACGAGCGCGATCCCGACGTAGACGACCATCACCACCGCGGTGGCGCTGCCGATCAGGCGCTTGAGCGCCGCGCGGGACGTCTGGACCTCGCCGGCGATGCTCGCCGCCGACTCCAGCCCGGTGAACACCACCGTCGCCACGCCGAGCGCGAAGATGACCTCGCCCGTCTCGGGCTGGCTGCCGAGGTCGATCGGGTCGACCAGCGCGTGCCAGTCGAAGAAGAGCGCGAGCCCGAGGACGATGATCAGGACCTGCAGGCCGATGTCGGTGATGACCAGCGCGCCGACGCGGTTGACCCGCGTCTTGGAGAAGCCTCCGATGTTGCGGGCGGCGACGTAGACGATGATCGCCAGCGCGAGGACGATCTCCTCGCTGCCGTCGCCGAGCTCGGACCAGAAGGCCGCGAGGTAGTTCGTGGCCGAGAACGACGTGACGGCGATCAGCAGGACGTAGTCGAGCAGGATCGCCCAGCCCGCCACGAAGCTGATCAGCTCGTTGAAGCCGTAGCGGGCGAACACCGTCGAGCCCGCGCGCTCGGGGTGCAGCGCCGCCCCCTCCGCGTAGGTCATCGCCGCCAGCGCGAAGAAGAGGCCGGCGATCAGGAAGACCAGCGGCGTGAGCCCCAGCGCGTGGTCGGCCACGACGCCGAGCGAGAAGTAGATCGCGCTGGCGACCGCCGTGTAGACGATGGCGAACAGCGCCGGCTGGCCGAGGCCGCGCCCGAACACTCAGCGCGCTCCCGTGCGCGACGCGAGGTAGAGCCGGCCGAGCCCCGCCGCCACGAACAGCACGCCGAGCAGGACGCCGAGCGCCAGCGGCCCGCCGCCGTGGGCGATCGTCGAGACGACGATGGCCACGCCGAGGACGACCATGGCGGTCGACAGCAGGCGGGTCGTCCCGCGGTGCACGCTCCGCGCGTCGGGCATCGAGGTCACAGGCTACGCCGCTACCCGGCGGCCGCGGTGACCGCGCCCGCCCGGCGGACGGCGGCAGCCTTCGACGGGTCCGACTGGATGATCACCCGGCACGGGCGCTCGGTGAGCACGGTCTCCAGCGTCTTGCCGAACAGCGTGCTGCCCGTGCGCGGCGGCAGCGGCATGACGATCGCCTGCGCGTGCAGCTCGCGCGCCTCGTCGACGATCATCCGCCCCGCAGCCCCCGGGCGCACCTTCTCGACGTGGCCGGTGACGCGGCGGCCGCCCTGCAGGCGCGCCTGGTCGATGATGCTCGCCGCGGACGACTCCGCCTCGCGCATCGCGGCGTCGATCGGCGCCGACTGCGGCACGGTGATCCACACCAGCACGTGGATGCCGCGCCGGCGCCGCGCGGCGACCTTCGCGGCAGCGGCCAGCGCGCCCTTCGGGTACGGCTGCGAGGCGTCGAGCGCCACGAGCACCGACTCGTACTCGGCCTCGTGCTCCAGCACCGGGCGCTGGACGGCGACCTTCGTGGTGGTGGTGAGGTCCAGGCCCTGGCGGCGCCGGTAGATCGGGTAGATCGAGCAGCCCAGCGCCAGCCAGCCGAGGCCGGCGAGCGCCACGCCGATGTGCAGCGCCGTGACGACCACGAACGCCAGCCCCGTGCCGATGCCGCCGACGATGGCGAAGATCGGCAGCGACCGGCCGCCCGACAGGGCGAGGTTGCCCGGGCCGCGCCAGGGCCGCCGCGCCTGCGGCTTGGCCAGCCGCAGGCGGACGAGCGCCAGGTGCGCGATCGTGAACGACAGCATCGCGCCGAAGGCGTACATGTTGCCCAGGAATTCGGCCTGACCCGGGATGACCGCCACGCACGCGATGGCGCCGAAGATGGCGATCCCGATGTAGGGCGTGCCGTAGCGCGGGTGCAGCTGGCGCAGGCGGTCGGGCATCTGCCGGTGGATGCCCATCGAGTAGACGAGCCGCGAGACGCCGATGATGCCCGCGTTGGAGGCGATGAGCAGGATCGTCGCGGCGAGGATGCCGACGTAGATCTCGGCCGGGTGCTGCAGGAAGCCGAGGTCGAAGTGCTTGACCACGCCGAGCACCGGGTCGCCGGCGAAGCCGCCCTCGTCCTCGGGAAGGCCGAGCTTGGTGACGTAGCTGCCGTCCGGCTGCCGGGTGACCGGCAGCGCCGAGAGCGCCACCATCGGCAGCAGCGAGTAGATGGCGAAGACCGCGATGACGACGCGGTTGATCGCCGCCGGGATCGTCTTCTCCTCGTCCTTGGCCTCCTCGGCCATGTTCGAGATCGTCTCGATCCCCGTGTAGGCGATCATCCCGATCGGGATCGCGATGAAGAAGTCCTTCCACGTCGGCGCGATCCCGAAGTGGACGTTGTCGATCAGCGTCGAGGGCGAGAAGACCAGGACCAGGCCCGCGGCCACCAGGAGCAGCTGGGTCATGAAGTCCACGACCGCCAGGCCGACGTTGACGCCGGCCGACTCCTTGACGCCGCGCACGTTGACGACCGACAGCACGGCGATCAGCCCGACCGTGAAGATGATGTCGCCGGGGCCGTGGCGCAGCTCGTCCCAGAACAGGCCGCCGAGGTAGTGGGGCACGAAGAACGCCGAGATGGCGATCGTGATGGTGTAGTTGAGCATCTGCGCCCAGGCGGCGAAGAAGCTCCAGAACTCGTTGAAGGCGTGCCGGGCGAAGGACGACGAGCCGCCGGCCTCCGGGTACATCGAGGTGGCCTCGGCGTAGGTGGCCGCCGTCAGGTAGAAGATGAACCCGGTGATGACGAACACCACCGGCGTGAGGCCGAGCGCGAAGCTCGCCACGAGGCCGAGGGCGTAGTAGATCGACGAGCCGACGTTGCCGTAGGCGGTCGAGAAGAGCGCGTTGACCCCGAGGACGCGCTGCAGGCCATGGAGTCTCCGTTCGGCCATCGAGCGCTGAGGAGTGTAGGCATGCGGGCCGCCGGCAGCGCTCTAGGAGCCGCGGCGCGCGCGCTCCAGCGTGTCCACCTGCTCCTGCTTGCGCAGGATGACGTGCTCGATCCGGTGCTCCAGCGCCTCCGAGTCGGCGGTGTGCCCGGTCGTCGGGATGACGTCCTGCAGCGCCTGCAGCGCCTCGCGTTCGACGTCGATCAGCCAGGTGACCATGCCCTGCGGCGAGTCGCGGAGCTCCACCGGCGCGGGGTCGGTGGCGGGCTCGCCGCCGAGCGTCACCACCTTCTCGACGATGCGCCGGGCGTCCTCGAGCTCGGCCTGGGCGAACCGCCACAGCAGGTCGGCCATCCCCTGGTGCTCGAACCCGGTGACCGAGCCCGCGGCGACCGTGTACCCGAGCGCGGAGCGGTACTGCAGCCGCAGCGCCGCGTTCAGGCGCTCGATCGCCGCGTCGACGTCCAGCGGGTCCTTGTCGTCCTCGCTCATGCGCCGGTCACTACCCGGCGCGGCCCGGGCTCAGCGCCGGGGGTAGGCCTACGCGATCAGCGGGATGATGAGGATGGCCACGATGTTGGCGACCTTGATCATCGGGTTGATCGCCGGGCCGGCGGTGTCCTTGAACGGGTCGCCGACCGTGTCGCCCGTCACCGAGGCGGCGTGGGCCTCGGAGCCCTTGCCGCCGTACTCGCCGTCCTCGATGAGCTTCTTGGCGTTGTCCCACGCGCCCCCGCCGGCGGTCATCAGCACCGCGAAGAAGAAGCCGACCACGATGACGCCGATGAGCAGCCCGCCCAGCGCCTGCTCGTCGATCAGCCCGACGACGAGCGGGACGACGATCGGGATCAGCGCGGGGAGGATCATCTCCCGCTGGGCCGCGCGCGTGACGAGGTCGACGCACGTGGCGTAGTCCGGCCGCTCGGTCCCGTCCATGATCCCCGGGTGCTCGCGGAACTGGCGGCGCACCTCCTCCACGACGCCGCCGCCCGCCCGGCCGACCGCCTCCATCGACAGCGCGGCGAACAGGCAGACCATGAGCCCGCCGAGGAGCAGGCCCATGAGGACCGGGGGGTCGTCGACGCCGAACGTGAACGGGTGGCCGGCCTCGGCGAACAGCTCGGCCTTGAAGCCGGCGAAGAGCACGATCGCGGCCAGCACGGCCGAGCCGATCGCGTAGCCCTTCGTGACGGCCTTGGTCGTGTTGCCCACCGCGTCGAGCGGATCCGTGACGTCGCGCACGCTCTGCGGCAGGTCGGCCATCTCGGCCACGCCGCCGGCGTTGTCGGTGATCGGGCCGAACGCGTCCAGCGCGACGATCAGGCCGGTCAGCGAGAGCTGGCCCATGACCGCCACGCCGATGCCGTAGATGCCGACCGTGCCGCCGCCGGCCACCTTCCACGACACGAGGATGCCCATCACGAGCACGAGCGCCGGCAGCGCCGTCGCCTGCAGGCCCTGCGCCAGGCCGGAGATGATGTTCGTCGCGTGGCCGGTCCGCGACGCGGCGGCGGTCTTGCGCACCGGGCTGAAGCGCGTCGAGGTGTAGTAGTCGGTGAGCACGAACAGGCACGCCGTGACGACGATGCCGATCAGCGAGCAGACGTAGAGCTCGCCCCAGCTCGGGACCCCGCCGGACCCCGAGCGCAGCGACAGGTCGTCCATGAGCCACGCGGTGATCGGCAGAAACGCCAGCGCGGCGATCAGGCCGGAGACCACCAGGCCCTGGTAGAGCGCGCGCTCGACGTGGCCGGTGGTCGTGCGCACGGCGAAGGTGCCGATGATCGACGCGATGATCGCCACGCCGCCGAGGACCAGCGGGTAGAGCGCGACCTCCGTCTGCTGGTCGAAGGTCAGCACGCCGAGCAGCATCACCGCGACCGCGGTCACCGCGTAGGTCTCGAAGAGGTCGGCGGCCATGCCCGCGCAGTCGCCGACGTTGTCGCCCACGTTGTCGGCGATCACCGCGGGGTTGCGCGGGTCGTCCTCCGGGATGCCGGCCTCGACCTTGCCGACGAGGTCGGCGCCGACGTCGGCGGCCTTCGTGAAGATGCCGCCGCCGAGGCGCGCGAAGACCGAGATCAGCGAGCCGCCGAAGCCCAGGCCGATGAGCGCGTCGACGGCCTCCTTCGACGAGTCCCCCACGATCCACGTCAGGAACCCGTAGTAGCCGGCGACGCCGGCCAGCGCCAGGCCGACCACGAGCAGGCCGGTGATCGCCCCACCGCGGAACGCCGCCTGCAGCGCCGGCGACACTCCGCCCCGCGCGGCCTCCGCGACGCGCGCGTTGGCGCGGACCGAGACGTTCATCCCGATGAAGCCGGTCGCGCCCGACAGCATCCCGCCGATCGCGAAGCCGACGGCGACCCGCCAGTCCTGGATGATCAGCAGCGCGACGAAGAGCACCACCCCGACCGCGGCGATGGTCGTGTACTGGCGGCGCAGGTAGGCGCGCGCGCCCTCCTGGACCGCGCCGGAGATGCGCTGCATCTCGACGGTGCCGGGCGACAGCGCCAGCAATCGCTGGCTGGTCAGCACGCCGTAGGTCACCGCGAGCCCGGCGCACACCAGCGCCACCACGACACCGTGATCGGTCAGGAAGCCACTCAACGTCCCACCTCCAGGTCCGGTATGGCGGCGCCCCGGGCGGGCGGACCCCGAGCGGGGACCGCGAGCGGGAACCGCTCGCGGGGGGCGTCACGTTCGGGCCGTGTCGGAACGTCGCGCGGCGGCCCGAGGACCGCCGCGCCATCCTAGTCCGACGACCAGGCGTCGTGTCAAATGTTGCGAAGTGCGGTGCGCTACTGGCCGGGCACCCACAGGCGCCCGCTCGTCTGCGCGGGCCCGGGCTGGCCCGGCTGCTGGCCGCTCTGCTGCGGCGTCTCGCCGGGGGCCGCCTCGCCCTGGGCGCCGGCGGCGCCGCCGGCGAGCTGGGCGTAGGCCATCTGCAGCTGCGACAGCGCGTCGCGGATCGCCGCGCCGTCGGGGCCGAGCTCCTGCTCGATGGTGCCCAGCAGCGCGCGGGCGCCGTCGATCGCCAGCTTGAGCTGGGCGGGGTCGCGCTCGTCCTCGGTGCCCGGGGCGAGGCCCGCGCGCCGGCCGCCGAGGTTGACGAGCGTCACGATCGTCTGCACGACGACGTCCTCGACGCGCAGCTGGCGCATCTGCTGCTCGAGCTGCTGCTCGTACGCGGCGCGCAGCTCCTCCTCGGTCATCTGGGGCGGCTGCTGATCGCTCATGCTGCGGGAACCTCCTGGGCGTAGGACTGCCGGGTCTCCTGCACGGAGGCCGCGTAGACCTCCTCCATCGGCGTGCCGGCATCGATGCCGCGACGCTGGCGCTGCGCGCCGTTGAGCGCGGGCAGCACCGGGTCGAGGCCGAGCTCGGACCGCATCGGTGCCGTCCATGCAAGCAGATGCTCGACCGCCGCTGCCGCAGGCTGCTCCTCGCCGGCTGCGTAGTCGATGAGCCGGCCGTCCATGCCGTGCCGGATCGCGCGCCAGAGGTTCTCCTCCAGCAGCCGCCGCGGCAGGTCGTCGTGCGGGCGGCCCTCGTCGTGGTCGCGCGCGGCCTGTGCGACGCACGCGACGATCAGGGCCGCGAGCGCCTCGCTCTCGGCGGCGGTCGACTGGGCGTCGCAGATCCGCACCTCGACGGTGCCGAACGCGAAGTGCGGCCGGACCGACCACCACACCTGCGTGTACTCGACGATCGAGCGCGTGCGCACGAGGAAGTCCACGTACTGCGCGTAGGCCTCCCACGAGCCGAACGCGTCGGGGATGCCGCAGCGCGGGAAGCTCTTGGTGAAGGACTGCGTGCGGGCCGAGTGCAGGCCGGAGTCGCGCGCGTCCAGGTAGGGCGAGTTGGCGCTGACGGCCAGCAGCGTCGGCAGCACCGGGCGCAGGCGGTCGCAGACCGCGATCGCGCGGTCGGCGTCGCGGACGCCGACGTGCACGTGGAGCGAGAAGGTGTTGTTGCGCCGCGCGACGTAGCGCAGGCCGTCGACGACCCGGCGGTAGTGCTCGGTGTCGATGTTGGGCTGCTCGCGGTAGTCGGCCCACGGATGGGTGCCGGTCGCCCCGAGGGCGAGGCCGTGAGCGGCGGCGTGGTCGAGCAGGCGCCGCCGGACGTCGCGCTGGCGGGCGACCGCGTCGGCGAAGGTCGCGCCGCGCCCCGAGCGGATCTCGATCTCGCTGGAGATCAGCTCGCCGGCGATCGAGCCGTGCAGGACCGGATCCGGCGCCGCGTTGTCGCGCAGCTCCTCGAACCGCGGGACCAGGTCCAGGGTCGCCGGGTCGAGCACGGCGAACTCCTCCTCCAGGCCGACCGTCCAGTCGGTCGACGCCGCGAAGGCCTCCGCGGCGGCGACGGTGTCGAGGCTCATCGGATCGGTCCTAGGTGAGGTAGAAGTACAGCGCGTACAGCAGGTCGACCGCGGGGCTGGACGTGTGCACGGTGACCTCCGGCGGAACCCGCAGCAGCGCCTCGGAGTAGTTGAAGATGATCTTCACGCCGGCGGCGACGAGCTGGTCGGCGAGCGCCTGGGCCGCCGCGTTCGGCACCGCCAGGACGCCGACGACGATGTCCTCGTCCTCGACGACCTGCTTGAGGTTCGAGACGTCGCGGACCTCGAGGGCGCCGACGTTGCTGCCGACCTTCTTCGGATCGCTGTCGAAGATGGCGACGACCCGGAAACCGTGGTCGGCGAAGACATCCGAGGAGGCGATCGCGCGGCCGAGGTGGCCGGCGCCGAACAGCGCGATGTTGTGCTGGCCGGCGGTGCGGAGGATCTTGCGGATCTGCGAGACGAGGCCGTCGACGTTGTAGCCCACGCCGCGCTTGCCGAACTTGCCGAAGCCCGACAGGTCGCGCCGGATCTGCGTCGAGTTGACCTGGGTGAAGGCGGAGAGCTCCTGCGAGGAGATCGTCTCCTTGCCCTCCTTCTTGGCCTTCGTCAGGACCTGCAGGTAGCGGGCCAGGCGAGCGGCGACGCCGAGCGACAGCCGCTCGGGCACGGGTGCCGCGGAGGTCGCGCCGTTGGCGCGCTCAGCGGGTCGCGGCTTGGCCAGATCACCGACGCTCATCCGCGCTCAACTCTACCGAGGCGCTCCCGCAGCACCCGTTCGTCGACGAAGTAGTCGAAGAGCTCCTCGCCGTCGACGACGACCACCGGGATGCGCTCCAGGTAGCGGCGCAGGAGGTCGTCGTCGGCCTCGATGTCGTGCTCGACGAGCGCGAAGCCCAGCTCGGCCTGCAGCGCCCGGAGCTGGGCCCGGGCGTCGTCGCACAGATGGCAGCCCGGACGGCCGTAGAGGTCGAGGGTCGCCATGGCCCGAGGGCTAGAGCGAGCGCTCGCCGGTCGCGTGGACGTCGAGCGACAGGTAGCGCGGGAACGGGACCGGCTCGACCCAGCGGGCGGCGCTGGCGATCATCGCCGCGTTGTCGGTGCAGAGCGCGCGCGGCGGCACCTTGACCGTCGGCGCCAGCGCGCTCAGCCGCTCGCGCAGCGGGCCGTTGGCCGCCACGCCGCCGCCGATCGCCAGGCGGTCGAGGCCCGTCTCGTCCAGCGCGCGCTCCACGCGGCTGGCGAGCTGCTCGACGATCGCGTGCTGGTAGGCGGCGGCGAGGTCGGCGCGGCGCGCGGCGGCGCCCTCCTCCCCCAGGTCGCGGACCTTGTACAGGAGCGCGGTCTTCAGGCCGGCGAACGAGAAGTCCAGGCCGGCGACGCCCTTGGAGCGCGGGAAGGCGAACGCGTCGGGATCGCCGCCGGCGGCCAGCCGCTCGAGGTGCGGGCCGCCGGGGAACGGGAGGCCGAGCAGCCGCGCGCCCGTGTCGATCGCCTCGCCCGCCGCGTCGTCGAGCGTCTGGCCGAGCACGGTGAAGCTGCGGTGGTCGGTGACGTGCGCGAGGAAGGTGTGGCCGCCGCTGGCGATCAGGCACAGGAACGGCGGCTCCAGCGGGGCCTCGCCGTCGGTGTGCAGGAAGTTGGCCGCGACGTGCCCCTGCAGGTGGTCGACCGGCGCGAGCGGCAGCCCGCGCGACGCGGCCAGGCCCTTGGCGGTGGCGACGCCGACCAGCAGCGCGCCGACGAGGCCCGGGCCGGAGGTCACCGCGACGAGGTCCACGTCGTCGAGCGTGATCCCGGCGCGGGCGAGGGCGTCGTCGACGACCGGCGTGGCGAGCTCCAGGTGCTGGCGCGAGGCGACCTCGGGGACGACGCCGCCGTAGCGGTCGTGGATGCCCTGCGAGGAGATGACGTTGGACCGGATCTCGCCGTCGCCGGCGACGACGGCGGCGCACGTGTCGTCGCAGGAGGTCTCGACCGCCAGGATGACGGAGCCTCGCCCAGAGGCCTCGTTCCGTTGGCGGGTACTCGCCTGGAGGCTCGCACCCGCGGCTGTGGGTCGTCCGCCGGCCATCGCTACACCACGCGCTTCAGCGGGTCCACGGCGTTGGGGATGTCGTCGAGCGATCCGCGCAGGGTCGCTGGCGTGCGCCACATGATGATCGCGTCCTCGCCGTTGTCCTGGTAGTAGCGGCGGCGCAGTCCGGCCGCGCGGAAGCCGTGCTTCTCGTAGAGCGCCACCGCCCCGGCGTTGCTGGTGCGGACCTCGAGCGTGAAGCGCGGCTCGGCCTCGTCGACGCGGCGGAAGAGCTCGGCGAGCATCGCGCTGGCCAGGCCGCGGCGCTGGTGGGGCGGGTCCACCGACACGTTCATGATGTGCCAGACGGTGTCGTAGCGCGAGCAGACGCAGTAGCCGTGGATGCCGTCGTCGTCCTCGATGGCCAGGCAGATGCCCGACGGCTTGGACAGCTCGAGCACGAACATCGCCAGCGACCACGGCGTCGGGAAGGCCCGGCGCTCGATCGCGATGACCTGCGGCAGGTCGGCGTAGGTCAGGCGTCGGATGCGGGGCGCGGAGTCGGTCACCGGGGGCGTGGGACGGCGTCGGGCTGGCGGACGTACTCCGGGACGAGCGCGTCGCGCTCCACCGGCGTACCCGCTGCCGCCAGGCGGCAGAGCGCGGCGGCGTCCACCCGGTGGCGGGCGGCGTCGTCGGGGGCGACGGCGATGCCCGCGGCCTCGAGCTCTGCCCGGAAGCGTACTGCGCCATCCCCGACCGCCCGCCAGGCACCGGGCGCCAGGTCGGCGGCCTCGGCCAGGCGCTCGGGGCGCCACGCGGCGGGCGCCAGGAGCTCGCTGCCGGCGGCGTCGTAGGCGGCGACGAACGCCTCGCCGCGGCGGGCGTCGAGCACCGCCAGGACCGGGCCGTGGTCGGCGGGGTCGCGCTCGCGCTCGGCGAGTCCGAGGGCCCGCAGGCTCGAGACGGGGACGACCTCGGCGCCCAGCCCCTGCGCGAGCGCGCGCGCCGTCGCCACGCCGATGCGCAGCCCCGTGAAGGTGCCGGGGCCGACGCCGCAGCCGATCCGGGCGATCGCGCCCCAGTCGCCGCCGGCCTCCTGCAGCGCCTCGGCGGCGAGCGCCAGCAGCATCGGTCCGTGGCCGGGGCGCTCACCGGGGCCCGGGTCGTGGCGGCGCTGGGCCAGCAGCGCGCCGTCGTCGCGCGCGACGCCGACGACGGTGGCCGGGGTGGCGGTGTC
The DNA here is from genome assembly GCA_035765735.1 of Baekduia sp. Taxonomy (GTDB): domain Bacteria; phylum Actinomycetota; class Thermoleophilia; order Solirubrobacterales; family Solirubrobacteraceae; genus Baekduia. The sequence continues at coordinate 80,083 of DASTWY010000046.1, read as the reverse complement.
GATGACGAGCAGCACCGGCGTCAGATGATGACCGTGACCGCGCGGCGGTCGGCGCCGGCGTGCTCGAGGCGCACGCGGGCGCGGACGTGGTCGAGCTCGGGCTCGGCGATCTCCGGCCACTCGATGAACGCGATCGCGTCCGGCGTGAGGTAGTCGTCGAGCAGCGCCGGGTCCTCACCGGCGAGGCCGGCGAGCCGGTGCAGGTCGAGGTGGGCGATGGGGACGCGGCCGTCGTAGCGGCGTCCGATGGTGAACGTCGGGCTCGTCACCGGGCCGTCGAAGCCCAGCGCCCGGCAGGCGCCGCGGATGAACGTCGTCTTGCCGGCGCCCATCTCGCCCTCGAGCAGGACGACGTCGCCCGGCGCCAGCCGCTCGGCCAGCGCGGCGCCCTCGGCCTCCGTCTCGGCCGCGGACTGCGTGATCCGCTGCGGGCTAGAAGCGCTCAGGGGCGGACCGCAGCCGGAGGCCCATCCCGGCGAGGACGAGGATCGCCCCGACGAGCAGCACGAGCCGCGCGTCGGTGCCGGTGTACGGGAGCGCGCTGCCGGACGCCGGAGCGGCGCTCGCGCTGGTGCCCGGGGCGGCGGCCGACGGCGAGCTCGTCGCGGAGGACGAGCTGCTCGACGAGCTCGAGGTGCCGCTGCTGGTGCCGCTGCTCGACGCCGGCTCCTGCGGCGTGGAGGACAGCGTCCCCATCCCGCTGGTCGAGGAGCCCGAGGAGCCCGAGGACGTGGTCGAGCTGCCGGAGCCCGAGCCCTTGGACGGCTTGGACGGCGAGTTCTCGAACGGGTCCTGGTACTGCTCGTCGCCGGCGCCCTGGGCGTGGGCGACGGCGGCGGGCATGGACCCGCCCAGGCAGGCGATGGTGATCAGCGCAACGATCCGGCGGCGAACGATCGGCACGCGGCGGCATTCTAAGGACTTCGCGGACGCGCCCCTCCCTCACCGATCGGTAGCCTCGCGCCAGCCGTGCCCACCGACGAGACGCCGAGCCGCTCGCGGCACATCCTGCTGCTGACCGACCGCGACTGGACCCACCCCCAGGGCGGCGGCACCGGCACCAACCTCTACGGGCAGGTGTCGCGCTGGATCGCGTGGGGCCACCGGGTCACCGTCATCGCCGGCGACTATCCGGGCGCCGCTCGCGTCGAGCACCCGCACGAGCGGCTGACCATCCATCGGATGGGCACGCGGATGACGGTCTTCGGCCGTGCCGCGCTGGCGACGATGCGCGGGATCGGCCGCGACGCCGACGTCGTGCTGGAGGTCGTCAACGGCATCGCCTTCATGACGCCGCTGTGGTGGTGGCTGACCGCGCCGCGCGTGACGCTGGTGCACCACGTCCACCAGGACCACTACGTCGCGGAGATGGGTCGGCGCGGGCGGCTGGCGGCGCTGCTGGCCGAGCGCCTGCCGCTGCAGACCGTCTACCGCCATCACCAGTTCCTGACGATCTCCGACTCGGCCCGGCGCGACCTCGTCGGCCTCGGGATCCCGTCGGAGCAGATCCACGTCGCCTACCTCGGCGTCGAGCCGGAGTCCTTCTACGAGGCGCCGAAGGCCGAGGAGCCGACGCTGCTGTACCTCGGGCGGCTCAAGCAGTACAAGCGGCTCGAGGTCCTGCTCGACGTCCTGGAGGGGATCCCCGAGGCGCGGCTGGAGGTCGCCGGCGAGGGCGACCATCGCCCGGTGCTGGAGCGCGAGATCGCCGAGCGCGGCCTCGGCGACCGCGTGACGCTGCATGGCCACGTCAGCGAGGAGGAGAAGCGCGACCTCTACGCGCGCTCGTGGGTCAACCTCACCGCCTCGTCGGCCGAGGGCTGGTGCCTGACGGTGATGGAGGCCGCCGCGACCGGGACGCCGAGCGCCGCGATGGCCGTCGGCGGCCTGCCGGAGTCGATCGTCGACGAGCAGACCGGGCTGCTGGCCGACACCCCCGAGGCGCTGGCCGCGAAGGTCGCGACGCTCGTCCACGACCACGACCGCCGCCGCGAGCTGGGCGACGCCGCCCGCGCTCGGGCCCGGGGCTTCACGTGGGACAACACGGCGCGGTCGAACCTCGCGATCCTCGAAGCCGTCGCTGAGGCCGAGCGGCCGCGGCTGCGCGACCTCGTGCGCCGCTCGGAGACGGGCGCCGCCGCCGGGCTGGCGACCGCGACGCTGGCCAACAACGCGATCCAGCTGCTGTTCGTCGTGCTGTTCTCGCGCCTCCTCGGCGCCGACGGCTACGGCGCGCTGGCGGCGATCATCTCCGGGTTCCTGATCCTCATGGTCGGCGGCCAGTCGGTGCAGGTGGCGGCCGCGCGCGAGGCGACGCTGGGGCGGCTCGGCGAGGGCGCGCGGCTGCGCGGGACGCTGCGCACGTGGACACGGCAGCTCGTGCTGGCGACCGCGGTGCTGGGGGTGGTGGGGATCGCGGCGCGCCAGCCGCTGGCGGACGTGCTGGGGACCTCGGAGCACCCGTGGGCGGCGGCGGGCCTGCCCGCCACGGGTGCGCTGTGGCTGCTGCTCTGCCTGCAACGGGGCGTGCTGCAGGGGCTGCGCGCCTATGGGCCCGTCGGCCTGTCGATCGTGGGCGAGGCGCTGGGGCGGATCGTCTGCGGCCTGGTCCTGTGGGGCGTCGGCCTCGGGGTGACCGGGGCGTATCTCGGCAACCCGCTGGCGTTCGTGCTGATGTCGCTGTGGCTGGGGCGCCGGCTGGTGGCGCTGCTGGGGGATGCGGAGGGCGCTTCGTCGGACGCGGCCGCCGGCGCGGGCGCGGCGCGCGAGCACCGTCCGCTGCTCGGCCTCGTCGGCGACAACTGGCTGCCGCTCTTCGGCCTGCTGCTGCTGGCCGTGCTGCAGAACGTGGACGTGATCGTCGGGCGCCACGCGTTCGACGGCGGCCGCGCGGGCTCGTACGCCGTGGCGGCGGTGGCGGCGAAGGCGGTCGTGTGGGTGGCGATCGGCGTCGGGCTCCAGCTGCTGCCCGAGGCGACGCGGCGCGCTGCCGCCGGCCTCGATCCGCGCCCGGCGCTGCTGCGCGCGCTCGGCGTGCTCGCCGTGGTGGCGGCTCCCGCGCTCCTGATCTTCGCCCTCGTCCCCCACCTGCTGCTGCGGGTGGCGTTCGGGCCCGACCTGACGCAGGCGTCGGGCGCCCTGCCGGTGCTCGGCGTGGCGATGACGCTGCTGGCCGTCGCGTACCTGACGGTGCAGTACATGGTGGCCCTCGGGGAGCTCCGGTTCGTGTGGGTCCTCGGCGTCGTGGCCGTCGTCGAGCCCTTCCTTCTGAGCGCCGGCGGGCTGACGCTCGTCGGCTTCGCGACCGTGGTGATGGGGCTGCAGCTGGTGGCGGCCTCGGCCGTGCTGGCGCTCGGGCTGCGCGCGCGCCGCCCGTCGGCGGCGGCCGCGCGGGCCTGAGCGGCGCCGCAGCTTCGGCACAGCGCGCGCCCCAAGCGCCACACCTTGCCCGCCACCCTCCTGGAGTGGCCCCGATTGGCGACATTCCACGTCGCTCATCGGGACCACCTTCGGTGGACCATGCGATTGCGGCGCTCGCACGGAATCAGCACGGCGTCGTCTCGCTCGATCAGCTGCGAAGCCTCGGGCTCACCGCGCGAGCGGTCCAGCATCGAGCGAAGCGCGGGCGCCTGCACCGGATCCACGCCGGGGTGTACGCCGTGGGCCACGATGGCCTGGCGCCAGAGGGTCGCCGGCTCGCCGCAGTGCTGGCCTGCGGTCCGGGTGCCGTCCTGAGCCACCGGACCGCAGCGAAGGTCTGGGGATTCGTCAAGGGTGACGGCGCGACATGGGACGTGTCGGTCCCTGGGCGGAGCAACGGCCGCCACGGACCTGGGAGCGTGACCCTCCACCACCCCCGCCGGCTCGGCGTCGCCGACACCACTACCCTCCGCGCGACGCCCATCACCACGGTCGCGCGCACCCTCGTCGACCTGGCCGACATCCTGGACCGTGATCGCCTCGAACGGGCCGTCCACGAGACCGAGGTCCTGCGGCTGATCGACGTCGACGCCGTCCACGACGCCATCGCCCGGGCACCGGGACGGTCCGGACGCCGCCGGCTCCTCGCCCTCCTCGAGACCTACACCGCGGCGCCGCCCACCCGCAACGACCTCGAGCGCCGCTTCCTGCGCCTGTGCCGCGACTACGACCTCCCCACGCCGCGCACGAACGTCCACGTCGACCTCGGGCGCCCGACCCTCAACGAGCTCGACGCCGTCTTCGAGGCGCCGCGGGTGATCGTCGAGCTCGACGGCGCCGCGGTCCATCACACCCGGCGGGCGTTCGAGGACGACCGCGCCCGGGACGGCGCGCTGGCCGCGCGTGGCTGGGTGGTCGTCCGCGTCACCTGGCGGCGGCTCTGCGACGAGCCCGGCGCCGTCGCTGGGGACCTGCGTCAGATCTTCCGCGCGCGGATGACGCAGTTCCAGGACACGAGCTCGCGCAGCCCTGGCACCTTCATCACCGGTCGCGCCCACGGCCAGTAGCGGGGCTCGGCGCGGTCGATCACCAGCCGCGGCCGGCCCGCGACCAGCCGCAGCGTCGAGCCGATGTGGCAGGCCCACAGCGTCTCGCCGTACGCGTGCTTCTCCGGCTTGCCGTGCCGGCGCTCGTACAGCCGCGGCCCCAGCCGCGGGCCGAGGTAGTGGTACGGCGACATCAGGTGCCCGCCCCACGGCGAGTACCAGTTCGTCCACGAGATGTAGGCCCAGCCGCCCGGCCGCAGGACCCGCTCGATCTCCGCGACGATCGGCTCGGGCGACGGCGTGTGCTCCAGCATGTTCGAGCAGAAGACCCCGTCCACCGACCCGTCCTCGAGCGGCAGCGCCCCGGCATCGGCGAGCACGTACCCGTCCGGCGGGGCCCCGCCGAGCTCCAGCTCGTCCTCGCTGTTGTCCACCGGAATGACGGTCGCGCCGCGATCACGAAACGCCTGGGTGTAGTAGCCGGGACCGCACCCGAGGTCGACGAGCGTCTGCCCCGCCAGCGGCCCGTGATGGCGGTCGAGGTCCTCGACGGCGATCGCCGCCAGCAGCCGGTAGAACGGCTCCGGGTCGGCGCGCTCGTTGCGCCACAGGCGCCACAGCTCCCGGGCTCGCGGCAGCCCGCGCGGCAGGTCGATGGCCTGGGCGCTCACCGCAGGGACGGGTCGGGCGTCGCGGGCACGGCGCCGGAGGCTACCGGCCCCTCCTCCGCCGGCGGGCGCGAACCCCGCTCCGCCGCCCGCAGCGCCACCAGCGTGCGCCCGAGCACCACCGCCACGCACACGACCCCGGCCAGCGCGAGCCAGTGGCCGGAGATCCGCTCGCCCGGGTACTTGGTGGCGTTGGCGCGCAGATGTCCGGTCCCGTCGATCAGCGCCACGAGCGCGTAGGACACCGGGACGGCGAGCACGAGCAGCGCCGCCGCGGCGCGTCCGAGCCACCGGTCCGGCACCCCGCGCCACAGGACGAGCCACAGCAGCGGCCCGCCGACCGCTCCGGCGCGCAGGCCGAAGCAGAGCCCGAGGAACGCCGCCGCCGGCAGCGCGACGGCCAGTGCCCGGCCGGCGGGCAGCGGCCGCGCGGCCGGCACGACGACCTCCACCCCGCCGGCCGCGACCGGAGCCGGGACCTGGCCGCCCCGCCGCCGGCGCCGCACGACCCCGACCGCGAGCAGCGCCAGCAGCGCGGCGCAGACGACCGCCGACACGAGATACCCCGCGTCGGCGACGCGCTGCAACCCGTAGGTGAACGTCACCGCGTGGCAGCCGCGGTCGACCGGCCACGCGTTGGCGTAGCCCTGCATCGGCCGCGGCTCGCCCAGATCGTGACCGTCGCACGACGCGCGCCAGTACCGGTCGTACGAGGCCCCGAGCACCAGCCACGACGGGCCGCGAACGGAGACCCGCACGCCGTCGCGGCTCCCGGGCTCGAGGCTCCCGGCGTCGAGCACGCGCCCGCCGCCTGCCGGGAGCGCCAGCGGCTTCGGCCCCGGCGCCGGCGACGCCAGCCGCGCGCCGTCCAGCCGCAGCGGCGCGGTCGAGCCGCGCAGCTCGACCTGGCGCGCCGGCAGCGCCAGCGCCGCGCCGCAGCCGCGCACGTGCAGCGGCCGTCCGTCGTCCAGCGCGGCCCGCGGCGCCGATCCGCGGAGCGCCACCGAGCGGCCCCCGTCGACCTCGAGCCGCGCGGCGCCGCACGGCAGCGCCACCGTCCTGCCGCGCGGCGCCGCCACCGGCGCGACGCCCGCTCCGCGGACCTCGGCGATCCCCACCGCCCGGCGCTGGCGCACGAAGCCCGAGGTCCCCGCGGGGAAGCGCGCGTCCAGGACGTCGAGCCGGAACCGCCGGCCCGTCACGGCCCGCGGAAGCACGACCGCACCGCCCGCGCCCACGTCGACCGCCGCGACGCGCCGCCCGTCGACGCTCAGCGCCACGCGCGTCGGCCGCCGCACGAGCACGTCCGGCCGCGCGAGCACGAGCCGCCGCACGGTCACCGGCTGCGCCACGCTCCAGCTCAGCCACGCCGGGCGCCCGGCGATCCACTGGCCGATCCAGCCGCGCCCGGTCCCGCCGTCGAACGCGCCGGAGGCCCGGTAGCGCCCGAGCCCCTGGTAGCGCGACGACGAGTCGGCCTCCTGCAGGTCCGCCCCGGTCGCTCCCGCGCGCCGGTGCAGCCCGCCGGCGAGGAGGTCGATGCGGTGGTCGGGCGTCCGTGGATCGATCGTCGCCCACCCGTCCACCTGGTACCGCCGCGCCGCCGGCGGGTCGAGCAGTCGCACCAGCCGGCGCTCCGGGTCCTGCGCGTCGCGCAGCTCCCCGCCGCTGCGCTCGCCCGCGTAGCGCCCGCGCCGGTACGGCACGTCCGCCGTCGTGCGGTCGAGCAGGTACGTCAGCGCGCTGGTGCGCAAGTCGGTCCCGCGCACCGCGTCCTCGACGTCGGTCGGCGGCCGCAGCGCCTCGCTGGCGTGCACGCCCGGGATCCGGAGCTCCCGGATGCCGCCGGCGCCCGCCGTGTGGTGCACCGGCCGCGTCACGTCGGCCAGGTGGACGACGAGCGTGCGCACGTCGTGCAGGCCCAGCACGAGGTGGTTCCAGCCGCGGTGGACGGCGAACCGCTTCCCGTTGATCGTCACCGCCCGCACGACGCCGCGGCTGTCGGAGTACGGCAGCAGGTCGACCGCGCCGACGTCGCGTGCTCGACCGAGGTCGATGGTCAGGGTCGGGCGCACCGGGACCAGCAGGCGGTCGGCGATCCACGCCGTCTCGGGGTCGCCGTCCAGCGCGGCGAACGGCCGCTGGTCGGGCAGCTGGGTCACCTGCGGCGAGGCGGGCGCCGACACCGAGCGGATGCCGCGGATGACCGCCACCGTCTCCCCCGAAGCCGGCTGGCCGGGGAACGGGTCGAGCATCGTGCCGTCGGCGCTGATCGACTGGTCGGCCGGCAGCGTCGGCCCGGCCTGCCCGCGCGACCGCGCGGCCACGAACGCCCGCCGGCGGTTGGTGTCGCTGATGACCAGCGAGGCGCCGGACCGGGCGGCGGCCCGGATGCCCGCGGCGCCCAGGTCGGGCCCGTAGGCGATCGGCCGCTGCGGGTCCAGCGCGCCGTAGGCGGCCAGGCCCGTCAGCCCGCCGGAGGCGCCGTCCACCACCGTCATCGGGCCGCGGCGCAGCACGCGCACGATCCCGCCCGTCGGGACCTCGACGCGGCGCAGCGCCGGCACGGTCACCGCGGGCTCCAGGTCGCCCGCCGCCAGCTGCGCACGCACGGCCGGCCCGTACGCCGTCCCGCGCCCGAGGCCGGCCAGCTCCCGCGCCGCGTCGCCGGCCGGCATCTCGCCGCTGAGCCGCCGGTTGCCGTCGGCGGCCACGACCACGTCGCCGACGCCCAGCAGGTCGAGCAGCGACGGCAGCTGGCCCGGGCGCAGCCGCTCCTGCGTGACCAGGCTGTCGACCGTGAACTGCAGGTCGGCCGAGCGCAGGTCGGCGAACGGCACGATCCAGCGCTGGACGACGGGATGCTCGGTCAGCGCCGGCAGGACGGGGTCGACCGTCCCGCCCCAGTCGTAGGAGGCGAACAGCTGGCCCGGGAAGACGGCGGCGCGCGAGCGATCCGGGCGCTGGTCGAGGTCGGCGGCCAGCCGGCGCCAGCTCGCCGGCAGGTCGAAAGCCAGCTGGCCCTCGAGCGCGCGTCCGGTCACCAGCGGCCACGAGGACAGCGCCACGAGCCCCGCGGCCACGACGGCCAGGCCCAGCCGCAGCGGACCCAGCCCGCGCAGGCCGCCGGCCGCCGGCTGCCGTGCCGCCCACCGCGCGGCCGCCCACCGCCACGCCAGCCCGAACGCCGCCCCGCCGAGCACCGCCAGCCCGAGCGCCGTCAGCGCCCCCGCCTTGTACGTCGTGCGCAGGAACTGGATCGCCTGGACGCGGTAGTAGGCCCCGGTGGCCAGCTCGCGCAGCGGCGTGCCCTCCGGCCAGCCCGTCGTCATCACCAGCAGGCCGACGAGCGCCAGCAGCGCGAAGAAGGGCGCGTAGCGCCAGCGCCGCGTCCACGGCAGCGCCGACAGCCCCGCCGCCGGCACCAGCAGCCCGGCGACCACGACCGGCAGCAGGAACAGCAGCGCGGGCGCCGAGCCCTGGTACGGGCGGACGTAGCCGGCGAACCCGTTGCCGACGTACGACGTCCAGAAGCCCATCAGCCGCAGCGACTCCGACAGCGACGTCGTGCCCCAGATCGTCCCCGGCTGCTCGGTGTAGGCCAGGAAGTTCGGCGCCGCGCGGCTGCTGAGGAGCACCGGCACCACCCACCACACGTTGGCCAGCACGGTCAGCGGCACCATCCGCAGCAGGAACCCGCCGACCGCGCGCCGGTCGACGCCGCCGAACAGCCGGTCGTAGACCAGCAGCAGCAGCGGCCCGACGAGCACCCAGCCCGTCAACCCGGCGTTGACGCCGCCGCCGGCGGTCGTCAGCACGAGCGCGAAGAGCGCCGGCCAGCGCCAGCGCCGCGGCTCGCGCAGGCCCCGGTGCACGCACAGCAGCAGCCACGGCAGCGACGCGTAGGCCAGCAGCGCGATCGACTGGCGCGCCGCGTAGACCGTCACGTAGGGGTTGACGACGAACAGCACCGCGGCGGCCAGGTGCACGGCGCCGCGGCGGCGCGAGAGCAGCGCGTCGAGCAGCCGGATGACGCCCCAGCCGGCGATCGCCAGCAGCGTCCCGAGCCACAGCCGCTGGACCAGCCACGACGGCAGCCCGAGCAGGTCGCCGGCGGCGAACCACGGCGCCATCGGCCACAGGTAGCCGCCGTACTGGCCGGCCCACACGTGCCCGAGGTCGGTCGTCGGGCTCCACAGCGAGGCGACGTCGTGCAGGAACCGCACCGGGTCCAGCAGCAGGTTGACCTTCGTGTCGGCCACGTCCTGCCCGGGCCGCTGCACGAGCGCCACGGCATACGCCAGCGCCGTGACGGCGAGCGGGATGGACCGGCGGCTCCGCATGCGGCGACGGAGGGTACGCTGACGCGCCGATGCGCCCGCCCGCTCCCAGCTCGCGGCCGGCCGTGGGCGTGGCCGTGGCGGCGCTCGCGGCGCCCGCGGTCCTCGCCTTCTTCAAGGGCGGCTACTTCGAGGGCCCGCGCGACGGCGCGCTCATCACCGCCGGGGTCCTGCTCGCGCTCGCCGCCCTGCTGGCCCCCCGCGCCCTGCCGCGCGCCGGCGCACCGCTCGCCGCGCTGGCCGGGCTCGGCGCGCTGACGGCCTGGACGGCGATCTCGACCGGCTGGGCCCCGCTCTCGGACCCGGCGTGGGCGACGTTCGAGCGCGACCTGCTCTACCTCGCCGCGCTGGTCGCGGGCACCGCCCTGCTGCGGCCGCGCCCCGTCACGCGCCTGGTCGAGCCGCTGCTCCTGCTCGTGGCGCTGGTCGTCGTGGGCTACGGCCTGCTGGGGCGGCTCGTGCCGGACGTCGTCCACGCGATGCCGTCCAGCTCGGCGGGCGGGCGCCTCGACCAGCCGCTGACCTACTGGAACGCGATGGGCGCGCTGGCCGCGATCGGGCTGGTGCTGGCCGTCCGCATCGCCGGGGACGACACCCGCCGCGCCGCGCTGCGCTCGGTCGCCGCAGCGGCCGCGGTGCCGCTGCTGACCGGCCTGTACCTGACGTTCTCGCGCGGGGCGCTGGCGGCGACCGCCGCCGGGCTCGTCGTCCTGCTCGCCCTGGCCCCGAGCTTCACCCAGCTGCGCGCCGCGGCGATCGCCCTGGAGACCGGCGCGCTGGGCTGCTTCGCCGCCGCGGCGTTCCCGGCGGTGCGCACCCTGCACGGCAGCCACCCCGCGCTGCAGGGCGCCGCCGTGCTGCTCGCGCTGCTGGCCATCATGGGGATCGCCGCCGCCGGCCAGCGCTGGGCGTGCACCGTCGAGCGGCGCGGGACGACCCGCCTCGGCCGCCTGCCGCTCCCGCGCGCCCACGGATGGGTCGCCGCCGCGCTGGTCGCGGCGATGCTCGTCGTGCCGGTCGCGCTGGCGGCCGGACAGGACACGCCGGCGTCGGTCGACCCGCGCTTCGGCACGAGCGCCAGCCGTCTGGCGAGCACCGACTCGCCCCGCTACGCCTACTGGAAGGTCGCGCTGCACGCGTTCGGCGACCACCCGGTCGACGGCGTCGGCGCCGGCGGCTTCGCGGTCACCTGGCTGCGCGAGCGCAGCGAGATCCGCCCGGCGCGCGACGCGCACTCGCTGGAGATCGAGACGCTCGCCGAGCTGGGGCTGGTCGGCGGCGCCGCGCTGCTGCTGCTCGGGGGCGGGCTGGCCGCCTCGGCCGCCCGCGCGTGGCGCGCCGACCCGGCGCTGGCCTCAGGCCTGGCGGCCGCGCTGGCCGCCTACGCCTTCCACGCCTCGATCGACTGGGACTGGGAGATGCCGGCGCTCACCCTCGTCGCGGTCGGGCTGGCCGCGGCGCTGCTGGCCTCGGCCGACGAGGCGCGCCGGGTCACCAGCCGCCGCCACGCCGCCTCGACCGCCACCGCCGCGCAGACCACGATGACCGGCTCCATCACGACGCGCAGCCGCGTCGAGCCGTAGACGAACACCGCCACCAGGAAGGCGAGCGCGACCGGCGCCGCGAGGATCTGCATCGGGGCGCGCCGGCGGCGCAGCAGGACCGCCCCGGCGATGGCGAGCGCCAGCATGCCCCAGTACCAGCGGATGCCCCAGAGCGCGACCTTGAAGCGGCGGCCCTCGCTGGCCTGCAGCAGCGCGCTCTGCGTCGGGCGGTACAGGTCGAGCTGGCGCAGCAGCCGCACGCCGACGACGACCGGCACGCGGTCCAGGTGCGCCTTGATGTAGCGGACGCCGCGGTCGCGGTACGCCGCGGAGAACTCCGACTCGTCCCCGGGCGGGCGGTTGCGCAGGCAGTTGTAGTCCCACGAGCCCAGCAGCTCGCCGTAGTAGGTGCCCGGGCAGTTGGCGCCGGCGATCGCCGTGTCGCTGTTGGTGGAGATCAGCACGGGGCGCTCGAACGTCGCGAGGTTGCGGATCGTCCACGGCGCCAGCACGACGCAGAACGCGGCGCCCATGAGCGCCGCGGTCCGCAGCCGCGGACGCCAGCTGGTCCCCGCGTGCCAGGCCAGCGGCAGCACGAGCAGGACGAGCAAGCCGATCGCCTCGCCCCGCGTCAGCGCGGCCAGCGCGATGAGCGCGCCGATGGCCAGCGCCAGCCCGGTCGACGGCTTGGCCCGGTGCCGGTAGGCCAGCACGAGCGTCGCCGTGACGAGGAAGAGGTACGGCGTCTCGCTCATCAGCGACCCGTCGATCATCCACAGCATCGGATAGACCGCCCCGAGCCCGGCGGCGATCAGCCCGGCGCGCGGTCCGGCGACCGCGCGCCCCAGCAGGCCGAGCAGGATCACCGTCCCCGTGCCGATGAAGCACTCCACGAAGCGCTGCGGCAGCGTCCCATGGCCGCCGAGCCAGTCGACGAGGCCGAGCAGGACGATCTGCAGCGGCGGGTGCTCGGCCGTGGCCATCGCCTCGAACGGGCGCATGAACCCCTGGCCGGCGGCGAGGTGCGCGGCATCGAAGTGGAAGGTCAGCGCGTCGCCCACCACCGGGTAGCCGCGGTTCAGGCCCGCGTAGACGAGCCGCAGCAGCAGCGCGCCGGCGGCGATCAGCAGCAGGCGGGCACGGAAGCTCTCGGGCGGCCGCATCTGCCCCCAGAGCCTACGGAGGGCGGCGCCGGTGCGTACAGTGACCGGCGATGGGCGCGAGCACCGTCAACGCCGCCGAGCCGGCCGTCCTCCCCCCGCCCGGCAACCCGCGCTTCGCCCCCGTCGACGGCCTCCGCGCCTTCGCCGCGCTGGCGATCGTGCTCACGCACACGGCGTTCATCTCGGGGTTCAACGGCCATGGCTTCCCCGGCGCGGTGACCGCGCGGCTCGATGTCGGCGTGCCGCTGTTCTTCGTGATCTCGGGCTTCCTGCTGTACCGACCGTTCGTCGCGGCGAGGCTGCACGGACGCAGCGGCCCGCGCGTGCGCCGCTACGCGCGCCGGCGGGCGCTGCGGATCCTGCCGGCCTACTGGCTGGCGCTGACCGTGCTGGCGATCTGGCCCGGCCTGGAGGGCGTGCACTCCGGCGACTGGTGGCGCTACTACCTGCTGGTCAACGACCTGACGGTCGCCCACGTGCATGGCGGCATCGCGGCGGCGTGGTCGCTGTGCGTCGAGGTGCAGTTCTACGTGCTGCTGCCGGTCTACGCGCTGCTGCTGGCGCGGCTGCTGCGCGGACGCGCCGTGCGAACCCAGATCCAGGTCGAGCTTGTGGTGCTGGCGCTCCTCGGCGGCGCGTCGATCGCGGCGCGCTGGATCAGCTTCGCCGATCCCTCGCCGGACACCGTGTCGTCGACGAGCGCCGGGACGTTCCTGTGGTTCACGCTCGGCATGGGGCTGGCCCTCGCCAGCGCCCGCTGGCACGACGTGCCCGTCGGCGAGCGCCCGGCGGTGCTGCGGCTGCTCGTCCGCCGGCCGCTGATCTCGTGGGCGCTGGGCGCGGCGGCGCTGGTCGCCTGCACGCAGATCGGGATGCCGGTGCTGGACCTCAACGGCTACGACCTGTCGGACTGGATCGTCGGCTACGTCCTCTACGGCCTCGTCGCCCTCTTCACCGCCGCGCCGATCATGCTCGGCGTCGACGGCACCGGCGGCGTGCCCGAGCGGCTGCTGACCTGGCGCCCGATCGCGTGGGTCGGCCTCATCTCCTACGGCATCTTCCTGTGGCACCACCCGCTCACCGGCAAGTTCATCTCGGTCCAGGACTGGACGACCCACGGCAGCTTCGTCATCTACACGCTCGTGGTGCTCGCGGTGGCCACGACCTGCGCGGCGATCAGCTACTACGCCGTCGAGCGGCCGCTGCTGCGGTTCAAGGACCCCAAGCGCCCCGAGCAGCAGCCGTCAGCGACGGAAGCTGAGCGGGTCGAGCTGGCGGGCGCGGCCTAGCGCCCGCTGCGCGCCGGCGTCGTCGCCGGCGGCCTGGCGGGCGTGCCACAGCGCGATCCACGCGTCGCGGCGCTCGGGCTCGCGCCGGACCGCGGCGCGAGCCAGCTCCCCGGCGGGCCCGACGGCGCCGGCACGCAGGAACGCCGAGGCGCCGTCGACGAGCCGCTGCACGTCGCGGCAGCGATCGACGAGCCGGCGGCCCACCGCGGCCGCCGACGCCCGCGGCTGCTGGCCCGCGCCGACCGCGAACGCGGCGCGCTGGCTGCTGGCACACGAACGGTGCGCGTCGGTGCGGGCGACGCCGAGCGCGATCAGCGCGGCTGCGCCGGCGAGCAGGACGATGCGGGCGACCATCGCGACGGATCGTATGGCAGGGTGTGCCCGGCCATGGCGCCGCTCGTCTCGATCATCGTCCCGGCCTACGGGGAGGCTGCCACGATCGGCGAGGTCGTCGAGCGCGCCCTCGCGCTGGAGGGCCTCGACCTCGAGGTGGTCGTCGTCGACGACGGCTCGACCGACGGCACCGCCGACGCCGCGCGGGCCGCGGCGCGCGGCGACGAGCGTCTGCGGGTGCTGACGCACGAGCGCAACCAGGGCAAGGGCGCCGCGGTGCGCACGGGGATCGCGGCGTCACGCGGCGACATCGTCGTGATCCAGGACGCCGACCTCGAGTACGACCCCCGCGAGCTCCCCAAGGTCCTGCAGCCGCTGATCGACGGCGTCGCCGACGTGGTCTACGGCAGCCGCCTGCGCGGCGGCGAACCACAGCGCGCGCATCTCTTCTGGCATCTCGTCGGCAACCGCTTCCTGTCGTTGCTGACCAACGTGCTGTTCAACACCACGATCTCGGACATGGAGGTCGGCTCGAAGGCGTTCCGCGGCGACCTGATCCGGTCGTTCCAGCTCGTCTCCGACGACTTCGCCTTCGAGCCGGAGGTCACGGCCAAGGTGCTGCGCACGCCGGGCGTGCGGCTCTACGAGATCCCGATCGCGTACTACGGGCGGTCGTACGAGGAGGGCAAGAAGATCACGTGGCGCGACGGCTTCAAGGCCGTCTGGACGCTGCTGCGCTTCCGCTTCATGCCGCTGTAGCGCGCATCGCGCCCCGAGCCTCCGCGCCGTTCCAGGGGGTGGCCCCGATGAGCGACGCAGCGTGTCGCTGATCGGGACCACCCCCTCCCGGCGAGCGGAACCGCCCCCGCCGGTAGCGTGCAGGGCATGTCCGTCGACACCCCCGAGGAGCTCGCCGCGCTGAAGGCCGCCGGCCGCGTCGTCGCCGAGACCCTGCGGGCGCTGCGCCGCCGGGTCCGCCCCGGCATCACCACCGCCGAGCTCGACGCCGAGGCCGCCCGGGTCTTCGCCGCCCACGGCGCGCGCTCGGGGCCGCAGCTGGACTACGACTTCCCCGGGACGATCTGCATCTCGGTCGGCGACGAGGCGGTCCACGGCGTTCCGGGCCCGCGCCGGCTGCGCGAGGGCGACCTCGTCAAGCTCGACGTCACCGCCGAGCTCGACGGCTTCTACGCCGACGCGTGCCGCACGGTCGCCGTCGGCACCGCCCGCCCGCGCGACCTGCGCCTGATCGCCGCCGCCGAGCGCGCGCTGTCGGCCGGCATGCAGGCGGCACGCGCCGGCGCCCCGCTGCGCGCGGTCGGCCGTGCCGTCCAGGACGAGGTCGAGGGCCGCGGCTTCTCGGTCTGCGCCGAGCTCACCGGCCACGGGATCGGCCGCCGCATCCACGAGCCGCCGACCGTCTTCAACGTCGACGTCCCGAGCGAGACCGGGACGCTCGAGGAGGGCCTCGTCCTCACCATCGAGCCGATCATCGCCGCCGGCGAGGGCGCCGTCGTCGAGGACGGCCCCTGGGTCCTGCGGACCGCCGACGGCTCGACCGCCGCCCACGCCGAGCACACGCTGGTCATCCAGGACGGCGCGCCGCTCGTGCTCACCGCGTGACGGCGCTGGCGATCAGCGGCCTGCACAAGCGCTACGGCCGCCACGAGGCGCTGCGCGGCGTCGACCTGGAGGTCGGCGACGGCGAGCTCGTCGGCCTGCTCGGCCCCAACGGCGCCGGCAAGTCGACGCTCACCAAGATCGCCTGCGGGCTGGTCCGGCCCACCGCCGGCACCGTCGACGTCGCCCGGCCGCTCGGCTACCTCGCCGAGCTGTTCCGCTTCCCGGGCTGGTGCACCGCCGACGAGGTCCTGCTGCTCCACCAGCGCCTGACCCGCTCGGACGGCGGCGGCCGCGAGCGCGCCGAGCTGCTGGAGCTCGTGCGCCTCGAGGACGCCGCCGCCACGCCCGTCGACGCGATGTCCAAGGGCATGCAGCAGCGCCTGGGCCTGGCGCAGGCGATGATCGGCGGCCCCCGGCTGCTGCTGCTCGACGAGCCCACCAGCGCGCTGGACCCCGGGGGGCGGCGCACCGTCCGCGACCTGCTCGTCGAGCTGCGCCGGCGCGGCACGGCGGTGCTGCTCAACACCCACCTGCTCAGCGAGGTCGAGCTCGTCTGCGACCGCGTCGTGATCATCGACCGCGGGGCCGTGGTGGCCTCCGGCCGGCCGGAGGACCTCGAGCGCCCACGCGGCGTGGAGGTCGAGCTGGCCTCCGGCACGCGGACCTTCGACGGCGCCGCCCGCCCCGACGTGCCCGGCATCGTCGCCGGGCTCGTCGCCGACGGCGAGGAGGTCTACGGCGTGCGGGTGCTGCGCTCCACGCTGGAGGACGTGTACCTCGACACGGTGGCCGACGTCCGATGAGCGGCATGGCGATCGTCGCCCGTCACGCGCTGCAGGAGGCGCTGCGCCGCCGGGTCGTGCTCATCGTGGCGGTGCTCACCGTCGCCTTCGGCGGCCTCTATGCCTGGGGCACCGCAGAGCTCTTCCAGGACGTCAGCGGCTTCCAGGACGCCAGCAGCGGCCTGGACGCCACCGCGCTGGCCGGCTCGACGATCGTCGGGCTGGCGATGTTCGGCGCGCTGTTCCTCGGCGCCGTCATCGCGACGTTCCTGACCGCGGGCGCCGTCCGCGGCGACGCCGAGCGCGGCCTGCTGCAGCCGATGGTCGTCCGCCCGCTGGGCCGCACCCAGTACCTGCTCGGGCGCTTCGCGGCGGCGGCCGGGGTCAGCGCGGCGTACGTGGTCGTCGTCTACGTGACGGCGGTCGTGCTCGTCGGGTTGATCGGCGGCTGGTGGCCCGAGCACCCGGCCGGCGCGGCGATCCGGCTGGCCGGCGGCGCGGTGATCGTCGCCGCGCTGGCGCTGCTGGGCTCGGTCTTCCTCACCGCGACCGCCAACGGCATCTGCATCATGATGGCCTACGGCGCCGGCCTGCTGGCCGGCCTGCTGGGCGCCATCGGCGACGCGATCCCGTCCGCCACGCTGCAGCACATCGCCGGCGTCGCGTCGTGGGCGCTGCCGTTCGAGGGGCTCTACCGCGACGCGCTGCGGCTGCTGGTGCAGGACGTGCCGGGCGTCACCGGCGCGATCGTCCAGCTCGGCCCGCTCGGCGGCTCGCACGACGCCGGCCCGCTGCTGGGCCCGTGGGCGGTGGTCTACGCCGTCGGCATCCTGGCCCTCGCCGCGCTGGCGTTCGCCCGCCGCGACCTGTAGCCGCCTCAGCGGCGCTGCAGCAGCAGGTAGTCCCCGTAGCGGCCGACCGGCCGGAAGCGCGCGGCGATCCAGTCGTCGAGCAGGTGGACCCCGGACGAGCGCGCCGAGCCATTGTCCTCGGTCGCCCGCGCCGTGGGCGCCAGCCAGCGGACGACGAGCCGCGTGTCGCTGCGCTGCAGGTCGCCGATCATCTCCCGCTGCACCGCGGCCGTGGTGACCACGCCGGGCTGCACGACGTCGTAGCGCGTGGGGTTGGTCCGGTCGAGCAGGACGTACAGCAGCGTGTCGCCGACGCGGACGCGGTCGTAGCGCGGCGGCGCCGACAGGATCGGATCGCCCGGCTCGGAGCGGCGGTTGACCGCCTCGGCGAGGGCCTTGAGCGCCCGGGCGTCGGCCGGCTCGGTGCGCACGACGGCGCCCGACGGCAGCTCGGCCGCGACCTGGTCGCGGGCGTCGCGCAGCTTGCCCAGCTGGCGGTCGACCCCGTGGACGACGACGATGCCGACCGCGACGCCGAGGGCGATCCGCAGCCCGCGGCGCGGCTCGCGGGCGGCCACGGCGACGAGCCCGGCGCTGAGCACCGCGGCCAGCGGGATGAGGTGGAACTCGTCGGTGCGCGCCAGCAGGTAGGCCAGCCCAGAGAGGATCAGCGCCGCGTGCTCGAGGCCGCGCCGGCGCGCTCCGGCGACCGCCGCCCACAGCGCGGTCGCGACGACCAGCAGCGCCGGGAACAGCCGTTCGAACACCTTGTTGGGGTCGGCGGTGTGGGGCGCGACGGGGAACGGCAGCCGCTGGAGGCCCTGCTCGTCGGCGAAGCCGAAGGTCTGGTCGAGGAAGGCGTGCGGCGCGACCACGAAGAACGGCAGCAGCCCGGCGACGGCCACTCCGGCGGCCGCGGCCAGCGGCCCGCGCCAGCGGTGCCCGGGCGCTCGCACGACCACGCCGATCAGCGCCGCCACCCCGATCTCGGGGCGGAAGAGGAACGCGAGCCCGGCGATCGCCCCGGCCCAGCCGGTGCGGCGCCGCGCCGCGAGCAGCGCGCCGAGCGCGAGCGCCGTCGCCGAGGCGTTCGGACCCGGCGACAGCGGCCACGCCATGGCGGCCGCCACGCCCGCCCACGCCGCGAGCGCCCAGCGGTCGTCGTCGGCGTCCTGGCGCACCAGCAGGTACGCGAGCACGGCCGCGACCGCGCCCGTCAGGACGCGCACGATGCGCCAGGTGATCAGCGAGGTCCCGAGCAGCGCCTGCAGCAGCGGCTGCCCCGGCAGGTAGTTGCACCAGAAGTCGCGGTACGGCCACTCGCCGCTCGCGATGCGGTGCCCCCATTGGAGCATCAGGCCCTCGTCGTGCGGGCCGATGCCGGCGCGGAGGTCGAGCGCGGCGAAGGCCGCCGCGAGGACGAGCAGCGCCAGCAGCCGCAGCGGCGTGACGCGCACATGGCGGCGGAACACGAGCGGCTCGCCGGACGCCCGGCCGGCGGACAGCCGGCGGGCGGCCGCGCGCGGCCCGCTGCCCCTGGGCTCCATTACGGCCGGCTCGTCCACGCCCCCATCCTCCCCCACGCGCCCCGACGGCGC
Source organism: Baekduia sp. (assembly GCA_035765735.1). Lineage (GTDB taxonomy): Bacteria > Actinomycetota > Thermoleophilia > Solirubrobacterales > Solirubrobacteraceae > Baekduia. Next base: position 61,426 of record DASTWY010000046.1, on the reverse strand, counting down.
GTCGCAAGGGCGCTCGCCGGACCCGTTACTCCGGCGCGTCCGGGTGCCCGCCGGCCCGCGGGCCGCGCCACGGGCGCCACGGCACCGCGGCTTCGACCTCCGCGCGCCGGGCCGGCGGCCGCCCACGGCGCCGGTCACGCAGCGCGGCCGGCAGCGCCCGGCCCGCGGCGACCAGCCCACGCACGTGGTCGCCCAGCGCCCCGTCGCGTGCCGCGGCGACCAGCCACGACGCCTGGCGGTAGGCGACGTACGGCAGCCAGCGCGCCGGAAACCACCGGGCCACGAGCACGAGCGTGTTGCGGGCGACCCAGTAGCCGACCGTGGCGCCGGAGCCGGCCCCCGCGTGCCGGGCCTCGACCGGCTCGTAGCGGCACGTCCACCCCGTCAGCCGCAGCCGCAGGGCGAGGTCGACGTCCTCCAGGTACATCCCATAGCGCTCGTCGAAGCCGCCGGCCTGCTTGAGCGCGGCGCGCCGGTAGAGCGCCGCGCCGGCGCACGCGCCCCAGACCTCGCCGGGCCGGTCGAAGCGCCCGTCGTCGCGGCGGCCGCGCCCGCGCTGCTCGCAGGCCCCGTCGCGGCGCAGCGCATCCCCGGCGTCGTCGATCACCGCCGGGTCGTCCAGCCGCACCATCTTGCACGCGACCGACCCGGCGCCTGGCGCGCCCTCCAGCGCCGCCGCCATCCGCTCCAGCCAGTCGGGCGCCAGCTCGACGTCGGTGTTGACCAGCGCGACCGCGTCGCAATCGCCGGTCGCCGCGATCCCCGCGTTCACGGCCGCCGCGAAGCCGCCGGACGCGCCGCGCTCCAGCACCTCGACGCCCCGCTCGCGCAACCATGCCACCGAGTCGTCGCGCGAGCCGTCGTCCACCACCAAGAAGCGATCCGGCGGCCGCGTCTGCGCGCGGACCGCCGCCACCAGCGCCGGCAGCCAGCGCCGGCCGTCCCGGTTGGGGACGACGAGCGCGACCCTCACGCCGCGGCGCGACGGCCGGCGAGCGCCAGGCCGAGGCTGCGCCCGCCGCCGCGACGGCGGTCGGCGTTCGGGCTCGGGCCGGCCTCGAGCGCCTCGTCGACGATCCCGCGGACGCGGTCCTGGAAGGCGTCGCGGCTGAACCGCCGGGCGTTGGCGACGCAGTCCGCGGGAGCGATCGACAGCGGGTCGAAGGCGGCGACCGCCGCGGCGAGCGACTCGACGGTCGGCTCGTCGTAGAAGACGCCGGTGCGGCCCTCGACCACCGACTCGGTGACGCCGCCCTCGTCGAGCGCGACGACCGGCCGTCCGGCCGCCTGGGCCTCGACCGCCGCGATCCCGAACTCCTCAGTCGCGGTGACCACCAGCGCGCGCGACGTCGCCAGCAGCTGCGCCACCTCGTCGTCGCTGACGCGGCCGGTGAAGCGCACCGTCGGGCCGGCGAGCCGCTGCAGCCGGCGGGCGTCCGGGCCGTCGCCGATCACCACGAGCGGCCGCCCGAGCTGGTTGAAGGCCCGCACTGCCAGGTCGATCCGCTTGTGCGGCATCAGCTCGGAGAGCACGACGTAGTGGTCGGCCGGCGCCGCGGTGCGGAAGCGCTCGATCTCCACCGGCGGGTGGACGACGTCGGCCTCGCGGGTGAAGTACCGCGCGACACGCCGCCGCGTCGTCTCCGAGTTGGCGATGTAGCGGTCGACGCGCTGGGCGGCGATCCAGTCCCACTGACGCCACCGCTGGAGCACGAGCCCGAGCGCCCCGCGCAGGAGCGCGGGCTGCGCGCGCAGCGTCTCCTGCCGCGCGTTCCAGGCGTAGCGGAACGGGTTGTGGCAGTAGCAGACGTGCACGGCGTCGGCCGACGGCAGCACGCCGTGCGCCCACGCCGACGAGCTCGACAGCACCAGGTCGTAGCCGGTGAGGTCCAGCGCCTCCATCGCGTACGGGTACAGCGGGAGGTAGCGGCGGAACGAGCTCGCGTCGGGATGCAGCCGCTGCAGGAACGAGGTGCGCACCCGCCGGTGCGCGAAGCGGCCCTCGGTCCCGGCCTCGTCGTAGACCGCCGTGAAGATGTCGGCGTCGGGATAGAGGTCGCACAGGGCGAGGAACGCACGCTCGGCGCCACGGAGGTCCAGGAGGAAGTCGTGGACCAGCGCCACCCGTGGTTCCTGTCCCGCGTGCATCCGCGGCGAGTCTAGAAGGATGCGGGGCCGGTAGCGTGCCCGCCGATGCTCGTGGGGGTCGACGCGCGCCACCTCGCCGCCCGCCGCGGGGTCGCCCGCTACACGCGGCGGATGCTCGAGGCGCTCGCCCCGTTGGCCGACGTGCGGGCGCTCGTTCCGGGGCGCGCGCCGGTCGCGCCGGTCGCCGGCGTGGCGCACCGCCGCTCGGCGCTGCCCTCGCGCGCGCTGCACGGGCTCGGCGCGATCGCCGGCCGCCCGCGGATCGACCGGCTGCTCGGCGACCCCGACGTGACATGGCTGCCGGCCCCCGCGCCGGCGGCGGTCGGCGGGCCCTTCGTCCTCACCGTCCATGACCTCTCGTGGGAGGAGCGCCCGCAGGACTTCACCGCCTACGAGCGCGCGTGGCATCGCGTCGCGCGGCCCCGCGCGCTGGCGCGGCGGGCCGCGGCGGTCGTCGTCGACGCCGCGCCGGTGGCCGTCCTGCTCCGCGAGCGCTGGGGCGTCGAGGCGATCGTCGTCGAGCCGGGGATCGACCACGTCGCCGGCGTGCGGGCGCGGCCCGGGCGCTACGTCCTGTACGTCGGCGCGCTCGAGCCCCGCAAGGGCCTCGACGTCCTCGCCGACGCATGGGCGCGCGCGCCGCTGGAGGGCGTGGAGCTGGTGATCGCCGGCGAGGGACGCCTCCGCGTGCCCGGCGCCACGCACCTGGGGCACGTCAGCGACGCCGAGCTGCACGCGCTGTACGCGGGCGCCCTCGCCGTCGTCCTGCCGTCCCGCCTCGAGGGCTATGGACTACCGCCGCGGGAGGCGGCCGCCCACGGCACGCCGTCGGTCGTCAGCGACCTGCCGACCCTGCGGCTGCCGGGGACCCTGCGCGTCCCGCCGGGCGACGCCGCCGCCCTCGCCGAGGCGCTGCGGCGCCTGCCCGCCGAGCGCGACCGGCTCGTGGGCGAGCTGCCGCCGCCGCGCACGTGGGCGCAGGCGGCGGCGGAGCTGCTGGCGGTGCTCAGCGATGCCGCCGGCGGTGCGGCTTCTTCCGCGGCTGGTGGAACGTCGCGCGCCACTGGATGCTGAGCCGCTCCTCGCCGTGCCGGTGGAGCACGTCGCCGTCGCTCTCGCGGTCGATCGCCGGCACGGTGCCGTGCCAACCGGCCGTGCCCCGCACCGAGAAGTCCTTGACGCGGCCGACCTTCGCCTGCGCGACGTCGCCGAGCACGTCCATGAGGGTGGGCTCCGGGACGCCGTCGTCCCCGGTGAGGTTCTCGAGCGCGCCGTCGCCGGGGCACCGCTCGCGCAGGGCGTCGGCCTCCGTGAACGACGGGATCAGGCCGAGCCGGTTGCGCGTGACCCATTGGAACGCCATCGTCGACCGCACCGAGCGGTCGCCGCACTGCGTGGTGTCGTCGACCTGGTCGGGGTTGGCGGCGTCCCAGGCACCGGAGAACTCGTCGCGATGGACGCCGTCGAGCCGGTGGTGGCCGACGAGCCGCAGCACCGCCTCGGTGTCGCCGTTGATCATCGGCGGCTGCCCGCGGATCCCGGAGAAGACGGTCACGCGCTGCGGGTGCGGCGTCTGAAGCTGGAGGTGCTCGGTCCCGGAGGCGTGCTCCTGCTCGTGGCAGCTGCCGCCGGTGCAGTCGAGGTCCCACGTCTCGTCCATGGTCCAGGTCCGCGTCAGCTCCAGCGCGAACGTCACGTCGTACGGGGTCTCGCGCGGCCCGGCCGCCGTCCGCTTGGCGGCGTGGGCCGACGGCGGCTGCTCGGCGGCCGCTGCCGGCGCCGCGCAGGCCAGCGCCGCGCCAGCCAACGCGATCGACCGCTTCATCGCCCGGCCTTCCGCTTCGGCGCCCGCACGACGAGCGTCTTCGTCGACCGCCTGCCGGCCGAGGTCGTCCGCACGACGATGCGCGCCCCGTGAGCGCGCCGCACGGCGCGGCGGGCCTTGGCGCCCAGCTTCAGCGTCACGCGCCGCGTCGCGCCCTTGGGCACGGTGAACCGCGTGCGGGCGAGCGCCTTCGCCGCCCGGGCGGCGCGCACGCCTCCGCGGCCGGTGCCGGCCGTCAGCGTCGCCGTCCCGCTGCAGCCGGCCGAGCAGGAGACCGAGAAGCTCGCCTTCCCGCCGTCCTTGCTCAGCGACGCCTTGCCCTGCGGGACGAGCGGGACGAGCAGGTCATCGTCGGACTCCGGCGGCGTCGGCTTGTCGGGGACGAGCGGGACGAGCAGGTCGTCGTCCGGGGCGGGCGGCTGCGGCTGCTGAGCCTGCTGGCCGGCGTCGGTCGAGCCGCCCGACGAGGGGGCCGCCTTCTCCCACAGCTTGGTCAGCTTGATCGTGGCGTGCCACTCGAGCTTGCACTCGGTGGTCTGGTCGTCGATCCAGCCCGGGCACGCCGCGCCGACGATCGTCGTCGTGGGGATGAGCTGCTCGACGTAGCCCATGCCGATGATGTCCCTGGGCAGCTGGAAGTCGATGTCGAACGGGTTGTGGCCGAAGCGGATCTCGCCGTGCTCGTCGAACGCGTTCTCGTCGCTCCCGCTGGGGAGCACGAGGCTGACGCCCGGATGCGAGTCGTTCTCACCGCCGCAGGTGAACCCGACGTCGTAGCGCTCGAACGGCCGCAGCCACAGGTGCACGTTGCCGTCGAGGGGATCCAGCCCGCCGTTGATGTCGACGTCGTCGAGGAGGCGCATCCAGCCGTGCACGCCCTCCTCGCCGTTGGACGGGCACATCGGCGACGCTGGCCCGCTGCCGGTGTCCTGCCAGCCGCCCGCGGCGAAGCCGTTGGGGAGGTCATCGGCGGTCGTGTCGAACGGCGAGCCGTTGCGGAAGACGACGCCGTCGCCGATCTGACCGTGGTACTCGAAGTTCAGGCCGACGTCGTGGCCGTACCAGTTGGTGCCGCCCTGGTCGACGTGGTCGGAGTACTTGTAGGTGCCCTCGCCGTCGAGCTGGATCGCGTAGGCGATGTCCTTGCCCGCCGAGGGCAGCGGGTCGGCCGCGGCGGCCGGCCCGGCGCTCGCGCCGAGCACGAGCGCCGCGGCGAGCGGGATGAGGTGCGTTCGCATGGTCATCGCTCCTCGGTCGGGCGGGCTACCGGCGCCCGCGGGAGATCGACAGCGTCACGACCGCGCCCTTGCGGCTCGCGCGGACGACGCGGCCCCTGCGGACCGTGCGGCTCTTGACCTTCTTGGCCTTGAGCTGCGTGCAGTGCGCCCTGCGGAGCTTCTTGCGGGCGCCGGCCGGCGTGAGGCCCTTCAGCTTCTTCGGAACCTTGCAGCTCGCGACCGGCGGCTTCGGCTGGTCCGGCGTCGCCGTGCCGCCGCCATCGCCGCCATTGCCGCCGCCGGGTCCGCCGCCCGGCGCCGCGCCGTAGTCCACGTGCTCGCAGTTGGCGGCAACCGTGTCGGCCTTGTCGGCGTAGAGCGTGTCCTCGCCCACGCCGCAGTCGATGGTGTCGGCCTCGCCGTCCTGCGCGTAGATGGTGTCGTTGCCGTACGGCACCACCACGCAGTTGTCGAGGAACCCGCAGCGCTGCGACGTCTCGTCGCCGTAGATGGTGTCCTTGCCGGGGCCGCCGGTGATCGTGTCGTGGTTGTAGCCGCCCTCGAGGCGGTCGTCGCCGGGACCGCCGTCGATGGTCTCCACGCCATCGCCGCCGGTCAGCGTGTCGTTGCCGCCGCGGCCCTCGAGCTTCGAGGTGCCGAAGTCGGGGAGGTCGATGCTGTCGTCGCTGTCGGCGAAGACGTAGCGCCCGGGCTCGACGGCGTCGATGCGCTCGACGTTCATGACGTTGTCGGCCTCCCCGCCGGGGCGGCCGTCGTCGGCGACGCCGTCGACGGTGACCGAGATCGCGAAGGCCGGGTCCTTGCTCGTCGACCCCCAGTCCTGCACGCTGTCGTAGCCGGGGCCACCGTCGACGATGTCGTTGCCGACGACGTCGGGGTAGGTGTCGGGCTCGAGCTTGTCGTCGCCGTCGCCGCCGCGCAGCTCGTCGTCGCCCTCGTTGCCGTCGAGCTGGTCCTTGCCGGGGCCGCCGAGCAGCTTGTCGCCGAACTTCATCCCGCGCAGGTAGTCGTCACCGGCGCCGCCGTCGAGGACCGCGTGGATGTCGACGTCGTTGCTCGCGTCGAGCCGGTCGTCGCCGTCTTGCCCGTCCACCTCGACGGGGATCGCCGGGGCGTGCTCCATGAACATGTTCTTGTCGTCGCCGTCGCCGAGCTCGAGCCGCAGCCTGGCCGGCACCGGGCAGTCGGCGATCGTGTCGTCGCTCGGGTCGACGAGCGTGCAGCCGACCCCCGGCTGGAGGTGGTCGCCGCCGTCCTCGATGCGCAGCGTGCCCGCGTCGGCCCCGGTGTCGACGGCCGGCCAGTTCGTGGCCCCGGGGGCGGCGGTGTAGACGAGCGTGTCGCCGTCCATCCGGAAGGTGGCGGCGTTGGCGGACGCGGCCAGCGTGGTGGCCGCCGTCGCGGCGACGGCGGCCGTCAGCAGGCGCCGGCGCGCGGCGCGGGTGATCGTGAGCATGAGAGGGGACCTGGGGAGTTGGGGGAGTTGGGGTCATCCGGCCGTCCATGACCGGAATGCGGCGCACCGTAGGACCGGCTCCTTACCGCTCGCCTACCGGCGGGCTTTGGGCTATCCGCGTGCGGACAACCGGTGAAGACCCGTCCATGCGTAGGGCGGTTAACCCGCTTGACGGCCGTCCAGCCGGGCCCTAGAACCCTCGTCGCGCCGCATCGGTCCCAGCGGCTTCCACCCTCTTCTCAGGCAGGTGCGATGTCGATCACCCCGCGGCGGCGGCTCCTCCCGGCGGTAGGCGGCTGGTAGGGACATGGTCTTCGAACCGGAAGCCGGCGCTACGGTGCTTCGCCGCGCCATGTCCCCACTCCCTGCGGTTCCCCCGACCGGCCCGCGCCGGATCGCGCGCCCCCAGCTGAGCGAGCGCATCGCCGCCGCCGTCGACGCGGGCGCGCTGCTCGTGATCGCGGGGGCCGGCTACGGCAAGACGACGGCGATCGACGAGGCCCTGCAGCTACGAGGTGGGCCCGTGGCCTGGGTGCCGATGACCGAGCGCGAGCGCGAGCCCGGGCGGCTGCTCGTCGCCCTCCTCCAGGCGCTGGCGCGCGCCGTGCCAGGCCTGGCAGAGGAGCAGCTGCTGCGCCTGCAGCAGGGCGTGCCCGTCGACCCCATGGACGTCGAGCGCCGCGTGCTTGGCGAGCTCGACGCGCTCGTCGTCGAGCCCGTGGTGCTCGTGCTCGACGACGCCGAGCGCCTCGCCGGTGCCTCGGAGTCGCTCTCGCTCGTCGGGGCGCTGCTGCGGGCCAGGCCCGGGCGGCTGCGCGTCGTCGTCGCGTCCCGCCGCGACCTGGGCCTGCGCGTCGCCAAGGCGTCGGCCGCCGGCCACCTGCACCGCCTCGGCGAGGAGGACCTCGTCTTCACCGCCGACGAAGTGGCCGAGCTGCACCGCGCCGTCCGCGGGGCAGAGCCGGACCCGGCGGAGGTGGAGCGCGTCATGGCCGAGACGCTCGGCTGGCCCCTCGGCGTCACGCTCGGCGTCCCCGCGGGGTCCGGGTCCGAGGAGGCCCTCATGGCGTTCCTCGCCGAGGAGGTCCTCGACCGTCTCGAGGCGGACGAGCGCGACGCGGTGCTCGACTCCGCGGCGGTCGAGATCCTCACGGAGGACCTGCTCGCGCCGCTCGGCCTCCGGCCCGACTTCCTGCGGACCGCGCCGGAGCTCGACCTCCCGCTGCAGCGGGTCCCCTCCTCCCCCGGCCGCTACGCCTACCACCCGCTCGTGCGCGAGCTCCTGCGCCGCCGCTGGGAGGAGCAGCGCCCGATCGCGCACCGCCGTGCCCTGCTGGCCCGCGTCGCGCCGGTGCTCGAGGCCGAGGGCCGTCTGGGCGAGGCGATCGCCGCGTGGCTGGACGTGGGGTGCTGGGACGAGGTCGTCCGCGCGCTCGCCGGCGAGGGCGCCTCGCTGCTGGCCGCCGCGCCCGGGACCGTGCGCGACTGGCTCGCGGGGATGCCGGCGGAAGTGCTCGACGCGCCCCTCGGCCGCCTGCTCCAGGCACGGCTCAGCCTGGCCGACGGAGATCCCGAGGCCGCGGTCCGCGCGCTGCGCGACGCGGTCGAGGCGCTCGAGGCGGCGAGCCTCGAGGTCAGGTGGTCGTCCCGCTTCCTGCTGGCGGAGGCCATGTACTGGGCCGGGCAGCTCGACGGCATCGCCGACCTGGCGGACGGCTTCGACGCGCCCGAGGTGCGGGAGCTGGGCGGCATCGGCGACGCGGTGGCGATGTGGGCGGCGGTGTGCGAGGCGGCACTCGGGCGCTTCGAGTCCGCCGAAGCCCTGGTCGCGCGGGTCGGCACGAGCCGCAACGCGGGTGCCTGGGGCGCGCTGCGCGTCTGGCACGACTTCTACGTGCACGCCGCCGCCGGCGAGGGCGGGGTCGTGCTCTCGCGCTACGAGAGCGCGATGGCCGCGGCCCGGCGCGACCCCGCGCTCTGGCGCCCGGAGCTCGTGCTCGCCTCTGTGGGGTTCCTGCTCGGCGACCTCGGCCGGCTCGACGAGGGCGTGGCGGCCGCCACGGCGTTCGCCGAGCAGGGCCGCCGGCTGGCGCGTGCCGACCTCGAGGCGCTCGGCCACGTCCAGCGCGCCTGGCTGCTCTCGCTCGCCGGCCGCGCCGACGAGGCCGAGGCCGCGCTCTCCGCGCCCGGCTCCGTGCCGCGAACCTGGGTCTTTGCGTTCGTGCACGCGACGCAGGCCCGGATCGAGCACCTTCGCGGCCGGCCGGCCGCCGCCGTGCCGGCCGCCGCGCGCGCCATCGCCCTCCTGGAGGGCACGCCGGTCGCGATGGGGCCGCTCGTCGTGTGCGCCGTGCTGGAGACGATCGCCGAGGCCCGGCCCGAGCAGGCGCGCCAGATCCTCGACGAGGCGCTCGCGCACCTCGACGCGCACCTGCCCGGCCGCCGCGGCCGCTTCTATCGCGCCCGCCTGCTGGCGCAGCGCGCGTGGCTGGCGGCGCGTGGCGGAGCGGTCGCCGAGGGTGCCGCCGACCTTGGCGCCGCGCTCGTCGCCGCCGACGACACGGCCGTCGACCTGCTCCGCGTCGAATGGCCCCGCCTGCGCGAGGTCGTCGACGAGGTGCTGGCGGCCGACCCGATCCTGTCGGAGCCGCTGCTCTCGGCGCTGGAGGGCGCGCTGCCCGGCGAGCTCCTGCCGCTGGCCGACCATCGTGCCCCGGCGGTGCGCCGCCGCGTCGCCGCGGCGCTCGGTCGCTCCGGCCACGCCGGGGCGCCGGCGCGGCTGGCCCGGCTCGCCGCCGACAGCGATCTGGACGTCGCCGAAGCCGCCCGCCTGGCGACCGCCGCGGCCACCGCCGCGCCGCTGCCCCGGGCCTTCCGCGTGCTCGGGGGCTTCGGCCTGCGGCGCGGCGAGTGGGAGGTCGACGAGCGCACGTGGGACCGCCCGATGGCCCAGCGCCTCGTCCGCATGCTGCTGGTCCGGCGCGGCGAGCTGGTGCCCGAGGAGGAGCTGCTGGAGGCCTTCTGGCCCGGCAAGCCGGCCACGTCGGCGCGCAGCGCGCTGCACGTCAACATCTCGCGGGCGCGCGCGGTGCTGGACGGCAGCGCCGGCGGCCCGAGCGCCATCCAGAGCGCCGAGCGCGCCTACCGGCTCGTGCTCTGCCCACGCGACAGCGTCGACGCCGACGCGTTCGAGCGCGCCGCCCAGGCCGGCCTGGCGGCCACGGGTCCGGACCGGCGGCTGCTGCTCGAGCGGGCGCTGCGCGCCTGGACGGGCGACCCGCTCCCCGAGGACCGCTATGCCGACTGGGCCAAGCCCTGGCGCGACCGCCTGACCTGGCTCCATCTAGAAGTCCTGCGCGCGATCCTGGAGGCGCACGTCGCCGCCGGCGACCACCCCGCCGCCGTCGAGGCGGGAGCGCGCGGGCTGGAGATCGAGCCGCTCGACGAGAGCCTGCACCGCGCGCTCATGACCGTCTACGCGCGCGCGGGCCACCGCGCCCGTGCCCTGCGCCAGTACCTGGAATGCCGCCGCCTGCTCGTTGACGAGCTGGGCGTCGAGCCCAGCCAGGAGACCGCGGAGCTGCACCGCCGGATCCTCGCCGGCGTGGCGGTCTGAGCCGCCCGCCGGCCGCACGGGCGCCCCGGAGCGCGCGCACGCCTCGGGCCGCGCGGGCGCCCCGGAGCGCGCGTACGCCTCGGGCCGCGCGGGCGCCTTTGCGGTCACCTCGACCGTCAACGCGCCCCGCGCCGCCACCACGGCTCGACCAACCGGGCGCCCGGGCGCCTTTGCGGTCACTTTGACCGTCAACGCGCCCGCGCCGGGCCGGGCCGCCGGAGGAGCGGAGGTACCGTTCGCCTACCGCGATGGCCGCCCCCGCCTACACCGTCGTCTGCGTCCTGCACGACTCCGCCGAGGAGCTCCGCCGGCTGCTGGCGTCGCTGGAGCCCCTGCGGCCGCCGGTGATCGCCGTCGACGCCGGCTCGTCGGACGCGGGCCCGGCCGTGGCCGAGGAGTGGGGCGCCGAGGTCGTGCGCGCCGGCGACGTCGGCTTCGGCGCCGCCAACAACGCGGGCCTCGAGCGTGTGACGACGCCCGTCACGATCCTGCTCAACCCCGACGTCGTCGTCCACGACCCGCTCGTCCTGCACCGGCTCACGCGCCATGCCCGCCGCCAGGACGCGCTGCACGTCCCGCGGCTGCTGAACCCCGACGGCACGACCCAACGCAGCGCGCATGCGCTTCCCGGCACGGCCGAGGCCCTGCTGCCCGCGCTCGTGCACCCGCGAGCGCTGCCGGTGCCGCTGCGGCTGCGCGCCGACCCCTGGCGCGCCGAGCAGGAGCGGGCGGTCGGCTGGGCGATCGCCGCGGCGGTCGCCGCCCGCACGAGCACGCTGCGGCGGCTCGGCCCGTTCGACCCGGCGCAGTTCCTCTTCTACGAGGACCTCGACCTCTGCCTGCGCGCGCGGGCGGCTGGCGTGCCGACGGTCCTCCACCCCGACCTCGAGCTCGAGCACCGCGGCGGGCACAGCACCGGTCCCGCGTACGGCGGCGAGCCGCACGAGCTGCTGGCCCGCCGCCGGCGCGAGGTCGTCGCCGCCACGCGCGGGCGCACGGCGCTGGCGCTCGACGACGCCGCCCAGGCGCTCACGTTCGCCACCCGCGCCGCGGCCCGGCGCCTGCTGCGACGCGACGCCGGGCGCGAGGCCGCGCAGCTGCGGGCGCTTGCCCACGCCCGCCGCGGGTAGCCCGCCCGGCATGACGCAGCTCTGGTTCGCCGCCTCGGAGGTGCCATCGGCATGACGCAGCTCTGGTTCGCCGCATCGACAGAGGAGTTCACCCCGTCGCAGATGCTCGAGCAGGCCAAGGCGGCGGACGCCGCCGGCTTCGACGCGATCGGCTCCAGCGACCACTTCACGCCCTGGTTCCCCGGCGGTCAGGGCGGCGCGGCGTGGGCGTTCCTCCCGGCCGCCGGCCAGCACACGGACAAGCCGCTCTTCACCAGCGTCACGCCGATCCTGCACCACTACCACCCCGCCGTCGTGGCGCAGTACTTCATGAACCTCGAGGAGCTGTATCCCGGCCGCGCGATCCTCGGCGTCGGCTCGGCGGAGGCCATCAGCGAGGTGCCGCTCGGCCTCGACTGGCCCGAGCCGGCCGAGATGCTCGAGCGCTTCGACCGCGGCCTGGAGGCGATCACCCGCCTGTGGGCCGGCGAGACCGTCACGATGGACGGCGGCTGGTTCCGGCTCAACGAGGCCAAGCTCTACACGCACGCCGGGCGCACGCCGCGGATGATCGTCTCGGCCTTCGGGCCGCAGGCGGCGACCATCGCCGGCAGGTACGGCCACGGCCTGTGGACGCTCGGCGACCCGGAGATGGCCGAGCCGGTCATCGAGGCCTACCGGGCGTCGTGCTCCAAGCACGACAAGGAGGTCGGGGACATCGTCGTGCAGGCGGGCTTCTGCCTCGGCGAGCCCGAGGAGGCCATCATCGCGGCCACCAAGAAGTGGAAGACGACGCAGTTCCCCGAGTACTACCTCGAGGACCACCACGACCTCGACACGATGGCGGCCGAGTCGGAGGAGCGCATGAGCGACGAGGAGTTCGCCCACGAGGGCTTCCTCATCAGCAGCGACCCCGACGAGCACGTCCGGCGCATCCGAGAGCTGTGCGAGATCGACGGCGTCACGGTCGTGACGCTGCAGGGCATCGGCGACCACGACCCGATCGGCTCGATCCGCCGCTACGGCGAGGAGGTCCTGCCGCGCGTGCGCGGCGACGGCTGAGCCGGGGAAGCTCCGGCGCCGCCGCGCGCGGCTTGTTGCAGTGCTCGGGTTCGGCGCGCTGCTGCTCTTCGAGCCGACGTTCGGCATCTGGCATGCGCCGGAGTTCTTCGAGCCGGGCCGGTACCTCGGCCTCACCGGGGACCCGTGGCGCTTCCTGCAGGGCATGCTCGTGCCGTGGATCCTGACCGGGGCGCCGATCGGCGCCGTCTGCCCGCGGCTGACCGCCTCCGGCACGCGCGACGTCCTCGAAGAGGACTACGTGCGCACCGCCATCGCGTCGGGCACGTCCGGCTACGACATCCCGCTGCTCGAGGGGCTCGCTCTGTGGGCGGCGGCCCTCGTCGTGGTCCTGTCGATGGCGTCCGACCTCGTGGTCGTCACCCTCGACCCGCGCACGCCCCTGGACTAGAAGAGCCCGAGCTGCTCGACCGCCGGCGGGGCGTCGCCCGCCGCCTGCTCGTCCGCGGGCTCCGCCAGCTCGTGGACGTCGAGCGGCTCCTCGACCAGCGGCGGCGGCTGCGCGGGCGCGCCGAGGGCCAGCAGCTCCGGCAGGCGCTGGAAGTCCTGGCGCAGCACCTCCACGTTCGCCGGCGTGTAGAGCGCCGCGGCCGGGTGGAAGACGGGATACAGGCGCACCGCGCGCGGCCCGATCGTGCGCACCTCCGGCCGCCCGTGGAGGCGCATGATCCCCGTGGTGTCGCCGCGCAGGAGCTTCGTGGCGAAGTTGCCCAGCGTGCAGATCACCGACGGCTCGACCTGCTCGATCGTCCCGAACAGCCAGTCCTGGCAGTGCTCGATCTCGACCGGGTGCGGATCGCGGTTGCCGGGCGGGCGGCAGCGCAGGACGTTCGTGATGAACACCTGCTCGCGTGTGAGGCCGATCTCGTCCAGGAGCCGGTCCAAGAGCTGGCCGGCCTGGCCGACGAACGGCCGCCCCTGCTCGTCCTCGTTGCGTCCAGGCGCCTCGCCGACGAACATCAGGTCGGCATCGGCGTTGCCGGCGCCGAACACCACGGTGTGGCGCGTGCGGGCGAGCTCCGGGCAGCGGGTGCAGCCCATCGCCTCGCGGTAGAGCGCTCTCAGCGCCTCGCGTCGCTCCTGCGCGGATGGCACGTCCTGAGCGTAGACGGCCGGCCGGCGAGCGGCGACGCGCGATCCCGCTCGCTGCGGATATCATGGTGGGCACTTCGTCGCTCGCGACCGGCATCCCCCGTGCGGGGAGCTGGACCGACCATCGAGATGCTCTCCGACCTCTCCCGTTGCGCGGTCGTAGGTCACGGCCGCCTCGGCACGGCACTCGCCGCGGCGCTTCGCGCTGCCGGCATCGCCGTCGACGGCCCGCTCGGCCGCGACGCGGACGCCGCCGGCGCCGGCCTCGTCCTGCTGTGCGTCCCCGACGGCGAGATCGCCGCCGCGGCTGCGTGCCTGGCCCCCGGAGCGCTCGTCGGGCACTGCTCCGGCGCCACGACGCTCGAGCCGCTGGCGCCGCACGAGGCGTTCTCGATGCATCCGCTGATGACGGTCACCGAGGCCGGCGCGCGGTTCGCGGGCGCCGGCGCCGCGATCGCCGGCAGCACCCCGCGCGCGCTCGAGGCCGCCCGCGGGCTCGCGCTCGCGCTGGGCATGCAGCCGTTCGAGATCCCCGACGAGGACCGCGCGGCCTACCACGCGGCGGCGGCGATCGCCTCGAACTTCCTCGTCACGCTGCAGTGGGCGGCCGAGCGCGTCGGCGGCGTCGACGCCGCCCTCCTGGCGCCGCTGGTCCGCGCGACGGTCGACAACTGGGCGGCCGAGGGGCCGCAGCGGGCCCTGACCGGCCCGATCGCGCGCGGCGACGAGGGCACCGTGGCGCGCCAGCGCGAGGCCGTCGCCGAGCGGGCGCCCGAGCTCCTCCCCCTCTTCGACGCGCTGGCGCAGGCGACCCGCGAGCTGGCCGCCGGGTCGAGGAGCCCGGCATGAGGACCCTGCGGACCGGCGCCGAGCTGCGCGCCGCGCTGGCCGAGCCGCGGCGCAACGGGCGCACCGTCGGGTTCGTGCCGACGATGGGGTTCCTGCACGACGGCCACACCGCGCTGATCGCCGCGGCCCGCGAGGCCACCGACGAGGTCGTCGTCTCGCTGTTCGTCAACCCGTCGCAGTTCAACGAGGCCGCGGACCTCGACGCGTATCCGCGCGATGAGGCCCGCGACGCCGCGATCGCGGCCGAGGCCGGCGCCGACCTCCTGTTCGCGCCGTCCGTCGCCGAGGTCTACCCCACCGGCTTCTCCACGCAGGTCCGGGTCGCGGGGCCGCTGACCGAGACGCTCGAGGGCGCGTTCCGCGGCGCCGAGCACTTCCACGGCATGACGACCGTGGTCACCAAGCTGCTCAACATGGTGGCTCCCGACATCGCGTGGTTCGGCCAGAAGGACGCCCAGCAGGCGCTTGTCGTGCGGCGCCTGGTGGCCGACCTGAACCTGCCCGTCCGGATCGAGGTCGCGCCCACCGTCCGCGCGCCCGACGGCCTGGCGCTGTCGAGCCGCAACGCGCGCCTGGGACCCGACGAGCGCCGCCGCGCCGGCGGTCTCAGCGCCGCGCTGCGCGCCGCCGAGCAGGCGCTCGCCGCGGGCACGCGCGACGCCGCCGCACTCGACGCCGCCGCCCGCGGCGCGCTCCAGGACTTCGCGGTCGAGCCCGAGTACGTCGCGCTCGTCGACCCGGAGACCCTCGCCCCCGTGGGCGTCGTCGACCGGGAGGTGCTCCTGGCCGTCGCGGCGCGCATCGGCGAGGTCCGCCTCATCGACAACGTCATCCTCCACCCCGACGCGGCCCGGGAGGCCTGAGAACCCGTCATGCAGCGCGTGATGCTGAAGTCCAAGATCCACCGTGCGACCGTCACGGACTGCGATCTGCACTACGTGGGGTCGATCACGATCGACCCCGACCTGCTCGAGGCCGCCGACATCCTGGAGCACGAGCAGGTGCACGTCGTGGACGTCGACAACGGCGCCCGCTTCGAGACCTACACGATCGCCGGCGAGCGCGGCTCGGGGGCGATGAAGGTCAACGGCGCGGCCGCCCGCCTCGTGCACCGCGGCGACACGATCATCGTCATCTCCTACGGGCAGTACGACGAGGCCGACCTGGAGCGCTACGAGCCCCGGGTCGTCCATGTCGCGCAGGACACCAACACCATCATCGACGTGGACGCGGCGGTGGCGACCCTCCTCACGTGAGGGCGTCAACCGGCCTGGTCCAGGAGGTCTCACAGCACATGTCCACCATGTCCCATGTCACGGTCCCGGCCGACGCCTCGCGGCTGCCGGTGACGCTGCCCCGGCTGGCCGAGAAGAAGGAGCTCGGCGAGCCGGTGGTCATGATCACCGCCTACGACTACCCGAGCGCGATGGCCGCCGACAAGGCCGGCGTCGACCTCGTGCTGGTCGGCGACTCGGGGGCGATGACGGTCCTCGGCTACCCGTCGACGGTGGCGGTCGAGCTCGACGAGCTGCTCGTCCTGGCCAAGGCGGTCCGCCGCGGCCTGACGACCCCGCTGCTCGTGGGCGACCTGCCGTTCGGGTCCTATGAGGTCTCCGACGAGCAGGCCGTGCAGACGGCGTTCCGCTTCGTCAAGGAGGCCGGCTGCGACGCCGTCAAGCTCGAGGGCGGCGGTCCGGTGTCGGTTTCCCGCGCGCGGGCGATCGTGTCCGCCGGCATCCCGGTGATGGGCCACGTCGGCCTCACGCCGCAGACGTCGACGGCGCTGGGCGGCTACCGCGCCCAGGGCCGCACCGCCGAGGCGGCCGAGCGCGTGGCCCGCGAGGCGCTCGCGCTCCAGGAGGCCGGCTGCTTCTCGGTCGTCTTCGAGGCGATCCCCAGCGCGGTCGCCGCGACGGTGATGCCGCGGATGGAGGCGCTGGTCATCGGCATCGGCGCCGGTCCGGCCACCGACGGGCAGGTGCTGGTCTTCCACGACCTGCTCGGCATCCGCGAGGGCCGCGGCGCCCGCTTCGTTCAGCGCTACGCGGACCTGCTCGACGACATGGTCGCGGGCGTCGCCGCCTACGCCGAGGACGTCCGCACCCGCCGCTACCCGGCACCCGAGCACGGCTACGCCATCAAGGCCGAGGAGCTCGAGCGCTTCCGGTCGGCGCTCGACGCCGCCTGAGCCGGGCGCGGCACGGGGAGGCGGGCGCGGACCCGCCTCCCCGACCGCGACGTGGGTCGACGGGTCCAGCCGCTACGCTGCCGCCCCGTGGCCCGTCTCTCACAGGTCTTCGCCCCCAAGGACCGCGAGTTCTTCGATCTCTTCGAGGAGGCGGGGGGCAACATCGCCCGCGCCGCCGACCTCCTGGACCAGATGCTCGGCACCTGGCCCGATCGCAAGGAGCTCGCCCGCGACATCCTCGTCTGCGAGCAGGAGGGCGATCGGATCACCCACGACATCATCCATCGCCTCAACGCGACGTTCGTCACGCCGATCGACCGCGAGGACATCCTCGCGCTCGCGTCGGCGCTCGACGACGTCATCGACTACACCGAGGAGGTCGCCGACTACCTCGGGCTGTACCGGATCGAAGCTCCGATGGAGCAGGCCCAGCGCATGGCGCACATCCTGGTCCAGGCCACGCGGCAGGTCTCCGAGGCGCTGCCGCGCATGCGCGGCTTCGACGACATCGGCCACTACACGGTCGAGATCAACCGGCTCGAGAACGACGGCGACCGGGTGGTGCGCGAGGCGATGGCCGCGCTGTTCGAGGGCGGGATCGACCCGATGGTCGTGATCCGCTGGAAGGACATCTACGAGCGCCTCGAGCAGGCGATCGATGCCTGCGAGCACGTGGCCAACGTGCTCGAGGGCATCGTCATCAAGAACAACTGAGCCCGTGGGCAGCGACGTCGTCCTCGTCCTGGTCGTGGCCACCGCGCTGGCCTTCGACTTCACCAACGGCTTCCACGACACGGCCAACGCGATCGCGACGAGCATCTCGACGCGCGCGATGTCGCCGCGGGCGGCCGTGCTGATGTCCGCGGTGCTGAACTTCGCCGGGGCCTTCATCTCCCTCGCGGTCGCCGCGACGGTGGCCAAGGGGATCGTCTCGTCCGACGTCGTCACCCCGACCGTCGTGTTCGGCGGGCTCATCGGCGCGATCGCCTGGAATCTCGCGACATGGTGGTTCGGCCTGCCGTCGTCCTCGTCGCACGCGCTGATCGGCGGGATCGTCGGGTCGGCGTTCGTCGCCGACGGCGTGAGCGCCGTCCAGGGCGGCGGCATCGTCGAGAAGGTCATCATCCCGGCGATCGTCTCCCCGCTGCTCGCCTTCGCCGTGGCCGGCGTCGCGATCATCGTGTCGTACCGCATCGTCGGGCGGCAGCGGCCGGGTCCGGTGAACCGCGGCTACCGGCTGGGGCAGCTGGTCTCCGGCAGCCTGTTCTCGCTGGCCCACGGCACCAACGACGCCCAGAAGACGATGGGCATCATCACGCTGGCGCTGGTGGCGCACGGCGACATCGCGCCGGACAACTTCCACGTGCCCACGTGGGTGGTCGTGTCCTCGGCGTCGGCGATCGCGCTGGGGACGTACTCCGGCGGGTGGCGGATCATCCGCACGATGGGCAGCCGCATCATCAAGATGGACCCGGCGCAGGGCTTCTCGGCGCAGGGCGCCGGGGCGGCCGTCGTGCTGACGGCGTCGCATCTCGGCTTCCCGCTCTCCACCACGCACGTCATCTCGGGCGGCGTCATGGGCGCGGGCGCGGCGAAGCGCCTCTCGGCGGTCCGCTGGGGCCTCGCCGGCAACATCGCGCTGGCGTGGATCCTGACGCTGCCGTGCGCCGCGGTGATCGGCGGCGTGGCCTATGGCCTCTGCTCGCTGTTCGGCGACGACGCGGTCGGCGTGATCGTCGTGCTGGTGCTCGTGCTGGCGCTGCTGGCCGCGGCCTTCGGGTCGCGCGTGCGGCGCGGTCCCGCGATCACGGCGCCGGCGGAGGCCTGAGATGCTCGCGGCGATCGAGTGGGGCAAGATCGGCGAGCTGCTGTGGGTCGCGCCCGTGGCCGGCCTGGCCGTGGCGGTGACCTTCTCGCTGCTGATCCTCGGCATCGCGCGCGCCGGCGACCACCGTCGCGACGGCTCGGGCGGCGGCGCCGCCGCGTTCAGCGCCCTGGCGCTCGTGGCCGGCATCGCGTTCGCGGCCGTCGTGATCTTCGCCCTCGAGATCATCACCACGAAGTAGCCGGGCCGGGCTCGCGCAGAGCGCTCGCTCTCGCGCGGTTCGGCGCCGCGCGTGCGACCTAGGGGTTCTCATGGAACCCCTCGATGGCACACATGGCCCGGGCGGGGCGAGCCGCGCGCGCGTGCGACCTAGGGGTTCTCATGGAACCCCTCAACCACTCGCATGACGGCATCCGGCGACTGGCTGAAGCCCAGCACGGGGTCGTGACCCGGCAGCAGCTGCTCGCGCTCGGGCTCGGGGCCGAAGCGATCAAGATCCGCAGACGAACCGGGCGGCTCGTCCCGATGTACCGCGGCGTCTACGCGCTCGGGCATCGCGCGCTGCGTCCGCAGGCCTGGTGGCTCGCTGCGGTCTTCGCCTGCGGGCCGGGCGCCGTGTTGAGCCACCGCAGCGCCGCGCGGCTCTGGGGCCTCCGGCCGTGGAGCGGCCGCGTCGAGGTGACCGCGGCGCGAGATCGCGACCCCGCGCCCGGCGGCGTCGCCGTCCATCGCTCGCGCGCCATGGCGGCGTGGGAGGTGACGCGCGAGGACGGCATCCCGGTCACGACCGTCGCTCGCACGCTGCTGGACCTCGCGGGAGTCGTGCCCGTCCACCACCTCAGGCGCGCGGTCCAGCGGGCGAACGAGCTCGAGCTGTTCCACCTCCTCGATGTCGATCGCGTCCTCGAAGCGCATCCCCGCCGGCCCGGTCGCCGAGCACTCATCGCGCTGCTCGCCGACGCCCGGCGGCACGGGCTGGAGCGGACGCGCAGCGACCCGGAGGCGGCGATGCTCCAGCTCTGCCTCGATCACGACCTGCCACGACCGCAGGTCAACCGCTTCGCGGGCGGGCGCGAGATGGACTTCCGCTGGCCGGAACAGCGCCTCGTCGTCGAAGTCGACGGCTGGACGTGGCACCGCACACGTGAGGCGTTCGCCGCCGACCGCGCCCGCGACCGTCAGCTGCTGCGCGAGGGGTTCCGCGTGGCGCGATTCCCGGCGATGGAGGTCCTGGACGCGCCGGCGATGGTGGCCGCGGAGCTGCGCGCGCTGCTGGCGACCTGAGGCCCGCGGCTGGCCCGCCCGACACGCGTGGCACCGAGGGGTTCTATGTGAACCCCTCGATCGCACGCGTGATCGGGGCGCCCGACGGGCCACCGACGCGTGCGGCCTTGAGGTTCGCACGGAACCCCCAGATCGCACGCGTCGCTGGGCCCGGCCGGCCGCGGCCCCTCAGCCCGCGACCGGGGCGTCGGGGGGCAGGCCGGCGTCGGGGGCGGCGTACTCGATGGTGCGCAGGACGCGCGCCGGCGCGCCGGCCGCGATCGAGAACGGCGGCAGGTCGCTCGTCACGACGCTGTTGGCGCCGATCACGCAGCGCTCACCGATCGTCACGCCGCTGGTGACCACGACGTTGGCGCCGCACCAGACGTTGTCGCCGATCCGCGTCGGCCCCTTGGTCGTGAAGCCCTGCCACGGGACGGGCTCGACCGGATCGTCGAAGCGGTGGTTGCCGTCGGTGACGAAGCAGCCGTTGGCCAGCATGCAGTGCTGGCCGATCTCGACGAGCTCGGTGGCGGCGACCATCACGCCGAGGTTCAGGAACGATCCGCCGCCGATCCTGATGCGCGCCGGCGCGGGCGCCGTGAGCCACACGCCCGGCTCGAACAGGACGTGCGGCCCGAGCTCCAGCCGGCCCTCCTGGAGCATCTCGAGCACGTTGCCGTGGATGGGCCACCGCGCGAACGACTCGCGGCGCGCGAGCTCCAGATGGATGCGCGCGCGGTTCCACGGGAGCGTGTCGCGCTGGTACCACCGCCACTTCTGCCACCACAGGCGGGCGGCGGCGGCCGGGATCACCCCTGCTCCGGTGCGCCCGTCGTGCCGGGCGGATCGCCGGCGGGGGCGTCGGCGCGAGCACCGCCGTCGCCCAGCAGCCGCGCCAGGTGCGCCGCGATCTCGGCGGCGCTGCCCTCGCCGCCGCCCGCCCGCAGCGCCTCCTGCACGCTCTGGACGCTCGTGCGCTCGGCGAGCTGCTGCTGCGCGGCCTGCAGCTCGGTGGCGATCGCGCCGCCCAGGTCGCGCATCCGCTGCTGGGCGTCACGGATGGCCTCGGTGAGCGCACGGCCCTCCACCCCGGCCAGGTCGGCGTGCGCCCGCGCCTCGCGCAGCAGCGCCTCAGCGCGCTCGCGGGCCTCGCGCTGCACGGCCCGCGCCTGGACCCGCGCGGAGACCAGCTCCTGCTCGGCCTGCGCGATCGCCTGCTCGGCCTGCCGGCGGGCCTCGGCCACGATCCGGCGCGCGTCCTGCTCCGCCTTGACGCGGACGCCGGTGCCCTCCTGCTCCATGCCGCGCAGGCGGGCGGCGACCGCCTCGTCGACGCGCTGGTCCTGCGTCGCGGCGGCCTCGCGCAAGGCGCGCTCAGCCTCCTCGCGCACCGCGGCCACGCGCCGCTCGCCCTCCGCGCGCGCCTCGGCCACCGCGCGCTCGCGGTCCTGCTCGGCGGTGGCGGCGGCGCGCTGCGCCTCGGCGCGGGCGTCCGCCCGCAGCTGCTCCGCGTCGGCGCGGCCCTGGTCGAGCGCCTGCTGCGCCTGGCGGCGCGCCTGATCGACGAGCTGCTGCGCCTGCCGGCGCGCCTCGGCGAGCAGCCGGTCGGCCTCGGCCTGGGTCTGCGCGAGGTGGCGGTCCTGGACCGCGCGCGCGGCGTGGCCCATGCCCTCCTGGCCCGCGTCCGGAGCGGCGACCGGCGGCGGGTCCTCGGACCCGCTCTCGTCCCGGCGGCCGCCGCCGAGCACGGCGGCGAGCGGCCCGTCGGGCCGGCCGACCGGCTCCTGATGCGCGCGCTCATCCGGCGCGGGCGGGTCCTGTGCAGGCGCCGGCGGCGCCGGCGGTTCCTCCGCGGGCGCGGCGGGTGGCGGGGCGGCGGCGCCGCCCAGCTCGGAGGTGAAAGGTCGGTGGCGGACCGTCAGCTCGTGCCCGCGACCACCGCCGGGCAGGATGATCTCGCGCTCGCTGACGAGCTCGATGTGGCCGAAGCGCAGCGTCAGATCGGTGATCAGCGCCGCGCGATCGGGGCCGGTGACGGTGACGACGGAAGGTTCCAGGGCCATGTCGGCTGCTCACCGTACACGCCGGGCGCGCCGGATCCGCCTGCACCGGCAGTTGCAGGTCGACCTAATCCCGCTCGCGACGTTCGGGCTTCCCGCTCCGGCGGGATGGTCAACGGCATGCACTTCCGGCTGTCGGCGCTCGCCGCCGCTCTCACCGTCATGCTGCTGCCCGCCTCGGCCGGCGCCGCGACCCATCTCGTGGCCGTCGGCGAGACGCTGTCGGGCATCGCCGCGGCCAACGGCCTCTCCACGCAGTCGCTGGCCGCCGCCAACGGCCTTCCGGCCGACGCGTACGTCATCGCTGGGCGGACGCTGGAGATCCCGGCCCCCGGCACCGCACCGGCCGCCAGCGCGGTCAGCGCTCAGACCGCCAGCGAGCCCGCGCCGCTGGGCGGCTATCGCGTGCGCCTCGGCGACACGCTGAGCGCCATCGCCGCCGAGCACGGCGTCAGCCTCGAGCAGCTCGCCGCGGCCAACGGGCTCGACCCGACCGGCGTGCTGGTCGTCGGCACGTCGCTGCGCCTGCCCACCCCCGGCGCCGCGCCGGTCTCCCCCGGCGCTCCGAGCACGTCGACCTCCGGGGGCCGGCTGGTGAACCCCGGCGAGACGCTCTGGGGCATCGCCATGGCCAACGGCGTCACGCCGGCGGCCCTGGCCGCCGCCAACGGCCTGGACCCCGAGGCGCACGTGATCGCCGGCACGCACCTGACGATCCCGTCGGGCGCGTCGGCCGCCGCGCCGGCCGCAACCCCGTCCGGCTCCGTCCCGGCGGCCAGCGGCGGCCGGCTGGACGGGACCACGATCGGCCAGATCGCCGCCGCCGAGGGCGCGCCGTCGGCGCTGGCTCAGGCGATCGCCTGGCAGGAGAGCGGCTTCAACAACGACATGGTCAGCGTCGCCAACGCCCGCGGGATCATGCAGGTCATGCCGGCGACGTGGGACTACGTCCAGCACAACCTGACGTCGTCGCCGCTGGATCCCAACTCGCCGGCGGACAACGTCCGGGCCGGCTCACTGCTGCTGGGCCAGCTCCTGCGCCAGACCGGCGACCCGGCCACCGCCGTCGCCGCCTACTACCAGGGCCTCGGCTCGGTCCAGCGCATCGGCATGCTGCCCGAGACCCAGCAGTACGTCGCCAACGTCATGGCGCTCCAGCAGCGGTTCGGCGGCTGAGCCTGAGCCGCCGAACCGCTGCCCGGCCGCCTGCGCGCGCTAGGGGCGCAGGCGGACGGGGAGCGTCTTGAGCTGGTTGATGAACGGCGACTCGGCGTACATCGGCGTGCCCGCGATCTCCATCGCCGGGAAGCGCTTGAGCGTCTCCTCGATGAGGATCCGCAGCTCCATCCGCGCGAGCGCGGTGCCCAGGCAGAAGTGGCGGCCGCCCGCGCCGAACGCCTGGTGCTCGGGGTTGCGCGTGACGTCGAAGCGGTCCGGGTCCTCGTAGCGCGTCTCGTCGCGGTTGGACGAGACGTACCACATGGCGACCTTGTCGCCCTCGCGGATCTGCGTGCCGTTGAGGACGGTGTCGCGCGTGGCGGTGCGGCGGAAGTGCGCGAACGCCGGGAACATCCGCAGCGCCTCCTCGACGGCGCTCGGGATCAGCGACGGGTCCTCGATCAGCAGCTGGCGCTGGTCAGGGTTCTCCATCAGCGCGCGCATCGCGCTGCAGTAGGTGGCCTTGGTGCTGTCGTTGCCGGCGGCCATGAGCAGGAAGAACCCCATGACGATCTCGTGCTCCTCGAGCGTCTGGCCGTCGATCTCCGCGTGCACGAGCACGCTGGTGAGGTCGTCGGTCGGGTTCTCGCGCCGCTCGGCGATGAGCTTGCGGCAGCGCTCGAAGATCTCGGGCACGTCGCGCTGCATCACGGTGTCGACGCCCTCGGGGTTGAGGTCGGGGTCGCCGGCGCCGAGCGTCTGGTTCATCAGGCGGGCCCAGATCTCGTCGTCCTCGGGCGCGATCCCCATGAAGCTGCCGATGACCCGCGCGACGACGGGCTGGGCGACGTCGTAGACCAGCTCGCAAGTCTCCTTGCCCTCCAGCCGGTCCAGGACGCCGAGGACGATGGTGCGGATCTCGTCCTCGTGCTCGGCGATCCGCTTCGGGGTGAAGCCGCGCTGGAACAGCGCCTTGAGCCGGTCGTGCTTCGGCGGATCCATGCCGATGAACATCGCCTGGATCAGCTCGAGCGGCATGATCGCGTTGGTCAGCAGCGTGATCCCGCCGCGCTCGGAGGAGAAGGTCTCCCAGTCGCGGCTGACGGTGTGGATGTCGTCGGCGAGCGTGACCGACCAGAAGCCGGCCTCCTCGGGGTACTCGGTGATCTTGTCCGTCCAGTGCACGGGGCAGTGGCCGCGCATCTGACGGAACAGCTCGTGCGGCGGGCCGTCGACCCAATGCTCGCGCTCGGTGAGGAGGACGTCCTCGATGGGAACGGGCTCGGCGGACACGGCCGGACCTCCGGTGACTCGGTTGACAGGGTGTCAAGACCCTACACTGGCCACCCAGCCAGTGCCACGCCGATGTGCGCGGCGTCACACAGCGGGTCGCCTGGCGAGGCCTCAGGCGGCCGCAGGGAGGCGAGCGCGCCGCCCGCCGCCGCCCCGGCGCGCCTTCGGCGCCGCCGGCGTGACGAGCTCGGCGAGGAACTCGCCGGTGTGCGATCCCGGCGTCCCGGCGATCTCCTCCGGGGTGCCGGTCGCGACGACCGTCCCGCCCTCCTCGCCGCCCTCCGGCCCCATGTCGATGACGCGGTCCGCCGTCTTGATGACGTCGAGGTTGTGCTCGATGACCACGATGCTGTTGCCGGCGTCGACCAGGCGGTGCAGCACGTCGAGCAGCCGCTGGACGTCGGCGAAGTGCAGGCCGGTCGTCGGCTCGTCGAGGATGTACAGCGTCCGCCCGGTGGCGATCTTCGACAGCTCGGTGGCCAGCTTCACGCGCTGCGCCTCGCCGCCCGACAGCGTCGTCGCCGGCTGCCCGAGCCGGATGTAGCCGAGCCCGACGTCGCGCAGCGTCTCCAGGCGGCGATGGATCTTCGGGATGTGCTGGAAGAACTCGACCGCCTCGTCGACCGGCATGTCGAGCACGTCGGCGATCGTCTTGCCCTTGAACCGGACCTCGAGCGTCTCGCGGTTGTAGCGCTTGCCGTGGCACTGCTCGCACGGGACGTAGACGTCCGGCAGGAAGTGCATCTCGATCTTGATCTGCCCGTCGCCGCGGCAGACCTCGCAGCGCCCGCCCTTGACGTTGAAGGAGAACCGGCCCGGCTTGTAGCCGCGCGCCCGCGCCTCCTGCGTCTTGGAGAAGAGATCGCGGATGACGTCGAACAGGCCGGTGTACGTGGCCGGGTTCGAGCGCGGCGTGCGGCCGATCGGCGACTGGTCGATCTGGATGATCTTGTCGACCTGGTCGAGCCCCAGCACGGCGGTGTGCGCGCCCGGCCGCTGCCGCGCGCGGTGCAGCTTGTTGGCCACCGCCTTGAACAGCACCTCGTTGACGAGCGTCGACTTGCCCGAGCCCGACACGCCGGTGACGGTCGTCATGACGCCCAGCGGGACCTTGACGTCGACCTTCTTGAGGTTGTGCTGCGATGCGCCCCGGATCTCGACGTAGCCGCTGGGCGTGCGCCGCTTCGCGGGCACGTCGATCGTCCGCGTGCCCGCGAGGAACTGCCCGGTCAGCGACGACTTGACCTTCATGACCTGCTTGGCCGTGCCCTGCGCCACGACCCGCCCGCCGTGCTCGCCGGCGCCCGGGCCCATGTCGATGAGGTGGTCGGCGGCGTGCATCGTCTGCTCGTCGTGCTCGACGACCAGGACGGTGTTGCCGAGGTCGCGCAGGCGCTCCAGCGTCCCGATGAGCTTGGTGTTGTCGCGCTGGTGCAGGCCGATCGACGGCTCGTCGAGCACGTACAGCACGCCGACCAGCGCCGAGCCGATCTGCGTCGCCAGCCGGATCCGCTGCGCCTCGCCGCCCGACAGCGTCGCCGCGGCGCGCTCCATCGAGAGGTAGCCGATGCCCACGTTCTCCAGGAACTGCAGGCGCTCGCGGATCTCGCGGAAGATCAGGCGCGCGATGTGGCGCTCGGTCTCGGTCAGCTCCACCTCGTCGAGCCATGCGAGCGCGCGGCGCACCGAGAAGGCCGAGAACTCGTGGATCGCCATGCCCCCGACGAGCACGGCCCGCGACTCGGGCCGCAGGCGCGCGCCCTTGCACGCCGGGCACGGCACGAGCGACATGTACTCCTCGATCTTCTCGCGGACGCTCTCGGAGTCGGTCTCGCGGTAGCGCCGCTCGAGGTTGGCCACGATGCCCTCGAAGCGCGTGGCGTAGGAGCGCCGGCGCCCGTACCGGTTGCGGTAGGTCACCTCGACGCGGTCGCCGTTGGTGCCGTAGAGGAAGAGGTCCTGCTGCTTGGCCGGCAGCTTCGCCCACGGCGTCTCGAGGTCGACGCCGTACTTCTCGGCGATCGCCTCGGTGATCTGCTCGTAGTAGTTCGACGCGCTGTTGGCCCACGGCGCGATCACGCCCTCGCCGAGCGACAGCGACGGATCGGGCACGACCAGCATCGGGTCGATCTCCATCTGCGACCCGAGGCCGGTGCAGCGCTCGCAGGCGCCGTGCGGCGAGTTGAAGGAGAAGATGCGCGGCTCGAGCTCCGGGATCACCGGGCCGTGGTCGGGGCAGGCGAACTTCTCGCTGTAGAGCGTGTAGGTCCCCTCGCCTTCACGCGGCACCGTCTCGACCTCGACCATCCCGTCGGCCAGCGCCACCGAGGTCTCGATCGAGTCGGCCAGGCGCTTGCGCACGTCGGCGCGCATGACGAGCCGGTCGACGACGACCGAGATGTCGTGCTTGAACTTCTTGTCGAGGATGATCTCCTCGTCGAGCATCCGCAGCTCGCCGTCGACCTTCACGCGCTGGAAGCCCTCGGCGCGGAGGTTCTCGAAGGCCTTGCCGTACTCGCCCTTGCGGCCGCGGACGACGGGCGCGAGCACCATGAACCGCTCGCCCTCCGCCAGCTCCATGACCTGGTCGATGATCTGCTCGGCAGACTGGCCCTGCACCGGCTTGCCGCAGATGTGGCAGTGCGGGTGGCCGATGCGCGCCCACAGGAGGCGCAGGTAGTCGTAGATCTCGGTAACCGTGCCGACCGTCGACCGGGGGTTGCGCGACGTCGTCTTCTGGTCGATCGAGATGGCCGGCGACAGGCCCTCGATCGAGTCGACGTCGGGCTTGTCCATCTGGCCCAGGAACTGCCGTGCGTAGGCCGAGAGCGACTCGACGTAGCGGCGCTGACCCTCCGCGTAGATCGTGTCGAACGCCAGCGACGACTTGCCCGAGCCCGACAGGCCGGTGATGACCGTCAGGGCGTTGCGCGGGAGGGTGACGTCGACGTCCTTGAGGTTGTGCTCCCGGGCACCCGAGACCACGATCGCGTCCTTCGGCGGCATTGCGGTCGAGTGTAGCCGGGCGAACAGACGTTCGCCCAGCCGTCGTACATCCCGCCGAGACCCGGCACATCGGCTCCGCTGTCATGGTGCCTTCTGATGCAGATCGCCCCGCTCACCGACGACGCCATGGACGCCGTCATCGACCTCTGGCGCGCCGCCGGGCTCACCCGGCCCTGGAACGACCCCGAGGCCGACCTTCGGCGGGCGCTCGCTGGCCCGGCGTCGACGGTCCTCGCGGGGATCGAGGACGGCGCGCTCGGCGCCACGGCGATGGTCGGCCACGACAGCCACCGCGGCTGGATCTCCTACCTCGCCGTCCGCGAGGACGCCCGGCGACGCGGCCACGGCGCCGCGATGGTCGCCGCCTGCGAGGCCTGGCTCCGCGACCGCGGGGTGCCCAAGCTCAACCTCATGGTCCGCGTCGACAACGCCGCCGCCCACGCGTTCTACGACGGCCTCGGCTACGGCCGTGACGATGTCGTCGTCCGCGCCCGGCGCCTCGACGGCTAGCGCCAGGCCCTACCGCTCAGCCGCGCGCGCGATCCGCCGGAACGCGCCGAGCGCCGGCTTGGCGCGGAACGTCCCGTCCGGCCGCCACTGGTTCAGGCCCGAGTAGTCGAAGGAGTTCGGCGAGTCGCGGTCGACGGTCGCCCACGTGTACCAGAACACGCGCTCCAGCCGGAGCTTGCGGCGGTGCCGAAGCAGCAGGCGGTAGGCCGCGCGAAGGCGCTTGGCCTGGCCGTGCTCGGTCGTCTCCCAGTTCTTGGTCAGCGGCTGCTTCTTGCCCTTCGCCGACGACCACGTCAGCTCCGTCAGCCACATCGGCACCCTGCGGTAGTGGTGGCGGTTGAGCACCTTGCGGTTCAGGCGCACGATCTTGAGCATGTTCGACGGCCGGCCCGAGAACGGATGTGCCCCGGCGGCGTCGAAGCGCAGGCGCGGCCCCTTGACGCGCAGCAGCGTGTTGAGGTCGCGCCAGGAGTAGTTGGCCATGCTGGCCATGAGCACCGTGGCGTGCGGGTCGGCGTCCTTGACGGCCGCGTACGACGCCCGCAGCAGCCGCGCGTACGGCTTGGCGAAGTGCTTGACGTGGAAGTAGTTGATGAGGTTGGGTTCGTTCCAG
This sequence comes from Baekduia sp., assembly GCA_035765735.1. GTDB lineage: Bacteria > Actinomycetota > Thermoleophilia > Solirubrobacterales > Solirubrobacteraceae > Baekduia. The sequence continues at coordinate 33,094 of DASTWY010000046.1, read as the reverse complement.
ATCTCCCACGCCCGGATCGGCCGCTTGGGCACGTCGGGGTGCTCGGCCCAGAGCGAGCCGTCGGGCCCGTAGCGGGCGATCAGCGCCTGGAGGTAGGCGCCGAACGTCGCCGGGTCCTTCGGCGGGACGAACGGGTCCATGTCGCCGCCGTTGGCCCACGCCGGCGCGCGCAGCGCAAGGCCGAGCACGTCGATGCCGGCCCGCGCGGCCGCGAGGACCTTGCGATCGCCGGACGCCCAGTCGAAGGTGCCCTGCTGCGGCTCGACGAGGTCCCAGGAGAACTCGACGCGCCACGACTCCACGCCCGCGGCCTTCATCTGGGCCGCCTGAGCGTCGAGGTCGACGGACGCCTGGTCGAGCGGGCCGTTGACCATCACCCCGAAGAAGCCGTGCGGCGCCCTGGGCGTCGTCTTCGCGCCGGCCGGAGCGGCGGCGGGCGCCAGCAGCAGCGCGGCGGCGGCCAGGAGGAACGTGAGGAGCCGGAGCATCAGGGCAGCGAACTCCGGGGCCGCGCAGGAGTTGCGGCGGGTGGTCAGGACGCCACCGTCGCGAAGACCTCGTCGAGCAGCCCGTCGCGGTCGGCCAGGTCGAAGTTCGCGTCGAGATAGGCGGCGGTCTCCTCGCGCGAGGAGCCGTTGAGCGCCATGTTGAGCGCGACGAGCCGCGCGCCCTCCACGTCGCCGCCCTCGGGCGCGACGCCGCCCGCCGGTGCCGCGGCGCGTGGCGCCGGCTCCTCGAGGCCCTGGTCGGGCGCCAGGGCGGCCTCGGCCACGGCGCCCTCCGGCGGCTCCTCGCTCTCCGACCGGCGCTCGGCCGGCTCGTCGGCGGGCACGGCCATCGGCACCGACTCCACCACGCGCGGGGCGCGGGGCGGCTGGTCCTTGCCCGCCGCGTCGTAGAGCTCCCCCATCCCGCCCTCGAGCAGCGACAGGTCGGCGGCCATGCGGTTGCCGCTCGTGCGCAGCGTCTCGACCAGCCCGCCCAGCTCGCTCTCCATCGCCTCGACCCGCTGCAGCATCTGCGTCGCGGCCTGGCGCACCTTGCCGACGTGCGACTCGCTCTGCGCGACGGCCTCGTCGCGCGTGCGCCGGGCCTCGGCCTCGGCCTCGTCGACGATCCGGTCGGCCTCCTCGCGGGCTGCGCGCTCGATCTCGGCGGCGCTGGCCTCGGCGGCCTCGACGATCGTGCGCACCTGCTCGGACGCCGACTGCGCCATCGACGCGGCGCCGCCGGACGAACCACCGCGCGCGGCGCGGCGCAGCTCCTCGAACTCGTCGGCGATCTGCGCGAGGTGGGCGTCGACGGCCTCCGGCTCGTAGCCGCGGCGGCCGATGGGGAAGTCGCGCTTCTCGATCGTCTGACGGTCCAGGGCCATGGGCCGGAGCCTAGCGCTCGGGCACCGCCGTCAGGCCGGCAGCCGGAGCTCGCCGTCGGCGCGCTCGACGAGCCCGTCGGCCAGCAGCCCGTCGACGGCCCGCTCGAGGCGATCAGGGGCGATCCCGTCGGGCAGCGGCGCGCCCGTGGCCAGCGCCTCGACCACGCGGCCGCGGACCCAGCGGTTCGAGTCCTCGAACCGCTCGGCCCCGCCGCCGCGCGCCCGCCGCGGCGCCACCTCGACCGCCCCGGCCGAGGCGCAGCCGGAGCGCACCGGGCACCGGTCGCACGCGGCCTCGCGCGCGCGGCACACCATGGCGCCGAGCTCCATCACCGCCTGGCCGAGCTCCGGCGGCGTCCGCGACGGCGTCCACCCCGTGCGCTCGAGGACGCGGCGCACGTTCGTGTCGACGGGCAGCTCGTGGCGGCCGAAGGCGAACGCCGCGACGGCGGCGGCCGTGTACGGGCCGATGCCGGGCAGCTCCCGCAGGTCCTCGGGCCAGCCGCCCTCGGCCACGGCGACGCACGCCTCGCGCAGCCGCAGCGCGCGCCGGTTGTAGCCGAGGCCGATCCACGCGGCGAGCACGTCGGCCACCGAGGCGCCGGCCAGGGCGAACACGTCGGGCCAGCGCTCCAACCAGGCCAGATAGCGCGGAACCACGCGCGCCACCTGCGTCTGCTGCAGCATCACCTCGCTGACGAGGATCGCGTAGGGATCGCGCGTCCGGCGCCACGGCAGGTCGCGCGCCTCGCGCGCGTACCAGTCCAGCAGGGGCGCGGTCAGCGACACGGCGCGGACCCTAGCGGCCGTCCGATCGTCCAGGCGGCATCCCGCGTCCGCCCGATCTGCCAGAGTTCTGAGCACTTCGCAGCATCCGTGCAAGGGGATGAGATCGTGACGACGTGCCTGCGGCGCCTCCTCGGCGCCGTCCTCATGACCGCGGCCGTGGCGGCGCTGCCCGCGGCCCCGGCGCTGGCCGAGACGCCGGTCGTCCCGATCCTCAACGGCGGGCAGGTGCACTGGGTGGGCAGCGCGAGCCGCACCTACCACGGCCGCAGCGTCGACGAGGCCGGCGGCGCCACGACCAACGACGCCCAGAGCGCCGTGTCCTGGGACACCATCCTGCTGCTGCCCGGCCACTACCCGGACGACCCGCCGACGCCGCTGACCGATCCGGCGACCGGCACCAACTTCGTCCTGCCGCTCAAGGCCGACTCCACGCTGGGCTCCGGCAGCGAGCACAGCGTCTATGACTGCGGCGGCAGCCTGGACCCCGACTGCCAGGGGAGCTCGGAGAGCTGCACGTGGACCGAGAGCACGAACGGGCAGACCGCCGGGCTCATCGACCCCGCGCACCGGCAATGGGTGATCGCCTCGCTCGGCGCGTGGATCACCGGCACCGACTCCACCTGCGCCGACGAGTACGACCTGTATGGCCCGACGCTCTGGACGAACTGCCGTGCGAACGTCGCGCCCGACGACCAGGCCGACGTCTGCGGGACGGTGTTCGCGTTCCCCGACACGCCGTCGGAGGGCGACGCCACCACGATCACCCGCCACTTCGACCATGCGATGGGCGCCGCCGACTGCGACCGCATCGACGAGAGCTACAGCTGCACCCAGGCGGGGCAGTCGACGATGACGATCTCCTGCGCCCTGTGCGTGACGCAGGTCCAGTACCAGCAGCCCGACCTCCCCGGCCGTGGCTGGACCGACGTGCCCGACAGCGGCACGTTCGACGGCAACCACGTGCGGATCACCGCGACGATCCACAACGCCACGCCGAAGGACATCACGGCGCCGGTGCGGTTCCGCGACCTGACGACGCAGCACGACCTGCCGGCGATGGCGGGCACGCAGCCGCCGCCCGACCAGGTCTCCTTCCCCGCCAACGCCGACACGACCGTCGTCCTCGACTGGGACACCGACGGCTTCGCCTGGTACGACCCCCACACCGCGGACCCGCACAGGATCGCCGTCCTGACGCCGTACGGCGCAGCCCGCCGCGACCTGGCGGTGCGCCCCAAGCCGGTGTTGCTGGTCCATGGCTTCGCCTCGAACGCCGGCACGTGGGCCGGCTACGACGCCAACTTCACCGGCGTGCGCAGCGACTGGGTCGTCCGGGCCGCCGACGGCATGGACACCAACCCGGTCAACGGCAACACCGTCTTCCAGAACGGGCAGATCCTCGGCCGGGACATCGACAAGGTCCGCGAGGACCTCGACGCCGAGCACGTCGACCTCGTCGTGCACTCGATGGGCGGCCTCATCTCGCGCTCCTACCTGCACTACCAGGCCCCCGACGACCCCGACCAGCGGCCGGTCGTCGCCCACCTGGTCATGCTCGGCACCCCGAACGAGGGATCGACGTGCGCGCACATCGCCTACGGCGTGGCGTGGGAGGTCTCGGAGCTGCCCGGCGCGGGCGGCGGCGCCAAGACGTTCGGGAATGCCGAGGGAGCCCCGTCGCTCGAGCTCATGCCCGAGTACGTCCAGTACGTCTTCAACGTGCGGGTCACCGACACCAAGGGCACCAAGCTCTCGGTGCTGGCCGGCCACGCGCCCTCGGGCTTCCAGAACGCCGCGCACCTGCTGTGCGGCCTGGAGAAGCCCAACGACGTCGTCGTGTCGCAGCGGTCGGCGTTCTGGACGCTCACCGACACGGCCACGCAGGACGGCCTCATGCACACCAGCATGACCAAGGACGCGACGGCGTTCCGGACGTTCGTGGCGCCGCACCTCGAGGTCACCCCCGACGGCGCCACGCCGCGGGCGGCGCCCGCCTCCTCCCCCGTGGCGCGTGCGGCGTCGGCCGCGGGCGCGCGCAGCGCCGCCGCTTCGCCGAAGGCGCCCTCCTCGGCCACTGGCGGGCTCGGGCTGGCCCTGGTCACGCGGTCGATGGTCCCGGCGCACGCGACCCGGCGGGTGCGCATTCCCGTGCACAGCGGCCACCGGCTGGGCGTGGTGCTCCTGGGCGCCGGCGGGATCGACGCCAAGCTCGTCGACCCGAAGGGCAGGACCGCGGCGAGCGCGACCGGCGACGGCCTCTCGGCGCTGATGGCGACGACGCGCCGCCGCGGCCGCTGGACGCTCGCGCTCCACAACACGGGCACCGCCCGCGCGGACGTGGCCGTCGGCGCGGTCATCGACGGCGACCGCTACCGCGTCACGCCGAAGCTGCGAACCGCCGGCAGGCGGCTGGCGCTGAGCGTCAGCGTCCACGGCGCGGGCGGCCGCCCGAAGGCCAAGGCCTACGCGCGGCCCCTCGACGGCAGCGGCAAGCTCGTCAAGGTGCACCTGCGCCGCCACGGCTCGACCTTCCACGCGAAGGTCAAGCGCTTTGCTGCGGGCACCGCCGTGCTCGTCCGGGCGCACGGGCGCCACGGCACCCGTGTGGCCACCGTCACCCTCCCCGCGCGCCACCCGGGGGCGCCATAGGCGGCGATAGGACCGCAAAGCCGCCCGCGCCCTGCCGTGGCATGCCGCCCGGTGACCGTGGGCAGCCGCCTACGCCGGCGCCTCGAGATCCGTCAGCTGCTTGAGGTCTCGCCGCAGCTCGCGGATCTCGTCACGCAACCGCGCGGCGTACTCGAAGCGCAGGTCCTCGGCCGCGGCGAGCATCTCCTCCTCGAGCTCGATGATCGTCTTCTCGAGCTCCGAGGACGTCATCGTGTCGCTCTTGACCTTCTTGCGGTCCGAGCGCCGCCGGCCCTTGGGCGTCTTGCTCTCGCCCTGCAGGAACTCGGCGATGTCGCTGATGCCCTTGACGATCGAGGCGGCGGTGATGCCGTGGTCCTCGTTGTACTTGCGCTGGATCTCGCGGCGGCGGTCGGTCTCGGCCAGCGCGGCCTTCATCGCCGCCGTCTCCTTGTCGGCGTACATGATGACCTTGCCGTCGACGTTGCGGGCCGCGCGGCCGATCGTCTGGATGAGCGACGTCTCGCCGCGGAGGAAGCCCTCCTTGTCGGCGTCCAGGATCGCCACCAGCGACACCTCGGGCAGGTCGAGGCCCTCGCGCAGGAGGTTCACACCGACGAGGACGTCGTACTCGCCCAGCCGGAGGTCGCGGATGATCTGGATGCGCTCGAGCGTGTCGACCTCGGAGTGCAGGTAGCGGACCTTGAACCCCATCTCGAGCAGGTAGTCGGTGAGGTCCTCGCTCATCTTCTTGGTGAGCGTGGTGACCAGGATCCGCTCGTCGCGATCGACTCGCTGGCGGATCTCGTTCATGAGGTCGTCGATCTGGTTCTTCGTCTCGCGGACGTCGACCTGCGGGTCGACGATGCCCGTCGGGCGGACGATCTGCTCGACCACCCGCTTGGAGTGCGTGCGCTCGTACTCGCCCGGCGTCGCGGAGACGAACACCATCTGCTTGGTGATCGAGAGGAACTCGTCGAACGTCTGCGGCCGGTTGTCGAGCGCGCTGGGCAGGCGGAATCCGTAGTCGATGAGGGTCTGCTTGCGCGACCGGTCGCCCTCGTACATGCCGCCGATCTGCGGGACGGTCTGGTGCGACTCGTCGATCATGCAGACGAAGTCGTCGGGGAAGTAGTCGATGAGGCAGTACGGGCGGTCCCCCGGCATGCGGCCGTCGAGGATCCGCGAGTAGTTCTCGATGCCGTTGCAGAAGCCCATCTCCCGCAGCATCTCCATGTCGTACTGCGTGCGCTGGCGCAGGCGGTGGCTCTCCAGCAGCTTGCCCTCGGCCTCGAGCTCCTGGCAGCGGTGGTTGAGCTCGCGGCCGATCTCCTCGACGGCGCGGTCGATCGTCCCCTCGCGCACGTTGTAGTGCGACGCCGGCCAGATGCCGATGTGCTCCATGTCGGCGTCGGTGACCTCGCCCGTCAGCGGGTCGAACTGCTGCAGCAGCTCCACCTCGTCGCCGAAGAACGTCGCCCTGTAGGCCGTGCTCTCCGCGTAGGCGGGATAGACCTCGAGCGCCTCGCCGCGCACCCGGAAGGTGCCGCGCCCGAGCGCCTGGTCGTTGCGCGTGTACTGGATCGAGACGAGCTTGCGCAGCAGCAGGTCGCGGTCGGTCTCCTCGCCCTTCTTCAGCAGCACGAGGTTGTCGTTGTAGGTCTCCGGCGAGCCGAGGCCGAAGATCGCCGACACCGAGGCGACGATGATCACGTCGCGCCGCCCGAAGAGCGCCGCGGTGGCCGCGTGGCGCAGCCGGTCGATCTCCTCGTTGATCGCCGAGTCCTTCTCGATGTAGAGGTCCTTGCTCGGGACGTAGGCCTCGGGCTGGTAGTAGTCGTAGTACGAGACGAAGTACTCGACCGCGTTGTCGGGGAAGTAGCTGCGGAACTCGTTGCACAGCTGCGCCGCCAGCGTCTTGTTGTGCGCCATGACCAGCGTCGGACGCTGCGTCTTCTCGATGATCCCGGCCATGGTCATCGTCTTGCCGGTGCCGGTGGCGCCCAGCAGCGTGGTCATGCCCTCGCCGGCCTCGATGGCCTCCGAGATCTCGTCGATGGCCTTCGGCTGGTCGGCCGTGGGGCTGTAGGCGGCGTCGAGGCGGAAGGGCGGCATCCCGTCCAGGGTAGCCGCGCTCCCGGCCTGCTCCCTCCTGGCGCGGAGCGGTCAGCCGCGCACAAGCCGCACGACCCCGCCGGGCCCGACGTGCCACGCCGCGCCCGGCCCGTGGACCTCGCCACCGACCAGCAGCGCCCCCTCGTCGAGCGCCCAGCCCTCGGCGACGAGGCCCGACTGCACGGCGTGCACGAGGCGGCCCAGCGTGCCCCACTGGGCCGCGTGGACGTCGACGGCGAACGGCACGAGCCCAAGACCCGCGACGACGGTCACGGCGTCGAGGTCCTCCCCCGCCTCCTCCGGGCACACGGCCGCGCCGTCGGCGGCGCGCCAGCCGCCGACGACCGCGTGCTCGGCGGCGACCGCCGCCCCGGCCGAGAAGCCGGCGTAGACGACGCCCGCCGGCGGCCGCCAGCCCGCCAGCAGCTCGGCGTACAGGGGCGTCAGGCCGCCGGCGACGTAGACGCCGGCCACGCCGGCGACGTCCGCCTCGCGCACCGGCCGCCCGGCTCGCAGCGCGACGACGCGCACGTCCTCGGCGCCGGCCGCCTCCAGCCCGCCCCGCCAGCGCTCGGCGTCGACGCCCTCGCCCTCGTCGGCGACCAGGCACGCGATCGGCCCTCCGCCGCAGGCTGCGGCGAAGGGCCGGTGGGTCGGCAGGACGAGGTCGTCGCCCCGTCCGCCGCCGATGAGGTGGACGCCGGCCATGCCGGCGTTCCTATCAGGCCGCGGTCGCCGGCGCGGGGACCCGGTACCCGCGCGCCGCCGCCCGCGAGGAGGCGTTCGCCCCCACGAGCGCCGCCAGGGTGACGCCGGCGCCGACGAGCTCGACCGGCCCCGGCGTCGAGCCGCGCAGCGCCTCGATCGCGAACGTGGTGACCGGCACGAGGTTCATGAACAGCGCGGCGTTGGAGGCGCCGAGCCGCTGCACGCCGTCGTTCCACGCCAGCACCCCGACGACCGCGCCGAGCAGGACGACGTAGGCCAGGCCGGCGCCGGCGTCGGCCACCTCGCCGCCGGACGGCAGCGCCAGCAGGCCGGCGGCGTCGCCGATGCCCGCGACCGCGAGGATGGTGATGCTCCCGGCCGTCGCGCTGAGCGCGGTGAAGCGCAGCGGCGACCAGCCGGCGAACTCGGTCGCGGCGCTCAGCGTGTAGCGGACCCAGCACGCCGCGCCGGCGAGCACCAGCAGGTCGCCCGCGCCGCCGTGCAGCGCCGCGGCCGGGTCGTCGCCGACGACGACCAGCGCCACGCCGCCGAAGGCCAACGCCACGAAGCCCAGCAGCGCGGGCGCCGGCCGCTCGCCGGTCATCCGCCAGCGCGCCAGCACGGTGAGCACCGGCATCGTCGCCACGATCAGCGACGCGTGCTGGGGCGTCGTGTGGCGCATCCCGACGTAGGACAGGAGGTTGAAGCCGGCGAAGCCGAGCGTCCCGAGCAGCAGCGCGCGGCCGAAGCGGCCCTCGTAGCGCAGCGCTGCGCGGCCCTCGACGGCGGCCAGCAGGGCGAGGAAGACGAGGCTGGCGACGCCGTAGCGGATCGCGGTGATGTGAGCGGCATCGACGTGGTCCATCGCGGCGTTGGCGATGGGGAACATCCCGCCCCAGCAGAGGACGGCGATGAGCGACGGCAGGAAGGGCGGCATGGGCGGCTCCGAGCTCGGTAGTTCGATGGGTGTCGAACGACCGTATCAGAAGTTCGACGATCGTCAAACCAACGCGCTACCCTGCACCGCGTGACCGCGGATCTCCACGAGCCCGCCGTCGAGGACCTCGACCTCACCACCGTGCTCCAGGCGCTCGGCGATCCCGTGCGCCTGACGATCGTGCGCTGCCTCGCCGACGAGGGCGAGCGCGCCTGCGGGACGGTCGAGCTCGGCGTGAGCAAGGCCACGCGCTCGCATCACTTCAAGGTGCTGCGCGAGGCGGGCGTCACGCACACGCGCGCCGAGGGCACCCACCGCCACGTCTCGCTGCGCCGCGACGACCTCGAGCGCCGGTTCCCCGGCCTGCTCGAGGCCGTGCTGCAGGACCAGCACGCGGCGGTCTGAGCCGGCCTCAGTCCGCGCGCACCGGCAGGCGGCCGAACACCACGCATCCCGCCTCGTCGGTGACGAGGCTCTCACCGCCGGCGCGCACGGTGACGCCGGGCACGGGCTGCCCGAGCGAGTCCTCGACCTTGAAGGCGAGCGACCCGGCGCTGGGGTCGAGGTCGCGGGCGCGGGGGGTGAGGATGCTCTCGGCGACGACCGGCTCGGCGCTGCCCATCGCGCTCCAGGTCACCGAGGAGCTGATCCGCAGGTACTGCGCGCCGCCGCTGCCGTCGGACGCCGTGCAGGTGAGGGCGTGTCCTTCGTCGGCGGTCCACGCCGCGGTCGACGCGACCGTGTAGCGGATCCCGCCCACGACCTTTGGCGCGGAGACCGCGTGGTAGGTGCGCGCGGCGTCGAACGACAGCTGCCGCAGGCGGTCGAGCTCGGTGTGGGCGAGGTTGGAGGCGACGGCGCGTGCGCGGTTCTGCCCCGACGCCTCGCCCGCGTGATCGATCAGCGAGAAGGTGGCCAGGGCCATGACCACGAGCAGCACGGCGCTCACCATGACCTCGACCATGGCGAAGCCTCCCTCGGGGGACCTGCCGTCGAGCTCAGCTCCGGTGCGCGCCCCATGCACTACCTGCCGGGGAAGGTGCGGGCGCATATGTGCCCCCCCAGATCGGCGGGTGCCCGCGATTCCTGAGCGATGCTGCGGGGAATGGACGACCGGGGGACGACCTTTTCAGCCCGCACGGCGTTGACCGCCGGGTTCTGCCGAGGCTTGGGCGAACGCGCCCGCTTTCTCGCCTCGGTTTCGACTGACCCTTGACGAACCCCCCCGGTGCGTGAGAGGGTCTCGGCGTGGGTCGTCAGCAATCCGGGTCGCTGGAGTCGCTGCGCGAGGCCAACCGCCGCCGCGTCCTGGACGCGCTGCGAGGCGCCGGCATCACGAGCCGCGCCGAGCTCGCCCGGCTGACCGGGCTGTCGCGCACCACCGTCTCGTCACTGATCAACGACCTCGTCCGCGAAGGGCTCGTCTCCGAGCGCGCCGAGCAGAACGCGATCTCCCGCGCGCAGGGCGGCCGTCCGCCGGTGCTCGTGTCGCTGGACCGCAGCGCGGGCGCCGCGGTCGGCGTCGACTTCGGCAAGTCGCACGTGACCGTCGCCGTCGCCGACCTCAGCCACACGCTCCAGGCCGAGCTCAGCAGCGAGCTCCCGGACGACCACCACGCGGCCGAGGGGCTCGACATCGCCGCCGAGCTGGTCGAGGCCGCCCTCCAGGAGGCCGGCGTCGACCGCAGCCTCGTGCTCGGGGTCGGGATGGGCCTCCCGGGCCCGATCCACGCCGACACCGGCACCGTGGGGTCATCGGCGATCCTGCCCGGCTGGGTCGGCGTCAGCGCCGCCCGCGCCATGAGCGACCGGCTGGCGCTGCCGGTCCGCGTCGACAACGACGCCAACCTCGGCGCCCTGGCCGAGCACGTGTGGGGCGCCGGCGAGGGGGTCGCCGACATGGTCTACCTCAAGCTCGCGACCGGCATCGGCGCCGGCCTGGTCCTCGACGGCCGCCTCTACGTCGGCGTCGGCGGGACCGCCGGGGAGATCGGCCACACGATCATCGACGAGCACGGGCCGGTCTGCCGGTGCGCGAACCGCGGCTGCCTGGAGACGCTGGCCAGCGGCGCCGCGACCGTCGACCTGCTGCGCCCGACGCTGGGCCACGACCTGACCCTGGGCCAGCTCGTCGACCTGACGATCGAGGGCCACCCCGCGTGCCGCCGCGTCGTCGGCGACGCCGGCCGCCACGTCGGCCGCGCCGTCGCCAACCTCGTCAACCTCCTGAACCCGGCGCTGATCGTCGTCGGCGGCGAGCTGGCCGCGTGCGGCGATGTGCTGCTCGAGCCGCTGCGCCAGGAGTGCCAGCGCCACGCGATCCGCAGCGCGGCGGCCGACGTCGAGATCGTGCCCGGCGCCCTCGGCGACCGCGCGCAGGTGCTCGGGGCGCTGGCGCTCGTCCTGCAGGACGCCGAGACCTTCGCGACGCCCGTCGACGACCTCGCCGGAGCGCCGGCATGAACCACTTCGCTCATAGCCCTGTCCCCCCCAGCACCTCGAGGAGGAGCGTGCAAATGTCCATCAACCGGTGGGTGGCGGTCCTGGCGGCCGCGTCCCTCAGCGTCGGCGTCGCCGCGTGCGGCGGCAACGACAACAACACCAGCACCAGCGGCGGCGGTGGCGGCGGCGGAGGTGGCGGCGGCGGCAAGAAGATCGCCCTGCTGCTGCCGGAGTCCAAGACGACGCGCTACGAGTCGCAGGACCGCCCGCTGTTCACGGCCAAGCTCAAGCAGGTCTGCCCTGACTGCCAGCTGCTGTACTCGAACGCCGACCAGGACGCCTCCAAGCAGCAGCAGCAGGCTGAGGCGGCCCTGACGCAGGGCGCCGACGTCCTGGTGCTCGACCCCGTCGACTCCGCGTCGGCGGCCGCGATCGTGACGCGGGCCAAGCAGTCCAACGTGCCGGTCATCTCCTACGACCGCCTGATCCTCAACTCGCCGGTCGACTACTACGTCGCGTTCAACAGCAACACCGTCGGCGTCCAGCAGGGCACGGCGCTGGTGGACAAGCTGAAGAAGGACGGCAAGCAGGGCTCGATCGTGATGATCAACGGCGCGCCGACCGACAACAACGCCAAGCTGTTCAAGCAGGGCGCGCACAGCGTGATCGACAAGAGCGGCTTCAAGGTCGCCAAGGAGTACGACACGCCGGACTGGTCGCCGGACAAGGCGCAGCAGGAGATGGAGCAGGCGATCACCGCCCTCGGGAAGGACGGCTTCGTGGGCGTCTATGCCGCCAACGACGGCACCGCCGGCGGCGCGATCGCGGCCATGAAGTCCAACGGCGTCGACCCGAAGACCGTCCCGGTCACGGGGCAGGACGCGGAGCTGGCGGGCATCCAGCGGATCATCGCCGGCGAGCAGTACATGACGGTCTACAAGCCCATCAAGCCGCTGGCCGACATCGCCGCGCAGACGGCGGTCGACGTGGCCAACGGCAAGAAGCCGTCGTCGTCGACGTTCAACTCGACGACCGACAACGGCCAGGGCAAGATCCCGACCGCGCTCACGAAGACCACGCCGGTCACGGCGGACAACGTCCAGGACACCGTCATCAAGGACGGCTACTGGAAGGTCTCGCAGCTCTGCACCGGCCAGTACAAGCAGGCCTGCGCGCAGGCCGGCATCAAGTAGCGAGAGGAGGACGCTCGAGATGACCGAGACCAGCCCTCGAACCGACGGCACTCCGCTGCTCGAGGTTCGCGGGATCACGAAGCGGTTCGGCGCCGTCCGGGCGCTCAACGGCGTGGACTTCCGCGTGATGCCGGGAGAGGTCGTGGGCCTCGTCGGCGACAACGGCGCCGGCAAGTCGACGCTCGTCAAGGTCATCTCGGGCATCCACCCGGCCGACGAGGGCGAGTACCTGTGGGAGGGGCGGCCGCAGAACGTGGCCGCCCCGCAGGACGCCGTGGACCTGGGGATCGCGACCGTCTACCAGGACCTGGCGCTCTGCGACAACCTCGACGTGGTCGCCAACCTCTTCCTGGGCCGCGAGTCCATCCACGGCGGCCTCCTCGACGAGGTCGCCATGGAGCGCAAGGCCAACGAGCTGCTCGCCGAGCTTTCGGTGACGACGATCCAGTCGGTCCGCGGCGAGGTCGGGGCGATGTCCGGCGGCCAGCGGCAGTCGGTCGCCATCGCCCGCTCGCTGCTCGGCGAGCCGAAGATGGTGATCCTCGACGAGCCGACCGCGGCGCTCGGCGTCTCGCAGACCGAGCAGGTCCTGCGGCTCGTCGAGCGCCTGCGGGACAACGGCCTCGGCGTGATCGTGATCAGCCACAACCTCGCCGACATCTTCCGCGTCGTCGACCGCATCTTCGTCATGCGGCTCGGCGCCAACGGCGGCGAGTTCGACAAGAAGGCCGCCACGCCCGAGGAGGTCGTGGGGGCCATCACCGGCGCGTCGGAGCGCAAGCCCGAGGGAGCAGCCACGCGATGAGCACCACCGTCACCCCTTCGCCTGCCGATCGCGACGTCAGCGAGTCGCCCGCCACCGGGCCGCGCTCGCTTGGCGGGTCGGGCCGCGAGCTGCTCAACCGCCTGCGCAGCGGCGACCTGGGATCGCTGAGGGTCCTCGTCCTGCTGGCGATCATCTGGACGATCTTCCAGCTCCAGGAGAACCGCTTCCTCAGCTCGGTCAACCTGGTCAACCTGTCGCTGCAGATCACCGCCGTCGGCCTGATCTCCGTCGGCGTCGTGCTCGTGCTGCTGCTCGGTGAGATCGACCTGTCGGTCGGGGCCGTGAGCGGCCTGTGCTCGGCCATCACCGCCGTGCTCAGCGTCAAGCACGGCTGGGCGCCGGTGCCGGCCATCCTCATCGGTGTGGCCGCGGGCGCCGCGATCGGCATGTTCCAGGGCTTCATCTCGACGAAGTTCGGCATCCCGACCTTCGTCGTGACGCTCGCCGGCCTGCTGGCCTGGCAGGGCGCGCAGCTGAAGGTCCTCGGCAACACCGGCACCGTCAACCTGCGGCCCGGACTGCTCACCGACCTGGCCGGCAAGTTCCTGTCCGACGCCGCCGGCTGGATCGCCGCGATCATCTGCGTCGCGGTCTACGCCGCGATGGCGGTGGTGGGGCGGCAGCGACGGGTCGCCGCGGGTCTGACGGCGCCGCCGGTCGTGCTGCTGGCGGTGCGCATCGGCGCCGTGGCCGTCGCCGCGCTCCTCTGGGTGTGGATCGTCAACCAGGACCGCGGCCTGCCCGTGGCGGTGCTGATCCTCATCGGGTTCGTCGCCGCGTTCGACTTCCTGACCCGGCGCACGGTGTTCGGGCGCCACATCTACGCCGTGGGCGGCAACGCCGAGGCGGCGCGCCGAGCGGGCATCAACGTCTTCGGAGTCCGCGTGATCGTCTTCTCGCTGGCCTCGTCGATGGCCGCCGTCGGCGGGATCATGGCGGCGTCCCGCCTGCTGGCGGTGAACCAGAGCTCGGGCGGCAGCGACCTGCTGCTGCTGGCGATCGCCGGCCCGGTGATCGCCGGGACCAGCCTGTTCGGCGGCCGCGGCAACGTGTGGAGCGCCCTGCTCGGCGCGCTGGTCATCGGGTCCATCTCCAACGGCATGGACCTGCTGGGCTACAGCTCGCCGACGAAGTTCATGGTCACGGGCGCCGTCCTGCTCGGGGCCGTCGTGCTGGACTCCGCCGCCCGCCTCGGGCGGCAGCGGACGGGTCGGGTCTAGCCCGCGCCCAGCGCCGCTCGCGGACACCGCGCGGGGCGGTCGGATGCCAGTCCGGCCGCCCCGCCCTTCGCGTGATGCTGCGGTAACCTGCTGGTTCATGCGGGAGTTTGCGGTTTTGCCGGATCAGCGCCGGGAGGCGATCCTCGCGGCGCTGGCACGCGACGGACGGGTGGTCGCGGCCGCCCTGGCCGAGCAGCTCGGCGTCTCCGACGACACCGTCCGGCGCGACCTCGACGAGCTCGCCGCCACGGGCCGGGTGCGCCGCGTCCGCGGCGGGGCGCTGCCGGCGGTCTCCAGCACGCCTCCGCGCGTGACCGACCGCCAGGAGCTGCACGCCGAGCAGAAGGCGCGCATCGCCCGCCGCGCCGCCGCCCTGCTCGCCGACGAGCCGGTGCTGGTGCTCGCCGGCGGCACGACGATGCTGGCCCTCGCCCGCGAGCTGGCCGCCGACGGCCGGCAGCGGACGGTCCTGACCACGAGCCCCGACATCGCGATCACGCTGGCCGACGCCCCGGGCGAGGTGCTGCTGGCCGGTGGTCGGCTCGACGCTGCATCGCGGACGGTCGTCGGCAGCGACGCCCTGGACGCCGTCGCCCGCGTCCGGGGCACCGTGGCGGTGCTCGGCGTCTGCAGCCTCCACGCCGCCATCGGGCTGACCACGAGGGGCGCGGCCGAGGCGGAGATCCTGCGGGCGATGGCCGGCGGAGCCGACCGCCTCGTCGTCGCCACCGAGGCGGCCAAGCTCGGCTCCGCCGCCGCCCACGTCGTGGCCCCGGCCGAGCGCGTCGCCCAGCTCGTGACCGACGACGGCGCGCCGGCCGAGGAGCTCGCCGCGCTGCGCGGCCTCGGGGTCGAGGTGCTGCTGGCATGAGCCCGCGCGCCGCGATCGCGACCATCTTCACCCTCAACGGGCTGGCGATCGGCACCTGGGGCGCGCGCGTGCCGGCCATCCAGGACCGGCTCGACATCGGCCCCGGCGCCCTCGCGCTGCCGCTGGCCGGCCTCAGCGCCGGAGCCATCCTCGCGATGCCCCTGGCCGGGCGGGCGACCAGCCGCCGCGGCAGCCGGCCCCTGATCCTGGGCGCGATCGCCGGGCTGGCCGTGGCGCTGCCGCTGCCGGCCCTCGTCCCAGGGCTGGCGCTCGTCACCGGCGCCACGCTCCTGATGGGCCTGGCGAACGGCACGCTGGACGTCGCGATGAACACGCAGGGCGTCGCCGTCGAGCGGCGGGTGCGCCGCCGGATCCTCTCGTCGCTGCATGCCGGGTTCAGCTTCGGGGGCCTCGCCGGCGCCGGACTCGGGGCGCTCGCCGCCGCTGCCGGCATCGGCGTGCTGCCGCACTTCGCGGCGATGGCGGCGGTCATCCTGGCCGCCGGCGTCCCGTGCGCGCTGCTGCTGGTCGACGACCGGCGGCCACCGGCGCGCACCGCCCCGGCGCCGCTGGGCGCCCCCGCCCCGCCGCCGCGGCTCGACCCCTCGCCGGCGAGCCGCTGGCGGCTCCGCGGGATCGCGTTCTGCTGCCTGCTCGCCGAGGGGGCCGTGTTGGACTGGAGCGCCGTCCACCTGCGCTCCATCGGCGCGACGGCCGCCGCGGCCGCGTTCGGCTACGCGGGCTTCTCGCTGGCGATGGCCAGCGGCCGCCTGGCGGGCGACCGGCTGAGCGAGCGCTGGGGCGCCGTGCGCCTGGCTCGCCGCGGCGGCCTGGTCGGCGCCGCGGCGCTGGCGGCGGCGATCGCCGCGGGCGTCCCGGCCGTCGCCATTGCCGCGTACGTCGTCCTCGGCGCCGGCCTGTCGGTGCTCATCCCGCTCGTCTTCCGCGCGGCCGCCACGGGCGCCGACGCCGGACCCGCGCTCGCGGGCGTGACCACGGCCGGGTACCTCGGGTTCGTCGTCGGGCCGCCGGTGATCGGCCTCATCGCGGCGGCGACGTCCGTGCCCGCGGCGCTCCTCGTCGTCGTCGCGGCGGCGCTGCTCGTCGGGACGGGCGCCGGAGCGCTCGAGCCCCGCCCCGTCCAGGACGCGGCCCCGCCCGCCTCCGCGGCTCCGACCGCCTCGACCTCCGTCCCCCCGACCGCCGCATGATCGCCTCCTTCTGCCCGCGCGCCATCCTCAGCGACCTCGACGGCGTCCTCGTCGACTCCGGCGACTCGATCGTCCGCACCTGGCGGCGCTGGGCCGCCGGCCACGGCCTGCCGCAGGCGCGCCTCGACGGCCTCATGCACGGCCGTCCGTCGCGCGAGGTGATCGCGCTGGTGGCGCCCGACCTGGATGCCGCGGCCGAGGCCGAGGCGATCGACCGCCTGGAGATGGCGCAGGGCGCCGCGCGCGCGTTGCCCGGCGCCGCCGAGCTGCTGGGCGGCGCGGCGGGCCGTCCGGTCGCAGTCGTCACGTCGTGCACCCGCCTGCTCGCCGTCGCGCGGCTCGAGGCGCTCGACCTGCCGGTCCCGGAGATCCTCGTCACCGCCGACGACGTCCACGCGGGCAAGCCCGACCCCGAGGGATACCTGCTCGCGGCCGAGCGCCTCGAGGTCGCGGCGGCCGAGTGCCTCGTCCTGGAGGACGCGCCGGCGGGCATCGCGGCCGCGCGTGCCGCCGGCGCCCGCGTCTGCGCGATCACCACGTCGCACGCCGCCGCGGAGCTCGGCGAGGCCGACGCGCTGGCCGCCTCGGTGGCGGATGCCCTCAGGCGCTACAGCCCGAGCTCGTTGCGGTACTCGTCGCGGTAGTCCTGCCGCGCGTCGAGCACCTTGCGCACGTAGGAGCGTGTCTCCCCGAACGGGATCGTGTCGATGCTGAGCTCGCGGCCCTCGGCGCGCGCCTGGGCCACCCAGCGGTCGACGTTGCCCTCGCCGGCGTTGTAGGCCGCGAGCGCCAGGGCGGGATGGTCGTCGCCGTAGCGGTCGAGCAGGTAGCGCAGGTAGTAGGCGCCATAGGCGATGTTGACCTGCGGCGTGCCGAGGTCGCTGACCTCGAACTGCGTCCCGCCGGACTTCTGCGCGATGTAGCGCGCCGTGTCGGGCGTGAGCTGCATCAACCCCTCCGCCCCGGCGCTGGACGTGCGGTCGTCGATGAAGTGCGACTCGGCGTAGATCACCGCGGCGACCAGCGCCGGATCCAGCTGCTTGTCGCGCGCCTGCTGGCGGATGATGTCCTCGTGGCGCAACGGC
This sequence comes from Baekduia sp., assembly GCA_035765735.1. Taxonomy (GTDB): domain Bacteria; phylum Actinomycetota; class Thermoleophilia; order Solirubrobacterales; family Solirubrobacteraceae; genus Baekduia. The sequence continues at coordinate 15,694 of DASTWY010000046.1, read as the reverse complement.
AGCGAGAGCTGCGTGACCGCGTCCTGGAAGACCGGCCGCAGGAGGATCGCCGCCAGGACCGCCAGCCCGGCGGCGGCCAGCACCGCCAGCACGCGGCGGCGCCGGATCGCCGCGCGGCGGCGCTCGGCCGCCCGCCGGCGCGCCGGCGTGGCGTGGCGTGGCGCCGGGATCGTGCGGGGCGACGTGCTCATGCGGCCCTCAGCTTCGCAAGGACGCCCGACAGCTCCCGCTCGAGGTCCGCCTCCGTACCGTCGTTGTGGACGGCGAACGTGGCGCGCGCGGCCTTCTCGTCCTGGCTGAGCTGGCGCGCGGCGCGCTCGTCGACCGCCTCGTGCCCGCGAGCAGCCGCACGCTCGCGGCGCAGCGCCTCGTCGGCCACGATGGCGATGGTGGCGTCGTAGATGGCGTCCATGCCGGCCTCGAACAGCAGCGGGGTCTCCACGACGGCCGCTTTCGGCGCCGGGTCCGCAGCCTCCTGCTCCTGGCGGAAGGCCCACACCCGCTCGCCGACGAGCGGCCAGAGCAGGCCCTCGAGCCACTCGCGCTCCTCGGACGCGGCGAAGACGTGGCGCGCGATGGCGGCCCGGTCGACGACCCCGCCGGGGGCGACGTCCTCGCCCCAGCGCGCGACGACCGCATCGCGGACCCGGTCCGACGCGTAGAGCTCGTGCACGACCGCATCGGTGGACAGCGTCGCGGCGCCCAGCCGCCGCAGCGCCGCGAGCGCCGTCGACTTGCCGGAGCCCAGGCCACCGGTCAGGCCGACGAAGGGCACGCGGTGGTCGGGCTGGGGGTGCGAGGGCGCGCGACGGCCAGCGGCCGCCCCCTCTCGGGTGCGGCCGCTGGGTGAAGCGTGCTGCTCAGGGTCGGCGCCCACGCGCCGGGGCCCTAGGCCTCCGAGTCGTCCGCGTCGGGCGCGGCGTCGCCGGCCGCCTCGACCGGCAGGCCGGTCTCCTCGGCGGCGGCGTCGGACTCGTCGACGTCGGCCTGCTCGGCCGTGTCGGCGGCGACGGACTCCTCGACGTCGGCCTGCTCGGCCGTGTCGGCGGCGACGGCGTCGGGCGCGGTCTCGACGCCCGCGACGGCCTCCGGGGCCGAGCCGGCGTCCACGCCCTCGTCGGTGCCGGGCGCGCCCGCGCCCTCGCCCGCGAAGACGTCCTCGGACAGGCCGAGCTCCGGCACGTCGTCGAGGTCGCCGGCGCCCATGTCGGCCGGGGCGTTCAGCGCGGCCTCGCGGGCGCGGATCTCGCTCGGCAGGACCTGGCCCTCGACGCGCTTGATCGACAGCGACAGCCGGCGGCGCTCGGAGTCGATCTCGAGGATCTTCACGCGCACGTCGTCGCCCGGCTGGACGACCTCGCGCGGGTTCTCGACGTGGTGCGCAGCCAGCTCGGAGATGTGGACGAGGCCCTCGACGCCGTCGAGGATCTCGACGAACGCGCCGAACGTGACGACCTTCGTGACGGTGCCCTCGAGCTCGTCACCGACGTTGTAGGTGTCGACCACGCGCTGCCACGGGTCCTCCTGGGTCTGCTTGAGGCCCAGGGAGATGCGCTGGCGGTCGCGGTCGATGTCCAGGACCTTGACCTGGACCGTGTCGCCGATGTTGAGGATCTCGCTCGGGTGGTTGACGTGCGACCACGAGAGCTCGGAGATGTGGATGAGGCCGTCGATGCCGTTGAGGTCGACGAACGCGCCGAAGTCGACGATGTTCGAGATGACGCCCTCGACGACGAGGCCCGGCTGCAGGCGGTCCAGGATCTCCTGGCGCTGCTCCTTGCGCTCCTCCTCCAGCACCGCGCGGCGCGAGAGGACGACGTTGTTGCGCGACCGGTTGAGCTCGATGACCTTGCACTCGATCGGCTGCGACATGTACTGGTCGAGGTCCGGGACGCGCCGGATGTCGACCAGCGAGGCGGGCAGGAAGCCGCGGACGCCGAGGTCCACGATCAGGCCGCCCTTGACCACCTCGATGACGGTGCCGGTGACCGGCTGGCCGGACTCGGCCGCCGCCTCGATGTTCCGCCACGCCTTCTCGAAGCGCGCGCGCTTCTTCGAGACGATCAGGCGGCCGTCCTGGTCCTCCTTGGTGAGGACGAGGGCGTCGACCTCCTCACCGAGCTCGACCTCGTCGTGCGGGTCGACGTTCTTGCGGATCGAGAGCTCGTTGTTGGGGATGACCCCCTCGCTCTTGTATCCAATGTCGACGAGGACCTCGTCCTTGTCGATGCGGACGACGCGTCCGCTGACGACCTCGCCCTCCTCGAAGGGAGAGAACGTGGCGTCGTAGTTCGGGACGATGTGGCCGTCGATTTCGAGCAGCAGGCCGTCGCTGCCCTCGACGATCTTCGCCTCGGGAGTCGATGAGATGGTCTGGGTCATGTGCGACCCCGAAGGGTAGCGCGAAACCCCATCTCGGAGGGGCCACCCCGAACGGCTACGATCGGCCGTCGCATGCCGGTTCGCGCCACGAAGAGAGGGGCAGAGCGCACGCCTCTGCACGGAGACTACGACGTGATCGTCTGCGGGGCGTCGTTCGCGGGCCTCGCGGTCGCGCGCGAGCTCACCGGCTCGGGCGCTTCCGTGCTCGTGCTCGACCGCTACGAGATCGGCGAGCGCCAGACCTCGGCCTGCGCCGCCCCGACCGAATGGCTGCACAACCTCGGGCTCGACGGCTCGATCCGCCAGACGTTCGGCGACCTCGTCGTCCACCGGCCCACCAGGACCTTCCGCTGGCGCCTGCCGTGGACGTTCTCGACGTTCGACTACCGGACGCTGTGCGGCCTGCTGGCCGAGCAGGGCGACTTCACGTTCGAGACCGCGAAGGTCGACGGGATCACGCGCGGGCCGGTGCACACCGTCCACACCGACCGCGGCGACCTCCGCGCGCCGCTGGTGGTCGACGCGCTCGGCTGGCGCCGCGTGCTGTCCGACGCGCGTGAGCCGATCCAGCCGCCCGACGCGCGCCTGTCGCGCGGGCTGGAGGTCCACCCGCCGGCCTCCGGCGATGATCTGGAGCTCTGGCTGGACCCGAAGTACGTCACGCCGGGCTACGGGTGGGCCTTCCCGGCCGGCGACGAGGTGCGCGTCGGGGTCGGCTCGTTCAACCCGAAGCTGCACGTCAAGGAGCCCACGGTGCAGCTCGCCCAGGACATCGACGTCCCGGCGGTGCGCTACCAGGGCAACTGGATCCCCCACCGCCTGCGCCCGGGCACCGGCGGCGGCGTGTTCTTCGCGGGCGACAGCGCGGGCCACTGCCTGCCGACGACGGCCGAGGGCATCCGCACCGCGCTGTACTTCGGCCTGGCCTGCGGCCGCGAGCTGCGCAGCGTCGTCGAGGGCCGCCAGACGCGGGAGCAGGCGCTGGCCCGGTACCACGCCTTCAACGAGGACCACCGCTGGGCCTTCGACTGGCTGTGGCGCGTGCAGACGATCTTCAGCGGGGTCAACAAGTACCCGGCGATGGACTCGGTGCTCGGGATCATGAGCCGCCCGCGCCTGGTGCGCTGGGCGTTCACGCACTATCTGAACATCGCTCCGCCGTCGTTCGCCCTCGAGGGCGCGCGCCCGTGGGCGGTGGAGCCGTGGACGGCGCCCGTCGCCGTGACGACGGCCTAGAACCCGCGGCGCTCGCGCGCGTGCGTCGCTGTCGGGTCGCGCCGCGGGCGGGCGCGGCCGCGGCGCTCCACCGCGATCCGCAGGACGCACAGCGCGAGCAGCATGCCGACGGTGACCGTGATGCCCGGCACCTCGCCCGGGTCGAACGCGCCGAGCACCACGAAGAAGGCGTAGGCCGCGATCAGGCCCAACGCCAGCGCCCAGAGCGCGTCGAGCACGCCGCGCGTCGCGTTCGGGTGGTCGCGCAGCGGATGCGGCGGATGGATCGCGGCCATCGGGACCTCCGGGCTCGTCGGTGCTCGTGCCGAGCGTAACGAGCCGGCGCCCGCCGTCAAGGCCGTCCGCCCCACGGCGTACGGTCGACGGCGATGGCACGGTGGAGCGAGGTCGAACGGGAGGCGCCGGAGCTCGTCGCGCGGGCGCGCGGCTTCCTCGACGCCTTCACGCACAAGACGATCGCGACCATCCGCCGCGACGGGAGCCCACGCATCAGCGGCACCGAGCTGCAGCTCGCCGACGGCGACGCGTGGATCGGCAGCATGTGGGCCGCCCGCAAGGCCCGCGACCTCCAGCGCGACCCCCGCTACGCCCTGCACAGCGGGTCCACCAGCCCGCCCGGCTGGAACGGCGACGCGAAGATCGCCGGCCGGGCGGTGGAGGTGACCGACCCGGCGATCCTCGACGCGCACCGCACCAGCGAGAGCGGCGAGGAGGTCAGCGGCCCCTACCACCTGTTCCGCCTCGAGATCGCCGAGCTCGTCGTCGTCGGGCTCAACGACGCGCGCGACGCGCTCGTCGTCGAGAGCTGGCACGAGGGCCGCGGCGTCACCCGCGTCGAGCGCTAGTCCCGCACGATGAGGTACACGCCGCCGGCCAGCAGCACGACGCCGAGCAGCCGGCCCGCGGTGACCGGGTTCTTCGCGACCCCGAGGATCCCGAGCTGGTCGACGACCAGCGCCATCGTCAGCTGCCCGGCGATCGTCGCGGCGGTCACCCCGCCCGCCCCGAGCGAGCGCACGGTGACGAGCACGGTGCACACGTAGGCGACGCCGAGCGCGCCGCCGACGAGGTAGTACCAGGCGACGTGCCGCGCCTCGGCGACCTGGCCGAGGCCGCCGTCGGCCACCGACGCCAGCACGACGAGCAGGGCGGTGCCGACCAGGAACGAGACCAGCGCCCCCTGGAAGGTCCCGACGACGCGCCCGAGCCCGGAGTTGACCGGAGCCTGCAGGGCGACGAGCCCGCCGACCGCCGCCGTCAGGACGACGGCCAGCCCCCGGTCCACTACTTGGCCTCCAGCCAGGTGCGCCCGACGCCGACGTCGACGGCCAGCGGCGGCGTGCGGTCGCCCCACGGCGCCAGCATCTCGCGCTCGACCAGCGCGCGGACCTCGGCCTCCTCCTCCGGCGGGCCCTCCAGCAGCAGCTCGTCGTGGATGGTGAGGATCATCCGCGTGCGCAGCTCGGACTCCCCGAGCGCCCGGTGCACGCCGATCATCGCCAGCTTCATCACGTCGGCGGCCGTGCCCTGGATGACGGTGTTGACCGCCAGCCGCTCGCCCAGCGTGCGCACCTGGTAGTTGCGGGCCCGCAACTCGGGGATCTGGCGGCGGCGACCGAAGAGCGTCGTCACGTAGCCGCGCTCCTTGGCCTCCTCGATCGTCGACTGCATGAACTCCGCCACCTTCGAGAAGCGCTCGAGATAGGCGTCGATGAACGCCTTGGCCTCCTCGCGGGCGATGTTCAGGCGGTCGGCGAGGCCGTAGTCGCTCAGGCCGTAGACGATCCCGTAGTTGATCATCTTGGACTTCGAGCGGTCCATCGGCGTCAGCTCCTCGGGCGGCTTGCCGAAGACCTGCGACGCCGTCGCGGTGTGGACGTCCTCGCCGCGGACGAAGATCTCCTTGAGCACGGGCTCGTCGGCGATGAAGGCCATGACGCGCAGCTCGACCTGCGAGTAGTCGGCGCTGACCAGCACGTCGCCGGGCGCCGCCTCGAAGCAGCCGCGGATCTCGCGGCCCAGCGGCGTGCGCACCGGCACGTTCTGCAGGTTCGGGTTCGTCGAGGACAGGCGCCCGGTGGTGGCGACGGCCTGCACGAACGTGGTGTGGATGCGCGACTCGGCGTCCGCCAGCTGCGGCAGCACGTCGAGATAGGTCTTCATCAGCTGGTTGAGCTCGCGCCAGCGCTCGATCTTGGGGACGATCTCGTGCTCGTCGCGGATCGCCTGCAGCACCCGCGCGTCGGTCGAGAACCCCGTCTTGCCGCGGCGCTTGCGCGACAGCCCCAGCTTGTCGAAGAGCACGGCCCCGAGCTGCTGCGGCGAGCCGATCGTGAACTCCTCGCCGGCCAGCGCCCAGATGTCGCGCTCGAGGTCGGCGATCTCGTCCTGCACCTTGTGCCGGATGACGGCGAGGCGCTCCTGGTCGAGGCGGACGCCTGCCACCTCCATCGCCCGCAGCACCGCCACGAGCGGCAGCTCCACCTCGCGCAGCAGCGTCGTCAGCCCGCGCTCGGCGAGCTGCTCCCGCTGCCAGGCGGTCAGCGCCTGCACCAGCGCCGCGTCGGCGGCGAGCGGCTCGGTCGCGTCGCAGCCCAGCCCGCGCTCCTCGCAGATCTCAGCGAAGGGGAACCCGCGGCGCGCCGGCTCCAGGAGGTAGGCGGCCAGCAGCGTGTCGTGCGCGAGGTTCGCCGGCACCGTCTGCAGCGCCTTGGCGTCGTGGACCACCACCGGGCGGTCGCCGAGGGCGGCGACCAGCTGGGCCGGGTCCTCCATCGTGCCGGCGACGGCCTCCTCCCCCACGACGGCGCCGAAGCGCCACGACGGGTCCTCGGCCAGCAGCTGGCCCTCGGGCACGAGCGGCGCCTCGACCGCGATCGCCACCTCCGAGCCCGCAGCGCCCAGCGTCCGGACGTCCTCGACCCCGCCGGCGCGCACACGCACGCGCACGGTCGCCTCCTCGGCCGGCAGCCCCGGCACGGCGGCGTCCTCCTCGGCCAGCGCCTCCTCCAGGCGGGCGAGCGGCGCCCGCAGCTCGAACTGGCGGAAGACGTCCCGCAGCCGCGAGCGGTCGGGGGCGCGCGACGCCTCGTGGGTGGGGTCGACGTCGACCGGCACGTCGCGCTTGATGGTCGCCAGCTCCTTGGAGAGGCGCGCGTCGTCGGCGTGGTTGGTCAGGTTCTCCTTGCGCTTGGCGCCGGAGATCTGGTCGACCGAGGCGAGGATCGTCTCGAGGTCGCCGAAGCGCTGAAGCAGGTCCGACGCCGTCTTGTCGCCGATCCCGGGGACGCCGGGGATGTTGTCCGACGTGTCGCCCTTCAGGCCGTAGAAGTCGGGGATCAGCTCCGGCGGGATCCCGTAGCGGTCGACGACGGCCTGGTGGTCGTAGAGCTTGGTGTCGGTGATGCCGCGCCCGGTGGCCATCACCCGCACGACGTTCTCGGGGTCGATGATCTGGAACGCGTCGCGGTCGCCGGTCACCACGACGACCGGGACGCCTTCGGCGCGCGCCTTCTCGGCGATCGAGGCGATCACGTCGTCGGCCTCGTAGCCGTCGACCTTCACGTTGCGGTAGCCGAAGGCGTCGACGATCGGCTCGAGGTGCGGCCACTGCTCCTTGAGCAGGTCCGGCCGCGAGGTGCGCGTCGCCTTGTAGTCGGGCGAGACGTCCTTGCGCCCCGAGTGGCCGGCGTCCCAGACGACGATCGTCGGCTTCTGGCCGTGCTCGGTGAGGAGCTTCACGAGCATCGAGGCGAACCCGAAGATGGCGTTCGTCGGCACGCCCGTGGACGTGGCGATCGACTCCGGCAGGGCGAAGAACGCCCGGTACGCCAGCGAGTTGCCGTCGATGAGGTACAGCTCGTCGTGCTGCGTGCCTGACCCGTCGTTCGCCATCGCGTCTGGACCCTAGCGGCGCGCGCACCGGACGGCCGAGGCCGCAGGGCCGTCCATATGATGCGGACAGCTATGTCGTCCCCGTCCGCCCAGTACTCCCTCATCATCCGCCTCGAGATCGCCGATCGCCCCGGCATGCTCGGCGCCGTGGCCAGCGCGCTCGGCCAGACGGGCGCGAGCATCGGCTCGATCGACCTCGTAGAGGTCAAGGACGGGGTCCTGCTGCGCGACATCACCGTCGACACGACCGGCAGCGAGGCGTGGGAGCGGATCACCGCGGCGCTGGACGCCATCGACGGCGTGACGGTCGTCGACACGACCGACCGCACCTTCCTGCTGCACATGGGCGGCAAGATCGAGCTGCGCAGCAAGTCGCCGCTGAAGACCCGCGCGGACCTCTCGATGGCCTACACGCCGGGCGTGGCGCGCGTCTGCGAGGCGATCGCCGCCGACCCCGACAAGGCGTTCCAGTACACGATCAAGCGGAACACGGTCGCCGTCGTCTCCGACGGGACCGCGGTGCTGGGCCTCGGCGACATCGGCCCGCGCGCCGCGATGCCCGTGATGGAGGGCAAGGCGGTGCTCTTCAAGGAGTTCGCCGGCGTCGACGCCTTCCCGATCTGCCTCGACACCAAGGACCCGGACGAGATCGTCGCCGCGGTCCGCGCCATCGCCCCCGGCTTCGGCGGCATCAACCTCGAGGACATCGGCGCGCCCCGCTGCTTCGAGATCGAGGACCGGCTCAAGGCCGAGCTCGACATCCCGGTCTTCCACGACGACCAGCACGGCACGGCGATCGTGACGATGGCCGCCCTGATCAACGCCTGCAAGCTCACGGGCCGGCGGCTGGAGGACCTCCGCGTGCTGGTCATCGGCCTGGGCGCCGCCGGCGTCGCCGTGACGAAGATCCTCATGGAGGCGGGCGTCCGCCAGGTCGTCGGCGCCGACTCGCGCGGGGTCGTCTCGACCGAGCGCGCCGACTACCAGGACGGCACGATGCCGGCCATCAAGCGGTGGTACGCCGAGGCGACCAACCCGGACCGGCTGTCGGGCACGCCGGCCGACGTCATCGACGGAATGGACCTCCTCATCGGGCTCTCGGGCGCCAAGGTCTTCCCGGCCGAGGCGCTGGCGCGCATGAACGACGACGCGATGGTCTTCGCGATGGCCAACCCGACGCCGGAGGTCTCGCCCGAGGAGGCCGCGCCGTACGTCCGCATCATGGCCACGGGGCGCTCGGACTACCCGAACCAGATCAACAACGTGCTGGCGTTCCCGGGCATCTTCCGCGGCGCCCTGGACGTGCGCGCGCCGCAGATCACCGAGCCGATGAAGATGGCCGCCGCCCGTGCGATCGCCGAGATCGTGCCCGAGCGGGAGCTGCGCGAGAGCTACATCATCCCGTCGGTGTTCAACCGCGACGTGGCCCCGGCCGTCGCGGAGGCGGTCTCGGCGGAGGCCCGGCGCGCGGGTGACGACCGCGCCGGCGACACGATCGGCTTCGCCGCGAACGACCTCGAGCAGCTGCGGACCTGACGCGCCGGCGCGCGGCCGGGCGGACGTGATCCCGCGCCCGGCCGCAGCCCGTAGCATCGGGCGATGAACGTCACGATCACGGGCGCCACCGGCCTCATCGGCAGCCGCCTCATCGGCGCGCTGCGCGAGCGCGGCGACGACGTCACGATCCTCTCCCGCTCCCCCGAGCGGGCCGAGCGCACGCTCGGCGTGCGCGCGGTGGCGTGGGACGCGACCGCCGGCCCGGCCCCCACCGAGGCGCTGGCCGGCCGCGACGCCGTCGTGCACCTGGCGGGCGAGCCGGTCGCCCAGCGCTGGACGGCGGCCGCCAAGCAGCGCATCCTCGAGAGCCGCGAGCTCGGCACTCGCAACCTCGTCGCCGGCCTCCGCGCGGCGGACCCGCGTCCCGGCACGCTGGTCTCCAGCTCGGCGGTCGGCTACTACGGCAAGCACGGCGACGAGCCCGTCACCGAGTCCGCGCCGACCGGCGACGACTTCCTGGCCCGCGTCTGCGTCGCGTGGGAGCGGGAGGCCGACGCGGCGGCCGAGCTCGGCGTCCGCGTGGTCAAGATCCGCACCGGGGTCGTGCTCGACCGCGACGGCGGGGCGCTCAAGACGATGCTGCCGCCGTTCAAGCTCGGGGTCGGCGGCCCCGTCGCCGGCGGCGGCCAGTACCTGCCGTGGATCCACGTCGACGACCTCGTCGGGCTCTACCTCGCCGCGCTCGACGACCCGTCGTGGACGGGGCCGTACAACGGCAGCGCGCCGACGCCGGTCACCAACAAGGCCTTCAGCCGGGCGCTCGGCCGCGCGTTGCACCGGCCGGCGGTCGCGCCCGTGCCCGCCCTTGCGCTGCGGCTGCTCTACGGCGACATGGCCGAGATGGTCACCGAGGGCCAGCGCGCGGTGCCCGAGCGGGCGCGCGCCGCCGGCTTCGCCTTCCGCCACGAGGACCTCGACGCCGCGCTGCGCGACACGCTGAGCTGAGTGCCGGCCGGCCGGCCGGGGCGCCGCGGGTCAGCCGCGCTGGTGCAGGACCTGGTCGAACGCGAGCCGACCGTGACGGATGCGCCACGCGCCGTAGTCGGTCAGCGTCGTGTCGCCGTTCTCGTCGATCGAGTAGCGGCCGAGGACCGAGTTGCGGTCCTTGACCCGGAAGAAGGCGTCGACCACGGCCTGGCGCTGGTCGCCGTCGGCCGGCGCCGACTTGATGAGGTCCAGCGCGAGCCTCATCGCCTCGTACCCGAAGATCGCGTAGGGCTCCGGCCGCTGGCCGAACTCGCGGCGGTACTCGCGGAAGAACCGCTGCCCGGCCGCCGGGTAGAGGTCGGGCGCCAGCGTCGGCGCCGTGAGGTACGTCACCCGCTGCTCGGACGGGCTGAGCTTCGACGTGAACGCCGTCTCGGCGACGCCGTCGCCGCCGAAGAGCTTGAGCTGCCGGTCGGCGGCGTGGAGGTCGCGCCACAGCTGGACGGCGTTGTCCTGCGTCGTGCCGCCGAAGAAGACGCAGTCCGGGCTGTCGGCGACGACGTCGTCGGCCAGCGAGCGGTAGTCGCCGGCCCGCGGGTCGATGCTCTGGGTGCCGACGACCATGACGTCGGACTTCGTCGCGGCCTGCTCGACCTGCCGCGCGAGGCGCACGCCGTAGACGTCCTTGTCGTCGAGGACGTAGAGGCGGCTGCAGCCGTGGTCCTGCTGGTACTGGAGCTGCGCGGCGGCCTGGATCTGGTCGGCGGGCACGACGCGCCCGAACGTGCGCTTGCCCGACGGGTAGTACTTGTCCGGCTCGCCCTTGTCGCCGCCCTCGGAGCGGGTCAGGCCCACGGCGGTGCTGGCCGGCGAGATCTGCAGGATGCCAGCCTCGTTGAGCACCGGGATGGAGATGGCCGAGGCGCCGGAGTCGCGGTCGCCGAGGTAGACGATCGTCGACTGGTCCTGCGCCGCCTGCCGGGCGTTGTTGGCGACCTGCGCGGGGTTCCACTTCCCCTCGGAGGCGTCGTCGAGGCTGCGGTACTTGACCGTGAACGGCCCGACGCGGCCGCCGGCCTGCGCGAGCGCCAGCTTCTCGGCGTTGACGATCGACAGCGACTGCGCGCGCGCGGCGCCCTGCAGCGGCAGGCTGGAGTAGATCGTCAGCGTCCGCGTGCCGCCGCCGTCGGCGTCCGTCGTCGTCGTCGTGCCGCTGTCGCCGCTGCCGCAGCCGGCGCCGCCGAGCGCAAGCGCTGCGACGAGCGAGGCGAGGGCGACGGCTGGACGGGCGCGCAAGCGGTTCCCTCTCGGGGCCTGCGGCTACTGGCGGTCGCCGGGCTTGAACGGCGCGAGCATCTTCACCGTCACGCCGATGACCACGATCACGATCGCGATCATGAACGAGTCGATCGCCTTCACGTCCAGCGCCCAGATGGCGACCCAGAGCGCGGCGGCGGCGGTGATGGTTGCAGCGAGTCCCATGAGGGTCCGGATCCTAGCGGCCGGAGGGGTCGGACCGCGTCATGCCCGCAGCGCCTGGGCGAAGCCCGCGACCACCTCGCGGACCGCCGCGGCCGCATCGTCCGCCTCCGCGGCCGCGCGCACCAGCCGGCTGCCCACGATGACGCCGTCGGCGCCGGCCTCGGCGGCCTCGACCGCCTGCTCCGGCGTGCCGATCCCGAACCCCAGGGCGACCGGCACCTCGGTGTGCGCCTTCGCCCGCGCGATGACCGCGCCGTAGTCGTGCAGCGCCGCCCGCTCGCCCGTGGTGCCGGTCACCGACACCGTGTAGACGAACCCGCGGGCGCGCGCGCCGATCTCCGCCAGGCGCGCCTCGGGCGTCGTCGGGGCGACGAGCGGGACGAGCGCCAGCCCGGCGGCGTCGCAGGCCTCCAGCACCGCCGGGGCCTCCTCCATCGGCAGGTCGGGGATGATGAGCCCCGACGCGCCGGCCGCCGCGGCGGCGGCCACGAACGCCTCCACGCCGCGAGCGTAGACCAGGTTGGCGTAGAGCATCACCACGACCGGGAGCCGGCGGGAGAGCGCCGAGCAGATCTCCAGCACGCCGTCGACCGTCGCGCCGGCGCGCAGGGCGGCGGTCCCGGCGGCCTGGACCACCGGGCCGTCGGCGAGCGGGTCGGAGAACGGCACGCCGAGCTCGACGAGGTCGGCCCCGCCGTCGGCGTACGCCTCCCCGATCCGCAGCGACGCCTCCAGCGTCGGGAAGCCGCCCATCAGGTACGGCATGAGCGCCGCGCGCCCCTGGGCGCGGGCGAAGGCGTCGGCGATCCGCTGAGCTCCGTCCATCGAGTCGGGAAGCCTACGACCAGGCCGGGGCATATGCTCGTCTGGCGTCATGGCCGCCGATCCTCCGCCCCCATCCACCTGCGCCCCGGAGGGCGCGCAGGCGGGCGGGGCGGCAGCCGAGCCGCCCGCGACGGCCGAGCCGGCGGGCACCGAGGTCGAGCCGTCCCGCCTCCGCGGCCGCCACGCCGTCGTCTGGCTGCTGGCCACGGCGCTGCTGATCGTCGTCGTCTACCTGCTGATCCCGCGCCTCGCCGGCCTGCAGGACACGTGGCACCGCATCCAGGACGGCTCGCCCGCCTGGCTGGCGGTGGCGATCGGCTTCGAGGCCCTCTCCTACGCCGGCTACGCCTGGAACGTCGAGGCGCTCAGCGCCGCGGCGGGCGTGCCGCTGGGCCTCGGCCGGGCCACGCAGATCACGCTGGCGGCCACCGCGGCGACGCGCCTGCTGGCGGCGGGCGGCGCGGGCGGCATCGCGGTGACCAGCTGGGCGCTGTCGCGCGCCGGCCACGGGCCCGCCGGTGCCGCGCGCCAGGTCTCCGCCCACATCGTCTCGACCTACGGCGTCTTCATGCTCGCGGTGATCGTGGGCGGCGTCGGGCTCGCGATCGCCGGCGAGCCGCCGCTGCTCAGCTCCGTGCCGGCGATCCTCGCCACCGCGATCGTCGCCGTCTTCGCCGTCGGCATCCAGGCGCCGGACGCGCTGCGCCGGCGGATCGGCACCAACGGGCGCTGGCGCCGCCGCCTGCTCGCCGCCCCGCAGGCGCTGGCCGACGGGACGCGGTTCACGATGGAGCTCGTGCGCCGCCGCGAGCCCGGCCTGCTCGGCACGGTCCTGTGGTGGGCGTTCGACATCGCGGCGCTCTGGGCGTGCTTCTGGGCGTTCAACGAGCATCCGAACGTCCCGGAGCTGGTGATGGCCTACTTCCTGGGCAGCATCGGCAACCTGCTGCCGCTGCCGGGCGGCGTCGGCGGCGTGGAGGGCGGCATGATCGGCGCCCTCGCGGCGTTCGGCATGGATGCCGGCGTGGCGCTGGTCGCCGTGCTCGCCTACCGGGCGATCTCCGTGTGGCTGCCCGCGCTGCCGGGCGTCCTCGCCCTCGCGACGCTGCGCCGGGCGGCGCAGCGCGCGGGCGAGCCGGACGTCGACCTCTGACTCAGGCCGAGGCCAGGCGCGCCAGGACCTCGGCGAGGTCCTTGTCGCCGCGGCCGCTGAGGCAGATGACGTCGACCTCGGCATCGCCGGGCTCGGCCAGGACGTGCGCCAGCGCGTGGCTGGACTCCAGCGCCGGGATGATCCCCTCCAGGCGCGCGAGCGACTGGAACGCGTCGAGCGCCTGGGCGTCGGTGACCGCCACGTAGGTGGCGCGGCCGCTGTCGCGCAGGTGGGCGTGCTCGGGACCGGAGCCGGGGTAGTCGAGCCCGGCGCTGATCGAGTAGGCCTCCTCGACCTGGCCCTCGGCGTCCTGCAGCAGCGCGCTGAACGAGCCGTGCAGGATGCCCGCCTGGCCCCCGACCGTCAGCGGCGCGCCGTGGCGGCCGCTGTCGAGCCCCTCGCCCGCCGCCTCGACGCCGAGCAGCTGCACCTCGCGGTCGGGCACGAAGGCGGTGAAGATGCCGATGGCATTCGAGCCGCCGCCGACGCACGCGATCACGCGGTCGGGGAGCCGTCCCTCACGCTCGAGGATCTGCGCCCGCGCCTCGTCGCCGATGATCCGCTGGAGGTCGCGCACGATCGCGGGGTACGGCGCCGGGCCGACCGCCGAGCCGATGATGTAGTGCGTGGCGTCGACGTTGGTGACCCAGTCGCGGATCGCCTCCGATGTGGCGTCCTTCAGCGTCCCGCGGCCGGACTCCACCGGCGACACGGTGGCGCCCAGCAGCTCCATCCGCTGCACGTTGGGCATCTGCCGGCGCGTGTCCTCAGTGCCCATGAACACGGTGCAGTCGAGGCCGAGCAGCGCGCAGGCCGTGGCGGTCGCGACGCCGTGCTGGCCGGCGCCGGTCTCGGCGATGATCCGCTGCTTGCCCATCCGCTTGGCGAGCAGCGCCTGGCCCAGCGCGTTGTTGATCTTGTGCGCGCCGGTGTGGTTGAGGTCCTCGCGCTTGAGATAGACGCGGTGCCCCACCACCTCGCTGAGGCGCGTGGCGAGGTACAGCGGCGACGGGCGGCCGACGTAGTCGCGCAGCAGGACGTCGAGCTCCTGCTGGAACGACGGGTCCTCGCGGGCCGCGCACCACGCCTCCTCCAGCTCGGAGAGCGCCGGCATGACGGTCTCCGGGACGTACTGGCCGCCGTAGGGGCCGAAGCGGTGCTCGACGGGCATGCTGCTCATGCGGTGGGCGCCTCCTGGGGCGACGGCGGGCGGACGGGGGTGCCGCGGGTCGGCGGTGCGGGCGCGGGCTCGGGCTCGGGCTCGGGCTCGGGCGCGCCGGCCTCGCCGGCGGTCCCGCGCACCGCCGCCGCGAACGCCGCGAGCCGCTCGGGGTCCTTGATCCCCGGCGCCGACTCGACGCCGCTGGCGACGTCGACGGCGAACGGGTGGGTGCGCTCGATGGCCTCGGCGACGTTCTCGGGCGTCAGCCCGCCGCTGAGGATCAGCGGCACCTTCGAGTGCCGGCGGGCGAGCGTCGACCAGTCGAACGTCTCGCCGGTGCCGCCGCGCAGGCCCTCGCGGTGCGTGTCGAGCAGGTGGAAGTCGGTGGGGAAGGCCTGGACGGCAACCACGTCGGAGCCGAGCCGCACGGCCTGGGCCTTGATGACCTTCGCGCCGGTGCGACGGGCGACCTCGGTGCAGTAGGACGGCCCCTCGTCGCCGTGCAGCTGCACGAGGCTGAGGTGCAGCTGGTCGGCCAGGGCCTCGACCTCGTCCAGCGGCTGGTTGACGAAGACGCCGGCGATCTCGACACGCCGCCGCAGCGCCGCCGAGATGCGCGCCGCCTCGGCGACGTCGCAGGAGCGGCGCGAGCCGGGCCAGAGGATCAGGCCGATCGCCCAGGCGCCGGCGGCGACGGCCAGCTGGGCGTCCTCGAGCCGGGTGATCCCGCAGAACTTGATCCGTGGAGCGCGCTGCACCCCACGCATCGTAGAGCGCGCCGCGCCGCGCCCTGCGCTAGCTGTAGTTCCTGAGGACGTTGTTCATCCGGGCCTCCTTGGAGGCTGAGAGGTGCTCAAGCCACTCAGTCCCAGGGAGGACACCGGATGAAGGTTCACGCTAACGCGCCGCTCGGCCCGAAGGGTCGGTTGACGATGGTGTGTCGGGTTGTCGAGCAGGGGTGGTCGCTGACGGAGGCGGCCGCGGCCGCCGAAGTCAGCGAGCGCCGCGCCGGCGAGTGGGTGCGGCGGTTCCGAGCCGAAGGCGAGCTCGGGTTGCTTGACCGTTCGTCAGCTCCC
>DASTWY010000045.1:0-18631 GCA_035765735.1 Baekduia sp. | reverse complement strand
CCAGCGCGATCTACTTCTCGCTCGGCGTGCTCGACCAGCACGCGTTCGGCCTGAGCCCGATCGTCTACTTCGTCGGCGGGCTGTTCTTCCTGCTGGCGGCGATGACCTACGTCGAGGGCGCGTCGCTGCACCAGGAGCGGGCCGGCGCGACGGTCTTCGCCCGCTACGGCTTCAACGAGCTGTGGAGCTTCGTCGCCGGCTGGGCGCTGCTGCTCGACTACGTGATCCTCATCGCGGTCACGACGTTCTCGGCGACGAACTACCTCGCCGCGTACTGGGGGCACTTCGGCCGCGGCGGGGTCGAGCTCGTCCTGGCGCTCGGCTTCATCGGCTACGTCGCGGTCCGCAACGTCATGGGCTTCTCGCGGTCGCGCTCCGAGCGCGTGATGGCGCTGGTCCTGGCCGACTTCGTCCTGCAGCTCGTGCTGATCGTGGCCGGGCTGATCATGTTCTTCTCGTGGAGCACGATCAGCGACTCGGTCGACCTCGGCACGACGCCGAGCTGGAACGGCCTGGTCTTCGCGGTCGGCCTGGCCACCGTCGTGTTCACCGGCCTGGAGTCCGCGGCCGGCCTGTCGGGCGAGGTGGCGATCGGCCGGCGGGGGCTGCGGCGGCTGATCAACGCCGCCGGGGCCAGCGTGATGACCGTCTACGTGGGCATCGCGCTGATCACCGTCTCGGCGCTGCCGATGGCTCGCGGCCAGGCGCCGATCACCCACGGCTTCCTCGAGGCTCCGATGCTCACCGTCGCTCGCGCGTTCGACGGGCGCTGGCACACGAGCGCGGTCAGCTACGTCGTGGCCGCCGCGGCCGCCGCGACGCTCATCGCCGGGGCGAACTCCGCGATGCTCGGCCTGTCGCGGCTGGCCTACTCGCTGGCGACCAACCGCCAGATCCCGAGCGCGGTCGGCCGGCTGCACCCGCGGCGCGCCACGCCGGTCGTCGTGATCGCGATCGCCGCGGCGCTGGCCGGCGGCCTGGTCGCCACCGAGGACGCCGACTTCCTGGTCGGGATCTTCGCGTTCGGGGCGCTGCTGGGGCTGACGATCGCGCATCTGTCGGTGATCGCCCTGCGCTTCCGCGAGCCGCGGCGCGACCGGCCCTACGGGATGCCCCTGTCGATCCCGGTGACGCTCCTCGGCCGGCGCGGGCAGCTGCCGCTGCCGGCGTGCGTCGGCGCGATCGCGTCGTTCGCGATCTGGATCGGCGTGATGGTCACCCACACCGGCGCGCGCTACGTCGGCCTGGGCTGGATGGCCGGCGGGCTGACGCTCTACCTCGTCTACCGCTCGACCCAGGGCAAGTCGCTGACCAAGCGCGTCACGGTTCCCGCCGAGGCGTTGCAGCGCGAGGAGGTCGAGGCGGAGTTCGGGTCGATCCTGGTGCCGATCCTGGGCACGCCGCTCGACGACGACATCGTCCAGACCGCCGGGCGCCTGGCCGCCGAGGAGATCGAGGACGGCGACGAGGAGGGCGCGGGGGCGACGATCGAGGCGCTGTGGATCTTCGAGGTGCCGATGGCGCTGCCGATCGACGCGCGGCTGCCCGACGCGCAGCTCGAGCTCGCGCGCGCGGCGCTGCGCCGGGCCAAGGCGGTGGGGGAGGAGTACGAGGGCGTCGAGGTCGCCACGGCGACCGTGCGCGCCCGCCGGGCCGGCGCCGCGATCGTCGAGGAGGCCCGCCGGCGCGGCGTGCAGGCGATCGTGCTGGCCGCCGAGGAGCCGTCGCGCATCCGCGGCGGCGCGCTGCTCGGCGGTCGCGGCGGGCCGATGGACAACTTCGTCGGCGAGATGACCAAGCACGTCGTCTCCAAGGCCGCCTGCGAGGTCATCCTCACCGCGCCGCCCGCCCGCGACGTGCCCATCGGGGCGGCCGCGGACGCCGAGCACCACCCGACGCCCCCAGGCGAGCAGGCCGACGGGCACGACCAGTCCATCAGCGCCGCGCCACCCCTGCGCGAAGGGTGAGGCGACCATCCGCCGGACGGCGGGTATTGTGCGGTGACGATGTTCATCCTCATCGTCGGAGCCGGACGCGTCGGCTCAGCTGTCGCGCGACAGGCCCTCATGTCGGGGCACACCGTCTCGGTCCTGGACGAGGACCCGCTCTCCCACGAGCGCCTCGAGGTCGGGCTGAGCACGACGTGGGAGGAGGCCGGCGGCCGCTTCACCGTCGGCCACGGGATGGAGATCGACGCGCTGACCGAGGCGGGGATCCACGAGGCCGACGTCTTCATCGCCTCCACCGACGGGGACAACACCAACCTGACGATCGCCCAGATCGCCCAGCGCCACTACGAGATCCCGCGGGTGATCGTCCGCGTCATGGATCCGGCGCGCGCGGCGTGGTACCGCGAGCAGGGGCTCGAGACGGTCTGCCCGACGCAGCACGCCATCGAGATGTTCACCTCGGCGCTCAGCGCCATCGCCTGAGGCAGCAGAGGGGGAAACGGAGCCGTGTACGTCATCATCGCCGGCGGTGGCAAGGTGGGGTGGAACCTCGCCCGGGAGCTGATCTCCAAGGGCAACGAGGTGACCCTGATCGAGAGCGACCGCATCCGCTACCTGACCATCGAGCAGGAGCTCGAGCACGCCATCCAGTACGGCGACGCGACCGAGCTGTGGGTCCTGGAGCGCGCGGGCATCCAGCGCGCCGACCTGACCATCGCCGTGACCGGCGACGACGAGGACAACCTCCTCATCTGCCAGATGGCGAAGGAGAAGTACCTCTGCGAGCGGATCATCGCCCGCGTCAACAACCCGCGCAACCGCTCGTGGTTCGAGATGCTGGGCATCCAGCCCGCCGTCAGCGCCACCGACCTGATCCTGCGCCTGATCGAGCACGAGGTGCCCAGCTACGGGCTGGTGCACCTGCTCGACCTGCGCGACGAGCAGCTGGAGATCATCGAGGTCGAGGTGGGCGCGGGCTCGCCGGCTGCCGGCCGCGCGGTCCAGGAGATGCGGCTGCCCGAGGGTGCGCTGATCATCTCGCTGCTGCGCGGCGGCAAGGGCTTCGTGCCCAAGGCCGACACGGTGATCGAGGCGGGTGACGAGGTGCTGCTCGTCCTGGACCCGGGTCTCGAGGACGCCATCACCGCGCAGTTCACCCCCGGCCGCGACGCCGCCTAGGGCGTCCGGGCCCGACATCGCGGCGGCGGGGCCGAAGCTATACTTCGCCGCCGCAGCACCGCCTTTGCGGGATGGTGTAATGGCAGCACGGCTGGTTCTGGCCCAGTTAGTCTAGGTTCGAGTCCTAGTCCCGCAGTCTTCGCAGGCCCTTCTCAGTGGTCGTGCGCGTGGCCGGTCGCCGCGCCCATCTGCGTGAGCACGCGCTCGGCCGCCACGGGATCCGCGTCGAACGCCGGCAGCTGGAGGTCCTCCTCCTTGTGGAAGTGGACCAGGATCAGCGCGTGCAGCTCGTAGAGCAGCTGCTGAAGGGCGTCGACGTCGCCGGCATCGGCGGCCGCGAGCTGCTCGACGCGGGCGACGATCGCATCATGGTCGTGGACCATCGCCGCCGCCGCGTCGGGGAACCCGAGCAGCTCCGCCCATGCCGGGTACAGCACCTGCTCCTCCGCTCGGGCGTGCGGGAGCAGCGTCCCCTGCAGGAACGCGAGGACCCGGTCCCGGAGCGCCGCCCGGTCGGGCGGCGGGAGCCGTGGCATCTCGCGGGCCGCCTCGGCGAGGTGCTCGACGTGGGCCAGCAGCTCGGCGTGCTCGCGGCGGAAGGGCTCGGTCGGACGCATGCTCGCACTCCTCGGTCAGGGTCCTTGGGTCTCGCACCGACGGTAGAGCGCGCGGGTGCCCTCCCAGATCTTTCCTCCAGCGGGACGCAACGCCGAAACATGGCGTACCATGGTGGCCATGAGCCCCGCCGGAGCGCTCCTGGAACGCCCGCCCGTCGCCGACCAGGCCAGCGCCGTGGGGGACCGGCTGCGGAGCTTCCGCGTCATCGAGGGCGGCGGCGCCTCCGAGGCGCGCCGGCGGCAGCTCGAGTGGTTCGCCGCGCTGCGGCGCGCGGTCGCCGAGCTGGCCGCCAACGACGAGTGGGGCGACGACGCGGTGGCGCGGCGGCTGCTCGTGGCGCTGTTCGCCCTCGAGGACGCCGTCGAGGGCGACGACGGGACCGACCCGGAGTGGCGGGTCCGCGAGCAGGTCACGGTCATGCACGACCTGCTGGCGCTCATGCAGCGGCGCATCGAGCACCGCGACCTCGACGACCCGCCGGCCGCGGCCCGCTTCGTGGCCGACACGCTCGCCGAGGTCGACGACCGCGAGATCGCCGGCCTCCTGGGCGTCGACCCCAAGACGGTCGCCAACTGGCGCAGCGGCCGCGTCGCGTCGATCCGCAAGAACGCCGACCGCGTCGTGCTCGTCGCACAGCTGCTGTACGAGCTGCGCTCGTCGTGGACGCCGCGCGGCCTGCTGCTGTGGTTCCACAGCGAGCACCCGCAGCTCGGCGGCCGCACGCCCGCCGAGCTGATCGCCGCCGACGTCACCCGTCACGGCGACCGGCTGCGGTCGCTCGCGCGCGCTGAGCGTGGCCAGCTGGACGCGTAGACCCGCGATCGCGCCGGAGCCCGAGTGGCTCGCCTACCGCCAGATGGACGCGCGGTGGCCGCCGCTGTGGCACGGCGCGGGCGTGGGGATCGCCCAGCCGACCGGGCGCTGGAACGGCCTGGGCGCGACGCTCGGCAGCTACGCGCAGTACCTCGCGTGCCATCCCGACGGCATGTGGGCCGAGCTCATCCGGCAGGTCGGCCTGCGCGGGGAGGAGCGCCGGCGGCAGCTGCGCCGCGTGGTCTACCGCGTGCGCGTGCGCCCCTCGGCCATCGCCGACCTGCGCGACTTCGACCGCTGGACGGGGTGCGGGCTCGATCCGTGGATCGCCGTCGACGACGACCACGCCGCGTCACGGGCGCTGGCCGCCGAGCTCCACGCCGCCGGCTTCGATGGCGTGCTGGCGCCCAGCGCGAGCCTGCCCGGGCACGTGAACCTGACGCTCTTCGGCCCGCGCCAGGAGGCGCCGGACGACGACACCGGCCGCTGGCCGCGTCCCGACGTCTTCTGCCCGACCGTCGTGGTGGCCGATCGCGCCGCGCCCCCGGGCGGATTGGACCTGCGCGTGCGCTTCCGCGGGATGCCGCACCGAACCTTCGAGGGGTGGAAGCCGTCCGCCCGGCGGCTACCGTGAGGGGATGCTCGCGGACCTGCGGCCGGCGGACGAGGCGTCAGCTCCCGGACATCGGCATGATGCCGGGATGAAGGTCCATGGCTGACGGGGCGAACAGCGAGGGTATGTCCCCGACGACG
Source organism: Baekduia sp. (assembly GCA_035765735.1). Lineage (GTDB taxonomy): Bacteria > Actinomycetota > Thermoleophilia > Solirubrobacterales > Solirubrobacteraceae > Baekduia. Next base: position 13,319 of record DASTWY010000045.1, on the reverse strand, counting down.
AGCACATCGCCCCTGCGCGTGCTGCTCGTCGACGACGCTCCCGAGCTGCGGATGCTGCTGCGGGCGCTGCTGGCCGACCGCGACGACGTCGAGGTGTTCGAGGCCGACAGCGGCGAGCAGGCGCTCGAGGTCGCCGCGGCGCACGGCCCCGACCTCGTCGTGATGGACCAGAACATGCCGGGGATGGACGGCGTCACGGCCACCCGCCGGCTGCGCGAGGAGCACCGCGGGGTGGAGGTCGTCGCCTTCACGGCCGTGCCGGGCGCCGAGCGCCAGTTCGCCGAGGCCGGCGCCAGCGCGCACTTCCTCAAGGACAAGTTCGACGCGCTGATCGACTTCATCGGCGAGCGGGCGAGCGCGCGCGGCTCCAGCGCCGCCGCCTGACCCGTCGCATCGCCGTCGAGGGACGAATGATCCACCGTCACGGTGGATGATTCGTCCCTCGACGCCGCGGGGGAGCGGGGGGTGGGACCGGGCTACGCCGCCGTGGTGGCGGCGGCCTGCTCGGCCCAGTCGCGGTAGAGCCGCCAGTAGCGGCCCTCCGCGGCGATCAGCTCGTCGTGCGTCCCGGACTCGACGATGCGGCCGCCCTCGAGGACGACGATCCGGCCGGCCTGGCGGATGGTCGACAGGCGGTGGGCGATGACGATCGCCGTGCGGCCCGACAGCAGCCGGCGCAGGCCCTCCTCGATCACCGTCTCGGTGTGCAGGTCGACGTTCGACGTCGCCTCGTCGAGCACCAGGATGCGCGGGTCGGCCACCAGCGCGCGGGCGAAGGCGACGAGCTGGCGCTGCCCGGCGGAGAGCTGCACGCCGCGCTCGCCGATCTGGGTGTCGAGCCCGCGCTCGAGGCGGGTGATGAAGTCCCACGCGCCGACGGCCCGGCAGGCGCGCTCCAGCACGGCGTCGTCGACGTCCTCGCCCTCCGCCATGCCGAAGGCGATGTTCTCGCGCAGCGTGCCGCTGAACAGGAAGCCCTCCTGCGGGACGATCCCCATCTGGGAGCGCAGCGAGCGCGCCGTCACCTCGCGCAGGTCGTGGCCGTCGACGAGGATCCGGCCGCTGGTCGGGTCGTAGAACCGCGCGGCGAGCTTGGCCAGCGTCGACTTCCCCGCGCCGGTGGCGCCGACCAGGGCGACGGTCTGGCCGGGCGGCACGTGGAGGGTCACGTCGGCCAGGGCCACCTTGACGCCGTCGGCCGTCGAGTAGGCGAACGAGACGTCCTCGAAGTCGATCGCGCCGCGCAGGGGCCGGGGGAGCTCGACGGCGTCGGGCGCGTCCACGAGGTCGGCGCGCTCGTCGAGCAGCTCGAAGATCTTGTCGAGCGCCGCCATGCCCGACTGGTAGGTCGTGTAGACCTGCGACAGCTGCGAGATCGGGTCGAAGAACCCGTTCAGCGCAGCGATGAAGCCGACGAGGATGCCGACGGTCACGTCGCCCTGCAGGACCTGGTGGCCGCCGTAGAGCAGGATGCCGACGGTCGCGACCGAGCTGAGCCACTCCACCGCCGGGAAGTAGGCGGCGTTGAGGTTGACCGTGGTCATGTTCGCCTGGCGGTTGGCGGCGTTCAGGTGCCCGAACTGGCGCAGGTGGCGCGGCTCCTGGGCGAACGAGCGCAGCACGCGAATGCCCGACAGCGACTCCTGCAGGTAGGCGGTGATCGCGCCGATCGTCTCGCGCGTGCGCTTGAAGGCGTCGGCGGACGCCAGGCGGAAGGCCAGCGAGCCGGCCGCCATGACCGGGAAGATGACGAACGTCAGCAGCGCGAGCTGCACGTCGAACAGCAGCAGGATCACGATCGACCCGACGAGCGTCAGCGACGCCTGGAACAGCGTCGTCACCGAGTCGGTGACCATCTGGCTGAGCGCCTCGACGTCGTTGGTCATGCGCGAGATGAGCACGCCGGCCGGGCGCCGCTCGTAGAAGCCGACCGGCATCTCCTGCAGATGGCCGAAGATCTGCAGCCGCAGGTCCTGCAGCGCGCGCTGGCCGACCCAGTTGGTCAGGTAGGTCTGGGCGTAGCTCGTGACCCACACCGTGATCGCGCTGAGCACGAACAGCACGACGATGAGGTCGAGCGTCCCGAGGTCACCAGGGGTGATGCCCTGGTCGATGGCCTTCTGGGCCAGCGGCGCGGGGGCCAGCGACGCCGCCGTGCCCACCACGAGCGCGACGAGCATGAGGATGCTCCGCCCGCGGTAGGGGCGCAGCAGCTCCAGCAGCCCGCGCACCTTGCGGCCGCGGCCGCCAGTCTCGCGCAGGCGCCGGCGCAGCTCCTGCCGGCGGTTGAGGGCCTGTCGCTGCTCCTGCCGCATCTCCTAGAGCCCCGCGACCTCGCGCTCGACGGGGTTGCGGTTGAGGAAGACCTGGTCGGGCAGGCCCTTCTCGACGATCTCGCGGTAGAGCTCCGACTGCTCCAGCAGCTCGTCGTGGGTGCCCTGGGCGGCGATGCGACCCTCCTCGACGACGACGATGACGTCGGCCAGCGCGATCGTGCTGAGGCGGTGGGCGATCACGAACGTCGTGCGGCCGGCCATGACCTCGCGCAGCGCGTCCTTGATCGCCTGCTCGGTCGAGGCGTCGACCGCGGACGTGGCGTCGTCGAGGACCAGGATGCGCGGGTCGGCCAGGAATGCGCGCGCGATCGCCACGCGCTGGCTCTGACCGCCGCTGAGGGTCAGCCCGCGCTCGCCGACGCGCGTGTCGTAGCCGTCGGGCAGCGCCGCGATGAAGTCGTCGGCCTGCGCGCGGCGCGCCGCCAGCTCGACCTCCTCGCGCGAGGCCTCCGGCCGCGCGTAGGCGATGTTCTCGGCCACGGTGGCGCTGAACAGGAACGGCGAGTCGTCGACGACGGCGATCGCCTGGCGCAGGGCGACGGGGTCGACGTCGCGGACGTCGGCGCCGTCGATGACCACGGCGCCCGTGTCGACGTCGTACAGGCGGCCGAGCAGGTGGACCAGCGTCGTCTTGCCCGAGCCCGTGGCGCCCACCAGGGCGACCGTCGTCCCAGCGGGGACGACGAGCGAGACGTCGCGCAGCGCCGGGTGCGGCGCGCCCTCGTAGGTGAAGGTCACGTCGCGCAGCTCGACGTGGCCGCTGCCCTCCGGCAGCGGCCCGGCGCCCGGCTTGGCGGCGATCCGCGGCTCGCGGTCGAGCACCTGGAACAGGCGGGTGCCCGAGGCCGTCGCGCGCTGCGCGAGCCCCAGGGACATGCCCAGCGAGCGCATCGGCACCAGCAGCATCAGCAGGTAGGCATAGAACGCGGTGAAGTCGCCGAGCGTCATGTGGCCCTCGATGACGCGGCGGCCGCCGAAGACGAGGATGCAGGCGAGGCCGATCTGCGGCAGGAACGCGATGAACGGCTGGTAGAACGCGGTCAGCCGCGTGGCGGTCATCTCCTGGTCGAAGACGCGCGCCGTCGCGCCGGCGAAGCGCTCGAGCTGGCGGTCCTCGCGGGCGAACGCCTTGACCACCCGCACGCCGCCGATGGCCTCCTCGGCCGCCGCGGTGAGCTCCGCGACGCGCTGCTGGACCTCCTGCTGGGCGGGCCGCGCGCTGCGGCCGTAGCGGTTGGCGATGACCACCACGAACGGGACCGGGACCAGCGACACCGCGGCCAGCAGGGGGTCGACGACGAACATCGCGATCGACGCGAGCACGATCGTCAGGCCCGACTGCAGGATGAACACGAGGCCGTAGCCGAGGAAGAAGCGCACCGCCTGCAGGTCGACGGTGGCGCGCGACATCAGCTGGCCGGTCTGCTGGCGGTCGAAGAACCCGAGCTCCAGCGACAGGAAGTGCGCGTACAGGCGGTGGCGCAGGTCCTGCTCGACGCCGAGCGAGACGCGCCCGGCGACCAGCCGCCGCGCGACGGTCAGCAGCAGGCGCGCGATGCCGGCGACCGCGATGGCGATGCCGAGGCGATCGAGGCCCGCGCTGTCGTGGTCGCGGATCTGGTCGATCGCCTTGCCGGTGAGGCCGGGGATCGCCACCGTCATCACCATGGCCAGCGCCGCCAGCGTGGCGGACAGGGCGACGCCGCGCCGGTAGGGCGCGAGGAAGCCGAGGAGTCGCCGGAAGGTGCTCACTGAGAACGCAGTCTAGTTGCACGCGAAACCACCTCTGTGCGCGCGCGGGACCATCGAGAGTACGACGCTGCCATGCTGGCGGACCGATGAACGCGCCCAGCTTCGGACTCTGCGACGCCTGCGCGCACCAGAAGCGCGTCGGCAACACGCGCGGGTCGACGTTCTCGATGTGCCTGCTCGGCGCGGCCGACCCCGACTGGCCGAAGTACCCGCGGATGCCCGTGCTGGCGTGCCCGCGCTACGCGCCGCGCGTGAGCTCGACCGACCGGCGCGCCTCGACCTCGTAGGGGTTGTCGGCGTAGCCGTGCCGCAGGTAGCTGAGCGGCATGGCCAGCGGGCGGTGCTGCATCTGCCAGACGTGGCAGAGCTCGTGGCAGACGAGGTCGCCGGACGCCTCGGCCAGCGGGCGGCGGAGCAGGACGAGGTCCCACATCGTGTAGCCGTCGAAGCGCGAGAACCACGGCAGCCGGAAGAGCCACGGCACGCTGAGGATGCGCACGGTGCGCCGCAGGCGCACCGGGGCGGGGTAGAGCGCCAGGCGGTCCAGCCGCGCCTTGGCCCGCCGCAGCGCGGCCGCCTCCGCGGGAGACCGGCCGCGCCGAGCGCTCACTGGAGCGGTTCGAGCACCATGAAGGCGCGCGCGTCCTGGTTGGCCTGCGTGAAGCTGACCTTGAAGAGCTTGCGCAGCGTGATGGTGTTGACCAGCTCGGCGTCGGGGGAGCGCGTGATGCTCCGCACCGTCGGCGTGCGCGCCGTGAGCGTGTCGTCCAGCGGCTGGGTGACCGGGCCCTGGAGGTCGGCGTCGCCGCGGCGGAAGAACAGCGCCTGGCTGGGGTCCTGGCCCTTGCGCGGCGGCAGGAAGACCGTCGTCTCGCTCACGCCGAGGTAGCGGAAGGAGTACAGCGCCAGCTCGAGCGCCTCGCGGCGCAGCAGCAGGTGGCGCTGCGTCGACGCCTTGCCCTCGTCGATCGAGCACTTGGGCCCCAGGCCGCACATCCGGTACAGCACGCCGCTGCCGTCGATGAGCTTGATCTCGCCGCCCTGGGCGGGGGTCTCGCGCACCGCGACGGTCACCGGAAGGCCGGCGATCTGCAGGGGTCCACCGGTGACGGCCACGAGCTGCCGGCCGTCCGGCAGGCGGTACTGGTGGCCGACGTGGTCGGCGATCTGCGTCGGCCCGTCGGAGGCGGCGTTGGGATGCCACGCCGACCAGCTGGGGCCCTCGTGCACGACCGCCATGCCGCGGTCCGACCGCCCGGCGATCACGGCCACGAACAGGACGACCGCGGCGGCGGCGACCGCCATCAGCGCGCCGAGGGCGAACTGGAAGCGCGGGCTGAACCGCGACTCGCGCGCGTCGGCCTCGGGCTCATCGGGCGCGCTGGCCGCCACGGCCGCGGGCGGCACGCGCTCGTGGTCGGCGGCGCCCTCGGCGCCGTCCTCGTGCGAGGGAGGACCCGGCGGCCCCCACAGCGAGCCGGGCGCCGACGTGCCGCGGTGCCTGGGCAGCAGGTCGACGTCGGACCACTGCGGCTGCGTGCCGGCCGGGTCCGGCGGGCGCTTGCGGGGATCGGGGCGGACGCCGTGCTCGGCGGGGCTCAGGTCGTCGGACTCGCTCACAGCTTGGGCCAGATCGTCTCGTCGGTGATGTCGATGACCGGCGCCTCGAGGCTGGCGCGGTCGAGGAGCTCGACGACCTCGTCGCCGTAGAGCTCCTTGCGGTCCACGAGCACGTCGGCGATGTGGGCGACCTGCTCGCGGTTGTGGCGGATGCAGGCCACGGCGGTGATGTACGCCTGGCCGAGGATCTGCGCCGCCGCGCGCTGCTTGAACGGGTCGCGGAGGATCGTGGCGATCGGGTCGCCGCTCTGGGTCATGCCGCGCGAGCGGTTGATGATCTTCTGGCCGATCCGCTCGAAGCGCTCCATGTACTCCTGCTCGGCGGCCTCGCGAGCGGCATCGCTCTCCCACTCGCGGTGGGAGAGGTCGACGGGCACCGGGCCCATGCCGGAGAAGCCGACCATGACCGCGGCCTTGCCGCTGACGCCCTGGACGTCGCCGCCGACGCCGGTGCCGTTCTCGCCGTAGAAGACGTGCTCGGCGGCCATCGCGCCGAGGCCCCAGACGATGTCGGCGACCTCCTGGTGGCGCCACTTGATGAAGCGCTCCTCGAGCTCCATCACCTGGTGGTGGCCGAGCGAGCCGCCGCGCTTGCGGATCGACAGGCGCGTGGACAGCACCGACGGCATGTAGACGTGCGCGGCGACCGCGTGCCCCGCCTCGTGGATGGCCGTCGAGCGGCTCTCCTCGGCGATGTAGTCGATCTGCTGGGCGGTCCCCGACTCGATCGTCGTCATCGCCTCGACGATGTCGTGCCACTCGAAGTGCACGCGACCGTCGCTGTGGGCGTAGGTCAGGGCCATCGAGCAGACCTGCTCGATCATGGCCGGGGAGTATCCGTTGGTGATGCGGGCCAGCTCGTCGCGCCGCTTGGGCGTGTCGAGATCCGGGTCGTGGGCGACCTTGGCGAGGTAGAGGTCGAAGATGTCCTGCCGGTCGTCCTTGGTCGGCGTGCGGAACCAGACGTGGCGGCCCATGCGGCCCGGGCGGATGAGCGCCGGGTCGAGGCGGTCGATCGGGACGTTCGTCGCGCCGATGAAGTAGATCTGCTCCGGCCGCGGCTTGGGCGACTTGAGCCGCAGCGACAGCTTCCCGACCTTGCGCGGGACGACGTAGCTGGCGTCCAGCAGCGTGTTGATGCGGTTGGTCCAGAACTTCGCCCAGAACTTCGGCTCGTCGACGCCGTCCATCTGCACGAGCAGCTGGTTGAGGGCCATGCCGCCGCCCATGCCGCCCATGCCGCCGGGGACCATGAAGTCGTTGATCCGCCCGTAGAAGCGGGCCAGGCCCGGCGGGAGCACCTGCACGTGGCCCTCGGCGCGGCTGGCGAACAGCCGCTCGCGCCACGCGCGCGTCTCGCGGACGAGGTCGCCGGAGGCCGACATCGAGCCCCACGGGCCGTAGAACGCGTAGTCCTCGACGTCGGTCGAGAAGATCGGGCTCATGCCGGCGGTGCCGCCGCTGAGCGCCTGGCGGCGCAGGCCGACGGCGTCGATCTCGTCGATGAAGATGATGCACTGGCCGCCCCACTTGCGGGCGAGCTTGCGCGCCTTGCGGATGAGGAACATCACCACCACGACGTCCATGCCGATGAACGTCTGGGCGAAGCCTGAGCCCGGCATCGTGACGATGGGCGAGTTGAACGACGTCGCGATCGCCTTCGACAGCATCGTCTTGCCGGTGCCCGGCTGGCCGATGAACAGCAGGCCGCGCTCGGGCTTGCCGCCGGCCTGGCGGAACGCCTCGCCGGACTGCCACAGCTCGATGACGCGGGTGACGTCCTCCTTGGGCTCCTTCTGGCCGCGCACGTCCTCGAGGCGCACGCCCCAGTCGGCGTCGCCGGGCTCGTAGCCCTTCATCTGCTTGAGGCCGAAGAAGAGCAGCGGCCCGAAGAGGATCGCGAAGTTGATGAAGAACAGCAGCGGCAGCTGGATGCCGAGCGTCAGCAGCATCACCAGCGTCTGCGGGTCGGTCACCGCCGACCAGATGCTGGAGAGGATGTCGGGGATCGAGTCGCCGCTGATCAGCGAGGCGAGGCCGAGCACGCCGAAGATCAGGAACGCGACCCACAGCAGCAGGCGGAACTTCCCGCGCCAGAACCAGAGCCGGCGGCGGGCGGTCGCGTCGTCGATGAGCGCCTCGCGGTCGGCGCCGTAGAGGCTCGGCCGCGGGATGAAGCGGTGGACGACGACGTCGATCAGGCCGCGGAACGCGCTGACGCAGCAGATCGTGGCCAGCAGGGCCCAGTACCAGGGCCAGCCGTCGACCCCGATGAACAGCGCCATGAGGGCGGGGCTCGTCATCACCGCGACGAACGTCGCGGCGCGCGACAGCCGCCGCCACTCGCCCGCGAGCGCATCCCGCGCACCCGCGCCCGCCGGGACGATCTCCGTCCCGGTGCTCCCCTCGTCACTCATCGCCGCAAGGGTAGTGCGGTGAGGCGCCGACGACCAGAGGGCCCGGCGGGAAGGTGAGGGCCCCGCGCCGCCGCGGCGTGACCGGTCAGACGCGCGGGAGGCCGAGCACGAGGTGCGGCGCCGTCGCCGCGACGCGCCGCTCGGCGCGGACGTCGCCGGCCGCCATCCCGCGGGTGCCGAACTCGAGCTCGCCCTTGCACTTGGGACAGGCGCCGAGCACCCGCAGGCCGTCGGCCATCGCGGGCGTGTTCCAGGTGAAGCCGCAGTCGGTGCAGCGGGCCGCGAAGTCGCTCATCCCCGAACGCATCGGCCTGGCGACAGCGATTCTTGAGTAGGACGTTCGTCCACGATGGACGCGGTGGGAGCCGCCGGGTACGGTGCGCGCCCGATGCCGCGCCCCCTGTCCCTCGTCGTGCCGCTCATCGCGGCCGTGCTGCTGATCGCCGCGGCGCCCGCCAGCGCGCTGCGCACGAAGCCGTGCCCGCACGCCGGGCACTTCCGCTGCGGGACGCTGCGCGTGCCGCTGGACCGCTCGGGACGGATCCCCGGGACGGTCGGGCTCGCCGTCGCGGTCGAGCGGCCGCGCGCGGGCACGCACGGCTTCGTCGTCGCGCTCTCCGGCGGGCCCGGACAGCCGTCGCTGCCGTTCGCCGAGTCGTTCCGGGACACGCTGCGGCCGGCGCTGCGGCACCGCCGGCTCGTCCTGGTCGACCAGCGCGGGACCGGCCGGTCCGGCGCGCTGCGCTGCCGCGGCGTGCAGCGGCTGGGCACCCTCGACGTCGTCGAGACCCGGCTCGTGCGCGCCTGCGCGCGGCATCTCGGCCCCGCGCGCCAGGCCTACGCCACCACCGACTCGGTGCAGGACCTCGACGCGCTGCGCGCCGCGCTCGGGGCGCGCCGGCTCGAGCTCATGGGCGTCAGCTACGGGACCTACGTCGCCGTGCAGTACGCGCGCCGCTACCCCCGGCGCACGGCCGGGCTGATCCTCGACTCCGTCGTCGGCCCCGACGGCATCGACACGTACTTCATGGACACCTTCGCGCGGCTGCCGCGGATCCTGCGCGAGCAGTGCCTGCGCGGCCGCTGCCGCGGCGCCACGCGCGATCCGCTCGCCGACCTCGCTCGGCTCACCGCCCGGCTGCAGCGCGGCCCGCTGCGCGGAACCGTCGTCGACGAGCACGGCCGCCGGCAGGCGTCGGCGATCCACGACGAGTCCGAGCTCGTCCTGATGATCATGTCGGGCGACCTCAACCCGTGGATGCAGAACGCGTTCCCCGCCGCGATCGCCGCCGCCGTCCACGGCGACCCCACGCCGCTGCTGCGCCTGCGCCGGCCGTCGCAGGGCCCGCCGACGTCGGTCAAGGACTTCAGCGTCGGGCTGAACGTCACGACGACGTGCGCCGACGTCCGGCTGCCGTACGCGCTGGACGCGCCGCTGCCCGAGCGCGTGCCGGCCTGGCTGCACGGCACCGACGCGACGCCGGCGTCGGCGTTCGCGCCGTTCAGCCGCCACGCCGTGATCGACACCTCGACGGCGCACGACTGCCTGCGCTGGCCGCGCGGCGACCGCTTCACGCCGCCGTCGCTCGCGCCGCTGCCGGACGTCCGCGCCCTGGTGCTGAGCGGGCGCTGGGACACGCGCACGCCGACCGAGAACGCCCGCGAGCTGCTCCCGTCGCTGCCGCACGGCCAGCTGCTGACCGTGGGCGGCACGGGACACGACGTGCTGGACTCCGACATCACCGGCTGCGCCGCGAAGGCCCTGCGGCGCTTCGCCGCCGAGCGGCGCATCGGGACGCCGTGCCGCGGACGGTCGAACGCGGTGCCGATGCTCGCCCGCCCGGCCCGCTCGCTGCGCGGCTACCGGCCGGCGCCGGGCGTCCGCGGGGTCGCCGGGCGGGTGATCGGCGCGACACTCGACACCATCGCCGACGCCCAGAACACGGCGTTGCAGACGCTGTTCGCGGGCTTCCCCGAGGTGCATGCCGGCGGCCTGCGCGGCGGGTGGGTCAGCGCGCCGCCGACGGTCGCCCGGATGCGGCTGCACCGGTACGCGCTCGTGCCGGGAGTGGCGGTGAGCGGGACGGTGCGCGCCGGGCGGCACGGGGGCGGCTTCGGCACGCTGACCGTCGACGCCCCCGGTCGGCTCGACGGCGTGCTGCGGCTGCGCACCGACGGCAGCATCGGCGGGACGCTCGGCGGGCGGGCGGTCCACGCGGCGCCCGCCTCGGGCGGTGGCGCCGATGCCGCGTCACGCGCGAGCGATCGCGTCCCCGCACCGCTGCTGGCCGCCGGCGACGTCGCGGCGGCCGTGCGCGCGGCGCATCGGCTGCGGTCGGCGGGGAGCTAGTCGCCGGAGCTGCGGCGGCGCTGGGCGGCGGCCACGATGCTGCCGACCACGAGGCCGACGAAGGCGACGAAGGCGATCGGCAGGATCACGCCGCCGCCGTCCTGGGCGAGCGTGGTGACGATGGCGACCGCCAGGCCGACGGCGACGACGACCACGCCCACGAGCGGGCGGGCGCGGTAGAAGTCGAGCACGGAGCGCACGGGCCGGGACGGTAGCGCAGCGGCTCCGAGGGACCGCCGCCTGACCGAACCCGCCGTCGGGCGCGGGGCGACCGGATAGGGTCCGCGCGTGGGCGTCCGGTGCGGAAAGGGGCCTCGGGTGGCGGTGCTCGTCGCACTCCTGCTCGCCTGCGCGCTGCCAGCCACCGCCGGCGCCCGCCGGGACGACCTCCCGATCGAGGGCTACGCCCCGGCCGACGGCGCCGTCGTGCAGGACGCCACGCGCGGGCTCGCCATCGACTTCACGTGTCCGGCGTACCACCAGTGGACCGAGGACGTGGCGGTCACCGGCCCCGTCGACGGCTACCACGTCGTCCTGGCCGACGCGCCCGACGTCGACCAGCACGGCATGCTCCTGCGGGACCACCGCGTCGACGCGCGCGAGGCGGTCGCGCTGGAGGTGCCCCCGCTGCCCAGCGGCGATCCGGCGCCCGCGCACTGCACCGCCGCCGAGGACGACGCGGGCCTGGGCCTGCTGCCGCGCGAGCCGGGGACGTACTGGTGGCAGGCCTACCGCGACTGCCAGACGTGGGTGTGCGCGGGCGGCGTCGAGGTCAGCGACCCGGCGCAGGTCACCGTCGTGCGCACCGTGTGCACGGTGCAGCGCGCGCTGCTCCAGCAGACGCGCGGCACGCTGCGCTCCGCGCGCCGGCTGCTGCGCCGCCACCGCACGCGGGCGCGGCGCGCCCGCGTGTCCCGGCTCGTCGACCGCGTCGCCATGCTGCGGCAGCGCCTGCGCGTGGTCTACGACTGCGCCGGGTCCTGAGCGGGCGCCTCAGCTCGGCGACGGCACCTCGACGCGCAGGCGGTCGATCATGGTGTCGATGCGCGCGAGCACCGCGCGCGGCTCCATCCGCAGGGTCTTGGCGACCTCGGCCGTGGGCGTGCCGTCGAGCACCATCGAGAGGATCGGCAGGTCCTCGGAGTCGAGCTCCTGCGAGGCCTGGTTCATGAGCTGGCGCGGCACCGGCGGCAGCACCCGATCGCCGCGGGCCACGGCGCGCAGCGCGTCGTAGAGCTCGTTGGCCGGCACGCTCTTGTTCAGCAGGCCGTCGGCGCCCGCCAGGATCGCCGGGATGACGAGCGACGCGTCGGCGTAGGCCGAGTACAGCAGGACGCCCGGCGCCGGCAGCTCCTGCTTGATGCGGCGGCAGAGCCGCAGGCCGTCGCTGCCGGGCAGGTGGTAGTCGAGCAGCACGACGTCGGGCCGCGTGCGGTGCAGCGCGGGCTCGAGGTCCTCGGCGGATGACGCGGTGGCGAGCGGCACGATGCCGGGCTCCGCGCGCAGGACCGCCGTGAGGCCGGCGCGCATGGCGGGGTGGTCGTCGACGATGAGCAGGCGGATCACGAGGAACCTCCGTTGTGGTGGGGGAGCGCGAGCGCGACGCGCGTGCCGCCGCCGCCGGGTCGTGGCCCGATGTCGAGCGTCGCGCCGATCGTCTCGGCACGGCCCTGCATCGAGCGCAACCCGTGGCTGGCGAGACGCGAGCGCTGGGCCATTCCGACGCCGTCGTCGTCGATGACGACCTCGGCGCCGTCGGGCCCGTCGGCCATGGTCACGGTGATCTGGGAGCAGTCAGCATGCCGCACGGCGTTGATCAGCGCCTCGGCGGCGATCCGGTACGCGTGCGCGGCGATGAGCGGGGGAAGGTGGGGGAGGCGGCCCTCGACGGTGATGCGCGCGCGACCGGCGGGCTCGAGCTCGCGGGCGCGCTCGCGCAGGAGCTCGTCGACGGGCCGGCCGTCCAGCGGCGTGCGGAGCTCGGCGACGCTGGTCTCCATGTCGGCGGTGGCGGCGCGCAGCTCGGAGAGCACGTGGTCGACCAGCTCGTGCTGGGGCTCGCTGATCGCGCCGTCGAGGGCGGTGAGCATGAGGTGAGCCGCGTGCACGCGCTGCTTGGCGGAGTCGTGCAGCTCCCACGCGATCCGCTGACGCTCGGCCTGGAGGACCAGGCGCTCGGACTGGGCGCGCGCGTCGCGCAGGCGCCGCAGCAGCTCGCTGGCGTAGCCCAGGGCCATGGCGATGACGATCGGCACGAAGAGGTGCGTGGCCAGCGTCTCGAGCCGGATCGTGTTCATCAGCGTGTCCGACGGGACCTTGCGCTCGAGGAACGCCACGCACGCGTACAGGACCGAGAAGGCTGCGCCCCACGCGACCGCGCCGCGCCACCGCGACCCCGTCGTCGGCAGCACGAGGGTCGTGAGCGCGAAGACGTAGAAGGGGCTGCGCCAGTCGGCGGACGCGAGCACCAGCGCCATCGCCGCGAGCATGTCGATGCCCCAGGCGACGGGCGAGGCGCGCAGGGCCGGGCTGCTGCCGAACGCCACGAGCGTCACGGCGGTCCAGCCGGCCGCCACGGCGGCCAGCCGCGGGTCGTGGTCGGTGACGTGGTGCGCCAGCAGGAGGATCACCGCGACGGTCGCGCCCAGCAGGCGCGTCATCGTCAGGAGCGCGAGCCAGCGGTCCTCGCGGATCTCCTGCCACGTGCTCGCGGCCGGTCGGGTCGCGCGCTTGGCGCGGGGGCTCATCACCGCCCACAGCCTTGCACGCCCGCCTCAACGGGGTCTCAACTCACCGGCCCCCGGAGCGTCGAGGGACGATTCATCCACCTCCACGGTGGATGAA
>DASTWY010000044.1:0-12380 GCA_035765735.1 Baekduia sp. | reverse complement strand
GAGATCGCCCGCGAGATCGACGACGAGATCCGCCGCATCGTCGAGGGCGCCCACCAGCGCGCCAAGGACATCCTCACGGAGCACGAGGAGTCGCTGAAGACGATCAGCGAGGTCCTGCTCAAGCGCGAGACGATCGAGAAGGAGGAGTTCATCGCCCTTCTCGACGGCAAGACCGAGGAGGAGGTCTTCGGGCCCGACGAGACGCCCGAGGACACGACCCCCGGTCCCGCCATCCCGGCCGAGCGCGCCGGCCGCGAGGCCCCGCGCCCGCTCCCGCGCCCCGGCCTGGCCGGCGGCGGGGTCGAGGCCCGCGGCCTCGACCTGCCCGAGAAGCCGGGCCTCGCCTAGCCACTTCGAGCGCGCCGCCGCCTCGGCGGCGCGCCCGTCTTCCGCGTCTGCGAGGCAGCCGGCCAGCTAGCCTGCGCCGCCGTGCTGGTCCTCCTCCCGCCCTCCGAGGGCAAGCAGGCGCCGCGCTCCGGCGCTCCGGTCGACCTCGACGCGCTCGTGCTGCCGGAGCTGCGGTCGCAGCGCGAGACCGTCCTGTCGGCGCTCGAGGCGCTGGTCGCCGGCCCGCGGGAGACGGCCCTCGCGGCGCTGGGGCTGTCGGCCGGCCAGGCCGACGACCTCGAGCGCGACGCCGCCCTGCGCTCCGCGCCGGCCGCGCCCGCCGGCCGCGTCTACACGGGCGTGCTCTACCAGCACCTCGACCTGCCGTCGCTGTCGCGCACCGCCCGTGCCCGGGCGCGCCGGCAGGTCCTGGTCGCCAGCGCCCTCTGGGGCGTGGTGGCCCTGCACGACCGGATCCCCGCCTACCGCCTGTCGATGGGCGCGCGCCTGGACGCGCTCGGCGCCGGCCTGGCGGCCTGGTGGCGGCCGGCGCTGCAGGCGGCGCTGCCCGACGAGCCCGGGGCGCTGGTCGTCGACCTGCGCTCGGGGACCTATGCGGCCGCCTGGAAGCCGCGGCGCGCCACGCGCGTGGAGGTCAAGGCGCTCACCGCGGACGGGCGGCCGATCTCGCACATGGCCAAGGCGGTGCGCGGCAGCGTCGCGCGCCGGCTGCTCGAGGCGCCGCGGATCCCGTCGACGCCCGAGGACGTCGCGACGCTGGCCGCCGCCGTCGGCGAGCAGGTCCGCCTGCACGCCCCGGCCGGGCGCGGGCGGCCGTGGACCGTCGAGGTCGTCGCCGCGGGCTGAGCCCGCGGTCAGCCCAGCGCCGGCGGTAGCTCGGCGTGCAGCAGGTCGACGAGCTCGGCCAGCTGCGTGTCGGCCACGTCACCGGGGCGGGCGGCCAGCGCGGCGACCGCCTTCGGGCCGGCGATGAGCACGCCGCGGACCTCGAGCGGGTGCATGGTGACGGTGGCGTCGCTCTCGTCGAGGCAGAGCGCGGCCTCGACGGGCGCCGCGCCGTCGACGACGTGGCGGACCGCCACGACGCGCTCGCGCACCGGCGTCAGCAGGCCGGTGCGGTCCGCGCCCGCGCCGTCCTGCAGCAGCTCGGCGTGCGCCCCGAAGACCCCCAGGACGCGGCGGAGGCGGAGCGGCAGCGGGGCCTCGCGGAGCCCCGCGATCACCGTCACGCCACCGGGCCCGACGGCGAGGTGCTCGATCAGCGCCCCGTCGGGCAGGAGCCGGTCGTGGAGCATGACCACCGGCAGGTGGCGCAGGTGGCGCTGCAGGACGCGCGCGAGATCGCCGTCCTCGCCGCTGGGCCCGTGGAGGAGGAGCACGCGCTCCATGCCCCACCGGGTGCGGGCGCGATCGAACGCGCCGGCCGCGCGCTCGCGCCCGTCTGGCTCCTCGCTGCGGTTCGTGCTGGCATCCCACATGGGGTGCACCTCGGCCGGTGGAACGCTAAAGATGAGCCAATCGGTCGCCGAGTGGACGCGATGGCGCCGGCGCTAGGGTCCGCTTCGTGGCCGTGCCATTCGCCATCATGGGCATCGTCAACGTGACGCCGGACTCGTTCTCGGACGGTGGCGAGTGGTTCGAGCGCGACGCCGCGGTGACGCACGGCCTGCGCCTGGCCTCCGAGGGCGCAGCGATCCTCGACGTCGGCGGCGAGTCGACCCGGCCGCGGGCCCTGCCCGTGCCCGAGGCCGAGGAGCGCGCCCGCACCGAGCCGGTCGTGCGCGCGCTCGCGCGCACCGGCGCGACGGTGTCGATCGACACCACGAAGGTGAGCGTCGCCGAGGCGGCGCTGGCGGCCGGGGCCACGTACGTCAACGACGTCACCGCGTTCCGGGGCGAGCCCGACATCGCGGGGCTCGTCGCCGATCGCCGGGCGCGCTGCTGCCTGATGCACATGCTCGGCGACCCGCGCACCATGCAGGAGGACCCGCGCTACGACGACGTCGTCGACGACGTGCGCGCGTTCCTCGAGGCGCGCGCCGAGTTCGCCGTGCGCGAGGGCGTGCGCGAGGAGCTCATCGACGTCGACCCCGGCATCGGGTTCGGCAAGACGCTGGCGCACAACCTCGAGCTCCTGCGGCGCCTCGACGAGATCGCGGCGCTGGGCTTCCGCGTCCTGGTCGGCGTCTCGCGCAAGTCGTTCATCCACCGCGTCGCGGACGTTCCCGACCCGCACGACCGGGTGCCCGGGACGATCGCCGCAAACGTGCTCGCGCTCGAGCGCGGGGCCCGCGTCTTCCGGGTCCACGACGTCGCCCAGGCGCGCCAGGCGCTGGTCGTGGCGGCTGCTACGTTGGACCCCGATGGCCCCTGATCACGAGCCCGACGACGACCTCGATCCCGACGAGCTCGAGGACGAGGGCGACTTCGAGGAGGCCGGCGGCGACCAGACCGAGGTCACCATCGAGGTGCGTGGGCTGTCGCTCTACACGCATCACGGCGTCACCGCGGCCGAGCGCGAGATCGGCCAGCGGCTGGTGCTCGACCTGCGGCTCGAGGTCGGCGACTGCGACGCCACCGTGACCGACATGGTCGAGGACACCGTCGACTACGGGGAGGTCTGCAACGTGGTCTCGCTCGTCGCCCAGCAGCGGTCCTACAAGACGCTCGAGCGGCTCTGCTCGGCGGTCGCCGACCGGCTGCTCGACCAGTTCTCCGCCGACGAGGTGTGGGTCAAGGCGGCCAAGCCCGAGCCGCCGATCCCGCTCGCGGTCGAGGAGGTCTCGGTCGAGGTCTGGCGCCAGCGCGGCGGCGACGACGAGGACTGACCTCGGTGGCGACGACGCCGGAGGTCGCGAGCTTCGAGCGCGACACCGCCGTCCAGCCGGCCGGCGACGGCCGCTGGCGCGCGGAGATCTCGCCGCTGTGGGGCGTGCCCCACGGCCCCAACGGCGGCTACGTGGCGGCGATCGTCCTGCGCGCGATGGAGGCCGCGATCGGCGACGCCCAGCGGGCGCCGCGCTCGCTGACGCTGCACTACCTCCGGCCGCCGGCGGCCGGCCCGTGCGAGGTGGCCGTCGCGATCGAGCGCGCGGGCCGCACGTTGACGTCGGTCAGCGCCCGGCTCGTGCAGGACGGCCGGCCGATGGTCGTGGCCCTCGGCGCCTTCGCCGGCGGCTTCCCGACCGCCGCCGACTACGCCGACCCGGCGCCGGACGTGCCGCCGCCCGCGACGCTGCACACGGTGCCCGACGGCCCCGGCGTGCCGCCCATCGCCCAGCGCTGCGCGATGGCGCCCGTGTTCGGCGGCGAGCCGCTCACCGGCGCGGGCGAGGCGCTCGTGGGCGGATGGCTGCGCCTCGCCGAGCCGCGGATCGCGGACGCAGCCACGGTCGCCTTCTACTGCGACGCGTGGTTGCCGTCGCCGTTCCCGCGGCTGACCGCCCCGGCCCCGGCGCCCACGATCGACCTGACCATCCACTTCCGCGCGCGGCTGCCGCACGCCGGCATGGCCGCGGACGACCCGGTGCTGGTGCGCTTCCGCTCGGGGACGTCGCGCGACGGGCTGTTCGAGGAGGACGGCGAGGTGTGGGCGCCCGACGGCACGCTGCTGGCCCAGTCCCGGCAGCTGGCCATCCTCATGCCGGGGCGATGACCGGCCACCTCGGGCTTGGCTCCAACCTCGGCGACCGCCGCGCGAACCTCCAGGCGGCGGTGGACGCGCTCGCCGCGGCGGGCGTGGCGGCGACCGCGTCGTCGTCGACCTACGAGACCGACCCCGTCGGCGACGTGCGCGACCAGCCGGCGTTCCTCAACGCCGCCGTCGCGATCGAGACCGCGCTGGACCCGGAGGCGCTGCTGGACGCCGCCAAGGGGGTCGAGGCGGCGCTCGGGCGCCAGACCGACCCGGAGGCCGCCGACTACGTGCGCCACGGCCCGCGGCCGATCGACGTCGACGTCCTGCTGCTGGGCGACGTGGCCCACCGGTCCGAGCGGCTCGCCGTCCCGCACGCCGCGCTGCTGGAGCGCCGCTTCGCGCTCATCCCGCTGCTGGAGCTCGACTTCGCGCTGCGCACGCCCGACGGGACGCGGCTCTCCGACGTCCTGGCCGCGCTGCCGGTCGCCGAGGGCGTGCGCCGCGTGGGCGACCCGCTCGTCCTGCCGGGCTAGCCGTCGCCGCGAGGTTCGCCAAGCTGCAGCAGGTGGCCGCCCTCGTGGTCCATCTGCAGCGTGGTGTGCGCGATGCCGAAGCGGTCGTGCAGCAGCGCCTCGAGCCGGCGGCGGCCCTCGTGGCAGTCACAGTCGCGCCCGACGACGACGTGCGCGGCGAGCGCCGGGAAGCCCGAGCTGACCTCCCAGACGTGCAGGTCGTGGACCTCGACCACGCCCTCGGCGCCGGCCAGGGCGAGGCCGATCTCCTCGACGTCCATCCCGCGCGGTGCGGCCTCGAGGAAGATGCGCCCCGACTCGCGGAGCAGCAGGTACGCCGCGCGCAGCATCGTCACCGCGACGAACAGCGCCGCGAGGCCGTCCGCCTGCCGGAAGCCCGTCATCAGCACCACCGCCCCGGCGATCGCCGTGGCGACGAACGCCAGCAGGTCGGTGAGCAGGTGCTGGTAGGCGCCCTCGACGTTCAGCGACTGCCGGTTGGCGCGCGCGATCTGCCACGTCGCCGCGAGGTTCACGGCGATCCCCACGAGCGCCACGACGAGGACCGCCGCGCCGTGGACGTCGGGTGGGTCGATCAGCCGCCGGACGCCCTCGACGACGACGAGCACGCCCAGCACGAGCAGCGTCGCGCCGTTGACCTGCGCCGACAGGATCTCGGCCCGGCGCAGGCCGAAGGTGAACGCGCCGTGAGCCGGCCGCCGGGCCAGCGCGATCGCCACGAGCGCGAGGCCGATCGCCGCGGCGTCGGTGAGCATGTGGGCCGCGTCGGAGAGCAGCGCCAGCGAGTGGGCGGCGATGCCGACGGCGACCTCGACCGCCATGAAGCCGAGGATCAGCCCGAGGGCGATTCCGAGCCGGCGGCGGTCGGCGTCCGCGCTGATCGCGTGGTCGTGGCCGTGGCCGCCGCCTCCGTGGTCGTGTCCGTGGGCGTGCGCCACCGGATGGACCATACGCTGCCATCCCATGGCCTCCGCCTCGACGGCGCTGCTGGCGCTGCGCCGGGCCTAGCCGGCGGTCGCCGCGTCGCGCGCTGGGATGGCGTCGGCCGGCAGCGCCCCCGCCGGAACGTGCCCGGGCAGCGGCTCGAACCACCGCGTCATGAGCCGCTCGGCGGGCCGCCCGGCGATGAGCGGCCGCACGTCCTCCAGCGTCCACAGCAGCCGCAGCGACGTGGCGATCTGCAGGTCGGCCGCGTTCGGCTGCTCGCCGCCCAGCACGTCGTCGGCGATCCACGCGTCGATGCGGTCGAGGTGCCCCGGGAGCGCCGCCAGGTCGCGGCGCACCGCCGCGTCGTCGACGCCGTTCAGCTTGCGCTCGACGGCCAGGACGGCGGGCGCGGCCGCCAGCAGCACGGGCATCGGCAGCGCAGGGCTCTTGGCGCCCTGCTGATAGCCGTGCATCGCCCGCTTGTTCGCCGTGAACGCCGCCCACAGCAGCGTCCTCGGGATCGGCTGGAGGACCTCGTCGCCCCAGCGCTCGGCCTCCTCGACCTCCGGGGCGCCGTAGAGCGCCGGCTCGGGCACGCGGCGCTCGATCGCCCGCAGGATCGCGCGCGAGCCCTGGACCTTCTCGCCGTCGTCGAAGCGGATGCCGGGCACGGTGCGGGCGCCGAACAGCGGCTTCATCACCAGCGGCTGCATCGCGGCGGGGATCTCGACGCGCGTGAAGGGCAGCCCCTTGAGCTCGAGGGCGCGCTGGACGGTGTCGCACGGGTGCGAGCCGTGGACGACGAAGAGGCGGGCGGGCATGAGCGCGACCCTATCCGGCTGGCATGATCCCCGCCGGCATGCTCCTGGTCGTCGACGTCGGCAACACCCAGACCCACTTCGGGACCTTCCGCGACGACGAGCTCGTCGAGCACTGGCGCTTCGCGACGGTGCGGACCTCGACGTCCGACGAGCTCGGCGCGGCGCTGCGCAGCCTGCTCGAGCTGCGCGGCGTCGGGCTGGACGACCTCACCGCGTCGATCGTCTCGTCGACGGTGCCGCAGCTCGAGCCCGAGTGGCTGGCCATGGCCGAGCACTACCTCGGCCACCGCATGCTGGCCGTGGGCCCCGGGATCAAGACCGGGATGCCGATCAAGATCGACAACCCGCGCGAGCTCGGCGCCGACCGGCTCGTCAACGCCGTGGCGGCCTACGAGCGCCTCGGCGGCCCGTGCATCTCCGTGGACTTCGGCACCGCGGTGAACTTCGACGTCGTCTCGGGCCAGGGCGAGTATCTCGGCGGCGTGCTGATGCCGGGCGTGGAGATCTCGCTCGACGCGCTCACCAGCCGCGGCGCGAAGCTGCCGCGCATCGACCTCGTCGCGCCGCGGCGGGCCATCGGCAAGGGCACCGTCGACGCGATCCGCTCGGGCGTGGTCTTCGGCTATGCCGAAGCCGTCGACGGCCTGATCGGGCGCATCCAGGACGAGCTGGGGGAGGAGGCGGCGACGATCGCCACCGGCGGCCTCGCCGGCGTCGTCGTGCCGTACACGTCCTCGATCGAGCACGTCGACGACCTGCTGACGCTCAAGGGGCTCAAGCTCCTGCACGAGCGCAACGACTGACCGCGCCGGCGTCGACCCCGCGGGCGCTCCTCAGCGGAAGTCCGGCCGCAGGCGCGCGCCGGCGTAGCCGGGCACCTCGCGGCGCCCGCCGAGCAGGTCGGCCACGAGCGCCAGGGCGTCGCCGGCTCGCGTGTGCTCGGCGTGCAGGGCGCCGCAGCCGACGAGCACCCCGTCGCGGGCGGCCTGGGCCCAGATCGACCACGCGGGCTCGTGCGCGTGCGCGAGCACGACCTCGACGCCGTCGTCGCGGCGTGTCGCCTTCGTGATCCCGGCGTCCAGGCGGGCTGGGCGCAGCTCGTCCAGCAGCGCACCGAGGCCCGCGAGGAACGCCCGCGGCAGCGGGGCGAGGCCGGCGGTGTCGGCGCCTAGGTCGAGCATGGACATCCCCGTCATCGTCGCCGACACGCCGCTGCGCCGCCTCCGCGGGCTGCTGGGCCACCGCGAGCCGCCGCCGTACGCCCTGCGGCTCGACCCGTGCCGCTGCGTCCACACGATCGGCATGCGCTTCGCGCTCGACCTCCACTGGCTGGGCGCCGACGGCGCGACCGTGCGCGTCGACCGCGCCGTGCCGCCGGGGCGGGTGCGGGCCTGCCGGCGCGCGCGGGCGGTCCTGGAGGGCCCGTCCGGCCTCTATCCTGAGCGCCCATGCCGCCCGCCCTGACCGACAGCTGGGAGCTCGCCGGGATCCGGATCCCGAACCGCGTCCTGCTCGCGCCGCTGGCCGGCATCGGCAACTGGTTCGTGCGCCTGCAGGCGCAGCGCCACGGCGCCGGGATGGCCTACAGCGAGATGGTCTCCAGCTTCGCCATCCACTACGGCAACGAGAAGACGCTGACCGAGCTGCTGCGCGTCCACCCCGACGAGGGCCTCACCGCGCTGCAGCTCTTCGGCCAGGACCCGGACATCATGCGCAGCGCCGCCGCGCATGTCGCGCGGGTGCTGCCCCAGGTCGACGTCATCGACCTCAACATGGGCTGCCCCGTGCCCAAGGTCTGCAAGACCGGCGCCGGCGCCGCCATGCTCAAGGACCCCGACACGGCGGTCGCCGTCGCCCGCGCCGCCCGCGAGAGCAGCGGCAAGCCGGTCACGGTGAAGCTGCGCTCGGGCTCGGTCCCGGGCGACACGAGCGGCTTCGACCTGGCCCACCGGCTCGTCGCCGAGGCCGGCGTGGCGGCGATCGGCTTCCACCCGCGCTCCGCCAAGGTCCACCACAAGGGCGTGCCGGACTACGACCTGGCCGCCGAGCTGGTCCGCACGCTCCCGGCGCCGGTGATCCTCACCGGCGGGCTGCACACCGCCGAGGAGGTCCACCACGCCTACGAGCGCACCGGCGCGGCGGCGGTGATGCTCGCGCGCGGCTCGCTGGGCAACCCGTGGCTCTTCGAGCAGGTCCTCGGCCGCCGCGGCGAGGGCCCGACGCCGGACGAGGTGCTGGCCGAGTGGCGCTGGGTCATGGACCGCGCCGTCGAGCACCTGGGCCCCGACCGCGCGGGCCGCTACCTGCGCAAGTTCCACCCCTGGTACGTGGAGCGCCTGGGCGGCGGCAAGGCCCTGCACGAGGCCTTGCAGCACACGGCGTCGGTGGACGAGGCGCGGGCCGTGCTCGACGCCTTCGAGCCGGCCGCGGCAATCGCCTGAGAACCGCCGCAGCGCGCCGCTATACTGCCGCGCTCGCTGGGCCGGGGGACGCCATTCGGGGCGTCCCTCATCACGACCCGGACGTCGAAGAGAGAAGCCCGCATGCCCCGTGACGTGATCCTCACCCCCGAAGGCCTCCAGAAGCTCAAGGACGAGCTCGTGCACCTCCAGACGGACCGGCGCCGCGAGGTGGCCGAGCGCATCAAGGAGGCGCGGGAGTTCGGGGACATCTCGGAGAACTCCGAGTACGACGACGCCAAGAACGAGCAGGCGATGCTCGAGGCGAAGATCGCGCAGCTCGAGGAGCGCATCCGCGCCGCCACGGTGGTCAACCCGGAGGACCTCTCCAGCGACGTCGTGCAGATCGGCACGGTCGTGCACGTCAAGGACGAGAAGACCGGCAAGTCGCAGAAGTTCACGATCGTCGGGTCGGCGGAGGCCAACCCGGCCGAGGCCAAGCTCTCCAACGAGTCGCCCGTCGGCCGCGCGCTGATCGGCCACAAGCGCAACGACACCGTCTCGGTCCAGGTCCCCAAGGGCCCGGCCCGGAAGCTCAAGATCACGAAGATCGACGTCGGCCTCTAGTCTGGCCGGCATGGACGACGGACGCAGCCAGGCCCCTGGGAGCGAGCCCCTGGGCGAGCTCCCGGAAGGCTCGGCGAGCGCTCAGCGCGAGTCCGAGCCCGAGCTTCTCGCGGTTCGCCGCGCAAAGCTCGACCGCCTGCGCGCCGACGGCATCGACCCGTTCCCGCACGCCTTTCCCGGTGTGACGCCGGTCGCCGAGGTCAAGGCCGCGCACGAGGGCCTCGAGGCGGGCGCGGAGACCGACGCGACGTACCGCGTCGCCGGCCGGCTCTGGGCGCGCCGCGGCCAGGGCAAGATGGCCTTCCTCGACCTCGTCGACCGCTCCGGCCGGCTGCAGCTCCAGGCCCGCGTCGACGTGCTCGGCCCCGAGCGGATGGAGCGCCTGCTCGAGGCCATCGACCTCGGCGACCTGCTCGGCATCGACGGCACGGTGTTCGTCACCCGCCGCGGCGAGCTCAGCCTGCGCGTCGACGACTACACCGTCCTCGCCAAGGCGCTGCGGCCGCCGCCCGACAAGCACCACGGCCTGCGCGACGTCGAGACGCGCTTCCGCCAGCGCGAGCTCGACCTCATGGCCAACGAGGAGGCCCGCGAGCTCTTCATCAAGCGCGCGAAGATCGTCTCCACGGTGCGCCGCTACCTCGACGACGCCGGCTTCGTCGAGGTCGAGACGCCGGTCCTGCAACCGCTGTACGGCGGCGCGCTCGCCCGCCCGTTCACGACGCACCACAACGCGCTGGATCGCGACCTGTACCTGCGGATCGCCACCGAGCTCTACCTCAAGCGCCTGATCGTCGGCGGCCTCGAGCGCGTCTACGAGCTGGGCAAGGACTTCCGCAACGAGGGCATCTCGTACAAGCACAACCCCGAGTTCACGATGGTCGAGTGGTACGAGGCCTACGCGGACTACGAGGACGAGATGCGGCGCGTCGAGGAGCTGCTGCCGCTCGTGGCCGAGGCCACCGGTTACGACGGCGAGATCGACTTCACGCCGCCCTACCGGCGCGTCGGGTTCGCCGACGCCATCCGCGAGGAGACCGGCGTCGACGTGCTCGAGCACGACACCGCCGATGACCTGCGCGCGGCGATTCAGCGGGCCGGGATCGACATCCCCACCGAGGGCCTGGAGTGGCCGGCGCTGGCCGACGACCTGTTCTCCAAGGTCGTCGAGCCCAAGCTCGTCCAGCCGACGTTCGTCGTCGACTACCCGAAGGCGCTGTCGCCCTTCGCCAAGGACCACCGCTCCAAGCCGGGCGTCGTCGAGCGCTTCGAGGCGTTCGCCGGCGGCATGGAGTTCGCCAACGCGTTCACCGAGCTCAACGACCCCGACGAGCAGCGGGCGCGCTTCGAGGCGCAGGTCCGCCTCGCCGAGGCCGGCGAGGAGGAGGCCCAGCCCTACGACGAGGTCTTCGTCCAGGCGCTGGAGCACGGGATGCCGCCCACCGGGGGCATCGGGATCGGCATCGACCGGCTGGTCCTGCTGATGACGGGCCACCACTCGATCCGGGAGATCGTGCTCTTCCCGGCGATGCGCGACTGACGCGACGATGCCGGTCCGCGCACCCTCCGGGACCTCGCAGGCTGCCCGAGTGGACGCGGTAGACTGAGCCATGCCCGTCGTCCAGCCCGATCTCGCTCATCTTTGCGCCCTTGGGGTCGAAGAGAGGGGGAGACCGGGTACTTCGGTGACCCTGGACGCATCGGGTAGTGCAACACGTCTGATCCGGACCACCTTTCCGACCTACCGCTAGCGAAGCTTCAGCTTCACCGCCCAGCAGGAAGGACACCCCCCAAGATGTTCGAGCGATTCACAGAGCGAGCCCGCCAGGTGGTCGTGCTCGCGCAGGAAGAGGCGCGAACGCTCAAGCACAACTACATCGGCACCGAGCACATCCTGCTCGGCCTCCTCCGCGAGGAGGAGGGGCTGGCCGCCCGCGTCCTGGAGTCGCTCGACATCACCGTCGAGCGCGTCCGCGCCCAGGTCGTCCGCATCGTCGGCAGCGGCGAAGAGGTCACCTCAGGGCAGATCCCCTTCACGCCGCGTGCCAAGAAGGTCCTCGAGCTCGCCCTCCGCGAGGCGCTGAGCCTGGGCCACAACTACATCGGCACCGAGCACATCCTCCTCGGGCTCGTGCGCGAGAACGAGGGCGTCGCCGCGCGCATCCTCCTCGACTTCGACGCGGACTCCGAGAAGATCCGCAACGAGGTCATCCGGATGCTGTCCGGCCCCGGCGGCCGCCGCCAGGGCGGTGGCCAGGGCGCCGCGCAGGGCGCCGCCGCCGGCACCGGCGAGGGCAAGAAGTCCTCGAAGCTGCTCGACCAGTTCGGCCGCAACCTGACCAAGCTCGCGTCCGACGGCAAGCTCGACCCCGTCGTCGGCCGCGAGACCGAGATCGAGCGGATCATGCAGATCCTCTCGCGCCGCACGAAGAACAACCCCGTGCTGATCGGCGAGCCGGGCGTCGGCAAGACCGCCGTCGTCGAGGGCCTCGCCCAGCGCATCACGAACGCCGACGTGCCCGAGCTGCTCAAGGGCAAGCAGATCTACACGCTGGATCTCGCGGCCCTGGTCGCCGGCTCGAAGTACCGCGGCGAGTTCGAGGAGCGCCTCAAGAAGGTGATGAAGGAGATCACCCAGCGCGGCGACATCATCCTGTTCATCGACGAGCTCCACAACCTCGTCGGCGCGGGCGCGGCCGAGGGCGCGATCGACGCGGCCTCGATCCTCAAGCCGGCGCTGGCGCGTGGCGAGCTGCAGACGATCGGCGCGACCACGCTCGACGAGTACCGCAAGTACCTCGAGCGCGACAGCGCGCTGGAGCGCCGCTTCCAGCAGATCCGCGTCGACCAGCCGACCACCGAGGAGACCGTCCAGATCCTCAAGGGCCTGCGCGACCGCTACGAGCAGCACCACAAGGTGGAGATCACCGACGAGGCGCTCGAGGCGGCCGCCGAGCTGGCCGACCGCTACATCTCCGACCGCTTCCTGCCCGACAAGGCCATCGACCTCATCGACGAGGCCGCGTCGCGCATGCGCATCAAGTCGATGACCTCGCCGCCCGTCTACCGCGAGCTCGAGGACGAGATC
>DASTWY010000043.1:0-51002 GCA_035765735.1 Baekduia sp. | reverse complement strand
GTGTCGCCCTGCGACACGTCGAGGGGGATGCGCTTCTCCCCGTCCTCGTCGAACCGGCCGTCGCCGACGGCGATGACCTCGCCCTTCTGCGGCTTCTCCTTGGCCGTGTCGGGGAGGACCAGGCCGCTGGCCGTGGTCTCCTCCTCCTCGATCGCCCGCACGATCAGCCGATCGCCGAGGGGCTTGAGCTTCATTCTGACCTCCGTTGAGGTGACGGTCTGCAACGTTCTGGCGTCTCTTGGCACTCGCGAAAGGCGAGTGCCAACGCTGTTCTGCATCCTAGCGCGCCCGAGACCGCCGTCAAGGCTTGGTTGGCACTCACCGGCCAGGAGTGCCAGGGCGCCGGACCCGCCGGACGGGCTCGGCGATCCGTCGAGCGCCGCTCGTGATCGCTGCGCCACCGGCGGCGCCGGACGATCACCCCGGCATGAGCACCGAGCAGCAGCACGGGCTGCGCGCCGGCCACGTGGTCGCCCTCGTCGGCGCCCTGCTGACGCTGGCGTCCCTGTGGCGGCCCTGGTACGCGATCGAGCTCCCGCAGGCGCTGCGGGACGGGCTCGCCTCCGAGGGGGCGCGGGCGGCGAGCGCCGGGTCGCTGCTCGGGAGCGCGGTGCAGCAGCTGGCCGCCGCCCTGCCGTCGCGCATCGAGGCCGACGGCTGGCAGGTGCTGCGCGGGGCCGACGTGGCGCTCTGCGCGGTCGCGCTCGCGGCGGCGGCGCTCGTCCTCGGCGCCGCGGGTGCGCTCGGCGGCGCCGTCCGCGTCGAGGCCGGCGCCGCCGGTCGCTGGACCGCGGGCGTGGGCCTGATCGGGCTCGTGGTGGCGCTCGCGCACGTGGTCGACCCGCCGAGCGGCGGATTCGGGATCGCGGTGCGGGTCGGCGACGGGGCGTGGCTCGCCCTCGTCGGCGCCGCGATCACGGCCCTGGGCGGAGCGCTCGCCGCGACGTCCGGCGGGTCTGCCCCGGCCGCGCCGGCCGTCCTGGACCTCGCCGCGCCCCTGGACGGCGGAGCCGCCGACGCGCAGCGCGCGCTGACGTCGGTCGCGCCGCCGGGCGCCTAGGCGCGGCGCGTGGCGGCGGCCCGGCGCACCGCGGCGGCCAGCGCGTCCGCGTTGGCCGCCTTGCTGACGTAGCCGTCGGCCCCAGCCACGCGGGCCTCGCTGGCGAGGTCGTCGTCGGGCATGCCCGAGACGAGCACGACCGCGACCGTGGGCAGCTCCTGGCGGACGTGCTCCAGCACCCGGCCGGATTGCTCGGGCTGGGGCAGCAGCCGGTCGAGGATCACGACGTCGGGCTGCGCCCCGACCACCTGCTCCAGCGCCTCGGGGGCGCTGCGCACGGCGCCGACGACCTCGATGTCCTCAAAGCCCTCCAGCCACGCCGCGGCGAGGGTCCCAAAGCCGATGGAGTCGTCCGCGATGAAGACCCGGAGCACGCGGCGCGACGTCCTCTCGTGCCGCTAGTTCTGCGCGCCGCCGATGCCGAGGCGGGCATCGGTGAACGACGGCGGGTGGACGATGATCTGCGAGAACCGCACGACGGTGACGGTGTCGTCCATCGTCACCTTCTTGCCGTAGATCTGCTCGAGGAAGTGGATCATCTCCTCGTGGCGCCGGAACTCCGGGTTGTCGTGCTCGATGTCCCGCGGCGTCAGATCGCGGACGCGCTTGACCTCCACCTGGTCGATCACGGCGTCGAAGATCTTCTCGCGCGGCGAGTGCTGGTACCCGATGGTCACCATCACCGCCTGGTTCTTCTTGTACTTGTGCGACTTGTCGCCCAAGCGGATCGTGGCCGTCTTGCGCCCGCGCTTGAGCTGGTCGGCAAAGATGGTGGAGTAGAAGTTCAGGACCTGCATCCGACGCCGGAGACTACCCGTCGAGGCCCATCTTCGACAGGGCACGGGCTGCCATGGACCGCTCGCCGTCGTAGGTCAGCGTGCGCGACGCCTCCGCGAGCGGCACCCAGCGGGCGTCCTCGACCTCGTGATCGTGGTCGGCGACGTCGCCGGCGACGTACTCGAAGAGGAAGAAGTCGACCTGCTTGGCGATGCGCCGCCCGCCGCGCATGTACCAGTACCGGACCTCGCCGAGCGCTCCCAGCAGGCGGGCCTCGACGCCGGCCTCCTCGCGGACCTCGCGTGCGGCGGCCTGCGGCGGCGTCTCGCCGGGATCCACGTGGCCCTTCGGCAGCGCCAGCACCTTGTCGCCGCCGGCCGCCCGTCGCGTCGGCACGATGACGACGCACTCGTCGCCGCGCACGACGACGCCCCCGGCGGAGTGCTCGGACGGCTTGGGCGCCATCAGTACACGTAGCGGTCGAGTGCCGAGGGCTCGTGGACGGTGAGGCGGCCGCGGCCCTGCGTCACCACGCCGGCCCGCTCGAGGACGGCGAGGAAGCGGCTGGCGGACTCGCGCGAGGAGCCGGCGAGCTGGGCGATGTCGGCCTGCGTGATCGTCACCAGCACGTCCCGCTCGCCGGCGCCCTCGCTCTGGGCCTG
Organism: Baekduia sp.; assembly: GCA_035765735.1. Taxonomy (GTDB): domain Bacteria; phylum Actinomycetota; class Thermoleophilia; order Solirubrobacterales; family Solirubrobacteraceae; genus Baekduia. Next base: position 48,503 of record DASTWY010000043.1, on the reverse strand, counting down.
GCGCACCAGCTGGCCGAGCACCCCCGCGACACGGCTCTGGACCGTCTGGAACGACTGGCGGGCGAGGCGCTCGTTGGCCTCGCGCAGGCGCCGGCCCAGCGCGATGACGAGCTTGACCGCGATGTCCGGGTGCTCGCGCAGCAGGCGGCGCATGTCCGAGCCGAGGATGGCGATCGCCTCGACGGCGTCGAGCGTCTCGACGGTGGCCGAGCGGCGCTCGTCGTCGAACATCGCCAGCTCGCCGAAGATGTCGCCGGGCCCGAAGTGCGCGAGCGTGATCGTGCGCCCGTCGACGTTCTCGCGCGTCGCGCGGGCGTGGCCGCGGCCGACGACGTAGCACGTGTCGCTGGCGTCGCCCTCGCGGAAGATGACCTGGCCGGCCGGGAACTGCCGCCGGACGGCGACGTCGGCGACGCGCCCGAGGTCCGCCGGTGCGAGGGCCTCGAACACCGGCACCCGAGCCAGCAGCTCGACGCTCTCCGCCTTCGACGACACGCCCGCAGTCTATGCGGGACGGCCGATCCACCCTCGTGCGGGTCATCGCGCGAGCGCGGTGTCGCGGCGCAGCGCAACGATCGGCGTGCTGCGCGGTTGCGATCGGCAGACATGCGCATCGCCGAGCTCGTCCTCCGCCGTCGCGGCCGTCGGTACAGTCGCCGCGTGACCGCCCCGCAGCGCCTCCTCGCGGCCGTGCTCACCGCCGCCGTCGTGGCCGCCACCGCCGCGGCGGCCGTCGTGCCCGCCGGGGCGGCCTCCGTGCGCCACTCGCCGCAGCTGTGGGCGACGATCAACCGCTGCCTCGACTCCTCGCAGCGCTACGCCGTCGGCGTGCGCGCATCGATGCCGGGCGTCGGGGACCGCCGCCTGCGGATGTACCTGCGCTTCCAGCTGCAGTACTTCGACGTGAAGGCCAAGCGCTGGCGCGCGATGGGCGGCGACGCCGACAGCGGCTTCATCCTCATCGGCAACGCCGGGTTCCGCCGCCGCGAGTCGGGCAACAGCTTCGGCATCTCCAAGCCGCCGGCCGGCGGCGCCTGGCGGCTGCGCGGGCGCGTGACCTTCGAGTGGCGCCGCGGGCGGCATGTCGTCCACCGCGCGCGCCGGCACACCGTGGGCGGCCATCCGGGCACGCGCGGCTCCCGCCCGCGCGGCTTCAGCGCCGGCGAGTGCACGATCACCAAGTAGGCGGCCGGACCTCGCCGCGCGCCGCCTCGGCCGGTCGGTCGAACAGCCGCGGGTCGTTCGTGGTCACGCCGGCGACGCCCATGCGCTCGAAGCGGCGGATCCGCTCGGCGTCGTCGACCGTCCACACGTAGAGCTCGCCCCCGGCGCGGCGCACCGTCCGGACGAAGTGCGGCGTGACGAGGCTGAAGTGCGACATCGCCGCGTCGATCTCGCCGGCGCGGAGCGCGCGGGCGACGGCGCGCGGCACGGTGCGCCGCAGCACCTGCACGGTGGCGAGCGCCAGCGGCCGCGTGGCGGGGTGCGCGAGGTAGTTGCGGCGGACCTTCGGGACGCTCCAGCCGAGGCGCACGGCGCGTGACGCGGCGCGCACGACGGGCAGCGACTCGACCTCCATCGTGGAGATGAGCGTGCGGGCCTCGAGCCCGCGCTCGCGCAGCGCGGCGATCACGCGCTCCTCGTAGCCGGGGAGCTTGAGGTCGACGTTGAGCTCGACGCCGGCGAACGGCTCGGTGCCGAGGTGGTCGAGCCCCTCCTCGAGCGTCAGCGGCGTTCGCCGCTCGGCGTCGCGGTAGTCGTGGGCGAGCAGGAGCCGGCCGGTCCCGTCCGCGTGCTCGGGCAGGACGTCGAACTCGACCATGTCGCAGCCGTGGGCGAGCGCGGCGTCGAAGCTCGCCGTCGTGTTGCCGGGGGCGATGTGGTCGGCGCCCTTGTGGCCGATGCGCCGCATGCGGCGGGGGCTGGCTTCGTTCAGCTCTGGCATCCGGGGCACCAGTATGTCGGGCGGTTGTCGTCGCCCTGGCCGCGCTGCAGGATCGGCGTGTCGCAGCGCCGGCAGGGCCGGCCCGCGCGGCCGTAGACCGCCTTGTCGCGCGCCTGGTGGCCGTCGCGCGCCGAGCGCTGCATGGGGGGCCGCACTTCGCGCACGATCCGCAGCGCCTCTTCGTCGGAGACCTCGCCGGCCGCCCGCCACGGGTCGACCTGCGCCATCCAGCAGCCCTCCGCCTTCCACAGGTTGCCGATGCCGGCGATCGTGCGCTGGTCGAGGAGCGCGTCGCCGATCGTGCGCGTGGGGTCGTCCTCGCGCAGGCGCCGCAGGAACACGCGCTCGTCGAAGTCGTCGGCGATCACGTCCGGGCCGAGCGCGCCCAGCCGCAGGTCGAAGCGCCGGCGCGTCTCGGTGAGCAGCTCGAGGACGGGCCCGTCGAACTGCACGACGTCCTGGCCCTGGGCACGGATCACCAGCCACGCGCGCCGCGGCGAGCGCGACCAGCGCGCCCCCTCGGGGTGCACGCGCCAGGCGCCGGTCATCCGCAGGTGCGAGTGGATGGCGAGGTCGCCCTCGAAGCGCAGGAAGAGGTGCTTGCCGTGCGCCTCGACCGACTCGACCGCACGGCCCCCGAGCCGCTCCGGCCAGCGGTCGCGGCCGAAGCGCGGGTGCGGCGTGCGGATCTCGTCCGGGATCCGGCCGGCCAGGACCGGGCGGATGCGGTTGGCGGCGTAGTGGATGGTGTCGCCCTCGGGCATGCCCTCTTCGAGGGTACGGTGAGGGCGTGCAGCACGATCTCGGGTCCATCGTCGGGGCGGCGCACGTCGAGGGCGACGTGCGCCTGGAGGACGCCAGCGGGCTCTGCGGCCGAGCGGCCGCGCTCGTCCGGCCCGGCGACGCGCGGGAGGTGGCGGCCGTGGTGGCGTGGGCCTACGCCCGCGACGTGGCGATCGTGCCCGTCGGCGGCCGGACCGGCTACTCCGGCGGCATCGTGCCCGTCGGCGACCGCGAGACCGTCGCCGTCGCGCTCGACCGCCTCGACCGCATCCGCTCGTTCGACCCGCTGCTGTGGCGGATGGAGGCCGAGGCCGGCGTCCTGACCGCGACGGTCGCGCGCCGCGCGCGCGAGAGCGGGCTCCTGTTCCCGCCCGACCCGGGCGCCGCCGAGCAGTCGCAGCTGGGCGGCAACGTCGCCACCAATGCCGGCGGCCCGCACGCATTCAAGTACGGCGTGACGTCGCGCTGGGTCACCGGCGTCGAGGCGGTGCTCGCGCCGGGCGAGCTCGTGCGCTTCGGCGGGCCGGTGCGCAAGGACGTCGCCGGCTATGACCTGCGCGGCCTGCTCATCGGCAGCGAGGGCACGCTCGGCATCGTCACCGCGGCGTGGCTGCGGCTCGTGCCCGCGCCGGCGGCGGCGCACCCCGTCGCGGCGGCGTTCGGGACGGTGCGCGAGGGCTGCGCAGCGATCGAGGCGGTGCTCGGCAGCGGCGTCGTGCCGGCGGCGCTGGAGTACCTCGACGGCCGCTCGATCGCGGCGGCGCCGCCGCCCTTCCTCGACGCGGGCGGCGCCGCGCTGCTGGTCGTCTGCGAGGCGGAGTCCGACGCCGACCGCGAGGAGCTGCTCGAGGCGCTCGGCGACGGCTCGGTGGCCCCGCCGGCCGCCGAGGTGTGGCGCTGGCGCGAGGGCGTCTCGATCGCGGTGCGCGCGGGGCGCGGCGAGAAGCTGTCGGAGGACATCGCCGTCCCCGTCGACCGCCTGGCCGAGGCGATCGAGGGCACGCTGGCCATCGGCGAGCGCCACGGGCTGGAGGCCTGCTCCTGGGGGCACGCCGGCGACGGCAACCTGCACTCGTCCTTCCTCCTCGACCCGGGCGACGCGGAGATGCGGGCGCGCGCGGACGCCGCCGCGCGCGATCTGTTCGCGCTGGCGCGGGAGCTCGGCGGCACCGCGAGCGGCGAGCACGGCATCGGCCTGCTCAAGCGCGGCGAGCTGTCGCGCCAGTGGTCGCCCGCGGCGGTGCAGGCGCAGCGGGCGATCAAGGCCGCGCTCGATCCGAAGGGCCTCTTCAACCCCGGCAAGAAGGAGCCCTAGCCCCTCCACCTTGGTGTCGTGTGCCCGTCTGCGGACTCCGAGCGTCCGCAGTCGGGCACACGACGGTGGTGGTGGGCGAGGGCGAGGCGGCTCAGGCGCTGAGGGTGAGCTTGCGGGGGCCGGCACGGAAGCCGACCTCGATGAGGAGCGCCTCGAGGTCGGAGCCGACGACCGGCTCGCCGTCGACGCGCTCGAGCGAGAGCTTGTGGCGGCGGTCGCCGGTGACCAACGCGGCCAGCGCGTCGAGCGCGGGCCGCAGCCGCGGGTCGTCGCGCTCCACGAGGACCTGCAGCCCGCGACCGCCGCGCTCGACGTAGAGGACCGGCTCGGCGCCGGCGAGGACGACAGAGGCGCCCTGGGCGCGCGCGGGCGCGGCACGCTCGCTGTCGCGCCGCTTGGGCCACGGCAGCGACGCGCCGTACGGCTGGGCCGGGTCGGTCGCCGCGAGCACGATCGGCGGCGCCTCGTCGGCGCGGTCGGCCTGCGTGCGCAGCCGCTCGACCGCGCCCGGCAGGGCGAACTGCGCGCCGCCGAGGCCCTCGACGAAGTAGCCGCGGCGGCAGACGCCGAGCGTCTCGAGGTTCGACAGCGCGTCGTAGAGCGTGGAGAACCCACCGGGCACGCCCTCGGCCAGCACGTGCTCGCGGGTGAGGATGCCGTAGCGCTCCAGGAGGAGCTCGGCGATGGTGCGGCGCCGGGCGCCGGGATCCACCTCGGCGCGGTACAGCGACGACGTCAACGCCCAGCGGCCCTGGACCTGGGCCGCCGCGCCGACGCCCCTCCGGCTGCCGAACCGGGTTCCCGCGCGACCGCCCCGCCCGCGCCCACGGTCGAGCGTCGAGCGCTGCGCCCGCGCCAGCGTCAGCCGCGGCGCGCGCAGCGGCGCGAAGGCGTCGTTGGTCACCTCGCCGGCCCATACGAGGTCCCACAGCGCCTCCTGCACCTGCTCGGGCGCGAGCGGCAGCTCCGCGAGGAAGTCGGTGAAGAAGCACGGCGACTGGGTCAGGCGCTCGCGCAGCATGCGGTGCTCGGCCTCGTCGGGAGCGACCACGCCCCCGCGGACCCACGGCGGGCCCAGCGCCTCGGCGTCGTCGCGGAAGTACAACGCGACCCGGCCCGAGTTGCGGCCCAGCGCACCGGCGCCGACCCACACCACCTCGCCCGACGCGCACAGCTGGTCCATCCACGCCGGCGAGTAGGCACCGCAGCGGCGCGGCAGCACGTCGCGCTCCCAGGCGTCGGCGGGCAGCGCCAGCCCCTGCAGCGGCACGAGCACCTCCCGCAGGCGGTCGATCCCCGCGCCGGCGGCCGGATGGCGATCCACGCCCTGCCACGACGGCAGGAACGCGGCCAGCGCGCGCTGGTCGGTGGCCTCGATCTCCTTGCGCAGCACCGCCAGCGACGCGCGGCGGATGCGCCGCAGCACGTCGGGGTCGCACCACTCGCGCTCGCTGCCGCCGGGGCGCAGCTCGCCGCGGATCAGGTCGCCCGCGGCCTCGAGCGCCTTCAGGGCCGCGCTCGGGTCGACGCCGTAGCGTGACCGCAGCTCCTCGGTCGTGAACGGGCCGTGCGTGCGCGCGTAGCGGGCGACGAGCCGCTCCAGCGGATCCTCGACCGTCGCCAGGAACGCCGCCGGCAGGCCACCGGGCGGCACGGCGCCGAGCGCGTCCCGGTACAGGCCGGCGTCGTCGGCCGCGATCCAGCGCTCCTCGCCGCCGACGCGCAGGCGCACCGCGCGCCGCTCGTCGGCGAGCACGCCGAGCATCGCCTCGGCCTCCTCGGCCGCGATCACGCGCACGCGAACCTCGTCGAGTGACAGGTCGCCCACGCGGCGGAGCACGTCAGCCAGCCGGTCGCGGTCGGTTGCGCGCGTCCGGTCGGACCGGTGCTGGAGATCGGCCTCGACCTGCTCGAGCGCGTCGGCGTCGATGAGCTCGCGCAGCTCGTCCTGGCCGTGCAGGTCGCGCAGCAGGTCGCGGTCCAGCGAGAGGGCCGCCGCGCGCCGCTCGGCGTTCGGCGTGTCGCCCTCGTACATGTAGCTCGCGACGTAGTCGAACAGCAGCGACGACGCGAACGGCGACGCGGTCCGCGTCTCGACCTCGACCATCGACAGCTCGCGCGTGTGCAGCGCGCCCATCAGCTCCTGCAGCCCCGGGACGTCGAGCACGTCGCGCAGGCACTCGCGGTACGTCTCCAGGATGATGGGGAAGTCGCGGTACTGCTTGGCGACCTCGAGCAGGGACTGCGACTTGAGGCGCTGCTGCCACAGCGGCGTGCGCCGCCCGGGGTAGGCGCGGGGGATGAGCAGCGCACGGCCGGCGTTCTCGCGGAAGCGCGCGCCGAACAGCGCGCTGGAGCCCAGCTCGGCGACGACGCGGTCCTCGAGGTCGTCGGGGTCGAGCAGCACCAGGTCGATCGGGTCCCACCCACCCGGCTCGTCGGCGTCGGGCAGGTGCACGATGATCCCGTCGTCGGACCAGATCGCGTCGGACTCCAGCCCGACCTCGTCGCGGATCTTGGCGCTGAGCGCCAGCGCCCACGCGGCGTGGACGCGGCCGCCGTACGGGCTCAGCACGCACAGCCGCCAGTCGCCGATCTCGTCGCGGAAGCGCTCGACGACGATCGTGCGGTCGCTGGGCACCACGCGCGTGGCCTCCTGCTGCTCGCGCAGGTAGTCGAGGAGGTTGCGCGCCGCGAGCGGGTCGAGGTCGTACTCGGCGGTCAGCAGCTCCTCGGTCTGCTCGACCGCCCAGCGGCTGAACGCGCCGATCGCCTGGCCGAGCTCCTTCGGCCGGCCGACGGAGTCGCCGCGCCAGAAGGGCACCGCGCCGGGCACGCCGGGCGCGGGGGAGACCACGACGCGGTCGCGCTGGATCTCCTCGATCCGCCACGACGACGCGCCGAGCAGGAACGTCTGCCCCGGCCGCGCCTCGTAGACCATCTCCTCGTCGAGCTCGCCGACGCGGCGCCCGTCGGGCAGCACGACGGCGTACAGGCCGCGGTCGGGGATCGTCCCCGCGTTGGTGATCGCCAGCTGGCGGGCGCCCTTGCGCGCGCGGATCGTCCCGGCGACGCGGTCCCAGACGATGCGCGGCCGCAGCTCGCCGAACTCCTGCGACGGGTAGCGGCCGTCGAGCAGGTCGAGGACGTTCTCCAGCAGCTCGCGCGTGAGCTCGGCATAGGTATAGGTCTTGGTGACCAACCCGTACAGGTCGTCGACGAGCACGGGCTGGTCGGCATCCTCGGCGCTCGCCGCGATGGCCACGATCTGCTGGCACAGCACGTCGAGCGGGTTCCGCGGCACGACGGTCCGCTCGATCCGCCCCTCGCGCATCATCCGCGTGACGACCGCGCACTCCAGCAGGTCGGCGCGGAACTTCGGGAAGATGCGCCCCTTGGAGACGTCGCCGACGCTGTGGCCGGCGCGGCCGATGCGCTGCAGGCCGCGCGCGACCGACTTGGGGGACTCGACCTGGAGCACGAGGTCGACGGCGCCCATGTCGATGCCGAGCTCCAGCGACGAGGTCGCCACCAGGCACGGGAGCTGCCCGGCCTTCAGCTGCTCCTCGACGACCAGGCGCTCCTCGCGGGCCAGCGAGCCGTGGTGGGCGCGCGCGATCTCGCGGGGCGGCCGGTCGTGCTCCTCGTCCTCCCGTGCCGCCAGCTCGTTGAGCCGCAGCGCTAGCCGCTCGGCGCCGCGCCGGTTGTTGACGAAGACGATCGTCGAGCGATGCTCGCGGACGAGCGCGAGGATCTCGGGGTAGATCGCGGGCCAGATCGAGCGGCGCGTCGCCTCCCCGCCGGGGACCGGATCCAAGGGGTCCAGCGCGCCGGTCGACTGCTCCGGCTCGACCATCGACTCGACCGGCACCTGGATCCTGACGTCGAGCGGCTTGCGCACGCCGGCGTCGACGATCCGGCACGTCCGCTGCGGGCCGACCATGAAGCGGGCGACCTCCTCCAGCGGGTTCTGCGTCGCGCTCAGGCCGATGCGCTGCGGGTCGCGGCCGTGCTCGGCCTGCACGCCGGCGGCCAGGCGCTCGAGGGTCAGCGCGAGGTGCGCGCCGCGCTTCGTCGCCGCCACCGCGTGGATCTCGTCGACGATGACCGCCTCGACGTCGCGCAGCACGTCGCGCGCCTGCGAGGTGAGCATGAGGTACAGCGACTCGGGCGTCGTGATGAGCACGTCGGGCGGCGTGCGCCGCATCTGCGCCCGCTCCTTCTGCGGCGTGTCGCCGGTGCGGATCGCCACCCTGAGCTCGGCGCCGATGCCGACCAGCGGCGCCTGGAGGTTGCGCTCGACGTCGTAGGAGAGCGCCTTCAGCGGCGAGACGTAGACGACGCGGATCCCCGTGCCGTCCTCGCGCGGAGTCGTGGCCAGCCGGTCCAGCGACCACAGGAACGCGGCCAGCGTCTTGCCGGAGCCGGTCGGCGCGCTGATGAGCACGTGCTCGCCGGTGGCGATGGCCGGCCACGCCTGCTCCTGCACCGCCGTCGGCGCGGCGAACGCGCGCTCGAACCACTCCCGCGTGCTGGGGCTGAAGGCGGACAGGGGCATCCGACCAGGGTACGGCGCCGGGCCGCCGCGTCGATGAACCTCTTGTTCGTGCGCTCAGCGCTCGGCGAGCCCGCGCGCGGTCAGCAGCACCGCGTCGAGCATCTCGGGCGTCAGCCGCCCGGTGAACGTGTTCTGCTGGCTGGGGTGGAAGGTGCCGAGCAGCGGCCACGGCTCGGCCTCCCACAGGGCGCCGTGGCCGAACTTCGGCCGCGGCCGCGGCGGCGCGAAGCCGAGGGTCGCGCGCAGGCGCAGCGCCGCGTCCCACGCGAACCCGCCGAGGCAGACGACGACGCGCACGGCGCTGAGATGCCCGAGCTCGGCGGTCGTCCACGGCAGGCAGGCGTCGCGCTCCTCCGGCAGCGGCTTGTTGGCCGGCGGGGCGCAGCGCACCGCGGCCGTGATCCACACGTCGGTGAGCCGCAGCCCGTCGTCGCGCCACGTCGAGGTCGGCTGGTTGGCGAAGCCCGTGCGGTGCAGGGCCGCGTAGAGGAAGTCGCCGGAGCGGTCGCCGGTGAAGACGCGGCCGGTGCGGTTGGCGCCGTGGGCGGCCGGTGCGAGCCCGAGGATCAGGATCCGGGCGCCCGGGTCCCCGAAGCCGGGGATCGGCCGGCCCCAGTACTCCTGGTCGCGGAAGGCGGCGCGCTTGACCGCCGCCACCTCCTCGCGCCAGGCCACCAGGCGCGGGCAGCGCCGGCAGCGGGTGACCTCGGCCTCGAGGGCGGCGAGCGCCGGGTCGGCGGCCATCAGGCCTTGGCGAGGATCCCGGTCATCAGCCGCTCGATCACCGGCTCCAGCGCGCGCATGTCGCTGGGCGTGGCGGTGCGGATCTGGCGCGACGCCAGCTCGACGATCGCCCCGACGCACGCGAAGGCGTCGTCGCGCGAGGCGAACGTGGGGGCGTCGTAGCGCGGAGCCACGGTGGCGTTGTCCCGGTGGATCGCGTCGGTGAAGAGGTCGAGGATCGCATCCCGTCGCTCGGTGGCGCGCGGGCCGGCGCCGATGATCTCGACGAGCAGCGTCTGCGCGGCATGCGGCCACTCGGTGAGCGTCTCCAGGAACGCGCGCACGCCCTGGCGCAGGTGCTCGGGATAGGTCGCGGCCTCGGCCTCGTTGGCCACGGCGAGCTGGCGCAGGACCTCGGTGGCCGCCTCGTCGAACAGCGCGAGGATGCACTCCTCCTTGTTGGCGAAGTGCTCGTAGAACGTGGCCTTCGACATGCCGGCCTCGCGGCTGATGATCTCCGCCGTCGCGTCCGCGTAGCCCCGCTGGGCGAACACCGTCGCGGCGGCCTCGAACAGCCGGCGGCGCTGGACCGAGAGCCGCACCTCGAGCGGCGGCGCGTGCCGCCCCCGCGGGACGGGCGCTGCAGGTCGGGTGGTTCCGTGCTCGGCCATGCCAGAGGCCATCCTAGATAGCCTCCGAGCCGATGGCCGCCCGCATCCGCATCGCCGCGACGCTCCTGACCCTCCCGCTGCTGCTCGGCGCCTGCGGGCAGACGGCCAAGGACTCCGCCAAGGACTTCAAGGGCGAGCAGGCCAAGGTCGCGCAGGCCGTCGAGGACCTCCAGAGCGCCGGCCAGCGCCGCGACAGCGGCAAGATCTGCGACGAGCTGCTCACGCCCGGCCTGCGCAAGCAGATCCAGACCGCGTCGAAGGCGACGTGCGCCTCGGCCCTCGACGACCGCCTCTCCGACGCCGACGCCTTCGAGCTGCAGGTGCAGTCGGTGACGATCGACGGCGACCGCGCCACGGCCGTCGTCTCGTCGGAGGCCGGCGACAGCAAGCGCCGCGACACGCTGCAGCTGCAGCGCGACAAGAGCGGCGCCTGGCAGATCGCGACGCTGGGGTAGCGCCGCGTCGCATGGAACCCGGGAGCGCGCGACGCTGAGCGGGGGCTCCTCTCAGTACTGACCGGAGGCGAAGAGCTTCCCGGTCGGCCGGCCGTAGTTGTCGTTGCCGGCCCAGTAGTAGCCCTCCCAATAGGTCACGACCTCCTGGGAGAAGATCCCCAGCGCCGCGCCCGGCAGCTCCGCCGCGCTGGGCGGCCGCCAGTAGCAGTAGTACACCCAGTACCTGGCATCGTTCACGTACCGCACCCATGGCGAGCACCCGAGGAGGGGGCCGTCCCTCCACCCGTTTCCCAGGGTCCACGACGCGTGCGCGATGGGACGGGAGGCCGATCGCATTGCGGATCCCGTGCTCAACGGCCCTGGCGGGGATCCTCCAGGCTGGCCGGCCGGCGCCGGGAGGAGCTCTCGCGGCAGGGGCTCCGGCGGCGGGAGCGTGCTCTCCGGAACCTCGAGCGGCTCGGACCTCGTCGGCTGCCACACCTGGTCCTCGTCATAGGCGAAGACGTTCCAGGACTCGATCGAAGACTCGGTCAGGTCGCACGCGACACGCCACGGGCTGGCGACGCGCAGGCTGCGAGAGGCACGGGCGCGCCTGACCTCGACGGTCCCGTGTTCGCCACGGTCGTCGGCGGCGGTGCAGTATCGGAAGGTGCTCTGCCGGACCTGGAACGGGCCCGGGTCGCGCTTGCTCTCCTCGTACACGTACGCGTTCCAGCCGCACACCCACCGGCGCCACTTCCTCAGCGCTGAGCAGGTTGCGAATGCCCCGGTCTTGGAGATGCGCGCGTTGGGGAACATCGGCGTCTGGTTCAGGCCAACGACGCTCGCGCGGCGCTTGATGAACGCCTTCACGGTCTTGGTGCTGACGTGGAGATCGCCTCGGTGTCTCCCGCCGCTCTGCGCGCGTGCCGGACCGGCTCCGAGCGCGGTGTCGCCCAGGACGACCAACGCCACGACGGCCAGGAGCGTCGCGTTACGGGTGCGGGCAGACCTGCGGAGCATGCGGACCCTCTCTCGGGGGGGCGCGACCCCACGCCGCACCGAGCCGGGATCATGCCATTGCACCTCGGCGCTGTCCATCCCGTCCGCAGCGCCAGGCGATCTCCGGGTGCGGCCCTACCCGAGCGCCGTGCCGTAGTGGCGCTCGTAGTACTCGCGGTACTCGCCGGAGCGGATCGGCTCCCACCACCAGGCGTTGTCGCGGTACCAGGCCACCGTGCGCTCGAGGCCCTCCTCGAAGCGCACCTGCGCCTCCCAGCCCAGCGCGCGCACCTTCTCCGAGCCGAGGCTGTAGCGGCGGTCGTGGCCGGGCCGGTCGGTCACGTACTCGATCAGCGACTCGTCGTGGCCGGTCAGCTCGAGGATGCGCTTGACGACCTCGATGTTGGTGCACTCGTCCGGCCCGCCGACGTTGTAGACCTCGCCCGGCGCCCCGTGGGCCAGCACGTGGCTGATGCCGCGGCCGAAGTCCTCCACGAACAGCCAGTTGCGCACGTTGAGGCCGTCGCCGTAGACCGGCAGCTTGTCGCCGTGCAGCGCGTTGAGCACCATCAGCGGGATCAGCTTCTCGGGGTACTGGTACGGCCCGTAGTTGTTGGAGCCGCGGCAGATCACGGTCTCCAGCCCGTAGGTGTGGAAGTAGCTCTGGACCAGCAGGTCGGCGCCGGCCTTGGAGGCGCTGTAGGGCGACGACGGCACGATCGGCGACTCCTCGGTGAAGGAGCCCTCCTCGATCGACCCGTACACCTCGTCGGTGGAGATCTGCACGTAGCGGGCGACGCCGCGCTCGCGCGCTGCCTCGAGCAGCACCAGCGAGCCGCGGACGTTGGTCTCGACGAAGGCGTCCGGGCCGCTGATCGAGCGGTCGACGTGCGTCTCGGCGGCGAAGTTCACGACGGCCTCGACGCCGTCGCCCATCGCCTCGGCGGCCTTCTCGGGATCCTCGATCGCGCCGTGGACGAGCGTGACGGCGTCGCCGAGGTCCTGGAGGTTCTCGCGCCGCCCGGCGTAGGTGAGCTTGTCGAGCACGACGACCTCGTCGCCGTGGTCGCGCACGCGCTGGCGCACGAAGTTGGAGCCGATGAACCCGGCTCCGCCGCAGACGAGCAGCTTCATGATGCGGTTCTCTCCTTGAGGTAGCCCTCGACGCCGTCCTGCCACGGCGGAAGGATCGGGCAGTCGGTGCGCTCGGTCGCCAGAACGCTCCACGCCGGGCGCGGGGCCGGCCGGCGGAACTCGGCGGCGGTCGTCTCGTCGACGCGGCAGCGGACGCCGGCGGCGCGGTACAGCTCGACGGTCAGCTCGTGCCACGAGCACTGGCCGGAGCCGGCGGTGTGGAAGATGCCGGTCGCGCCGCTCGCGGCGAGGTCGAGCAGCGCGGGCGACAGGTGGCCGGTCCAGGTGGGGGACCCGACCTGGTCGGTGACCACGGCGACAGCGTCGCGGTCGGCCGCCAGCCGGAGCATGGTGTCCGGGAAGCTCTTGCCGCCGACGCCGAACAGCCACGCGGTGCGGGCGATCGCGTGGTCGGGGGCGATGGCGCGGATCGCCTCCTCGCCGGCCAGCTTGGTCCGCCCGTAGGCGCCCAGCGGCGAGGTCGGGTCGGACTCGACGTAGGGGCGCTCCCGCAGCCGGCCGTCGAAGACGTAGTCGGTCGAGACCGCGACGAGGCGCACCCCGTGCTCCGCGGCCGCGCGGGCGAGGTTCTCCGAGGCACGGCCGTTGACGTCCATCGCCGCCTCCTCGCGCTCCTCGGCGCCGTCGACGTCGGTCCACGCCGCGCAGTGCACGATCGCGTCGGGCCGCGCGTCGGCGACCGCGCGCAGCGCCTGCTCGGCGTCGGTCAGGTCGGCGTCGGCCAGGTCGATCCCCGTGACGTCCCAGCCGCGGCCCCGGGCGTCGGCGACGACGCGGTGGCCGAGCATGCCGGCCGCGCCGGTGACGAGGAGCTTCATGCGCCTGCTCCGGCTCGCCGACACCGCTTCGCTCCCGTCCTCACGGCTCCGTCTTCAGAGCAGCAGAGACCGCTTCGCCGTTCGTCCATGGTCTACAAGATGCCGATCTCGGAGTTGTCGCCCACCATGAACCGGTACGCGCGTGGCTGGCGGTCGCCGCGGGCGATCGTCACGTTGCGGCCCAGCAGCGACGACTCCATGCGGCCGTCGAGGTGGCGCACGGCCGAGCCCGCCAGCAGGATCGAGTGCTCGACCTCGGCGCCCTCCACGGCGCAGCCCTCGCCGATCGCCGTGTACGGGCCGATGTAGCAGTCGGTCAGCTGCGCGCCGGCGCCGATGATCGCCGGCCCGCGGACCGTGGCGCGCTCCAGGCGGGCGCCAGGCTCGATCACCACGCGGCCCTCGACCTGCGAGTCGATGAGCTCGCCCTCGACGCGGTGCTCGAGCCGGTCGAGGATCAGCCGGTTGGCCTCGAGCATGTCGTCGAGGCGGCCGGTGTCCTTCCACCAGCCCTGCACGACGTGGGGCTCGACGCGGCGGTCGGTGTCGACGAGGTGCTGGATGGCGTCCGTGATCTCCAGCTCGCCGCGCGCCGACGGCTCGATCGCGCGGGCCGCGTCGTGGATCAGCGGCGTGAACATGTAGACGCCGACGAGCGCCAGGTTCGTCTTGGGCTCCGGCGGCTTCTCGGCGAGCGCGACGACGCGGCCGTCCTCGAGCTCGGCGACGCCGTAGTGCTCGGGGTCGGCGACCGGCGTCAGCAGGATCAGGGCGTCGGGCTCGTGCTCGGTGAACGCCGCGACGAGGTCGTCGATCCCGCCCTGCAGCAGGTTGTCGCCGAGGTACATCACGAACGGCGCGTCGCCGAGGAACGGCTCGGCGGTCAGGACCGCGTGGGCGAGCCCGGCGGGCTCGTCCTGCAGGATGTAGGTGATCCGCACGCCGAAGGCGCTGCCGTCGCCGACCACGGCCTTGATCTCGTCGCCCGTCTCCGGCGCGATGATGATCCCGATGTCCTCGATGCCCGCGTGGGCCATCGCCTCGATCCCGTAGAACAGCACCGGCCGGTTGGCGACCGGCACCAGCTGCTTGGCGCTGGTGTGGGTGATCGGGCGCAGGCGCGTGCCCTTGCCTCCGGAGAGGATCAAGCCCTTCAGCTGCTGCATCAGTAGACGTTCCCCAGCTTCCTGTGGTCCCACGTCGCGCGGTGGCGCTCGACGAACTCCATGCCGACGCGCTTGGCCGCCTGGGCGCGCACCATCGCCTCCACCTCGGGGGCGAGCTCGCCGGCGTCGCCGCCGGTGTAGCGGCGGAAGATCTCCAGGCCCAGCGCGGTGACGGCCTCGATGTCGCGGTGCAGCCGGACGTCGGTCTCCAGCATCACGCCGCGCAGCTCGGGGTACTGGTCGCGGCCGGCCTCGACCTGGACGGTGGCGCGCGGATCGCGCTCCAGGTTGACGGCCTTCTGCGAGCGGGCGTAGGTCCAGGCCCAGAGCCGCTCGTCGCGGACGACGTACCAGAGCGGCATCAGGTGCGGCCAGCCGCGCGGGCCCATGGTGGCGCACGTCATCACGCGCTCCTCAGCGAGGAACGCGAGCACCTCGGCGTCCGACATGGTGATCTGCGCGCGACGACTCACCGGCGCGGGAGGCTAGCGATGAACGGCCGCCGCGCGCGGGCCGCGCCTCACCGGATGGCCAGGCGCAGCCGCTCGACGGCCGCGCGCACGGCGTCGCGCACCTCGGGCGGCGAGAGGACCGCGGCGTCGCCGGCCTCGGCGAGCACCTCGCGGACCAGCCAGTCGGTGCCCTTGTACGGCAGCTCGACGATCACCGACCCGTCGGCCAGCTCCTGGGCGACGCGGCGCTGCTCGCGCGACCAGCGCGCACGGCCGGGGGAGATCCACACGCGGGCGATCCGCGACGCCTCGACCTCGCCGGTCCGCGGCCAGCCCTCGACGTCGGACGCCGGGTCGACCTCCGGGCGCGGGGTGAAGGCCTGGTCGGTGACCTCGGCCGTCTTGACGCGGTCGAGGCGGAAGTGCCGGACGTCCTGCTTCTCGGGGTCGAACGAGGCGACGTACCAGCCCTCGCGCCCGTTGATCAGCGCATAGGGCTCCACGAGGCGCTCGGAGAACTCGTCCTCGTTGGCCTTGTAGTACTCGAGCCGCAGCAGGCGCGACGCGGCGATCGCCCGCGAGACGACGCGCGCGATCTTGGAGTCGTCGCCGGTGCCCGAGGCGACCTGCAGGCCCTGCTCCATCGGGTCGGCGCCCAGCGCCGCGACGATCTTCTCGCGCGCGGAGGTCAGGGCGCCCTCGGGCAGGTGGTCGCCGATGAGGTCGATCGCCGCCACCAGCGCCTTGGCCTCCACGGGCAGCAGGCGCGCCGGCCGGGCGAAGTTGTCCGAGTAGGGCTCGGGGTCGACCTCGATCGTCCCGTCGTCGTGGACCTCGGCGTAGAGCACGTACGACCCGCCGCCGAAGTTCACGACGTTGAGGACGTTGACGTCCTCGCGCAGCTCGGCGTCGGAGACCTGGAGCGCCTCGCAGACCTCGTCGACGCGCAGCAGCCGGTTGGCGCGGCCGGCGTCGATGAGGATGCTGGCCAGCGTCACCAGCCGGGCGAAGCGCTCCGGGCGGATGGCCGTCTCGCGCCGCGCGCCGCCGCCCGTGTCGGCGCCGTCGCCGTCCTCGCCGGCGGGGATCGGCTCGGCCAGCTCCAGCTCGCCGGCGTGCAGGGCGTGGAGGCGCTCGACGCGCTCGGCGACGTCGCGCACGAGCTCCGCCGGGCCGAGCACGCGGGCGTGCTCGCCGAGCCGCAGCACCCAGGCGGCGAGCTGGCGCACCGACGCGTACTCGGTGGCGAACACGACGTCGCCGGTCTCGGGCAGGCCCCACGTCTCGCCCTCGGCGTTCGGCGCCCCGGCGGGGCGGACGAGGCCGAAGCGGCCGAAGTGCCGCTCGACCTGCCAGGCGATGCGCTCGGAGATCCAGACCTCCGCGACGCCCTGCGGCTCGCCGAACTGCCAGTCCGCGCGGGACGCGTACGCGCGCGGGTCGAAGTCGGCGGGGCGCTTGAAGTCGTGCTCGGCCTTCGTCGCGTAGGCCACCTTGCCACGGATGCGCGAGAGCCGGAACACGCGGATCGCGTCGCGCTCGTGGGAGCGGCCGAGGAGGTAGAACTGCCCGCCCTGGAAGAGCAGGTGGTACGGGTCCACCTTGCGCGCGCCGACCGCGTCGCGCTCCATCGTGTAGTAGTCGAACGTGATCGTCTTGTTGCGGAAGATCGCCGTCTCGATCTTGGCCAGCCGCTGCGAGAGGTCGTGGCCGCCGGCCGACGCGGTGATGCCGAGGGCGATCGAACCCTGGTCGGGCGCGCGCAGCGGGCTCGGGCGGCCCCAGGAGATCTGCTGGAGCGCGAGCCGCAGCGGCTCGGCGTAGGCGAACTCGCCGTCGAGCAGCGTCAGCGCGAACTGCAGGCTGGCCAGCTCCTCGTCGGTGAAGGCGATCGCCGGGAGGTGGAAGTTCTCCGGGCGCAGCGAGTAGTTCTCCTGCTCGGCGACGCCGTCGGCGGGCTTGTCGACGGTCAGCTGGATGCCGAGCGACTCGAGCTCGGCGCGGTCGGCGTAGAAGCGGCGAGCGAAGGCGTCCTCGTTCATCCCGCTGTAGCCCTCCACGTCGCGTCGGATCTCCAACGCGGTGACCGGCCGCCGCTCGGCCATCAGGTACGAGATGAGCGAGAGCTGCCGGATGAGCTTCTCGGTGTCCTTCGCCATATTCCGCACGACGATACGGGCACCGGTTGCGTGATGGGCCGTTCGTTGCAGGACTTCCCGCGCTCTTTCCGCAGATTCGGTGCGGACCCGGACCCGGCTCCGCGGACGGCATGCGGTGCCGTGGGCCGCGGGGGCGGTGTACGGTTCGACCCCGATGACGAAGCTCGTGATCGTCGACGACCATGAGGCGCTGCGGGAGGGGCTGGCCGCGCTGCTCACGCACGGCGGGCTGGAGGTCGTCGGCGCGGCCGGCAACGTCGCCGCGGGCGTGGACCTCGTCGACCACGCGGAGCCCGACGTCGCGATCGTCGACATCCAGCTGCCCGACGGCAGCGGGATCGACCTCACGCGCGAGCTGCTGTCCCGCCGGCCGGACCTCGGCGTCATCCTCTACACGGGGGACGCGGATGCCGAGCTGCTCTACGACGGCCTGGACTCCGGCGCGCGCGGCTACGCGCTGAAGGCCGGCTCGATGGACGAGCTGCTGGCGGCGATCGAGCGCGTCGCCGAGGGCGGCTCGTACGTGGACCCGCGCCTGGACCGGATCCTCCTGTCGCCGCGGGCGACCGCGCACGTGCCGCAGCTGTCGCCGCGCGAGCGCGAGATCATGCACCTCATGGCCGAGGGCATGACCGCGGAGGCCATCGGGGACCAGATCAGCGTGTCGGTCGAGACCGTCCGCACCCACGTCCGCAACGTGATCCGCAAGCTCCAGGCGCGCAACCGCGTCCACGCGATCGCCATCGCGCTCGAGCGGGGCGAGATCGCCCTGGACTCCTCCCGCGACGATTGATGCGCACCGACGGCGCGTGGCCGGAGGACCCGCTCGAGCGGCTCACCCAGCTCGTCCACGACCTGCGCACGCCACTGACGATCGTGCAGGGGTTCGCGGAGCTGCTGAGCCGCGGCGGCGCGGGCCTCGACGAGGGGCGCCGCAGCGAGTTCCTCGCCCGGATCCTCAACGCCAGCCAGGAGATGAAGGGCATCCTCGACGACGAGCGCGAGGACCGGCTGGCGCGCGAGGACCCGCCGGCGGGCTGATGCCCGTCAGGCCGCCTCGGCCTGGCCGCGGCGGTCCTCGGCGGTGATCGAGCCGAAGTAGGCCCCGGACCCGAGCGCGCGGTCGAACCCCGACCAGGACGCCCCGGGCGCCAGCTCCTTCTCGAGCCGGTCGAACGAGCCGAGGCGCCCGCCGAGGTTGTCGATCATGTGCACGAGCGTCGCCTCGCGCGTGCAGGGCACGACCGGCGACCCGAACTCCAGCGCGCCGTGGTGGGCGAGGATGATGTGCAGGACGCTGCGCGCCAGCTCCTGCGGGAAGCCCGGGAGCTCCTCGATCTGGCGCCGGACGCGGTAGTAGCCGAGCGGGATCTCGCCCTGCAGGCGCCCGTCGTCGGTCATGTCGATGGGCGCGTCGCAGGTGTAGGCCTCGAGCTTGCCGATGTCGTGCAGCAGCGCTCCCGTGACCGCGACGTCGCGGTCGATGCCGGGGAACGTCGCGCTGATCGCGCTGACGGCCTGCGCGACGGTGAGGCAGTGCTCCAGCAGGCCGTGGACGTAGGCCTGGTGGTAGAGCTTGGCCGCCGGGGCGATCCGGTACAGCGCCCACGTCTCGGAGCCCTCGCCGAAGAAGCCGTCGAGCAACCGGCGCAGGTGCGGGTTCTGGATCGTGTCGACCAGCTCGCGCAGCCCCGCCTCCATGTGGTCCACCTCCTGCGGCGGGCCGTCGTGCAGGTCGGCCGGCGCGTAGGTGCCGTCGATGGCGGGGCGCAGCTCCTGGATGGCGATCTGGGCGCCCCAGCGCTGGTGGACCTCGAAGCGCCCGACGACGTGGACGGGAGAGCCCGCGCGGCAGAGCTCCCCGGCGCGGGCGACGTCCTCCCAGATCATCGCCGTGACGCCGCCGGTGCGGTCGCCGAGGACGAGCTTCAGGAACTCGCCGCCGTCGCGCCTGCGCCGGCTCTCGGCCTGGCGGACGAGGAGCACCTGGTCGATGTCGGCGCCGTGCTGGAGGTCGCGGACGAGCACGGCGGCAAGGTGACACGGCACGCGGACGGACCGGGCTCGTGCGGCGTTCGCGCCGCGGGTGCCGCACGACCTCGTGACAGGCCCTCGCGCCCGTCTCCGGCATGCGCGACAGTACGCGCATGGAGCGCACCGCGATCGTCACCGGAGGGGCCGGCGGGCTGGGCGTGGCCGTGACCGAGGCCATGGCCGCCGACGGCTGGCGCGTCGTCGTGCCCGTGGAGCCGGGCTCGGCCGGCAGCGCCGAGCGCGAGGGCGTCAGCCTCGTCGAGGCCGACCTCACCGACCCCGGCGACGTGGCCCGCGTGGCGAGGGAGGCCGGGGAGGGCGTCGGCGCGGTGGTGAACCTCGTCGGCGGCTTCCACGCCCCCGGCCGCGTGCACGAGACGCCGGTCGAGGCGTTCGAGGCGCAGCTGCGGCTGAACCTGCGGCCCGGCTACCTGATGACCGCCGCGGCGCTCCCCGCGATGCTCGCCGCCGGCCGGGGCGCCGTCGTCTGCGTCTCCTCGCGCGCCGCGCTGCGGCCGTTCTCCGGGGCGGCCGGCTACATCACCGCGAAGGCGGCCGTGCTCGCGTTCGTCGACGCGCTCGACGCCGAGTACCGCGACGACGGCATCCGCGTCAACGCGGTGCTGCCGTCGGTGATCGACACGCCCGGCAACCGCGCCGCGATGCCGGACGCCGACCACGATCGCTGGGTCGCGCCGTCGGAGATCGCGCAGGTCATCCGCTTCCTGTGCTCCGAGGCCGCCGCGGCGACCAGCGGCGCCCACGTCCCCGTCTACGGCCGGGCATGACCGAGGCGACCGGCACCGCGCGTCCCGCGGTGGGCGCCCACGACGAGCCGGACCCCAAGCGCTGGTGGACGCTCGCCGCCGTCTGCGTGGCGACGTTCATGCTGCTGCTGGACATCACGATCGTCAACGTCGCGCTGCCCGTCATCCGCGACGACCTGCAGGCCTCGTTCGAGGACCTGCAGTGGGTGGTCGACGCCTATGCGCTGACGCTGGCGTCGTTCATGCTCACGGCCGGCTCGCTGGCCGACCGCCTCGGCCGCCGTCGAGTCTTCGTCGCCGGCCTGGGCCTGTTCACGTTCGCGTCGCTGCTCTGCGGGCTGTCGACCTCGCCGGGGTTCCTCGACGCCTCGCGCGCGCTGCAGGGCGTCGGCGGCGCGGCCATGTTCGCGACGTCGCTGGCGCTGCTGGCCGCCGCCTTCACCGGGCGCGAGCGCGGGACCGCGCTCGGCGTCTGGGGCGCCACGACCGGCGCCTCGGTGGCGGTCGGCCCGCTGGTCGGCGGCGTGCTGGTCGAGCACGTCAGCTGGCAGTCGATCTTCTTCGTCAACCTGCCGGTCGGCGCGGCGGCGATCGCCGTGACGCTGCGGACCGTCCGCGAGACCCGCGACCCGCACGCCGGGCGGATCGACTGGGCCGGCCTCGTGACGTTCTCGGCCGCGCTGTTCGCCCTGGTCTTCGCGCTCGTGCGCAGCAACGCCCAGGGCTGGGGCAGCACGCTGATCGTCGCGCTGCTGGCCGCCGCGGTGGTCCTGCTGGCGCTGTTCGTCGTCGTCGAGCGGCGCCAGGAGCGGCCGATGCTCGACCTGACGCTCTTCCGCAAGCCGGCGTTCGCCGGGGTGTCGGTCGCCGCCTTCTGCCTGTCGGCGTCGATGTTCTCCATGTTCCTGTACCTGACGCTCTACATGCAGAACACGCTGGGCTACTCGCCGCTGCAGGCCGGCCTGCGCTTCCTGCCGGTCACCGTGCTGTCGTTCGTCTGCGCGGCGATCTCGGGCAACCTGACCGAGCGCGTTCCCGTGCGCTTCCTGATGACCGCCGGGCTCGGCTGCGTCGGCGTCGGGCTGGTGCTGATGAGCGGGCTGGACGCGTCGTCGCAGTGGACCGCCCTGCTGGCCGGCTTCATCATCGCCGGGGCCGGGATCGGGCTGACCAACCCGGCGATCGCCTCGACGGCCGTCGGCGTCGTGGACCCGCGGCGCACGGGGATGGCCGCCGGCATCAACAACACCTTCCGGCAGGTCGGCATCGCCACCGGCATCGCGGGGCTGGGCGCCGTCTTCCAGTCGTCGGTGCGGGGCGACGTCGCCGACGCGCTGCCGGGTGGCGCCGGCGGCGCGCGCCTGCCGCCGGCGCAGGTGCTGGCGCAGGGCGATCCATCCGTCCTCGGCCCGGCGCACCACGCGTTCGCGGCCGGGTACACGAGCGCCCTGAACGAGATCCTGGTGATCGCCGCGATCGTGGCGTTCGCAGGCGCGGTCACTGCGCTCTTCACGGTCCACCGCCGCGACTTCGTCCAGCACGGGCCGCGCGGATGACCGGCGTGCGCTATCCATAGCGGCCGCGCGGACCGCCGCGCGCACCGACCATGCTGCCGATCCCGTCACCCGAGCTGCTGGCCCACGGCGCCGCCAACGCCTTCGACCTGCTCGTCCGCGGCGGCGTGGCCGACCTGCGGCGCACGCCGGCGCGGATCGTGCGCGAGGCGCCGCAGGGGACGCTCTTCCAGTACCTGCCCGGCGAGCGCGGCGGCCGGGAGCTGCCGGTGCTGCTCGTGCCGCCGCTGGCGGCGCCGTCGACGTGCTTCGACCTGCGCCGGGGGTGCTCGATGGCCGAGCACCTGCTCGCCGCCGGCCACGACACCTACCTCGTCGACTACGGGCCGATCGGCTTCTCCGACCGCGAGCTCGGGCTCGAGCACTGGGTCCACGACGTCCTCCCGTCGGCGATCCGCGCCACCTCCGCCGAGGCCGGCGGGCGGCCCGTGCAGGTCGTCGGCTGGTGCCTGGGCGGCATCATGGCGCTGCTGGCGATGGCCGCCGACGGCACGCTGCCGGTCAACGCGATCGCCGCCGTGGCCAGCCCGTTCGACTTCCGCGAGCTGCGGCTGTTCGCGGCGCTGCGCGGCCTGGCCAACCTCACCAACGGCGTCGTCGGCACCGCGGTCTACCGGGCCCTGGGCGGGGCGCCGGCGCCGCTGGTCAAGCGCGCGTTCCAGCTGAGCGCGCTCGACAAGCACGTGACGAAGCCGGTGATGCTGCTGGCCAACCTCCACGACCGCGACGCGCTCGCGCAGATGGAGGCCGTCGACGACTTCACGGACAACATGCACGCCTATCCGGGGCGCACCATGGGGCAGCTCTACCACCGGTTCTTCCGCGTCAACGACCTCGCCGACGGCCATCTGCGGCTGGGCGGCCGCGACATCGACCTTGCGGACGTGGCCGTCCCGGTGCTCGCGGTGGCGGGGCAGGGCGACACCCTCGCGCCGCCGGCCGCGGTGCACCACGTCGGGCAGCTGCTGGTCGGCGCGCCCGAGGTGCAGCTGAAGACCGCGCCGGGCGGCCATCTCGGCGTGCTCGCCGGACGCAGCGCCGCGCGCACCACCTGGCACGCGATCGACGAGTTCTTCGCGCGCCACGCCCGCGACCCGTCGCTCGCCGCGGCGGCCTGACGCGGCAACCGGGGTTGCGCGCGCCGCGATCGGGCGCCGCTACCCTCGCTCGCCATGAAGCGCGCCCGTGCTCTCGTCGTGCTGGTCGTCGCCGCTCTCGGCGCGGCACCGGCCGCCGCGTCGGCGGCCGACCCGGCCCCCGCGACCCCGCCGACGTCGTCGCCCACGCCGGCGCCGACGCTGCCGGCTCCGGAGCCCACGGTCCCCGACGGCGTGAGCGCCGGCGGCGTCGACCTCTCCGGCGCCACGCTGGCCGAGGCCCAGACCCGGCTCGAGGCGACCATCGGCCCGCGCGTGCGGCGCCCGTTCGTGCTGCGCGTCGGCCACCGCCGGTTCGCGCTGCGGGCCAAGACGTCCAAGCTCGACCTCGACGCCCTGACGACGGCCAAGCGCGCCGTCCGCGCCACGGCACCGGGTGAGGTGCCGGTGAAGCTGACCCACCATCGCCGCGCCGTGCGCCGGTGGCTGCACAGGGTCGCCAAGAAGGTCAACCGGCCCGCGCGCGACGCCAAGATCCGGATCACGCTGCGCCATATGCACGTGCGCCACGCGAAGGTCGGCAAGGCGCTGCACGAGACGGGTCTGGCGCGGATCATCGATCGCGCCCTCGACGATCCGGCCGCCGCCCAGCGCGCGTACCGCACCAAGCTCGGGCCGGTCTACCCGCCGGTCAACTACAACGACATCCGCCGCCAGTACTCGACCGTCATCACTGTCGACAAGGCGCACTTCACGCTGCGCCTCTTCAAGTGGCTGAAGATCTCCAGGCGCTACTCGGTGGCCGTCGGCCAGCCGGCCTATCCGACGCCCTCGGGCCTGTACTCGATCGTCAACAAGCAGGTCGACCCCGTGTGGTCGGTGCCCAACAGCCCGTGGGCCGGCGAGCTGCAGGGGACGACGGTGGAGGGCGGGTCGGCCGCGAACCCCCTGAAGGCGCGCTGGATGGGGATCGTCAACGGCGTCGGGATCCACGGCACCGGCGAGGACGCCTCGATCGGCAGCGCCGCGTCGCACGGCTGCATCCGCATGCACGTCAGCGACGTCGTCGACCTCTATCCGCGCGTGCCGGTCGGCACGCCGGTGCTGATCAAGTAGGCGCCTCGGCCTCCGCCGCCGCCGCGGCGCTCGCGCGGCGGTGGCGGGCCACGGCCTCGCGAGCGGCGGTCAGGGCCTGGCGCGGCGACGACGTCTCCAGCTCGGCGCCGAGCGCCGCCATGCCGACGATCAGCCCGGCGAGCATGAGCAGCGCGCCGACGCCGAAGGTGAACGTCGTGATCGCCGCGATGTCGACGGCCTGGCCGGTCGTCTCGACGAACCCGTAGCTGAGCATCGCCAGGCGCAGCCCGGCGCTGGCGGGCGCCAGCGGGATGATCCGCCCGCCGCCCTGCGCGGCCATGACGAGCACGACCGTCGCCGACGTCACCGGCAGCGAGAACGCGGCCATGAACGCCGCCAGCGAGGCCAGCCGGATCAGGCGGCCGAGCGCCTGCCAGGAGGCCACGCCCAGGACGAACCGGCGCGGCTGGTGCAGGATGGCGACGCCCTGGCGCAGGCGGGCGGCGAGGTCGGCGATCCGCCGGCGGCTCAGCCGGTAGACGACCACGGCCAGCACCACGGCGCCGACCGCGGCAGCCGTGGAGATGAAGGGATGCTCGAGGATCAGCGTGACGTCGACGTGCGGCATCTCGCCCGAGGACGTCGGGACGGGGAGGAAGCCCTGGGCCAGCGCCCAGACGACGAGCGCCGTCCCGAAAACGGTCTCGAACAGCGTCTCGGGCAGGAAGGTCGCGGCCAGCGTGGGGTAGCGGGCGCCCTCGATGCGCCGGTGCAGCAGCCAGAGCTTGACGATGTCGCCGCCGCGGGCGGGGATGACCCCGTTGAGGCCCGCCCCGGCCAGGTAGGCGGCCATCGTGTGCCGCGGCTTGAGCTCGTGGGCGTCGGGATAGGCGCTGCGCAGGATCGTGTGCCAGCCGCGGGTGCGCACGGCCTGGGCGATGAGGTACAGCACGACGCCGAGCCCTGCGAGGACCGGGTCGACGCTCGCGGCACGGTGGACCAGGAGCCCGATGGCGTGGTCGGCGGTGCGAAGGGCGTCGTGCAGCATGGCTCCGCTCCGTTAAACGGCTTCTGGGCCGTTCGGACGCAGCGTGGTCGTCGTGCCGACAGGCATCAGCGCCGCTCCGGTGGCGATTCGTCCGGCCAGTGGCCGTGGCGCTGGAAGTAGGCGCGCGCCTCGTCCTCGTCCTCGCGGGCCCGGTCGCCGGCGACGCCCATGCGGTGCAGCCAGTTGAGCAGCGCCACGCTGAGCCCGGCGCCCCAGAGGGCGGCCGCGCCCTCGAAGGACGTCTCGTCGCCGCCACGGGCGATGACGAGCGCCACCCCGGCCACCAGGATGGCGACCGGGATCCAGATCCGGACGACGCGCATCAGCACACCCCCAAGGTACCCAGCGGAGCCGCGCGCCCGCCCCACCGAACAGGTGGGGGTCAGCGCGGGCGGCGGGCATGCGGGCGATCGAGGGGTTCCATGCGAACCCCTGGATCGCACGCGTGCGCGCCGCCCATGTCCGCGCGCCGCCTTGCCGGGAGCGCGAGCCGTCTGGTAGAACCAGTCTGTGCAACTGGTTGGACCAGTCGCGACGCGCTCCTCGCAGATCCACGCGCAGCTGCGCGCCGCCATCCTCGCCGGCGCCTACGCGCCCGGCGACCCGCTGCCCTCCGAGCGCCAGCTCAGCGACGAGCTCGGCGCCAGCCGGCACGCGGTGCGGGAGGCGCTCAAGCGCCTGCAGCAGGCGCGGCTGGTCTCCATCAGCCAGGGCGGCGCGACGCGCGTGCGCGACTGGCGCCGCCACGGCGGGCTCGACCTGCTCCTCGCGCTGGCCGCCGACGGCGAGGCGCCGCCCGAGCTCGGGCTCGTGCGCGCCACGCTGGAGATGCGTGCCTCGGTGGGCGCCGACGCGGCGCGGCTGTGCGCGCAGCGGGCCGACGCCGCGCTGCGCGCCGCCGTCCACGCGCGGGCGGAGTCGCTCGCCGCCGCCGACAGCCCGGTCGCCCGCACCGCCGAGTACGACGTCCTCTGGGACCTCGTCGTCGAGGGCTCGGGCAACCTCGCCTACCGCCTGGCCCTCAACACGCTCGTGGCCGGTCAGCGCGTCCTGTCCTTCGACGCCTCCGTGGTCGGCGACGAGGTCGCTGACCACGAGGCCGTCCGCGTGCTCGCCCGCGCCATCGCCGCCGGCGACGGCGACGAGGCCCACGCGGCCGCGCGCAGGCTGCTCGACCGCTCGATCCCCGAGGAGTAAGGAGCCGCCCACCATGGCCGAGGTCCTCTACTACGCGATCCCGTTCTTCGTCCTGCTGCTGGTCGTCGAGGCGCTGTCGTACAAGCACCTCGAGGCCGACGGGCTGATCGGCTACGAGCTGCGCGACACGCGCACGTCGCTGGCCATGGGCATGGGCAACGTGACGATCAACGTCGTGTGGAAGTTCGCCGTGCTGGCCGCCTACGCCGGGCTCTACGAGCTGGCGCCGTGGCACCTGCCGACCGGCGCCTGGTGGGTCTGGGTCCTGCTCTTCCTCGCCGACGACCTGTCCTACTACTGGTTCCACCGCGTCTCGCACGAGAGCCGCGTGTTCTGGGCCAGCCACGTCGTCCACCACTCCAGCCGCCACTACAACCTCAGCACGGCGCTGCGCCAGACCTGGGTGCCCATGACCTACGCGCCGTTCTGGCTGTGGATGCCGCTGATCGGCTTCGCGCCGTGGATGGTCTTCCTCGCGCAGGCGTGGTCGCTCATCTACCAGTTCTGGATCCACACCGAGCGGATCGGCCGGCTGCCGTGGCCGCTGGAGGCGGTGCTCAACACGCCGTCGCACCATCGCGTCCACCACGGCTCCAACGAGCAGTACCTCGACAAGAACTACGGCGGCATCCTCATCGTCTGGGACCGCCTGTTCGGGACCTTCGCCGGCGAGCGCGAGCGCGTCCGCTACGGCCTGACCACCGACATCGAGACCTACAACCCGGTCCGGGTCGCCTTCCACGAGTACGTCGACCTCTGGGCCGACATCCGGCGCGCGCGCTCGTGGCGGACGAAGGCCGGCCTCGCGCTCCACGGCCCCGGCTGGCGGCCGGCCGACGAGCCGGAGCTCGAGGTCTCGGCGTCGTCGCGCGGCTGAGCCGGCTACTCCGCCGCCAGCACCAGGGCCGGCCAGTCCTCGGCGATCCCGAGCCGCGACAGCACCGCGGCCAGCTGGCCGAGCGAGCGGCCCACGGCCAGGTCGCCCGCGGCCGGCGTGGCCACCGCGGCCAGCTCGAGCCCGCCGCCCAGGTGCGCCAGCGCGCGCTCGCCGACCTCGGCCAGCGCCGGCCCGTCGAGCGCCGCGGGCCCGGCGAGCGCGTCGCCGGCGACGGCGACCGCGAGCGCGTAGGCCTTCAGCGCGGCGTCGAGCGGCAGGAGCTCCAGGTGCTCGGCGACGATCGCGGCGAACAGGTCCTGGTCGCCGCCGCGCAGAGCGGCGAGCGCCTCCAGCGCGATGCCCACGCGCTCGCCGTCGACGGGCTGCGCCACACCGGTGCCCAGCAGGCCGATCCGCCCGTCGCCGAGCACGACGACGTGGCCGGGCCGCGCATCGGTCAGCACGAGGCCGGCGCGCGCGGTCCGCACGTGCGCCGTGACGAGGGCGCGGGCGGCCGCCGCGGGATCGGCCGGACGCGCGCCGTCAGCCAGGGTCGGGCCGTCGAGCAGCTCGGTGACCAGCACGTCCTCGGCGCTCAGCGCGAGATCGGGCGCCGGCACGACGAGGCCGTCGACGGCGCGCAGCAGCCGCCGGACCCGGCGCTGGGTCGAGGCCTCGTGCTCGAGGTCGAGCTCGTCGAGCGCCATCGTCCGCGCCGCGCGGAGCACGCCGCCGGCGTCCATCGCGCGGAAGACCTGGCGCAGCGGCGCGGCGAGCGCGTCGAGCAGCGCGAGGTCGGAGCGCACGGCGCTCGCCAGGCCCGGGCGGCGGACCTTGATGGCCACCGCCGCGCCGTCGCGGGCGCCGCGATGGACCTGCGCCGCGGGAGTGACCGCGAGCGGCTCCGGATCGAGCTCGTCGAGGACCGATCCGGGAGCGGCGTCCCACGCCTCGCCCAGGATGCGCTCGACGTCGCGCAGGCGCATGGGCGTGCACGCCGTCTCGCGGGCCTCCGCCAGCCGGGGCGGGAGGGCGGCGAGCGCGACGGGCACGGCGTCCGCGGCGATCACCGCGTGCGCCCGGGCCATCCCGACCCGCCCGCTCGCGGAGCGCCGGACGAGCCCGCCGCCCGCCTCCAGCAGGGTCCGGAGGGCGGGCGGCAGCGAGAGGTCGGTGGGCACGGCGCGGGTCCTACCCGATCGGCGCGGCCACCGTCGTGCGCTCTACGCGGCGGCGGGCACCGCGCGCGACGCGACGACGAGCACGTTGACGTCCGCGTCACGGGCCACCAGCTCGGTCACGTCGCGGCCGAGGGCCGCCGGCTCGGCGGGCCGTCCGACGACGATCACCTCGGCGCCGGTGTCCGCGGCGCGGCGGGCGATGCGCTGCGCGACGTCGGCGTGGCGACCCGCGCTGGTGAGGACCTCGCCGTCGGCCTCGATGCCGGCGCGGCGCAGCTGCGCCAGGCGGGCGGCGAGCACCGCGCGGGCGGGGTCGTCGCTCTCCAGCGCGACGGCGTCCTCGCCGACGACGTCGACCTCCTGCACGTGCACGACGTGCACGGGGCGGTGGCGCAGGGCGGCCACGCGCGCGGCCTCGGCGGTCACGGCCTCCGCGGCGGCGGACGCGTCGACGGCCAGCAGCAGCGGGGCGGGCATCCGGGCGGCCGCCGGCCGGGGAGCCGCGGGCGCCGCCGGCGCCTGCGCGGCGGTCTCGTCGGCGTCGACATGGCGGATCAGGCCGCGGCCCAGCAGCAGCGGCGCGGTGGCGGTCAGCACGACGCCGGCGGCGACGAAGAACGGCAGCTGCGCGCCGTCGGCCTCCGAGAGCTTGCCGGCCAGCCACGGGGCGAGCGCGCCGCCGCCGAACCGGACGAAGCTGTACGCGGCCGACGCGACCGGGCGGTCGATGTCCGGCGCGACGCGCATCAGCGCCTCGGTGAGCAGCGTGTTGGCCAGGCCGATGACCGCGCCGCCGCCCAGCACGCACCCGATGAGCACGCCCTGCGAGTCGACGCCGAGCGCCATCGCCAGCAGGATCGCGGCGAAGGCGACGAGCGTCCCGGCGAGCGCCGCGGTGGTGCCGGTGCGGGCCCGCAGCCGCGGCGCGACGAACACCGAGAAGACGGCCAGCAGCGCGCCCCAGCCGAAGAACACGTAGCCGAGCTGGTGGATGCCGAGGTGCAGCGGGAACGGCGCGAAGGCCAGCAGCGTGAAGAAGCCGAAGTTGTAGAACAGGGCGGTGAAGGCGATCGTCCGCAGCCCGCCGTGGCGCAGCGCCTTGAGCGGCGCGGCGAAGCTCGTCCGGCGGCGCGGGGCCGGGCGGTCCTGGAGGAAGGCCCAGATGGCGATGAAGCCGACGGCCATCAGCGCCGCGGTGCCGAAGAAGGGCGCGCGCCAGCTGATCGCGCCCAGCTCGCCGCCGAGCAGCGGGCCGCTGGCCAGGCCGAGCCCGAGCGCGGCCTCGTAGAGGATGATCGCGCTGCCGACGCCGCCGCTGGCGGCGCCGACGATCGCCGACAGGGCCGTCGCGGTGAACAGCGAGTTGCCCAGGCCCCAGCCGCCGCGGAAGCCGACGAGCTCGCCCACGGTGCCGGACGTGCCGGCGAGGCTGGCGAAGAGGACGACGAGCGCGAGCCCGGCGAGGATGGTGCGGCGCGGGCCGATCCGGCTGGAGATGAAGCCGGTGGCGAGCATGGCGACGGCCATGACCGCGAAGTAGCTGGTGAACAGCAGCTCGACCTGGCTGTGGCTGGCGTCGAGGTTCTCGGCGATGGAGGGCAGGATCGGATCCACCAGGCCGATGCCCATGAACGCCACCGCGCAGGCGAACGCGACGGCGTACACGGAGCGCGGCTGGTGGAGGATCGAGCTGCCGGAGGGGGAGTGATGGGTCATCGGGGGTCCGGGTCGGGGGAGGAGGAGGGGGTCAACGCGCGCAGCGCGGGGAGCGCGGCGGTGAGCGCCTCGCGCGCGGCGGGGTCGAGCGCGGCGAGGCGCTCGTCGAGCAGCGCCGCACGCGTGGCGCGGCGGCGGGCGAGGGTCTCGCGCCCGAGGTCGGTGATCGCCACGTTGGTGGCGCGGCGGTCGCGGGGATCGCGCTCGCGGACCACGAGGCCGCGGGCCTCGAGCCGCTGGACGGCGACCGTCATCGTCGGCTGCGCCACCGACTGCGCGGTCGCCAGCTCGGTGATGCGGCGCGGGCCGTCGCACAGCGTCGTCAGGACGGAGGCGCTGGTGCGGCTGAGCCCGTCGTCGACGTGCTGGAGCAGGCCGCGCCAGAGCGCCATGACCGCGTCCTCGACGTCGGCGGCGAGCGTGGTGGGAGCGGTGGCCTCAGGCATTGCATAGCTCAGTCTACATAGACCGGCTATGCAATGCGGGCCGACTGTCAGCGCGCGGTGATCGCGGCCACCGCGTCGGCGATCGCCGTGTCCCCGCCGATCACCTCGAAGGTCAGGCCTGCGGTCTCCGGCCGCGCCAGCGCCTCCGCCAGCACGGCGGCCACGTCGGCGCGCGGGATCTCGCCCCGCCCGGTCGACGCCGCCAGCCGCACGCGCCCGGTCGGCGCGTCGCCGGTCAGCCCGCCGGGGCGCACGATCGTGAACTCCAGCCCGCTCTCCTCGAGCTTGCGGTCGGCCTGGCCCTTGGCCCGCAGGTAGGTGCCGAAGCCGCCGTCGTCCTCGGCGCCGGCGTCGGCGCCCATCGAGCTGACATCACGTACCGGTCGATGCCGTTGCGCCGGCAGGCCGCCATGCCCTTCACCGCGCCGGCGTAGTCGACCGTCCACTTGCGCTGCGGGCCGCTCCCCGGCCCGGCGCCGGCGGCGAACACGAACGCATCGGCGTCGCCGATCAGGTCGGCGACCGCGTCGGCGTCGAGCTCCTCGAGGTCGCAGACCACGGCCTCGGCCCCGGCCGCCTCCAGGTCGGCGGCATGGTCGGGGTTGCGCACGAGCCCGCGCACGCGGTCTCCGCGCTCGGCGAGCAGGCGTTCCAGGTGCAGGGCGATCTGCCCGTGGCCTCCGGCGATGACGACGTCCATGGCCAGGCACCTACCCGGTGGGCGCCGTCGCACCGCCTCTCGCCGATGGCGAACGCGCCCGGTCGATCTTTGTCCACAGGGCGAATGACCGATGCTCCGCCCGGCGGCATGCTGGCCGGCGCGATGATCCTGGCCGACACCGCCACCGACAGCCTCGGCTTCGCGGGCCGCCTCGGCGCCGACGTCGGGCTCAACTCCGCCTGGGTGATGGTGGCCGCGATCCTCGTCATGTTCATGCAGGGCGGGTTCGCCATGCTCGAGATCGGCTTCGTGCGCGGCAAGAACGCCGGCTCGGTGGTGGCGAAGATCCTCGTGAACTTCGCCGTCGCCGCGCTGGGCTTCTGGGCCGTCGGGTTCGCGCTGGCGTTCGGCGGCGGCGGCGACCTGCTCGGCTCCAGCGGCTTCTTCCTCGCGCACGCCGGCGACTTCCCGCTCGCCTTCCCGAGCAGCCGGCACGGCGTGACGGCCGAGACGCTGTGGTTCTTCGAGTTCGTCTTCTGCGCCGTGGCGCTGGCGATCGTGTGGGGCACGACGCTCGAGCGCATCAAGTTCGGCGTCTACGTGCTCTACGCCATCGTCTTCTCGACGGTCATCTACCCGGCGGTCGCGCACTGGATCTTCGGCGGCGGCTGGCTGGCCTCCGCGGTGCACGTGCAGGACTTCGCGGGCTCGATCGTCGTCGACGTGACCGCAGCGGCCGCCGCGCTCGCCGTGCTGCTGCAACTCGGCCCGCGGCGCGGCAAGTACGGGCCCGACGGGCGCGCGCGGGCGATCCCCGGCCACAACATGCCGCTGTTCGGGCTCGGCGTGCTGATCATCTGGATGGGGTGGTTCGGCTTCAACCCGGGCTCGACGCTCAGCGCGCTCGACGGGCGCTTCGGGACGATCGCGGTCATCACGCAGCTGGCGGGCAGCGCGGGCGTCGCCGCGGCGATGGTCGTCATGTACGTGAAGACCAGGACCTTCGACATCGGCATGGCCGGCAACGGCGCGATCGCGGGGCTGGTGGCGATCACCGGCCCGGCGGGCTACGTGGAGCCCTGGGCCGCGCCGATCATCGGCGGGGTCGCCGGCGTGATCGTCGTCCTCGGCGTGCTGGCCATCGACCGCCACCTCGACGACCCCGTGGGTGCGCTCGCCGCGCACGGGTTGGCGGGCGTCTGGGGCGCAGTGGCCTGCGGCCTGTTCGCCGCGCCGCGGCTGGCGGCCCACAACCTCCCCGGCAGCCACGGCGGCCTGCTGATGACCGGGTCGCCGGCCCAGCTCGGGTCGCAGCTGATCGGCGTCGCGGTCGTCGTGACGTTCTCGTTCACCGTGTCGGCGGCGGTGTTCTGGCTCATCGGCCGGACGTACGGGCTGCGCGTCACGGCGGCCGAGGAGAACGCCGGCCTCGACATCTCCGAGCACGGCATGTACGGCTACCCGGAGCAGTTCATCCCGGCGCCGGAGCTGGTCGGCTACGGCGCGGTGCCCGCCGGGATGCGGCTGGGCACCGGGCCGATGTCCGACCCCGAGGTGACGTCGCGGATCTGAGCTCCGCTCGTCCCCGGGGGCGCTACCCCACGTAGAACCGGATCTCGCGACCGGTCGCCGGGACGTAGCTGCCGGTCGAGACGCCGGCGTAGACGCGGTAGAGCCCGCTCTTGGCCAGCCGGATCCGCTTGCGGTAGCGCGAGTACGAGCTGGCGCCGTGGTGGGCGGCCATGCCGGCGATCGTCACCCATTCGCCGCGCCGGCGGCGCTGGATGGCCAGCGGCGTCCCGTCGAGGGCGGGGTGGATCCGGCCCTTGAAGGTCACCTGCCTGCCCTTGTGGAGGTGCCGTCGCGACACGACCGTGCCGATGATCGGCGTGACGCTGACCACGACGATCGGGCTGATGACGTCCGGCTTCTCGGGCAGCGCCACGCGGTACTGCGTGTTGAACGGCACGGCCTGGAGGCCGAACGAGAAGGTGCCCTGCGCGTCGGTCACGAGCTGGTTGCCGACAGGCTGGAAGCCCTGGGTGTACGGGAACGGGTTGCTCTCGAGGACGATGCGCCGGTTGGCGCTGTTCGTGCCGGTGAGCGTGCCCGACAGCGTGGTCGTGCCGCCGAAGGGCAGCGGGTTCGGCGTCGCCGTGAGCGTCACGCCCAGCGGCTGGATGCGCGTCTTGAACGTGCGGTGGCGGCCCCGCCGCAGCCCGCGCTCGTTGTGGGCGATCAGGCGGTAGTGGTACTTCGTCGCCGGAGCCAGCCCGGTGACGTCGACGGTGACGGTCCGCTTCCCGTCGCCGGTCACGGTCCGCTCGGCGGTGACCGCCCCGTAGGCGCTCGTCGTGCCGTACTGGAACTGGTAGGTCGTCGGCGCCCCGTTGGGGTCGACGGTGCCGGTCAGGCGCACGCTCGTGGGCGTGCGGTTCGCCGCCCCGCCGGTCGTCACGGCCGGCGCCGTGGCGGCCTGCGCGGCCGCCGGCAGCGCGAGCGCCGTCACCAGCGCCGTGGCGAGCCGCGGCGCCCATCTCCTGCGATCCATGGTTCCTCCCGCTTTGTGGTTCATCCGATGGTGCGAACACGCCGTGAGCGCGGGTGACGCGGTGTGCGCGGGATAGGGTCCCGGCTCGCGGGTACCGCGCGGTACCCGCCACCGTCCCGACCGGAGCCCTCCATGCCCGAGACCAACCGCCAGATCCGCCTCGCCGCGCGACCCCGCGGCGAGGTGCAGCCGTCCGACTGGGCGCACGTGACCGAGCCGGCGCGTGAGCCCGGCGACGGCGAGTTCGCCGCCCGCACGCTCTGCCTCTCGCTGGACCCCGCGATGCGCGGCTGGCTCGACGACCGGCCGTCGTACCTGCCGCCGGTGGGCCTCGACGAGGTCATGCGCGCCGGCAGCGTGGTCGAGGTCACCGCCTCCAACCACCCCGGCTTCGCGGTCGGCGACCACGTGGTCGGCACGTTCGGGGTGCAGGAGCGCGTGGTCTCCGACGGCACCGGCGCGTTCAAGGTCGACACGTCGCAGCTGCCGCCGTCGACCTATCTCGGCGCGCTGGGCATGCCCGGCATGACCGCGTACTTCGGGCTGCTCGACGTGGGCGCCCTGAAGGAGGGCGACACCGTCGTGGTCTCCGGCGCCGCGGGCGCCGTCGGCTCGATGGCCGGCCAGATCGCGAAGGTCAAGGGCTGCCGCGTGGTCGGCATCGCGGGCGGCCCCGAGAAGTGCGCGATGCTGACCGGCGAGCTGGGCTTCGACGCCGCGATCGACTACCGGGCCGGCGGCGTCAAGCGGGCGCTGCGCGAGCACGCGCCCGACGGCGTCGACGTCTACTTCGACAACGTCGGCGGCGAGATCCTCGACGACGTCCTCACCCGGCTGGCGATGCACGCGCGCGTGGTCGTCTGCGGGGCGATCAGCCAGTACAACAACGATGACGGCATGCGCGGGCCGTCCAACTACATGATGCTGTTGGTGCGCCGCGCCCGCATGGAGGGCTTCGTCGTGTTCGACTACGCCAAGCGCTACGGCGAGGCCGCGCGGGAGATCGCCGGCTGGATCGCCGAGGGGCGGATCGCGGTCAAGGAGCACGTGGTCACGGGCAGCATCGACGACTTCCCGGAGACCCTGCAGATGCTCTTCCGCGGCGAGAACGTGGGCAAGCTCGTGCTCGAGGTGGCGTGATGGCGGACGCGATGCTGCGCGACAAGGTCGCGCTGATCACCGGCGGGGCCAGCGGGCTCGGGCGCGCGACGGCGCTGCGGCTCGCCGAGGCCGGGGCGGAGGTCGTCGTCGCCGACCTCGACGAGGCCGGCGGCCGTGAGGTCGCCGCGCGGGTCGGCGGCCATTACGTCGCCACCGACGTCTCCGACCTCGACGCCAACCGCGCGATGGTCGACTTCGCCGTCGAGCGCTGCGGCGGCGTCGACATCGTCTTCCTCAACGCCGGCGTCGCGACGGGCTGCGGCGTCGGCGAGGACTTCGACCTCGACCGCTACCGCCGCGCCATGGGCGCCAACCTCGACGGCCCCGTCTTCGGCGCGCACGCCGTGCTGCCCGCGCTGCGGGCGCGCGGGGGCGGCTCGATCGTCATGACCGCGTCGCTGGCCGGGCTCACCGCGGTCCCGTTCGACCCGCTCTACGCGGCCAACAAGCACGCCGTCGTCGGCCTGGCCCGCTCGCTGGGCGCGGGCCTGCCGGCCGAGGGCATCCGCGTCAACGCGGTCTGCCCGGGCTTCGCCGAGTCGCGGATCGTCGACCCGATCCGCGACGCGCTGGCCGCGTCCGGCGTCACGCTGATCCCGGCCGAGGTCGTGGCCGAGACGGTTCTGCGGATCGTCACCGGCGACGGCTCGGGCGAGTGCTGGTTCATCCAGCCCGGCCGGGAGCCGGAGCCGTTCCGATTCCGCAACGTGCCCGGGCCGCGTGAAGCGCCCGCGGAGCCGCGGGGCTGAGCGCGAGGGCGAGCGCCGCCGCGGCCACGCAGCCGGCGGCGCCCGCCGCCAGCGCGGCCCGCGGGCCGACCCCCTCGCCGATGGCGCCGACCAGCGGCCCGCCGATCGGCGTCGAGCCCATGAAGGCGACGATGTAGAGCGCCATCACGCGGCCTCGCATCGCCGGGTCGGCGCGGAGCTGGAGCGTGGCGTTGGTGGTCGAGCTGTAGACGACGCTGGCGGCGCCGGCCAGGGCCAGCGCGGCAGCGGCGGTCGCCGGGCTCGGAGCGGCGGCGGCCAGGCCGAGTCCGGTGCCGAGGAGCAGCGCGGCGACGGCGATCGTCCGGACGCGCGGCAGGGCGCGGCCGGCGACGGTCAGGCCGGCGACGACCGCGCCGGCGCCCATCGCCGCGTACAGCAGGCCGAAGCCCGACGCGCCGAGGCCGAAGGTGGTGTGCGCGAGCAGCGGGATGGTCACCTGGAACTCGTAGGCCAGCGTGCCGACCAGCGCCATCATCAGCAGCGGGACGAGCAGGTCGCGGCGCCGGCGCACGTAGCGCACGCCGGCCCGCACGGCGCCGGGGGCGCGCCCGGCCGGCGTGGCGTCGCGCAGCAGCGCGGCGCCGTCCATCGCCGTCAGCGCGATCAGCACCGCGAGGAACGACGCGCCGTTGACCAGGAAGCACGGGCCGACGCCGATCGCGGCGATGATGGCGCCGCCGGCGGCCGGGCCCACGAGGCGTGCGGCCGCCGCGACCGTCGAGTTGAGGCTGATGGCGCGCGGCAGGGCATCTCCGGCGACGAGCTCGGAGATGAACGCCTGCCGCGTCGGGTTGTCCACGGCGCGGGCGACGCCGAGGCCCGCGGCGAGCACCCAGACCATCCAGAGCTGCACGACGCCGGTGATCGCGAGCGTCCCGAGGATGAGCGCCAGCGCGCCCTGGGCGGCCTGGGTGCCGAGCAGCAGGCGGCGCTTGTCGACCGCGTCGGCGATCGCGCCGCCCCACGGGCCGAGCAGCAGGACGGGCAGCGCCTGGAGGGCGACGGTGAGCCCGAGCGCCATGCCCGACGCCGTCAGCTGGAGCACGAGCCAGGCCTGCGCCACGGTCTGCAGCCACGTCCCGGGAACCGACACCACCTGACCGAAGAAGTAGAGCCGGTAGTTGCGGGAGCGCAGCGGAATCACTCCCTACACAGGTAGCGGGTCGCATCGGGCAACTTCGCGGCTGCGCTTGATGTTCGCCCCGCCGAGGTACTCCTGGGCCGTGCGCAGCGCCACGGCAGGCGAGCGAATCGCGAGGCTCTATGCCTCGATCGTCGTCGCGCTCCGATATCCGATCGTCCTGGCGTGGATCGCCGGCGCGGTGTTGGCCGTCGCCTTCCTGCCGCAGCTCGGGGGCTCGAGCACCGCGCCGCTCGGCGACATCCTGCCGTCCGACGCGCAGGCGCTGAAGGCCGAGCAGCGCGCGGTGCAGCTCTTCGGCTCGTCGGTGGCCACCGACGTCGTGGTCGTCGAGCACAACCGGCAGGGCCTCAGCTCGCGCGAGGTCGACGCCACGGTCTCGCGGGCCCGCGCCACGCTGGCGGGCAAGGGCGCCGCGCCGGCCGGCGTCCGCGCCGCGGTGCCGCTGGTCAACGCCCCGGCGCCCGGCGTCCGCTGGGGGGAGCGCGACACGACGGCGCTCTCGTACCTCTTCCTCGATCCCAGCCTCAACCTCGTCGAGCGCGATCAGGCCGCGCGCGCCTACGCCCGGTCGCTGGGCCCGCTCCAGCCGGGCACGACGCGCGGCATCACCGGCGCGGGGCCCGCGCGCCTGCAGCAGTTCGACGAGATCGACCAGGCCCTGCCGTGGGTGACGCTGGCCACGGTGCTGACGATCATCGCGATCGTCGCGCTCTACTTCCGGTCGGTCGGCGCCCCGCTGGTCACGCTGGCCACCGCGGGCCTCGGCTACGTCATCGCCGTCCGCGTGCTGGCCTGGGGCGGCGAGCGCGCCGGCGTGACGGCGCCGAGCGAGATCGAGCCCGTGCTCGTGGTGCTGCTGCTCGGGGTCGTCACCGACTACACCGTCTTCTTCATGTCGGAGACCCGGCGGCGGCTGCTGCGCGGAGAGCCGCGCGTGGTCGCGGCGCGGCGCGCGGCGTCGCGGATCGCGCCGATCGTCCTGACCGCCGGCGTGCTCGTCGCCGCCGGGGCGGCGTCGCTGCTCGCCGGCCAGATGCAGTTCTTCCGCGTCTTCGGCCCCGGCCTGGCGATCTGCGCGCTGGTCGTCACGCTCCTCTGCGTCACGCTCGTGCCCGCGCTGATGGCGCTGCTGGGGCCGTGGCTGTTCGGCCGACGCGTCCGCCGGGCGCAGGCGCCCTCGGAGGAGGAGGTGGGTGCCGTCGTCGCTGCCCCGGCGCCAGCGGCCGGCGGCCGGCGGGAGCGCTGGCGGCTGCGCCTGTCCGGGCTGCTCGGCGCGGTGCGCGCCAGCCGCAGTCACGCGGAGGCCGAGGGCGGCCGCGTCGCGCCGCGCGTCCTGACGCGGCTGCTCACCGCCCGCCCGGTCGCCGCCGTGATGGCGCTCGTGGTGATCGCCGTGCTCGTGTGGGCCGCCGCGGGCGCCCGCACCACGCACCTCGCCGTGTCCTTCGTGCCGTCGCTGCCGGCCGACAGCAGCGTGCGGCAGGCCGCCACGAAGGCCGAGCAGGGCTTCGTCCCCGGCGTCCTCTCGCCGACCGATGTGATCGTCGAGGCACCGGGGATCGGTGGCCGCGACGCCGCGCTGGCGTCGCTGCAGCGCGAGCTGCGCGCGCAGCCCGGCGTGGCCGCCGTGCTCGGGCCGGCGCAGTCGCCCGGCCCGCCGGTCCAGCGGTTCGTCGTGACCCGCGGCGGCGGCGCCGCGCGCTTCGTCGTGCTGCTGTCCGATGAGCCCACGGGCGCGGCCGCGATCGCCACCGTGACGCGGCTGCAGGACCGCATGCCCCAGCTGCTGCGCGCCGCCGGGCTGCCGCCCGACGCCCGGGTGTCGCTGGCCGGCGAGACCGCGCTGGCCAAGGAGACCGTCGACGCGCTGGTCGTCGACCTCGAGCGCGTCGCCGTCGCGATGGCGGTGGTCACCTTCGTGCTGCTGGCGATCTTCCTGCGCGCGCTGATGGCGCCCGTGCTGCTGCTGCTCGGCAGCGGGCTCGCGTACGTGGCCTCGTTCGGGCTGATGGCGCTGCTGCTGCCGCATCTCGTGGGCGGGTCCGACGTCGTCTACTACGTGCCGCTGGTGGCGCTCGTGCTGCTCGTCGGGCTGGGCTCGGACTACAACGTCTTCATCGCCGGGCGCATCCGGGAGGAGGCTCAGCGGCGCCGGCATCGCGAGGCCGTCGCGGTCGGGGCGCCCTCCGCGTCGCGGGCGATCACGGTCGCCGGCGTCACGCTGGCGGCGACGTTCGCCCTGCTGGCGCTCGTGCCCCTGCGCCCGTTCCGCGAGCTGGCGCTGCTGATGTCGGTCGGCGTGCTCGTCGACGCCCTGCTCGTCCGGCCGCTGCTGATCCCGATGCTGATCGCCGCGATGGGCGGCCGCGTCACCTGGTGGCCGGGCCGCCCCCAGCGCCCCGCGCAGGCTCGCGCCTTCCTCCAGGCGGTCGCGGCGCGCACCGACCAGGACGTCGAGGGCGCGCGCGTGGCGGCGCGCGCGACGCTGTGCACGCTGTCGGAGCGGATTCCCGAGCGGGAGGCCCGCGAGCTTGCGCGCCACCTGCCCGACGAGGTCCTGCCGCAGCTCGACGACGGCGACCGCCGTCACGGCGAGCTCTTCGGCCTCGACGAGTTCGTACGCCGCGTCGCCGAGCGCGCCTGCGTCGCGCCGGGTGCGGCGTGGGACGACGCGCGGGCGGTGATCGCCGCGGTCGGCGAGGCGGTCCCCGAGCAGGAGCTCGACTACGTGCGCGCCGCGCTGTCGGCGGACTACCAGCCGCTGTTCGGCGACGCGATGGCGCCGGTGCCGCCCGGGGGCGACGCCGGCGGTGACGACGGGCCGCGGTTCACCCCCGGCCAGCCTGGGGGAGACGTCAGGCCGCCGCGCGCTCCCGAGCGGCCAGGCGATCCGCCAGCCGCCGCATCGCCGTCGCGTTCGTCCGACGCATGAACGCGCGCGCCAGCGGCGCCGAGAGGCGGTCGGCCAGCGGCGTCTCGATCCAGCGGTACTCGAACGCGATCCGCGTGCCGCCGCTGGGCAGCGGCTCGAGGACGTAGGTCCCCTGGCCGAT
Source organism: Baekduia sp. (assembly GCA_035765735.1). Classification (GTDB taxonomy): domain Bacteria; phylum Actinomycetota; class Thermoleophilia; order Solirubrobacterales; family Solirubrobacteraceae; genus Baekduia. The sequence continues at coordinate 8,968 of DASTWY010000043.1, read as the reverse complement.
CCGGCCGGCCTTCTGGGCGACGTTGCGCTCGACGATCCGCTGGGGCTCCTGCGCGTCGACGACCTCGATGTCCACGACGTCGGTGACGCCCATGGCCTTGACGTGGACGCGCGCCTTCGAGCCCACGCCGCGCACGGGGCCGGAGAGCTCCCAGTCGCGCATGAGGTGGTCGGTGAAGGCCTCGTGGTTGGCCATCACGTCGAGGAAGTCGTAGACGCGCTCGCGGTCCTGCGGCACGTCGATGGTGACGGTGACGGGCTTGGGCATGTACCGGATGGTACACCACGCTGTACCGGTTGGTACAGTGGCTGCGATGGCTGGGGATGCGCGACAGCGCCTGCTCGAGGCGGCGATCGACCACGTGGCCGGCCACGGGCTCACCGACCTGTCGCTGCGCTCGCTGGCCGCGGAGCTGGGCACGAGCCACCGGATGCTGATCCACCACTTCGGCTCCAAGGAGGGGCTGTGGGTGGCGATCGTGCAGGAGGTCGAGCGCCGGCAGCTGGCGGCCGTCGACGAGCTGCTGCCCGACCCCGAGGCGTCGCTGGCCGACGCGATGCGCGCCTGGTGGCGCCACATCTCCGACCCGTCGCTGTGGCCCAACGAGCGGCTCTTCTTCGAGGTCTACGGCCAGGCGCTCCAGGACCGCCCGCACACCAGCGGGCTCCTGGACGGGATCGTCGACCGCTGGCTCGAGCCGGTCGCCGAGCGCGGGATGGCGATGGGCCTGCCGCGCGAGACGGCCTACGCGTCCGCGCGTCTGGGGATCGCGGTCACGCGCGGCCTGCTCCTCGACCTGCTCGCCACCGGCGACCGCGACGGCGTGGATGCGGCGATGGAGCACTGGATCGAGCTCAACGTCGCGGGGCGGGAGCGGATCGTCCCGCCCACCGCCGGCTGAGGGTTCGCCGGGCCTACCCGCCGGCGAGCCGCTGCTCGGCGGGATACGGGGTCCAGTGGCCGCCGTCGAGCCGCTCGGCGGCGCGCCAGACGGTCGTCGCGGCGCGGTCGAGCAGGCCGGCCAGGTCGTCGTAGGCCGCGCGCACGACGGCCTCCGCGCCGGCGAGCCCGAGCGTCGCGCCGGCGGCGTCGAGCAGCTGCCGCTGCGTGCGGGCGGGCGCGATGCGCCCGGTGGCCGGCACCGCGTCGAGGGCGACGGGCTCGCCGTCGGGGCAGAACGTGCCGAAGCGGTTGACGTAGGCGAACAGCGAGTGGATCTCGACGTCGACCTCGTCGGCGGTGAAGTCGGCGCTGTCGAGCCGGCCGAGGCGGTAGCTGATCTCCGACCACGTCAGCTGCTCGACCTGCGCGTCGGTGAGCCAGAGGATCGCGGCGCGGGCGCAGGTCCCGGGGCTGGCGATGAGGGTCGCCGGCATCGCCCCGTAGGCCGCGATCGTGGCGGCGGGCCCGACGTCCATGTCGTGCAGCCGCCCGGTCAGGACCAGGGCGGTGCGGTCGCGCTCCTCGGGGAAGTGCGCGCACTTGGCGGCCAGCCAGCGCGGCGCGGCGTTGGAGCCGATCGCCACGATCGGGTGGCGGCCCGTGGCGAACGCGTCGATCGTGGGCGCGCGCTCCTCCGGCGCGAGCTCGTGCAGCAGCTGCACGGCGCCGTCGCGCAGGAGATACGAGCGCTCCGGCCGCTGCCACGGATAGGCGAGCGCGTGCTCCAGCGCGCCGGCGCCGTAGGGGCGGCGGCCGGCCGCGCCGGCGAAGTCCCGCATCAGCGCGCGGAACCGCTCGTCGTCGAGCGCCTGGCGCTCGAGCAGCTCGGGGTTGGTGATCGGCGGCCAGTCCCGGATCACGAGCACGGTACCCGGTGCGAATCTCCGCGTGATGGGCAGGACGGGCCCATGGCCAACCGACTGAAGAACCTGTGGGCGCGGCTGTGGCAGTCGCTCGGGTTCCTGCCGGGCGTGATCGTCGCCGGGTTCGCGGTGCTCGGCATCGCGCTGGTCGAGCTCGACCACCACGTCCACGTCGAGGACGTCAGCGTCGTCTTCCAGGGCGACGACTCGGCCGCGCGCACGGTGCTGCAGGTCATCGCGGGCTCGCTGATCACCGTCGCCGGGCTCACGTTCTCGATCACGATGGTCGTGCTGCAGCTGGCCTCCAGCCAGTTCAGCCCGCGGATCCTGCGGACGTTCTTCTCCGACCGCCTCACGCAGACGACCCTCGGCATCTACGTCGGCACGTTCGTCTACGCGCTGCTCGTCCTGCGCTCCGTGAGCTCCGCCAGCGACGTGCCGCGGCTGAGCATGACGCTCGCGTCGCTGCTGGGCATCGCCGCGGTCATCCTGCTCGTGGTCTTCATCAACCACGTCGCGAAGATGATCCAGGTGTCGGCGCTGACCGCGCGCATCGCGCACGACTCACTGGCCCGCACGGACGTCCTGTACCCGCAGGCGTTCGGCGAGCCGGGGGAGACGGCGTCCGGCGACGAGCTGCTCGCGCGGTGGCGTGACGATCCGTCGGGCACCGTGCTGCCGCCACGTCCGGGCTACGTCCAGCGCGTCGGCGTGACGGAGCTGGTCGAGGAGCTCGGCGACGCGGTGCAGCGGCTGGCCATCCTCGTGCGCCCCGGCGACTTCGTCAGCGTGGAGATGCCGATCGCCGAGCTGTGGCCGCCGGAGGCCGCCGACCAGCACGCGGCGGCGCTCCGCGAGGCCGTCGCCATCGACAGCGAGCGCGACCTCGCCGAGGACGTCGACTTCGGGCTGCGCCAGCTGACCGACACGGCGCTGCGGGCGATCTCTCCGGCGGTCAACGACCCGATGACCGCGGTGACCTGCATCGGCTACGTGCGGTCGATCCTCGTCCGCCTCACCGAGCGCGCGACGCCGCGCGCCGTGCGCGAGCTCCCCGAGCGCGGGCTGACGGTCGTCGCGCGCCAGCGCGACTACGGCGAGTACCTCGACGTGCTGCTCCAGCTCAACCGCTACGTGGCCGGTGACGCCTGGGTGGGCGGCGAGCTGCTGCGCGCGCTGCGCGCCTGCGCCGAGACGGCGCGGCGCTGCGGCGCCCAGGAGCGCCTGGGCGACATCCGCGGCGTGGCGGCGACGGTCGCCGAGCAGGTGCTCAGCGACGTGGGCAACGCGCGCGATCGCGAGTCCATCGAGCAGCTGGCCGCCGAGGTGGAGGCGCTGGCCGCCGGCGCCGTGCTGCGCTGAGCGCTCAGCTGCCGCTGCAGTCGACCTTGGCGAAGGTCTTCTGGTAGGAGGCGGCGAGCTGCTGCAGGGCGGTCTGGAGCTTCGACTTCGCCTGCTGCAGCGACGTCGAGGAGCCGAGCGTCGACGTGATGTCCTTGAGCTGGCTCTTGAAGGCGGTGTTGGCCTGCTGCACCTGGGCCTTGCGCTGGTCGTTGAGGTTGCCCTGCGCGCTGGCGATCTGCTGCAGGTCGTCGCGGATCGTCGTGAGGCTCGTGCGGACCTGGTCCGTCGTCGCCGTCGACAGGGTCAGGCCCTTCAGCGTGTCGACCTGCTTGGCGATGCTGTCGCGCGCGTCGCACACCTGCGACGTCGCCTTCTCCTGCTTGGACTGGCCGCCACAGGCGCCGAGGGCGAACGTGACGAGCAGCGGCAGGACGAGGACGAGCAGGACGGTCGGCTTCATGGCCCGACGGTGACAAGCGGCGCCGCCGCCCGAAAGGGAGCGTGCACGCGGGCCGGGGTGGTGGCGACCGGCTGCCTGCGGTCAGGCCGGCCCCGCCGTGCGCCGGCGCTCCAGCAGCGCCGTGCCGGCCAGCGCCGCGGCGACGGGCAGGAGCAGCCCGGCGATCAACCCGTAGCGGTAGCTGAAGACCGAGAAGGCCTGGGCCATCCCCAGCGCGGCGAGCACCAGCGCCGCCAGCAGCGCGGCGTCCACGCGCAGCCGGCGGGGGCCGCGACGCAGGGCGAGCGCCGCGGCGACGAGCAGCAGGCACACGGCGAGCATCGGCCCGTAGCTGTAGACGAGCTGCTGGTAGCGGTGGACGACCCGCGAGGCGCCTGGGTCCAGGCGTGCCGGCCTGCGGGCCATCCGCCCGACCCAGCGGTTGGGCTCGGTGATCGGATGGTGCTTGGCGCGCTCGGGATCGCCCGGGCGGATCGGGCCGCGGTAGCCGGGATAGCCCCACGTCCGCGGGTCGGCGGGGAACTGCCACGCGTCGACGGGGTAGTCGTTGGCGCCGATCCGGTGGCCGGGCTCGAGGTAGTGCGCCACCCCGCCGACGACGACGCCGGCGTAGTCCAGCGGCTGGTGGAGGACGACCCGCCGCGCGAAGTCGCGGATGCGGCCGTCGGCCGCCGTCGCCACGCCATGGATCGGCGACTCGTTGCCCCACAGGTACTGGTTGGTGGTCAGCCGGTTGGCCGGGTCGGGGCAGAAGGCGCGCTCGTCGGCCGGCAGGTCGCCGAGCTTGCCGCAGTCGGCGAACGGCGCGGTGCGGGCGTAGAGGAAGCGCCCGTCGGACTCGGTGAAGGCGAAGGTCCCGTGCTGGGCGTCGAAGACGGCCATGTAGCCCATGACGGGCACCGCCCACGCCAGGCACAGCGCGAGCACGGGGCGCCAGCCGGCGTGGCGCACCACGAGCAGCAGGACGACCAGCGCGACGAACGGCAGCGCGGCGCTGCGGACGACGGCCGCGTAGCCGAGCAGCAGGCCGGCGCCGGCGGCGGCCGCGACGCCGGGCCGCTCGCGCCAGAGCAGCAGCAGCACGCCGGCGACGATCGCTGCGTGGTAGATCGTCTCGGACATCACGGTGTGCTCGACGACCACGAGGTAGCCGTCGAGCGCGGCCGGCGCGACGCCCAGCACGGCCAGCCAGCGCGGCGCTCCGCGGTGGATCAGCAGGGCGTAGAGGGCCACGACCATCGCGACGCCGAGGACGTGCTGGAGCACGATCAGCGCCCCGGCGCTGCCGGCGTGCCAGAACGGCGCCACCACGAGCGCGTAGCCCATCACGCGGTTGAGCGAGAGGTCGCCGGTGGCCGCCGTGTGGATGTAGGTGTTGCTGTCCGAGAACCAGATCCCCGGATAGATCGCGACAAGGGCCAGCACGCGGATCGCGACCGCGATCGCCAGGAGGGCGACCAGCCCCCAGTGCCGGCGGAGCAGCGCCCACGCCCGCCGGGCGAACGCGGCGCGCGGCCGCGCGCCGCTGCGGCGCTCGTCCGCCAGGAGGTCGGTCACCCGCGCGAGGCTAGCGCGCGCGGGCGCCGCCGGCTCCGGCCCGAGATCGATTCGATCAGCGTCGAATCCCTCGCCGCCCGTCGCGCGTGGCGGGACGCTGCGGCCATGCACCTGATCCGCATCGACCACGTCTCCCTCGACGTCCGCGACCGGCCCGCGTCGATCGCCTGGTACGAGGAGGTCCTCGGGCTTCGAACGGCCTCCCGGCACCACGTGCCCGACCAGCCGGTGTTCCTCGGCGCGCCGGGCGCGCAGCTGGGGCTCTTCGCCGACCGTCAGGAGCCCGGCGTGCGGCACGTGGCGCTGGCCACCGACGCCGGCGGCCAGCGCCGCGTCACGGCGCGGCTCGACCGGCTCGGCATCCCGTACCAGCCGGAGCGCCACCGCACCAGCACGTCGATCTACTTCCGGGATCCGGACGGCACGACGCTGGAGGTCATGGTGCCGACGCCGTAGCGTGCCGCGCCGTGGTCCGGTTCGTCTTCACGGTCGAGGATCTCGCCCGCACCCGCTTCGCGATCTCGCCGATGTGGGAGCTGATGACCTCGCTCATGGCCCTGCGCGACTCGTCGCACGCCGCGCTGCACGTGCCGTGGCTGCGGACGTTGAGCGGCCGGCTCCACGGGCTGCCGCTGGAGCGGGCGGTCGCGCTCCTCCCACCGGAGGGCTACGTCCCCGACTTCCTCACCCCGCCGCCGGCCGGGCCGATGGGAAGCATCGAAGGTGAGCTCGAGGCGCTGCGCCGCACACCGGTCGCCCAGATCCGCGCCGACGTCGCGCTGTTCCGCTCGCAGCATCCGCGCGCGGCTGCGACGGCGGCGACCTGGCTGGAGCACCCGCGCCGCGAGGTGCGGGCGCTGGCCACGGTGCTCGAGGACTACTGGTCGCGCGCGGTCGAGCCGGTGTGGCCGCGCGTGCGGTCGTTCCTGGATGCCGACATCGCCTACCGGGCGCGCCGCCTCGCGTCCGCCGGGCCCGCCGCCCTGTTCGCCGACCTCGCCGACGACGTGACGTGGCGGGAGCGTGAGCTGGAGGTGGTCGTCCCGCGCCACGAGGCGACGATCGAGCTCGGCGGCCGGGGGCTCGTGCTGATGCCGACGGCGTTCTCGGCCACTCGCCCGTCGGTCATCGACCGGGCGCCGTGGCAGCCGACGGTCGTCTATCCCGCTCGCGGCATCGCGACGCTGTGGGCGGAGGCTGCGCCGGCGCCCGACGGGCTGGCGCGCCTGCTGGGCGCGACCCGCGCCGGCATCCTCGCCGACCTCGCCGCTCCGCGGTCGACCACGGAGCTGGCGCAGCGCCTGTCGCTCAGCCCGGCCGGTGCGTCGCACCACCTCGCGGTCCTGCGCGACGCCGGGCTGGTGACGAGCCGGCGCGAGGGGCGCGCGGTGCTCTACGTGCGGTCGGCGCTGGGGGACGCGCTGGCGGACGGCGAGCCGGCCGCGTCATCCGGTTGAGGTGATGCCGGCGCGCGCCGTGCGCGCCACCGTCGGTCCGCAACCACCCGAAGGAGGCGACGGTCATGGAGTGGGTTGGGATCTGCGTGCTGGCGCTGGCGGTCGCGCTGGCGCTGCCGGTCGCCGCGGCGGGCTCGCTGGCGGCGCCGTCGCTGGGGGCGCACGCCCTGCTCGTGCTGGGTGCGCTCGCCGCGTGCGTGCTGTTCCTCGTGCTCGACGGACCACGGTGGCCGGCGTGGGTGTCGTTCGGCCTCTCGCTGGCCGCGGCGGCCGCGCTCGCGCGGGGAACGGAGGTGCTGGTCTCCGACGAGCCGAGGGCGGCGAGCGCCGGGGCCGAGGAGGAGGGCGCGCTCCTGGCCGGTGTCGAGTGGCCGATGCTGCTCACCGCCGCGTTCGCGATGTGCCTCGCGGCGGCGGGGACGACGACGGTTGGCTGAGCGGCGGGCGCGCGCTCAGCTCTCGACGCGGATGGCGGTGGCCGCCGGCCGCCGACCGGCAGGGCGACGGCGGGTCGACGCGCGGGCGATCACCTCGCAGGGCACCGTGCGCTGCCGGGGGTCCGGCTCGCGCCCCTCGACGAGCGCGATCAGCGCCTCCGTGGCAGAGCGCCCCAGCGCGTCGGGCTGCAGGTTGAGCACCGTGAGGGACGGCAGCGACCACCGCGCCGCCTCGCTGTCGGTGGCGCCCGCGATCAGGAATTCCTCGGGCACGGCCACGTTGCGGCGCGTCGCCTCGTGCAGCGTCGCGAGCGCCAGCCGGTCGAGCGTCGCGTACGCCGCGTCGCACGTCGGGCGCAGGTCGAGGACGCGGCGGGCCGCCTCGGCCGCGGCGTCCTCGCTGATGCCGGCGCGGACGTGGACGAGGTGCGGCTCGACCGCGTGCTCCGCGCACCACGCCGCGTAGGTCTCCTCGACCTCGAAGGCGAACGAGGTGCTGGGCTGGTTGGTCAGCAGCGCAGGGCACCGGCTCCCGTGACGAGCCAGGTGGTCGAGCACCAGGCGGGTGGAGGCCCGGTGGTCGTTGTCGACCCAGACGCCGTCCTCCTCGTCGCCGAGGACGCGGCCGGTGGTCACGACGGGGACGCCGGCCGCGCGCAGCTCGAGCACGAGCGGGTCGCGCTCCAGCGGGTCGACGACGATCGCGCCGTCGACCTCGACCTGGCCGAACGGCGACGAGCGGTCCTCGGGCACCGTCGTCACCACGAGTCCGTAGCCCTGCTTCATGGCGACGTTCGTCGCCGCGTTGGTGATCTGCACGAAGTAGGCGACGTCGCTGGCCAGGAAGAGCAGCTCATCGGTGGGGGGCACGACGAGCCCCAGCAGTCCGGTCCGCCCGCCCACGAGGTTGCGGGCGCTCGCGTTCGGCCGATAGCCGAGCTCGGCGGCGATGCGCTGGATGCGCTCGCGGGTCTCGGTCGTCACGCGCCCCTTGCCGTTCAACGCATGGCTGACGGTGGTCGGGGAGACTCCCGCTGCTTCCGCCACCTGCCTGATGCCGACTCGCCCACGCGCCATCGCGCCAGGACTGTATCGATTGCCCCTTGACATGCCAAAGCGTTTTGGCCTACGGTCGCACGATCAGTTGGAAAAACGCTTTGGCACATCGCTGCCGAAGGCGACGAGGAGAGATGATGAGCACTGGTGCTCCGAACATCGATCGGACGATGTGGTCGTCCCTGCTGCACGCAGGGCTGGCCGGATCCTTCCTGCGGCTGCCCCACGTGGCGCCGGACACCCAGGCGCTGCGCGAGCACGGCGCCGGCGCGGCGATCTACGGCATCCCGTTCGACGCCACGAACATCAGCCGCACCGGCGCGAACTTCGGGCCGCGGGGCATCCGCGACGTCTCGTGCCAGTTCCTGACCTACAACGCGACGCTGGACTTCGACATCCTCGACGCGCTGAACCCGGTCGACTGCGGCGACTGCGACATCGCCCTGGCCAACCCGCAGCGGACGTTCGAGCGCGCCCAGCGCGACCTCGGCGCGATCATCGAGTCCGGGGCGCTGCCGGTGACCTTCGGCGGCGACCACTCGATCACGATCCCGGCCGCCCGCGCGATCCGCGACCACCACGCGGACCCGGGGCTGATCCTGATCGACATGCACCTCGACACCGCGCCGGACGTCGGCGGCGAGGAGCTCAACCACTGCTGCCCGATCACGCGCGCCGTCGACGCCGGGTTCGACCCGGAGAAGATCGCGCTGGTCGGCATCTCGGGCTGGATGAACCCGCGCGCCGAGATCGACTACTGCCGCGAGCGCGGGATCACCGTGCTGTGGCTGGAGGACCTGTGGGAGCAGGGCACGGCGTAGATCGTCGAGCGCGCGCTGGAGGGCGCGGGCG
>DASTWY010000042.1:0-20708 GCA_035765735.1 Baekduia sp. | reverse complement strand
GGTCCCTGCGGGGTGCGGGCGCGTTTGCGGTCGCAGGGTCCGCAAAGCCGCCCGCGGGGTCCGCGCGCCTGGGGCCTCCGCGGTCCCTGCGGGGTGCGGGCGCGTTTGCGGTCGCAGGGTCCGCAAGGCCGCCCGCGCGGTCCGCGTGGCCGGGTCTGCGGTCCCTGCGGGGTGCGGGCGCGTTTGCGGTCGCAGGGTCCGCAAAGGCGCCCGCGGGGTGCGGCGCGCCCGGCCCGCCGGCGCTCGCCGCTCAGGCCCCGCGGTGCTTCAAACCCCGCTCGCGCAGCGCGAAGCAGAGCTTGAGCTCCTCGGCGGTCGGGCCCTTCTTGTCCGGACCCGGCGTCTCGAGCACCACCGGCAGGCCGTCGAAGCGCGGCTCGGAGAGGAACACAGCGCAGCCCTCCTCGCCCAGCTCGCCCTTGCCGATGTCGGCGTGGCGGTCGCGGTTGGAGCCCAGCCCGACCTGCGAGTCGTTGAGGTGCAGCGAGCCGAGGCGTTCGAGGCCGACGATCTCGACGCACTGATCCAGCGTCTGCGTCAGCCCCTCCTCGGTGCGGATGTCGAACCCCGACGCATACAGGTGGCAGCTGTCGAGGCAGAGCCCGAGCCGCTCGTCGCCGCCCGCGGCGTCGATCAGCGCGGCCAGCTCGTGGAACGAGCGGCCCAGCGTGCCACCGGCGCCGGCGGTGTTCTCCAGGTGCAGCGCGCAGCCCTCGCTCTCGGCCAGCGCCTCGCGGATGACCTCGCCGGCGCGCTTGACCGCCGGGGCGACCTCGCCGGTCTTCGCCGACCCCGGGTGCAGCACCACTGCCACCGCGCCCAGAGCGGCGCCCGCCCGCAGCGACGCGATCAGCGACGTCAGCGTCTTCCCGCGGATCTCCGGGTCCTCGGAGGCGGCGTTGAGCAGGTAGACGGCGTGGATCAGCAGCGCGTCGACGTCGGACGCGTCCATCGCCGTGCGGAAGGCCTCGACCTGCTCGTCGCTGTAGACGGTCGGCTTCCAGGCGCGCGGGTTCTGGTTGAAGATCTGGATCGCGCGGGCGCCCTTCTCGACGCCGCGCTCGACGGCCTTGGCGGGGCCGCCGGCGGGAGAGACGTGGGCGCCGATCAGCATGGGCGCGGCATACGGCCGAAGGGGAGGGGCATTGCCTAGAGTCCTATCCAATGCGCGTCCGATTCGCCCCGTCGCCCACCGGTGCCCTGCACATCGGCGGCGCCCGCACCGCCCTCTACAACTGGCTGATGGCCCGCGGCAACGCGGGGACGCTCGTGCTGCGCATCGAGGACACCGACCGCGAGCGGTCGACCCCCGAGAACGTCGAGCAGATCCTCGACGCGCTGCGCTGGCTGGAGCTCGAGTGGGACGAGGGCCCGATCTCGCAGGTGTCGCGCTCCGAGCGCCACCAGGAGGTCCTGCAACAGCTGCTGGACGCCGGGCACGCCTACCGCACCAACGCGACCGCCGACGACGTCAAGGCCTACAAGGCGCAGCACGGCGCCGACCGCGGCTTCCGCGGCACCGAGGAGGCCGAGGGCGCCGTCCGCCTGCGCGTGCCCGACGAGGGCTCGACCACGGTGCACGACCTCATCCGCGGCGACACGGTCTTCCAGCACGTGCACATCGACGACCCGGTGATCGCCCGTGCGGACGGCAGCGTGCTCTACAACTTCGCCGTCGCCGTCGACGACATGGACGCCGAGATCACGCACGTCGTCCGGGGCGAGGACCACCTCTCCAACACGCCCAAGCAGCTGCTCGTCTACGAGGCGCTGGGCGCCAACCCGCCGGCGTTCGCGCACCTGCCGCTGCTGCACGGCCCCGACGGCAAGAAGCTCTCCAAGCGCCACGGCGCGGCGTCGGTGCAGGAGCTGCGCGACGCCGGCTTCCTGCCCGAGGCCGTCCGCAACTACCTCGCGCTGCTGGGCTGGGGCGCCGCCGACGACCAGACGATCCTCTCGACCGAGGAGCTCGTCGCGCAGTTCGACGTCGCCCGCGTGCAGAAGAACCCGGCGCAGTTCGACGAGACCAAGCTGCGCTGGCTCAACGGCCGCTACGTCCGCGAGCTGCCGGTCGACGACCTCACCGCGCGACTGGAGGCGTTCACGGGGCGCACCGGCCTGCGCGAGGCCGTGGCGATCTCGCAGGAGAAGATCCAGACGCTGGCGGACTTCTGGCCGCTGGCCGGCTTCCTGTTCGACGGCCCGGGCGACGACGGCAAGGCGCGCGAGAAGTGGCTCGACGCCGACCACCGCCACGCGCTGGTGCAGGCGCGCGAGGCGCTCGTGCACCTCGATCCGTTCGACGTCGACCACGTCGAGGTCGCGCTGCGCGAGGTCGTGGAGTCCTCGGGCCGCAAGCCCAAGGACGTCTTCCAGCCGATCCGCGTCGCGCTGGCCGGCACGACCGTCTCGCCGGGGATCTTCGAGAGCCTCTGCGTGCTGGGCCGCGAGGAGTCGGTGCGCCGGCTCGACGCGGCGCTGGCGCACGCCTGAGCCCGGGTGCGACCCCGCCGCTGAGGCCGCCGGCACGCGGCCTTCCGGGCGGCGGTCGGACCATCGCGCCGCACGTTCGCCAAGAAGGCTCAATCATCCGTCCATGGCTGCCGATAACGGGGGCGTAGACGGGCCGGTCACCGGTCGCGCCCCTGCCCACATGGAGCCCAGAGACTTCGACATGCCCCCTGCCGCAGCCGCCTCCTCGAGCCAGCTCAACCCGGCCGCCGATGTCCAGCGCCGCCACAACGAAGGACACGGCCGCCGCCTGACGGCGGCCTTCGAGGCCCTCGAGGCCTTCCCGGCGCTCGCCGAGTCGCGCAACCGCCTGCTCCGCGTCGTGCGCCAGGAGCGCGTGTCGACCGGCGAGGTCGTCGCCGCCGTCGAGTCCGACGTCGCCCTGGTGATCGCCGTCCTGCGCCTGGGCAACCAGGTCGAGGGCAAGACCCGAGGCCGCGTCGAGTCGGTCGTCCACGCCGTCGAGCTGCTGTCGCCGGAGGCCGTGCAGGCCCTGGCGACGCGCGCCCGCACCTTCGACTTCTTCGAGCGCTCGTCCGTCTGGGACGCCGCGCCCGAGCGCTTCCGCCTCCATGGCGTCGCCACGCAGCGCGCGGCCGACCGCCTGGCCACCGAGGCGGGCTACGAGCATCGCGACCGCCTGATGGTCACCGCGCTGCTGCACGACATCGGCAAGCTCGTGCTGATGCACGCCTACCCGGGCTATCCGAGCCAGGTGCACGGCAACGCGCGCACGCCGGAGGAGCGCATCCACCGCGAGCGCCGCGAGCTGGGCGTCGACCACGCGCTGGTCGGCGGCGTGCTCGCTCGCCGCTGGGGTCTGCCCAAGGGCGTCGCGTCGGTCATCGAGCGCCATCACGCCGACGACGCGCAGGGCGAGGCGGCGTTCGTCCGCCTGGCCGACATGCTCGCCCACTACTCGCAGGGCGGGTCGGTGTCGCCGACCGAGCTGCTGAAGTGCGCGCGCACGATCGGGCTCGGCCCGAGCGAGCTGCGCAGCGTGATGTACGACCTGCCGTACCCGTCGACGGGTCGCGCGCGCCAGGTGGATCCGTGCCCGCTGTCGGGCCGCGAGCTCGAGGTGCTCAAGCGGCTGGCCGAGGGCAAGGTCTACAAGCAGATCGCGCTCGAGCTGTCGTTGTCGACGAGCACGGTCCGCACCCATCTCCACAACATCTACGGCAAGCTCGGCGCCGTCGATCGCGCCCAGGCGGTGCTGATCGCCACCGAGCGCGGCTGGCTGTAGGGCAGGCTTCGGGCAGGGTCCAGCGCGCCGCCGGTCGTGCGGCACGCCCCGAGAACGCGTCGAGGGACGACTCAACCACCCCCACGGTGGTCCAGTCGTCCCTCGATCTCGTTGTGGGGCGATTCGCGGTCGAGCAGGGCGGTGGCGGCCAGCGCGGCGGCGACCGGCAGCAGCAGGCCGGCGATCATCCCGTAGCGATAGCTGAAGACCGACAGCGCCTGGGCCATCGTCAGGGCGGCGAGGACGAGCACGGCGATGAGCGCCGCGTCGAGGCGCAGGCGGCGCGGGCCGCGCCCGAGGACCAGCGCCGCGAGCACGACGAGCACGCAGACCGCCAGCAGCGGCCCGTAGCTGTAGACGAGCTGCTGGTAGCGGTGCACGATCCGGGCCGCGGCGGGGTTCAGCCGCGGGCCCGCGGCGACCATCCGCGCGACGGAGCGGTTGGGCTCGGTGACGGGGTGCTGGAGCTGGCGCTGCGGGTCGCCGGGGCGGATCGGCCCGCGGTAGGTGGGATAGGTCCAGCGGCGTGGGTCGGCCGGGAACTGCCAGGGGCCGACCGGGTAGTCGTTGTGGCCGATCGGGTGCCCGGGGCGGAAGTAGTGCAGCACGCCGCCGACCACCACGCCGGCGTAGTCCAGCGGCTGGTGCAGGACGACGCGGCGCGCGAAGGCGCCGACGCGCCCGTCGGCCGACGGCGGCAGGCCGTGGACGGGGGAGAGCCTGCTGTTGCCGTACTGGGTCGTGGTGAGGCGGTGCTCGGGGTCGGGGCAGAACGCGCGCTGGTCGGCGGGGACGTCGCCGAGCATCGAGCAGTCGGCGAACGGCGCCACGCGCGTGTAGAGGAAGTGGCCGCCGGATTGGGTGAAGGCGAAGCTGCCGTGCTGGTGGTCGTAGAGGGCCATGTAGGCCAGCGGGATGAGCGCGGAGGCGACGGCGAGCGCGGCGATCGGCCGCCAGCCGGTGCGGCGGACCAGGAGGTAGAGCAGGACGACCGCGATGAAGGGCAGCGCGACGCTGCGGAGGGTGATCGCGTAGCCGAGGAGCAGGCCCGCGCCCGCGGCTGCCTTGGGGCTCATGCGGTCGCGCCACAGCAGCAGGACGAGGGCGGCGACGAGCGTCGCGTGGTAGACGGTCTCCGACATGACGGTGTGCTCGACGACGATCAGGTAGCCGTCGAGCGCCGCGGGGACGACGCCGAGCGTGGCGAGCCAGCGCGGGGCGCCGCGGTGGATGAGCAGGGCGTAGAGGGCGACGACGATCGCGAGGCCGAGGACGTGCTGGGCGACGATCAGCGCGCCGGCGCTGCGCAGCTGCCAGAACGGCGCGACGGCGAGCGAGTAGCCCATGACGCGGTTGACGTTGAGGATGCCGGTGGCGGCGGTCTGGATGTAGGTGTTGCTGTCGGAGAACCAGATGCCGGGGTAGATGGCGATCAGCGCGAGGGCGCGGATGGCGGCGCCGGCGACGAGGAGGAGGCCGAGCGCGGCATGGCGGCGGGCGGTACGCGCGAGGCGGCCGGCGAGGCGCGCGGCATGGCCGGCCAGTCGGAGCGCGGTCGGGGCGCGTGGCGCGGTGGCGGCCTCGGGCACGCAGCGAGCGTAGTCGCGTAGAGTCGATGGGGGATGCTCTCGATCACGACGAAGTCGCCGTACGCGCTGAAGGCGCTGACCGAGCTCGGCCGCCAGGGCGGCGATGCGCCCGTGCCGATCGGCGAGCTGGCCAAGCGCCGCGACATCCCCGTGCAGTTCCTCGAGCAGCTGTTCGCCGTGCTGCGCCGGGCCGGGCTGCTGAAGTCCCAGCGCGGGGTGAAGGGCGGCTACTCGTTCGCCAAGGAGCCGTCGGAGATCACGGTGCTGGAGATCGTCGAGCTGCTCGACGGCCCGCTGGGCGCCGGCTCGGAGGGCATCTTCGCGGAGGCCGCGGCCGCGGCGCGCGACGTCCTGTCGAAGACCACGGTGGCCGATGTGGTCGAGCAGGAGCGGCGCGAGGCGGGCGTGGCGATGTACTATATCTAGCTCGTAGGAAGGCCCCGCAGAGCCGCGCTCTGGCTCGGCCGGCCTACACGCCCAGCGCTCGCGCCCGAACCGCCGCGTCGACGCGTGAGCGGCAGTCGAGCTTGCGCAGGATGTTGCGCACGTGCATGTCGACCGTGCGGCGGCTGAGCACGAGGTCCTCGGCGATCTCGCGGTTGGTCCGGCCCGCGCTGACCAGGCGCAGCACCTCGCGCTCGCGCGGCGACAGGCCGGTCCCGTCGGTGTCGCCGTCCGCGCGGGCGCCCAGGCGCGCGGCGAGGGGCTCCCCGAGCGCGGCCACCTCGTTGGCCACCGCCGACGCGAGCGGGCGGGCTCCGAGCCGGCGGGCGGTGCGGTAGGCCTCGCGCAGGCGCTCGAGCGCCGGCTCGCGTTCGCCGGCCGCCGCCAGCGCGACGCCGGCGCGCAGCTCGATCTCCGCGCGCTCCAGCGGCATGTCGAGCCCGCGGTGCAGCTCCGCGGCGCGAACGAGCTGTCCCGCCGCGCCGGCGGCGTCGCCCTCCAGCAGCGCGCATTCGCCGATGGCCTGCGCCAGCGCGGCCAGCGCGTCGGCGTGGCCGGTCGACGCGGCGATGCGCGACAGCGCGTCGGCGCACGCGTGGGCCGCGGTGCCGTCGCGCCGCCCGGCCAGATACGCCGACGCCCAGCGCAGCCCGGCGACGGCGTAGTGGCGATCCTCGCTGCGGGCCCAGAGCTCCAACAGCCGGTCACACCGCTCGCGGGCGCCGGCCTCGTCTCCCTCAGCCGCAGCGACGCGCGCAAGTCCCACGGTGTCGATGACCGACATGTTGTAGTGCTCGACGCGCTCGGCGGCGGCGAGCGACTCCGTCAGCAGCCGGCGCGCCGAGGCCATTCGGCCCTCCAGCGCGTAGACCGCGCCCAGCAGGCCCTGCGAGGCGAACGACGACGCGTCCTCCGCGATCGCTGCCCGGCACAGCTCCGCGGCGCGGGCCCACTCGCCGCGCTCGACCAACACGTAGGCCAGGCAGGAGCGGCACGCACCGAGCGTCGCCGGATCGGGATGGACCTCGCACAGCGCCAGCGCCGTGTCGAGCGTCGCCTCGGCCTGCGCGTAGTCGGCGGACTGGTAGAGCGTGACGCTCAGCAGGTGATACAGGGAGGTCGCCTCGCCGGTGAGGTCATGCTCGAGGGCCACCGCCAGCGCGCCGCGCACGGCCTCCAGGCCCCCCGCGTAGTCCTTGCTCTTCGCGCGCGCCATGCCCGCGATGCCCGTCGCGCGCAGCTGCAGGTCCAGCCGGCCGGCGCGCCGCGCGTCGGCCTCGGCGACCTCCGCCAGCGCGATCGCCGCCTGGTGGCGGGAGGCGTACTGGTGGTGGTTGGCGACGGCGAGACGCTCACCGACCGCCTCGGCGAGACGGCCGGCGACGACGAAGCCGTCGGCGGCCGCCAGCCGCGCGCCGACCGCCGCCGTCACGTCGCCCCGCAGCTCGTGGACCGCCGCCAGCTCACGCCGCGCTTCGGCGACCACCCCGTCGTCGCCGGCCGCGACGATCAGCTCGCGCCACGCGCGCGCCGCCTCGTTGAGCTCACCGGCCAGCTGGCAGCAGCGCGCGTAGCGCTCCAGGATCGCGATGCGCCCGGCCGGATCCTGCTGCTCGGGCCAGAGCTCGAGCGCCTGCCGCCCGGCCTCGGCGGCGTCCCGGTAGGCATGCACGGCGGCCGACTCCCGCGCCGCCGCGAGCAGCGCCCGGCGCGCGCGCTCGTCGTCGCGGGCGCCGAGCCACTGCGCGGCGACGTCGCCGGGCGGGGCGCCCCGGGCCTCCAGCTGCTCGGCGAGCCGGGCGTGCAGCCGCCGGCGCGTCGTCCAGGGCAGGTCGGCGTACAGGGCCTCGCGCGTGAGCGCGTGGCGGAAGCGGGCGACGCCGCCCTCCTCGCGCACCAGACCGGCCTGCAGCACGTCGGCCACGCCGTCATCGCCGGCCAGCCGCACGACGACGCCGAGGTCGACCCCGTCGCCGGCGACCGCGGCGACCTCGGCCGCGCGGCGCCCAGCATCCGACAGCTCTGAGGCGCCGACGAGCACCGCGTCGCGCACGGTGGCCGGGATCGGCAGCTCGTGGCCGCCCGTGAGCTCGAGACCGACGTCGCCGTCGCGCAGCGCGCCTCGAACGCGCAGCGCGCCCGCCAGCTCCTCGATGAAGAAGGGGATGCCCGCCGTGCGGTCGTGGATGGTGTGCACCAGCGCCGGCGACGGCGCCGCGCCGAGGACCTGGGCAAGCAGTTCGGCCGTCTCCTCCCGTCGCAGCTCACGCAGGGCGAGCTCGTCAAGGCGGCCGGCGCGGCGCAGCTCGTTGCGCAGACGGCGCAGGCCATGCAGGCGCGGTAGGCCGTCGGAGCGGTAGGTGCCGACGACCATCAGCGGCAGACGGGCGACCGGCTCGGCGAGCGTCGCCAGGAGCTCGAGCGTCGCCTCGTCGGACCACTGCAGGTCCTCGAGGATCACCAGCGCCGGCGCCGCGCGCATCAGCGCCGCGTGCAGCGCGTCGAACAGCTGGGCGCGGTCGGCCTGGCGCGGCAGCGCGGTGCCCAGCGCCGAGACCAGCGGCCCGTAGGGCGCCGTGTGGGCAGCCATCGCGCGCCCGCAGCGCACCGGAACGCCGGCGTGGCGCGCGAGCTCGGCGGTCATCCGCGTCTTGCCGACGCCGGCCTCACCGGACAGCAGGACGATGGCTCCGGCGCCGCGGTGGGCGCGCTCCAGCCGCGCCTGCAGCTGGGAGAGCTCCGCTCGTCGTCCGACCATCACGCCGCCCATGGGCCGACTGTACGGCCGTTTGACCTCCGTCGGGAGCGATTACGGCATGCCGGGTCGCGAAGTACGGCAATCGTGCGGTGGGCGGCGCTCAGCGCCGACCGTACCGTCGGCGGCGTCATCAACCCCCTCACCAAGGAGCATCATGAACCTCTACGCGATCCGCCGCCGCGACTTCTGGGCCACGCCCGCCGAGCTCGAGGCGACGGCTGCCAAGTCCGCGCAGGTCGGCGAGGCGATGGCCGACGACGTCCGCTGGATCCGCACCTACGCGGTCCGGGAGCCGTCGGGCAGGCTCGGCACGGTCTGCATCTACCAGGGCACGAGCGCGGAGAAGGTCCGCGAGCAGGCAGAGCGCACCGGGATGCCGGCCGACGAGATCGTGCTCGTGGCCGACACCGTGATCGTCCGCCCCGACCCGGTCGCGGCGGAGGCCTGAGCCATGCGCTCGGCCTTCGTCGCGTTGCTGGCCGCCGGCGCGGCGGCCACGGTCCCGGCGGGTGCCGCCGCCCATTCCGGCGGCGCCGCCCACGGCGGCGGCCGCGGCGCGCACGGCGATCTCGGGCGCGCCCGCGCCGCGACCGCCGCGTTCCGCACGGCGCCCCCGGCCGGACGGGGCGTGCTCGCCGACGCCGCGGGCATCACCTGCATCGACAACCCCGGCGTCGGCGGGATGGGCATCCACTACGTCGACGCCGGCCTGGTCGGCGACGACCAGGTGCACGTCACCCGCCCCGAGGCGCTCGTCTACGAGCCCCAGGCGGGCGGCGGCCTGCGCCTGGGTGCGCTCGAGTACGTCGTCTTCCAAGCCAAGTGGGACGCCGCGCACCGCCGGCCGCCCCGGCTGTTCGGCCGGAAGTTCGAGCTCGTCGCCGCGGGCAACCGCTATGGGCTGGACGCGTTCTACGAGCTGCACGTGTGGGCGTGGAAGCACAACCCCCGCGGCCTGTTTGACGACTGGAACCCGCGCGTGAGCTGCGCGGTGGGCTGACGGGTGGGATGCCGCGGCCGGCCGGCCCCGCGCGGAGTACTCCATCTAGGTGTAGTAGCGAACGCCCGGCAAATCGGCGCTTCTGCGCCGGTGTGGCCACCTCACGGCCATGGGTTGTTGAGGGCCCTTGTTCGGGGGTGGTTCGGGGGCGTCCAGCACCCCGTCCCGCGGCGGGACGGGTGGGGGCGCCGCTCGGCCTTGGCGCTGCTGAATCCGGGCGCCTCATGGGCACGACCACCCGCACCCACCATCGAGACTTCGTCGTCGAAGGGGCGCGGGTGGTCGCGCCCATTCAGCTTGGGTGGTGGGGGTGTCGGCCGAGCGGCGCCCAGTGCGGGCGCTGTGGGTCGGTCTGGCGCTGGCCGGGGATCGCTGGCGGGGGAGAGCCGTGGCGATGCCGGGAGGTCGGCGGTGGCGCGCCCTGGGTGGCATGGAGGGGATCGGTCGGCTGCTGACGGCGGCGGAGGTCGCGGAGCGGCTCGGGTACACGGAGCGGTACGTGTGGCGGCTGGGCCGCGAGGGCGTGCTGCCGCGGGTGAAGGTGCCGGGGCGCAAGTACGTGCGGTTCGCCGAGCGCGACGTGGAGCGATTCGTGCGGGCGAGTCGCGAGGGTGCCCGGGTGCCGGTCGTGCGGCCGGTCGGTGGGCGGGTGCCGGCGCCGCGACCGCGACGCTTCTGAGTTGCCGCCGGCAGGGTGAGCGCTGATGCGGGGCTCGATTCGGCTGCGGCACGTTCGCTCGTGCCCGGCCTTCTCCGGTGAACGCGGCAAAGACCCGCGAGCGTGCCGCTGCTCGCCCGGAGTGCAGGGCCGCGTCGCCGGCGTGACGCGCAGCCTCGGGCGCCTGCCGACAGGCTGGCGGTCGAGCGACCTGATCGCCTTCGAGCGCGAGCTGGCCGACCTCCGGCCGCTCGTCGTCGAGGGGCGCACGCCCCCGGTCCGCCGCGTCGTGACGCTCCGCGAGTTCGCGGGGCCGTGGTTCGAGCAGATCGCCCGCCAGGTCGAGGTCGGGCGCATGTCGCCCTACAACTACAACAACTACGAAGGGCGCTGGCGCAACCACCTCGAGCCGTTCTTCGGCTCGCTGCCGCTGCCGGCGGTCGACCATGCGGCGATCGCGAAGTACATGCGCGACCGCCAGGACGCCGGACTGCAGGAGAGCACCGTCAAGCACCACCTGGCCGTGCTGTGCGGGATGTTGACCGACGCGATGGGGGAGGGCCTCATCGAGCGCAACCCGCTGCGGACGCCGAAGCGGGCGCGCCACCGCGGTGGCGGCCGCCACGACGCGATCGACCTGCAGCCCAAGCGCAAGCTGCCGCGGTTCCTCGAGCCGGTGGAGGCGCGGGCGCTGTTGGCAGCGACGCCCGAACGGCACCGCGACCTCGTGCTGTGCGCGCTGACGACCGGCTTCCGCCGCTGCGAGCTGCTCGGGCTGCGGTGGGAGTGGATCGACTTCCGAGCGCGCCGGATCGACCTCCGGGAGCAGCTCTTCTGGCGGCTGACCGGCAACGGCCGCGAGCGCCAGGCGACGCTGCGCGTCTGCAAGTACGACAGCGAGCGAGAAGTCCCGCTGTATAGCGGGCTGGCTAGCTTGCTTGCTAGCCGCGCTGCTAGCTCCGGCTGGGTCTTCACCGACCCGTCGACCCGTGAGCCGTGGGAGTACAGCCGTCCCGCGTACGTCTTCCTGCGTAAGGCCTACGAGGACGCCGGCCTTCGTCGCCCGGGCGTCATGTGGCACGCACTGCGCCACACCTACGCCTCGGTCCTGGCGGCCGGCGAGGTCAAGCGCCACGAGCTCGAGAAGCTCATGGGCCACGCCAGCCAAGGGACGACAGGCATCTACACGCACCTGTTCCGCGAGAGCTTCGAGACGGTGCACGCGGCGCTGGATGCCGTGTACGGGTCGACGGACTCCCCGCGGTTGGTCAGCCTGGCGTCTTCTAAGGTCACTGCCGGTGGAGGCCTGCGCTTTAGTCGTGATCGGCCCCCCGGTAGCTGCTTCAGCCTCTTCATGCTATGGGCCGGGCAGCACAACTCAGCGGGTTGCCGCTTCTAGCGCTGCGGCGCGGCCGGGGGCGTCAGCTCACCAGTGCGAAGGTCGGCGCGTAGCCGGGATTAGTGTCGTCGTAAAGCTGCGTTTCTCGCACGCGATTCCAGGCGTGGCCGAGCAGTAGCGACAGCCCGGCGGGGACGGCCTGGAAGAGATGCAGCCGCTCGGTATCTCGGCCGACGTCGCGCAACTCGGCGAGCAACGCGTCGGCCAGCCCGCGCGCCGCCGCGGCGTCCGGGATGGCTTGGCGGCCGGGGCCGCCGGGCGGCGTCAGCGTGACCAGCGTCCCTACCGCCGGCAGCTGCCGACGGCAGAACTGTTCAACGTCCGCGGCGAGGTCGGCTGCGATTGCGAGTGCGACCGCGACCTCGGTGCCGTTCCCGAGCGTCGCCACCTGGCGATCGACCGCCATCGGGGTGCGTGGCCCGTCGCTCCACCACTCGTCGTCGGGTGGCTGGCGGCGCCCGACCTGCATGCCGCTCACCCCGCGCATCGCGAAGCCCGCCAGCAGCGCCACCGAAAGCCGATAAGTGCCGCTCACTAACACCCGATGAAACCCCTGGGCGCGGATTGACGCTACCGCGTCGCCGAGCTCCGACCGCACCCGCCCCTCCCAGTCGGCTGGGTCCCGCAACTGCCGCCAGTGCGGCTGCTCGAAGAGGCCGCTCCAGTCCCGAGCGACCGTCGCCTCATCGGCCATCGGGTTCGGCTCCAGGCACTGCAGCAGCATCGAGGCCGCGGGCTCCGAGGCGCGGAGGCCCAGGCTGTCTACCAGCGCCCTGACGCCCTCGGCGTCGAGCGTGTGACGGCCGGTCTCGATCATCTCGCGCAGCGCGCCGGCGCCGATGTACATCGCGGACTGATCCGAGCGCAGGCCCAGCGCCGCCATGAGGTCCTGGCAGGACTCCTGGATGGTGCGCAGCGAGCCTGCGCCGGCCCGGATACGCAGGTGCGACAGCAGCTCGCGCAGCTCGGCCTCGCCGATGCTGAGGTGACTCGCCCACGCCGCACGGATCTGGCCGGTCGTGGTTTGGGGCCCCGGAGCGAAGGCCCGCGGCACCAGGCGGTCGTCGATGCCGCCGACGTGCCCGAGCAGCGGGTCGTTTGCGTCGATCGCGCGGTTGGTCTCCAGGAACATGTCGGGCGCCCCGAGCTGACGGAACGACTCGTGGAAGCGCTGCAGCGGGCTCGCGCCACGCGGGTTGGCGGGCGTGGTGAACCAGTCGTGACGCAGCGGCGTGCGCTGGTCGGTGGCGAACTTCACCTGGTGGTAGGTCCTGGCGCCCGCCCGGTACTCGACGACGATGTCGTCGACATTGCCCGCCTCGCGCACCTCGAAGCTCACCGACGCCACGTCGCCGTTCGACACAAGGCATCGCAGCGCCTTGAGCCAGGTAAACACGTGCTGAAAGTCGTCGCCCGTGAGCCGGACGCCGCTGCGTGTGGGCATGTGCTCCATGGCCGCCACCATAAAGCCCTGTCTGAGAACACGGTCCGATCGCGGCGGTAGAGTTCCGTCAGTGCTTACCTTGACCTCGAACTTCCGTACCGCTTTGAACGCCATCGAGATTGACGAGCGACTGCGCGACTACGCGGCCGAGGCGCACGCCGAGATTCGCGGGCACCTGGAGAGCGATCCTGTGCTGTGCGGCTGGGGCATCGACACGGTCGTGATCGGTAGCTACGCGCGGCACACCGGCATACATCCGGGCAAGGACGTCGATGTCTTCACGAAGCTCACGCGTCTGAGCATCGACACGATCGCGCCGGCGCAGATCTACGAGAGCGTGCGCGACGTGCTGTGCGCGAAGTACGGCGACGAACGCGTCGAGCCACAGCCCCGCTCGGTGAAGGTGAGCTTCGACCGCCCGGGCTACGAGTTCTCGGTCGATGTCGTCCCCGCCGTGCGTCTTGGCGATCGATGGGGCATCCCACGGCGCGACCGTGATACCTGGGCAGCCAGGGAGGCCTCGACGCGCTGGGTTGAGACCGACCCCGAGCGCTTGACGCAGCTCACGCAGCAGCGCAACCGCGAGCCGCTCGTCGACGGCCGTGGCGCCTACGTGCCGACGGTCAAGCTCGTTCGCCAAATCCGCCGCCACCACCGCGGTGACCACAAGCCGGGCGGCTTCTACTTCGAGCTGATGACTTACTGGGCCTTCGAGCAGGGCCACGTGTCGGGCACGACGTTCGCTGAGATCCTCGCCACCACCCTCGACAGCATCGGCCGGCAGCTGAGCGCCGCCACGCCGGTCATCGATCCGGTCCTCGGCCGCCTGTACCAGCCCTCCCCCGACCCGCAGGAGGTCTCGGCGGCGGCCTCGGTCTTTACGGCGCTGGCTCGCCAGGCCACACAGGCGTTGACCGACGAGAAGTGCCCGGCGGCGGCCGCGTGGCGGCGGATCATCGGCCAGAACGAGAAGGTGGGCTGGTGCTTCCCGTTGCCCGAGGGCTGCGACGCCGATGGCCGTGCGCTACCGGTCGTCGCGCCCGGCCACCGGCGACCGTCGCGGGAGCCCGGCGGGTTTGCATGAGGTCGACACGACCGACCCCGCGTCGCTGGACCGCTTCCGGGCTGAGCTGATCGAGGCGGGCTTCCGCGGGGCCGACGGAGGTGGTCTCTGGACCGGCCCGATCGCTCCGCCGCTGCGCGCCTTCACCGCCGCGGACGAGATGACGCTCGTGATCCGCGACGGCTGGCCCTATGTCCATCCCGACCTCCGGGTGGAGGGCATGGCGTCGGTCGACCACGTCGACGACCGCGGCGTCGTCTGCCTGTGGCGCCGCGGCGACCCGTCACAGCAGTGGCGGACGCTGGACGGGCTGCGCGCGCGCATCGCGGAGTGGTGCGAGCGTCAGGCGACCGGCTTCGCCGCGGCAGACGCGACGACCGACGCGCACGCGTACTTCGGGCGGCGCAGCGAGGCGATGGCGATCCTGCCGCTGCTGGCGCTCACGGAGGACGCACGTGACGGCGATCACGGTCGCTTGTCCGGGCAGCTGCGCCGTGGGCGCTACGAGCTGGCCGCCGACCGGGGCGCCGGCCCGCTGCGGGGGCGCTGGTTTTACCGGCGGGACGTGGCCGCCGCGCCGCGCACGCTTGGCGAGCTCAAGGCCCTGCTTACTCGCGAGCAGCGCGACGCCTTCGCGCGCGGCCGGCTCGATCTCGTCCTGTTGGCCTGGGGCAGACCGCGGGAGCCACATGGGGTCCTGCTCGCGCTCGGACCCCCGAGCATCGAACACCGACGGCGCAGGGCTGCCGGTCCGGTCGCGGAGGCCGTCGAGATCGCGCCCGACGACCGGCCTGTACTGCTCGCTCGCGCGGGCGATGACGCCGCCTGGCTCCAGCACCACGCCATCACGATCTTCGGCGCGGGTGCCGTCGGCTCGCACGTCGCCCTGCTGCTCGCCGGGCTCGGTGTCGGGACGCTGCTGCTCGTCGATGGCGACCGCCTGCGACCCGGCAACATCATCCGCCACGTCGTGGGGCACGAGCACGTCGGCCGCCTCAAGGTCGACGCCGTGGGCGACATCGTCGTCGCCCACGCGCCCTGGATCACGGTCGAGGCGCACGACAGCTCGCCGTGGGCGCCGCGAGACATTCGCGAGCTTGCTGGCAGAGCCGACCTCGTCGTGGACGCTACCGGCAACGCCGGCTTCACCGAGCAGCTATCGGTCGTTCTGCACGACGCCGAACCCATGATCGCGGCCGCGCTCTACCGCCGCGGCGCGGTCGCGCGCGTCAGCCGGCAGGCGCCCGGAGACACCCTAATCGCCGCGCGTGGCGGCGCCCCGAACCGCTATCCGGCGATCCCGCGCGACGACGAGCCCGAGGACCTCTCGCTAGAAGCAGGCTGCTCGGCGCCGGTGATTACCGCGCCCGTGACGTCTGTGGCCGGGTGCGCCCGCCTGACTGCCGCCGTGGTCGTCGACCAGTTAGCCGGTACGCGCGCGTACCGTGACGAGGTCGTCGAGGTCTACCTCCCACTGGACCGCCCACCTTTCGACCGTCTCGGGCTTGTCCATGCCGGCTAGCCGCCGCGTGTGGCTCGGCGAGAGTGCCGCGGCGGCCATCGAGCGCGCCGCTGAGGCGGCGCATCCCCGTGAGGCCGGCGGCGTGCTGCTCGGCGTCCTGACCCGCGGCCGCCGCCCGTGGATCGTCGAGGCGGTCGCCGTACCCTCCGACCGGGCCGGTACGCACTTCTACGAGTTGCCCGCGAACGCGCGGTACGTTGCCGCGCAGGCCGCCCGCGAGCGCGACGAGCGCCTCGGTTACGTCGGCGATTGGCACTCGCACCCCGCCGACGTGGGGCCCAGCGGTACCGACGTCGCCACCATGGTCGCGCTGGCGCGAGCGGACCGCTCGCGTCCCCTGTTGCTCATCGCCCGCCGCCGCGGCGAGCGATACGACCACGATGTCCGGGAGGTCGTTCGCGGCGACCTGCGCCCCGCCCGGGTCATCATGGCCGGCGGCCTAGGATCGGGCGATGCCCGCCCGTGAGCCGACGGCCGTCTCGCGCTTCACCGACGCGCAGCTCGAGGATTGGGCCGCCGAGCCGACCGACGCCGGCGACGTCTGCCGCGAGGCTCTCGCGCTCATACGCAACGCCCTCGCGCCGCTGGAGGGGATGTATCCGGGGGTGGAGCTGATCGTCCAGGGCGGCTACGCCAACCGCACGGCGGTCAGCGCGCAGAGCGACGTGGACGTTGTCGCGCGTTGGCCGGGGGTTGTCGTCCATGGAACGGGCGACGAGGACGCCGCGGCCGAGGCATACCGCAGCTTCCGCGACGACGTCTACGACACGCTGCGCACTCAGGTCAACCAAGCCATCCCGCTGCCGCGGATCGCGTGCTGCTGCAAGGTAGGCGGCATGAGCATCGACGTGGTCCCGTGTCTTCCCTACCGGTCCGGCGACCGCGACGACATCTGGTTCTGGCCAAGCGACCACTACGACCGCCCGACGGTGTCGTGGCCGCGAGAGATCAGCCGCCGCATCGAGACGCGGGACCGTGAGGCGAGCGGCGCCTTCAGGCCTGTGGTCCGCGCGCTGAAGGGGATGCGCGACGACTTCTGGAGCGGGGAGGACCGGGTGAAGAGCTTCGCGGTCGAGAGCCTGGCCTACACGGCCTGGCCCCACGTCAGCGATGCTCAGACCCTACGCGAGCGCTGCCTGGCTGTCGTCATCGCGCCCGTCGACCTGCGCACTCTGACCGACCCGACAGGCCGCGAGCGCATCGCGGACCTCCCGCTCTTTGACGCCTTCGAAGGTTTCGTCGACGAGGCCCTCTCGCGCCTGGTGTGATCTTCCCGTCAACCCAATAATCATCGGGCCTGCCAACCACGACCTCAAGCGTCGGCGGAGGCGATACAAGGCGCGAAACGTCACGACCGAGACCGCCATACATTGGCGGCGGCCCCGCACAACTCGCGCGGGCCCACGCCGCAGCGCGTCGTCATACGTTCGACTCCTCAGAAGGAACGTCGTCGACGAGCCACGCGCCGTCAGGGCGCCTGCGGGACCGGCGCTGCCGTCGTGAGTTGCTGATGCGCGGCGAACCACGACTCGGCGTTGCGATGCCGCCTGTCGCGGCGCAACTCGTACCTGCCGAAGCGCTGGTAGTTCTGGTCGTTGAAGAAATGGCCGGACATGCGCTTCGGAAGCCGCGCGTCGAACCGCATCCGCGCCATGCCGCCGTGGTTGTTCATGTCTTTGGGGTAACTCGTGCCGACCTTCGGCTGGACCGCGTACTCGTAGTGGAACTCGCCGTCTAGGATCGCCGCCATACTCGAGACGGATGTGGAGAAGGGCGTCTCAAACCTGACGACCATGCGTGTCCACGACTGCGTGACGGTGACAAAACACGGGATGTTCTCCAGCAATTGCTCTTCCCTGCGCCTCGGGCCGGCCTCGATGCTGATCTCGCCGGTCCAGCGGCCACGCAGGTCGGGGACCTGCGAAAGGGGAAAGCCGAAGATCGACTTACGCCAGAGCACGCGGTCGTACATGCCGAAGAAGAGGCCGAAGAACAAGCCGGCCGAGGGTGTCGTCAGCCAGAAGGGTGGCTGCCACGCCGACTTCTCGATGCCATAGCCGATCGCGGCGAAGATGACGACGCCTGCCAGCGCGGCGATGAAGATTGCGCGCGTCCGATCGACCATCACCGCTGAATAGGGATGGCCCATCGTCAGACGCCAGCCGGGATCGTGGACATCAGGCGCCGCACGAGGATGTCAAGGTCGTCAGCTCGCCGTGGGTCCCACGTGCCGGTGTCGATCTCAACGATTGGGCTCCGCACCCACCTGCCGAAGTAACGACGGCGTCGCTCGTCGAGCTCACTGAGCAGGCTTTCGGGCAGATCGCGCTCGTATGGCCGCCGTCGGGCGGCGATGCGTTCGGCGAGCTTCGCCAGTGGCGCCGTCAGTAGCACCACGGCGTCAGGCACCGGCAGGAGCCGATCGGCCATCGCCGCCGCGGACTGGAGGAGTTCGAAGTCCTCCGTGGTCAACTCGCCTCGCGTGTGCTGGACGTGTGCGAATACGTGGGCCGCCTCGTAGTAGGAGTGATCCTGCACCCCTCCGCGCCGGTGGCGCTCGATCGCGTCGAGAAGGAACCACAGCTGGGAGCGGAGCGCCCAACTGCGCGAATTTGCGTAGTAGCGGGCGATAAACGGGTTCCGATCGGGAAGCTCCTCCCGCAGGGACATGTCTAGCGCGGTCGCCAATGCCCGCGCCGCGGTGGTCTTGCCCACGCCGATGGTCCCGGCAATGACGATGTGCCGCACGTGCGAACCCTATGGTGTCTAGAACTACTGCGGGGTGCCGACCATGATGCGCGCCGCCTAAGCAACTCCCCAGCCTACGAGTCCGCGCTGCCAGCACGGCCGCGCGCCGCAACACCCGCGTGCCCATCAGGGCGTCCGGCACCGCGTAACCCTGGTTGGGCGACCGCTACTGGCACTCGCGCCCCAACGCCTGCGGCCGCGCTTTGGCCCCCAGCGCCGGCGTCGCTCGCACGTCGGGCGATGGGGTATCGCCGTCGGGGCAGAAAATCTCGGTGACGTGAGCGCTGTTCACGTCCAGGCTGTGGCCACGTGGTGACCACGAAACGCCTGTCAGAGCCGAAAATCACCGATCACGCGAATTCCCGCTCCGAGCGTGAAAACCGCCCCTGTGCAGCCACTTCGCATGATAGGGTCCTTCACCATGATGTACGTGAATGACCCCCTCGGGGCGGTACTACATCTAGGGCTCTGAGGGACGCTGGGACGTTCTGGCTCAGGCCCCCGCCGTCGGCTCGATCACGATCTCGTCTGCTCCCGGCGGCGGCGGCTGCGGCCGCGATGCAGAAGCCACGCCGCGGCAACCAGGATCACCGCGACGACGAGGACCTCGACGGCGGTGAACGCATGATCGACCTTGTCGTACTGGCTGCCGAGTGCCCATCCGGAGTCCCGCGAACGCGTAACACCAGATCGCTGAGCCGGCAAGGCTCAGGACCGTGTACGAGCCGAGGGGCGATTCCATCGCTCCAGCGGGAACCGAGATGAAGGACCGCACGACCGGGGTCAGGCGACCGAGGAAGACGGCGGCGCGACCGTGGCGCGCGAACCACGCCTCGGCTCGGTCGAGGTTCTCGTCGCCGAGATGGAACCATCGGCCGTGACGTTCGAGCAGCGGTTGGCCGCCCCAGCGTCCGATCGACCAGCCGACGAGGGCGCCGGTCAGGTAGCCCAGCGTCCCGGCGAGAGCCAGCACCACGAAGCTCAGGGCGCCGGTCGACATCGTGTGGCCGAAGACGACGGGATCATGTGAGGCGATGGCGCCGCCGGCCACGGCACCGGCGACCAGCATCGTCAACTCGCCACCCGCGGGAAACACCGCGTCGACGGCCATGATCGCGAAGATCGCGTAGACCCCGTGCTGCGCGACCCAGTCGGACAGCGTCTGCGTGATTGAGGCGAGAACGAGTACGTGGATCATGCTGACGGCCGCACTTGTGCTGCCTGACTACCCGCTTCGGGTCAGCGCAAGATGCCGGTGTGGCCGATGGAGTAGCGGCCAGGTTGAGGCCACACGGCCATCCCGTGCGGTCCGGCGCCGACGTGGATCCGGTGCAGCAGCCGTCCCGTCCGCGTTGAGATGGCGTACACCTCGCTGTTGTAGCGGCCGCTGAGCCACAGCACCCGCCCGTTGGCCGACACGCCGCCCATGTCTGGCGATCCGCCGCCGGGGATCCGCCATTTCTTGATGGGCCTGCGGGTCCGGAACGAGATGACGCTGATCGATCCCTCGCCGCGGTTGGAGACGTAGAGGACACGCGAGTCGCGGCTGGGGTACAGCCCGTGCGCACCGCGGCCGGTGCGCTGTAGGCGGATCCGGCGCCAGGTGTGGGCGTTGATGAGCCACACCCCGTTCGACGCCATGTCGGCGACGTAGAAGACGCGGCCGTCGGGGGAGAGCTTGACGTCCTGGGGCATGGCGCCCGGGCGCAGCTCGATCGTCCGCAGGACCCGCTCGTGCTGCAGGTCGACGACGACCATCCGCCCGGCGAACTCGCAGGAGACCAGCGCCGTGCGGCCGTCGGCGGTGTAGTCCATGTGGTCGATGCCCGCGCACTGCGGAACCTTCAGCGCGTGCATCAGCTTCATCGTGTGCGGCTGGCGGAAGTCCAGCTCGCGGTGGGCCTCGGCGACGACGATCGCGCGGCGGCCGTCCGCGGTGAAGTACAGGTTGTAGGGGTCGGTCACCGGTACCGGCTTGCCCGGCTTGGACGTGTGCGGGTTTACCGGCGTGAGCGAGTTGCCCAGGTCGTTGGTCACCCACAGCGTCTTGAGGTCCCACGACGGCGTGACGTGCTGGGGCAGCCGGCCCACGGCGAAGTGGCGGATGATCTTCCCAGAGCGCTGCGAGATGACGTCGACGGTGTTGGACTCGGAGTTGGGCACGTAGACGCGGGCCGGGACGCCACGCTCGGCGGGCGGCAGCGGCCGGCCGGCGCGCTCGGCGGCGTACACGTCGTTGGGGTCCAGCAACGGCGGGATCACGCCGGCGCGCAGCGCTGCCGGCGCGGCGTCGCGGCGCGGTGCCGCGACGGCAGCGCTGCGCGCC
>DASTWY010000041.1:0-25521 GCA_035765735.1 Baekduia sp. | reverse complement strand
CGAGGAGCTCGAGCACGTCTTCCAGCGCTTCTCGCGCGGCAAGGACAGCGCGGGCACGCCGGGGACCGGGCTCGGGCTGTCGATCGTCAAGTCGCTCGTCGACCTCCACGGCGGGACCATCGATGTCGCCAGCACGCCCGGCGAGGGGACGACGTTCACCATCACCCTGCCGTCCGTGCCCGCGACGGGCGAGCTCGCGCTCCCGCGCCACGCGCTCCAGGGCCGGCGTGTCCTGGTCGTCGACGACGAGCACGACGTCGCCCGGCTGATCGCGGCGCGGCTGGCGCCGTACGGCGTGGAGTGCGACGTCGCGCTGAGCGGCGAGCAGGCGCTCGCGCTCCTGCGCGAGGAGCGCTTCGACGCGGTGACGGTCGACATCCTCATGCCGGGCATGAGCGGGTTCGAGCTGCTGCGCGAGCTGCGCGGCGACCCCAGGCTGTCGGGGCTCCCCGTCGTCGTCGTCTCGGTCTTCTCGGGGCGCGAGGCGCTCTCCGGCGAATGGGTGGTCAGCAAGCCGATCGACGCCGACGAGCTGGCCGACGCGCTCGGCGCGGCCGTGATGGCCGGCCGCGTGCGCGTGCTGGTCGTGGGCCGCAGCACGGTGCGCGACGCCCTCGGCGAGACGCTCGAGCAGCTGGGCATCGAGCACGAGTGGGCGGGCACGCCGCTGGAGGCCGCGCGCCTGTGCGCCGCGCGGCGGTTCGAGGTCGCGCTCGTCGACGCCGGCCTGCCGGACGTGGAGGCGGCGATCGCCGGCCTGGACCTGCGCGGGCGCCGCCTGCGCCGCTCGGTCGTCGTGGTCTCCGTCGACGGCGAGGGCCCGCCCGGGCTGGCCCGCCTCGACGCCGAGCCGATCCCCGTCGCGGACGCCGGCGCCGCCGTGCTGGCGCTCTTGGAGCCCGCCCCGGCGGCGGACTTGTAGGCTGCGCGCGGGCACGGGAATGGCGGGCAAGGGGACCACCACCGAGTTCGCGGTGCTGCGCGATCGTCTCGCGACGGTGGAGCGCTCCGCGGCCGAGAAGGAGCAGCAGCTCGAGCGGTACGCCGCCGACCTGCGCGAGACGTTCAAGCGCGAGCGCGAGCGGCGCACCGAGCTGCGCCGCTCCTACATGGCGACGGTGCGCGCGCTGTGCAACGCCGTCGAGGCGCGCGACGCCTACACCGGCAAGCACGCCGAGCGCGTCGCCGCCTACGGCATGGAGATCGCGCGGGTGCTCGACGCGCCGTTCGCCGACGACGCCGACGTCGAGTTCGGGTTCCTGCTGCACGACGTCGGCAAGGTCGCGGTACCCGACTCGATCCTCTGGAAGCCTGAGCCGCTGACGACGGAGGAGCGCGCCGTCATGGAGCGCCACCCGGTCGTCGGCTGGGAGATCCTGCGCGAGATCGACTTCCTCGGCGAGGCCAAGCTCGTCGTGCGCCACCACCACGAGCGCTGGGACGGCACCGGCTACCCCGACCGGCTCGCCGGCGAGGACATCCCGCTGGCCGCACGCGTGTTCGCCGTCGCCGACGTGCTCGACGCGCTGACCACCCTGCGCCCGTACCGCCGGCCGGCGCCGCTCCGCGAGGCCTGCGCCGAGATCGCCGACGCCTCCGGGTCGCACTTCGACCCGGAGGTCGTCGCGGCGTTCGGCGAGATCCCGCTCGCGACGCTCGACCGCATCCGCGAAGACGTCGGCTGATGCCCAGCGTCCTCATCGTCGACGACGACCCGTTCATCCGGAAGCTCGTCGCCACGACGCTCGAGGATGTCGCGGAGTTCGAGCTGCACGAGGCGTCCAACGGCGCCGAGGCCGTCGAGCGCTCGGCCGCCGTCCATCCGCAGCTCACGTTCCTCGACATCGACATGCCGCTGCTCGACGGCATCGAGGCGTGCCGGCGCATCCGCGAGCACGAGGGCGACGGCGGCCGCGCGACGATCGTGATGCTGACCGCGGCCGGTGCCGACGAGCACGAGCAGCAGGCCCGCGACGCCGGCGCGGACCTGTTCCTCACCAAGCCGTTCAGCCCGCTGGAGCTGCTGCGGCTCGTCGACCAGCTGGCATGACGCCTAGTCCCGGCGGCCGCGCCCGTACAGGAACTTGAAGAAGCGCCCGAGCAGCTTCGTCGTCCGCGCGCTGTACGGGTACATGTGCGGGTCCTTCTTGCCCGCCAGCCGCGTGACCAGGATCGCCTGCTGCTGGCAGTACTTGCGGATGCCGCCGGCGCCGTGGCGCGAGCCCAGGCCCGACGCCTTCGCGCCGCCCATCGGCAGCTCGAGCGCGGAGTAGTTGACCAGCGCGTCGTTGACGCAGACCGCGCCCGCCTCGATGCGCCGCGCGACCGCCTCGGCGTGCTTGGTGTCCTTGCCGAAGACCGAGGCGCCCAGCCCGTAGGGCGAGTCGTTGGCGAGCCGGATCGCCTCCTCCTCGTCGCGGACCTTCATGATCGGCAGCGTCGGGCCGAAGGTCTCCTCGGTCATGCACTCCATCGTGTGGTCGACGTCGACGAGGACCGTCGGCTCGTACCAGTAGCCGCCGCCGTGCGACCCGCGCGAGCCGCCGACGAGCACGCGCGCGCCCTTGGCCTTCGCGTCCTCGACGTGGCGCTCGACGATCTCCACCTGCGGCGGGAAGGTCATCGACCCCACGTCGTTGGTCCCCGGCCCGGCGTCGAAGCCCTGGCGCAGCGCGCGCGCCTTCTCGGTCACCTTGGCCACGAACGCGTCGTAGACGGGCTCCTCGACGTAGACGCGCTCGACCGAGATGCACGTCTGGCCGCCGTTGAACATGCCGTAGTAGAGGGCGGTGTTGGCGGCGCGATCGAGGTCGGCGTCGCGCAGGACGACCATCGGGTCCTTGCCGCCGAGCTCCAGCGAGACCGGCGTCAGCGTCTCGGCGGCCTTGGCCATGACCTTCTTGCCGGTCGCCGTCGAGCCGGTGAACATGATCATGTCGACCAGGTCGACGAGCGCGGCGCCCGTCGCGCCCGTGCCCGTCGCCACCTGGAAGACGCCTTCCGGGATCCCGCACTCGCGCAGGCCCTCGGCGAGCTTGAGCGACGTCAGCGGCGTGATCTCCGACGGCTTGAGGATGACGCTGTTGCCCGCGGCCAGCGCCGGGATGGAGTCGCCGAACGAGTTGGTCAGCGGGTAGTTCCACGGGCCGATGACGCCGACCAGGCCCAGCGGCCGGTAGCGGAGCACCAGCTTCTTGCCCTTGACCAGCACGGCGGAGGACTTGACCTTCTCGTCGGCCAGGTACTCGGCGGCGTGGTCGGCCCAGAAGCCGAAGGCGGCGGCGCCGTAGGAGATCTCGGCGATCAGCGCGTCCTCGTAGGTCTTGCCCGTCTCCGAGCGGATGATGGCGATGACCTCCTCCTGGTGGTCGATCAGCCACTTCTGCATCCGCTTGAGGACGCGCCCGCGCCCCTCGAAGCCCAGCGCCTCCCAGGCCGGCTGCACCTCGCGCGCATGGCGGGCCATCGCGGCCAGCTCGTCGGGGCCGAGGTCATCGCAGCGGGCGATGACCTCGCCGGTGGCGGGGTTCTCGACGGCGAACTGCCTGCTCGCGCCCTCCTCCGGCGCGACGGCGTCCTGCACCTGCTCCTCGATACCGGCCATGGGGCCCTCCGGATCTCCTGCGCTGACGGGGTGTCAAATGTACCGGGAGCGCACCCCGCCGCGCGACGGGATCCGTCAGGCGCGGAAGCGCGGCCCGTGCTCGGCGTGCGCGTACCACCCGGGCCGCACGCGGACGACGCGCTCGGCCTCGCGCAACGCGAACAGCGCCGCCCGGTCGTCCTCGTCGAGCTCGGCGTCGGCGAGGCCCTCCGCGCCCGCCGCCCGGTAGCGCTCCTCCAGCGCCACGGCGGCCGCATCCAGCGGCGGCGGCGCGATGTCGTCCGCCGCGCCGGCGACCTCGTCCTCGCCGCGCTCGAGGTGCACGAGCCGCACGAGCGCGTCGTTGGTGGGGCCGTGGCGCCGCGCGTCGGGGTCGAGGACCACGGCCTCCGCCAGCAGCTCGTCGTCGCCGAGCGCCCGCACCTCGACCCGCTCGCCGCGAGCGACGTCGAGCGGCTCCTCGAGCTGCAGCTGGTGGAAGCGGCCGCCGAGCCACCCGACGCGGGCGGGGGCCTCGTCGGCCCCGCGGACGACGAGGACCCGCCGGCCGTGCTCGAGCCGCGCGTCGGCGGCGACGTCGAGCACGCGCTGCGACGGTGCCGGGCCGGCGTCCGCGTCGTCGACGACGACCGGCGCGGGGTCGGGTGCCGGCGGATCGGGGACCGTGCCCTCGACCCAGGCGCCCTCCTCCCTCTTCCAGATCGGCGCCTCGGCCTTGATGCGGTCGATGATCTCGCGCGCGCCCGCGAAGGCCTCGCCGCGATGGGGCGCGCTGGCCGCGACGACGACGGACGCCTCGGCCAGCGGCACGCGCCCGACGCGGTGCTCGGCCGCGGCCGAGCACAGCCCATGGCGCTCGACCGCCTCGGCGACGATCGCCGCCATCTTGGGCTGCGCCATCTCCGCGTAGGCCTCGTAGTCGAGGTGCTCGACGGCGCGCGTGGTGCCCGAGAAGGTGACGACCGCGCCGGCGCGGGGATCCCGGACGAGCGCCGCGACGGCATCGAGCGAGAGCGGCTCCTCGCGCACGACCGCGTGGACGCCCTCGCCGGTGGCCTCCGCGCCGCCGCTCACCGGCGGCACCACGGCCAGCTCGTCCCCGGGCGCCAGCACGGCGTCCGGTGCTGCGTACTCCCGGTTGACGGCCAGCACGAGCGGCGTGCCCGGCGCCAGGTGCTCGACCTGCGCCAGGGCGTCCGCGACCCGCGCGCCGTCGGGCAGGTCGAGCTCCAGCTCGTCCCTCCCCGCACGCTCCCGCAGGCCGGCGAACAGCCGCACACGAACCCTCATCGTCCAGCAGCGTACGCAAGCCCGGCGCGGAGGGCCGTTCGGGGGCGGGCCCTCGCGCGCGCGGGCAGCGTACGCTTCCGCCATGGCGACGACTCCCTCCGAGGAGCGCCTCACGGTCGCGCCCATCGTGGGCCCTGACGACCCGCGGCGCTTCACCGACTCCGGCATCGAGATCAAGGCCCTCTACACGGCCGACGACGTCCCCGACCAGCTCGAGCTCGGCCAGCCCGGCGCGTTCCCGTACATCCGCGGCGTGCACCGCGAGATGTACCGCAAGCAGCTGTGGACGATGCGCCAGTACGCGGGCTACGCGAGCGCCAAGGAGTCCAACGAGCGCTACCGCTACCTGCTCTCCA
This sequence comes from Baekduia sp., assembly GCA_035765735.1. Taxonomy (GTDB): domain Bacteria; phylum Actinomycetota; class Thermoleophilia; order Solirubrobacterales; family Solirubrobacteraceae; genus Baekduia. The sequence goes on along the minus strand of DASTWY010000041.1, from coordinate 20,271 downwards.
AGGGCGGCACCGGCCTGTCGATGGCGTTCGACCTGCCCACGCAGCTCGGCCTGGACTCCGACAACCCGCGCTGCCTCGGCGAGGTCGGCCGCACCGGGGTGGCCATCGACACGATCGACGACATGCGGACCGCCTTCGACGGCATCCCGCTCGACCAGGTCTCGACGTCGATGACGATCAACGCGCCCGCCGCCTGCCTGCTGCTGCTCTACGAGCTGGTCGCCGAGGAGCAGGGCGTGCCGTCCGAGCAGCTGCGCGGCACGACGCAGAACGACGTGCTCAAGGAGTACATCGCCCGCGGCAACTACATCTACCCGCCGGAGCCGACGATGCGGCTCACGACCGACCTGTTCGCCTACTGCGCCGAGAACGTGCCGAAGTGGAACACGGTCTCGATCTCGGGCTACCACTTCCGCGAGAAGGGCTGCTCGGCGGTGCAGGAGGTGGCGTTCACGCTCTGCAGCGGCATCGCCTACGTGCAGGCAGCGATCGACGCGGGCCTCGAGGTCGACCAGTTCGCGCCGCGCCTGGCCTTCTTCTTCAACGGCCACAACAACGTCTTCCAGGAGGTGGCGAAGTTCCGCGCCGCCCGGCGGATGTGGGCGCACATCATGCGCGACCGCTTCGGGGCCACGAACCCGAAGTCGATGATGCTGCGCTTCCACACGCAGACCGGCGGTGTGACGCTGACCGCCCAGCAGCCGGAGAACAACATCGCCCGCGTGGCGCTCCAGGGCTTCGCGGCGGTCTGCGGCGGCACCCAGTCGCTGCACACCAACGGCTACGACGAGGCGCTCGCCCTGCCGACCGAGAAGGCGGCCAAGATCGCCGTCCGCACGCAGCAGGTGATCGCCTACGAGTCGGGCGCGGCCGACACCGTCGACCCGTTCGCCGGCTCGTACTTCGTCGAGGCGCTGACCGAGGAGATCGAGTCGCGCGCCCAGGAGCTGATCGCCAAGGTCGACGAGCTCGGCGGCTCGGTCAACGCGATCGAGTTCATCACCGGCGAGATCGACGAGTCGGCCTGGGGCTACCAGGAGCGCTACCGCCTCGGCCAGGACATCGTCGTGGGCGTCAACAAGTACGAGGAGGAGGAGCTCGAGGTCCCCGACCTCCTCCGCGTCGACCCCGCCTCCGAGCAGGAGCAGGTCGGGCGGCTCAAGGCCTTCAAGGCCAACCGCGACCAGGCGCTGGTCGACCGCCGCCTCGAGGACCTGCGCGGGGCCGCGCGCGGCACCGACAACCTCCTGCCGTTCATCAAGGAGGCGCTGCGCGACCGCGCGTCGCTGGGCGAGGTCTGCGGCGCCATGCAGGACGTCTTCGGGAAATACACCCCGACCTTCTAGGAGCCGGAGCGCGCCGGGCGTCCGTCGCCCCGCCCGGCGCGCCAGCCGCCGCATCCCCCACGCGCCCCAGCGGGTAGAAGACCGCCTGCGGAGGGCGCGCGCCCGGCGCGCCCGGAAGGAGAGGGATGCCGCAGGGAGCGCGGCCGCGCGACGGCCTCACCGCCAGCATTCACGAGGAGGAGGTCGCCCGGTTCCGCGCGATGGTGGAGGCGACGGCGGCCGGCGTCGTCGTCGTCGACCCGCGCTGGTGCATCCGCTGGATCAACCCCGGCGCCGCCCAGCTGCTCGACGCCGACGCGGCGGCGGCCGTCGGCGAGCCGTTCGAGGACCTGCTGCCACCCGCCGCGCGGCGCGCCCACCTCGCCGTCGAGCGCCCGGCCGCCGAGCGCGACGGGCGCTGGCGCGGCGAGGAGGTCCTCCCCGGCCGCGACGGCGGACGACCGGTCCGCCTGGAGGTGGTCACATGGCTGATCGAGCCGACCGCCGCCGGCGAGCCGCTCGGCTTCGTCTCGATCCGCCGCGACGTCAGCGCGAGCCACCGCCTCTCGGCCGAGCACCAGGCGATCGGGCGCGTCGCCACGGCCGTCGCGGCGGGCACCGATCGCGACCGCCTCTTCGCCACGGCCGCCTGCGAGGCCGCCGGGATGCTCGACGGAGACGCGGCGGCGATCGTCGACGTCCACGGCGCGACGCCCGGGGTCGTCGGGCGCTGGTGCTCGGAGCAGATGCCGCCCGGCGTGCTCGACGTGGCGGCCGCGGCCGCGGCCGAGGTGGTCGCCGAGCCGGACGGAGCCCACCGCTGCCTGCACCTCGGCGCCGGCCGCTGCGCGCTCGCGGTGCCCGTCGCGGTCAACGGCGGGCGCTGGGGCGTCGTGCTGGTCCTGCGGCACGGCTCGCGCTTCGAGCCCGACGAGGTCGCGGCGCTCGAGCGCCTGGCCGGTCTCGTCGGAACCGGCGTCGGCGTCCTGCGCGGCCGCGAGGCGCTGGTGCGCGAGGCGACCACCGACGGGCTCACCGGCCTGCGCAACCATCGCGCGTTCCACGAGGAGCTGCGCGCCGAGGTCAAGCGCGCCCGCCGCTACTCCCATCCGACGGCGGTCGTCCTCATGGACCTCGACGAGTTCAAGGAGGTCAACGACGAGCACGGCCACCAGACCGGCGACCGGCTGCTGCGCGCCGTCGGCAGCGCCCTGCACGCGGTCGTCCGCGACACGGAGACCGTCGCGCGGCTCGGGGGCGACGAGTTCGCCCTCCTGCTGCCCGAGACCGACCTCGCCGGCGCGGTGGCCACCGCCGAGCGCGTGCGCGGCGCCGTCGAGGCCGTCCCGCTGGCGCGCGAGCACGGCGTGACGGTGTCGGCCGGCGTCGCCGACCTCACGCAGGCGGCGAGCGCCGACGAGCTGATCCGGCTCGCCGACGGCGCCCTCTACTGGTCGAAGGTCCACGGGCGCGGACGCGTCTCGGCCTACGACCCGGAGCGCGTCGAGGCGCTGTCGGCCCAGGAGCGCGCCGAGCGCCTCGCGCGCAGCCACGCGCTCGGGGCGGTGCGCGTGCTGGCGCGGCTGATCGACCTCAAGGACACGTCGACGCACCGGCATTCCGAGCGGGTCGCCGAGCTCTGCGTGCTGCTGGCCGAGGAGCTGGGCTGGCCCGAGGACCGGCAGGCGCTGCTGCGCGACGCCGCGCTCGTCCACGACGTCGGCAAGGTCGTCATCCCGGACGGGATCCTGAGCAAGCCCGGCGCGCTGACGTCCGACGAGTACGCGCTCGTCAAGGAGCACGCCCCGACCGGCGCGCGGATCGCCGCCGAGGCCCTCGGCGCCGAGCAGGTCGCCTGGATCGCCCAGCACCACGAGCGGCTCGACGGCACCGGCTACCCGGCCGGGCTGCCGGCGGAGCGCATCACGCAGGGCGCCCGCATCATCGCCTTCGCCGACAGCTGGGACGTCATGACCAGCGAGCGCCCGTACAAGCACGCCAAGCGCGAGGAGCACGCGCTCGACGAGTGCCGCGCGCTGGTGGGCCAGCAGTTCGACGGCGACGTGGTCTCGGCGTTCGAGCGGCTGCGCCCGCGGCGTCCGCGGGCGCTCGAGAGCGGGCCGCGGGGCTGAGCAACGGTCAGCTCACGAGGTAGTAGCCGACCATCCCCTGCTCCATGTGGGCCATGACGTGGCAGTGGTAGAGCCAGCGGCCCGGCGCGTCCTCGCGAAAGCGGATCCGCAGGCCCTGCGACGGGCTCAGGTCCGGCGCGTCGGAGGGCGCCCCGGCCGCGTCGCGCCATCGGTGGCCGTGGATGTGGAACGTGTGCAGCTCGCTGCCGAGCGTCACGACGTTGAAGGCGACGTCCTGGCCGACCGCGGCGCGCGGCGTCGGCGTGTTGCCCGCGTATGCGTGCCCGTTGATCGCCCCGTAGGCCACCCGCGCCTTGAGGTCCTGCGGCATGAACATGTGGAAGTGGATCGTGTGCTCCACGTCCGGCGGCGGCTCGTCGCGCGGTCGGACGACGATCGTCCCGAAGAGGCCGAGGGCCGTGGACATCATCTCCATGGGCCCGTGGTCGTGGTACGGCCACACGCCGACCGAGTCGTCCATCACCTGCCACTCGTAGGTCCACGTCCTGCCGTACGGCACCGCGCCGCCGCCGATCGTGTGCCGGCCCAGGTACGTCCCGTCGTGCTCGGGCGCGTACCTGACGCCATGCGGGTGCATGGTGTGGGCCATCTTGTACTTCTTGTCCTCGTTGCGGAAGTGCACGCGGATCGTGTCGCCCGGGGCCGCGCGGAGCACCGGCCCCGGCATGCCGGCGTTGTCGCCGACGCCGGCGGCCGGCAGCGGCCGCTCCCAGCTCGGCGTGCACGCGACGTAGACGATCGCGTCGAAGACGACGTTCTTGACCCTGCGGTTCTTCCAGTCGTCGCGGCGGGTCGGCGCGACCGGCCAGCGCACGTTGCGCGCGGCGACCCAGTACTCGCGCACGCCCGGCTCGGCCTGCGTCGCCGCGGCGGCGGGTGCGGTGCCGGCGGCGCGGGCGGCCCCGGCGGCGGTGGAGCCGGTGGCGAGCGCGACCCCGCCGGTGCCCAGCCGGCACAGCAGGTCGCGGCGCGACAGCCTCACCTCCTGGCCGCCTTCTTGACCGTGATCGTCATGGTCATGCTCTCGTGCTGGGTGCAGTAGAGCTTGAAGCGGCCCGCTCGCTTGAAGCGGTGGAGGAACGTGCCGGCCGCCTGCGTCGGCGAGTGGAAGCGCTCGGGGCCGGAGTGGACGTAGACGTCGTGCAGCGCGAAGCCGCTCGGGTGCCACACCCACCTGACGCGGTCGCCGACGTGCACCGTGAGCTTGTCGCGGTCGTAGAAGTCCGACGTCACGCCGACCGAGCGCGTCGTGCCCTGGGCCGGGGCGTGCTCGGCGGTGCGGCGGGGTGCGGCACCCGTGGGAGCCGCCGCCGCGCCCACCGCCAGCGTGGCGGTGAGCGCGGCGATCCATGCAGCGGTACGGCTCATGACGTGACGACGACCTTGCCCTGCATCTCCGGATGGATGGCGCAGATGTACCGGTACGTCCCGGGCTTGGAGAACGTGACGGTCGCCGAGCGCGGCAGGGGCGACGTCGGATCGCCGTCGAGGATGCCGGTGTTGAGGAAGCCGTCGCCGTGCTGCGTGCCGTCGTACGGCGGCAGCGGCACGTCGCTGGGGTACACGACCTGCGCGGAGAGCCCCAGCAGCGGCGGCTGACCGGCGGGGCTCCCCGGGAGCGGGGCGATGAAGGCCTGCGCCACCTGCTTGAGCGTGCCGGCCTCGCGGGCGAAGGTGAAGCTGTGCGTCTCGGTCGTCTTCGACGACATCGTCAGCGTCACGGGCGCACCGGACTTCACGCGCTTGGTCGCCGGCGTGAAGCGGCCGAGCGAGACGCCTGAGGACAGGTCGGGACCGGCCTCGATGACGTCGCCCTTGGGCGCGGGGCGGCGCGCGAGGGCCTTGGCCTGCTTGAACGCCGCGCGCAGCTGCGCGCGGACGCGAGCGGCGTCCGCCTTGGCGCTCGGGACCGGCTTGCCCTTGGGCAGCACGGTCACCTTTCCGCTCATGCCCGGGTGGATGATGCAGAAGAAGCGGTAGGTGCCGGGCTTCGTGAGCTTGACGGACCATGGCTTCGGCGGCCCGGCGGCCAGCGGGGCGCCCGAGGCGGCTGCCGCCGACCCGTCGTACGCGCCGCCGCTGGGCGTGCCGGCGACCAGCGACGGGTGCAGGATGAGCTGCGGCTGGCCGTTGAACCAGAAGCTCGCTCCGGCGCCGTCGCTGGCGCCCGCGACGGCCAGGCCCTCGGCGGGCACCGCGAGGGCGGGGGGCGCCTCGCGCGCGACCGGCAGGTTGACGGCGTGGAAGCCCGCGATGCGGAAGGAGAGCGCGTCACCGGCGCGGACGGCGATCGAGCGCGGGAAGAACTCGTTGACGAAGGCGTCCTTCGGGACGCCGGACGGCGGATGTTCGACCGGCGGGCCGGCGGTGACCGTCTTGGTCGCGGCGCCGGCGACGGCGGGGAGGGCGAGGCTGCACAGCGCGACCGCGAGCGCGGCCGTGGACGTTCGGTGCATGTCGACTCCTGGGGTGCGGAGGGAGAGGGCGGGGTCTGGGCCGCCCGGCCCCTGCTCGGGCGGTCCGCCGGCACCGTATGGCCGCCGTGCGCGGCGAGACAGGGGGCTTCCCGTACTCCGAGGGTGCGGTTGGACGTGCCTGAGACCGACCTGAGACGGCGGCTGCACGATCCTGTTCGCCGGAAGGGAAGCGCGCCGGCCCCGGAGAACCCCGCAGCCGATGGGCGAACCCAGAGCGCAGCGCACCCTCGTGAAGTCCCCGCCCGAGCTGTGGGCCGAGATCAGCGACGTGCAGGCCCTGGCCCGCCATCTGGGCGAGTTCGGCGAGATCCGCATCACCCGGCTGGAGCCCGAGACCACCGTCGCCTGGGAGGGCGACCGCGCACGCGGCACGGTGGAGCTCGAGCCTTCCGGCTGGGGGACGCGCGTCACGCTGACCGCCGAGCCGGCGGCGCCTGAGCCCCCAGCACCCGCGGCCGAGGCCGACCCGGCGCCGGAGGCGCCGGAGGCGGCCGAGCCGGTCGCGGTGGTGGCCGAGGCGTCGCCGGAGCTTGCAGCGGAGACGCCAACCGAGCGGGAGCCTGAGCCGGAGCGGCGGCCGCGCTGGTGGTCGCGCCTGCTCCGCCGGCGCCGCCCGGAGCCGGCGCCCGAGCGGGAGCTCGAGCTCGAGCCGCCGGCCGAGCCGGTCGTGGCGGCGCCCCCTGAGGTCGCGGCGCCGGAGGCCGAGAAGCCGGAGCCGGAGCCCGCGCCCGAGCCGGAGCCCGCGATCGACTCGGAGCGCATCGAAGCGGTCCTTGCCGGGGTCCTCGACGACCTCGGCGCCGCGCACCATCGCCCGTTCTCGCGCGGCTGAGCGCCAAGTCGCGCGCGCGGAGCGCCCCTGACCGCACCGGAGGCGGCGCCGAACTATCGTTCGCCGCCGCCATGACGACGCGCCAGAGCCACCCGGAGACGTTCGACGAGAAGCTGGCCCAGCTCCACGAGCTGCGCGAGGCCGCGATGCACTCCTCGCCGGAGGCCGAGGAGAAGCAGCACGCGCGCGGCAAGATGACCGCCCGCGAGCGCATCGAGAAGCTCCTCGACCCGGGCTCGTTCCAGGAGCTGGACACCTTCGTCCGGCACCGCACGATCGACTTCGACATGCAGAAGAACCGGCCGTGGGGCGACGCCGTCGTCACCGGCCACGGGACGATCGACGGCCGCCGCGTCTGCGTCTTCTCGCAGGACTTCACGGTCTTCGGCGGCTCGCTCGGCGAGGTCATGGCCGAGAAGATGTGCAAGATCATGGACCTGGCCGCCAGGATCGGCTGCCCCGTGATCGGCATCAACGACTCGGGCGGCGCGCGGATCCAGGAGGGCGTTGTCTCCCTCGGCGCCTACGGCGACGTCTTCGTGCGCAACGTCAAGTGCTCCGGCGTCATCCCCCAGATCTCGCTGATCATGGGCCCGTGCGCGGGCGGCGCGGTCTACTCGCCGGCGATCACCGACTTCATCTTCATGGTGAAGGAGTCGTCGCACATGTTCATCACCGGTCCCGACGTCATCAAGACGGTCACGGGCGAGGAGGTGGACTTCGAGTCGCTCGGCGGCGCGATGACGCACAACTCGAAGTCGGGCGTCGCCCACCTCGCCGCCGACGACGAGGAGCAGCTGCTGGAGGACACGCGCTACGTCCTGCAGTTCCTGCCGCAGAACAACCTCGAGATGCCGCCGCGCATCGCGCCGTCCGACGACCCGAACCGGATGGACCCGGAGCTCGACACGGTCGTCCCGGACAACCCGAACAAGCCGTACGACATGCGCAACGTCATCCGGCTGGTCGTCGACGACGGCGAGTTCTTCGAGATCCACGAGCACTTCGCCAAGAACATCGTCTGCGGCTTCGCCCGCCTCGACGGCTTCTCGGTCGGCGTGGTCGGCAACCAGCCCAACCACATCGCCGGCGTCCTCGACATCGACGCCTCGGCGAAGGCGGCGCGCTTCGTCCGCACGTGCGACGCCTACAACATCCCGCTGATCACCTTCTGCGACGTGCCGGGCTTCCTGCCGGGCACCAGCCAGGAGTGGGGCGGCATCATCCGCCACGGCGCCAAGCTGCTGTACGCCTACACCGAGGCGACGGTGCCGAAGGTCACCGTGATCACCCGCAAGGCCTACGGCGGCGCCTACGACGTCATGGCCTCCAAGCACCTGCTGGCCGACTTCAACTTCGCCTGGCCGCAGGCGGAGGTCGCGGTCATGGGTCCCGAGGGCGCGGTGAACATCATCTACCGCCGCGACATCGCCGGCTCCCCCACCCCGGACGAGCGCCGCGAGAAGCTGATCGGCGACTACAAGGCCCGCTTCGCCAACCCGTACACCGCGGCCGAGCGCGGCTACGTCGACGACGTCATCGTCCCGCACGAGACGCGGCCGAAGCTCATCACCGCGCTGCACACGCTGCAGACCAAGCGCGAGCCCGGCCCGAAGCGCAAGCACGGCAACATCCCCCTCTGAGCCCGATGCTCTGCCAGCTCCGCCGCTACAAGGTCCGCGAGGGCGCGATGGACGAGTTCGTCGCGCTCTGGCGCGACCACATCGTCCCCGCGCGGGAGGCGCACGGCTTCCAGGTGCTCGGCGCGTGGAACGACCCGGAGGACGGCACGTTCGCCTGGGTCGTCGCCCACGAGGCGCCCGACGGCTGGGACGCCATCGACAAGGCCTACTACGACAGCCCCGAGCGGGCCGCGATCCCGCGCGACCCCGCCGAGCTGCTGGTCGCCGGCGAGACCCACGCCCAGGTCCTGCGGCCGGTCGCCGGCGCATAGCCTCCACGACGGAGCCTTTTTCGCCGGGCACCTCCGCGCGGAGGTAGGGTCGGCCGCGATGCAGACCCGTCGCCAGCTCCTCGCGCGCACCTCGGGCGCGGCCGCCACCGTCCTCGTCCCCACGTCGCTCGCGCCGCTGGCCTCGGCGAAGCGCGCCAAGCCGTTCCACTCCGGGCACTTCCCCGACGGCGTCGTCTCGGGCGACCCCACGCCGCACGGCATCAGCCTGTGGACGCGGCTCGGCGACGGCCGCGACGACTTCGACGGGCCGACCGGCACCGTCGCGCTGGAGGTGGCCAAGGACCGGCACTTCCGCCACGTCGTCGCCCACAAGCACGTCCGCACCGGCCCCGGCAGCGCGCACACGGTCAAGGCCCGCGTCACCGGCCTGAAGGCGCACGAGGAGTACTTCTACCGCTTCTCCACCAAGCACACCGACGGCGCCGTCGGGCGGTTCCGCACCGCGCTGCCGTCCGACTCCAAGCAGCCGGTGCGCTTCGCGTTCTTCTCCTGCCAGGACTACACGCACGGCTACTACAACGCGCTCGAGGTCATGGCCGGCGGCGACTACGACTTCGTGGTCTGCCTCGGCGACTACATCTACGCGGAGAGCTACCACGGCGCGTCCACCGGCACGGCGGTCCGCGAGGACCCGATCGGCCGCGAGAACCCCGAGAACCCGGACGTCGTGCGCGAGGCCGTCACGCTCGACGACTACCGCGGCAAGTACCGGCTCTACCGCTCGGACCCGGCCCTGCGCGCCGTCCACGCGCACTTCCCCATGGTCATGCTGTGGGACGACCACGAGGTGCAGGACAACTACGTCGGCGAGCCGAGCGACGGCGGGCTGCCGCCCGGCAAGCACTTCAGCCTCGCTCGCAAGAAGGCGGCGCGACGCGCCTTCTTCGAGTCGATGCCCGCCTTCCCCGACGGCCAGCGCCTGTACCGGACGCTCCAGTTCGGATCGACGGTCGAGCTGATCGTGATGGACCAGCGCTCCTACCGCGCCGACCAGCCGTGCGGCGACGCCGTGGTGCCGCCGTGCGCCGACTACGACCAGCCGCGAGACTTCCTCGGGCGGCGCCAGATGGGCTGGGTCAAGGACGCGCTGTCGCGCTCCAAGGCGCGCTGGAAGCTCATGGCCAACGAGGTCACGATCATGCCGACGCGGGTCCTCGGCGGCGCCAACTACACCTACGACACGTGGACGGGCTACCCGCGCGAGCGCGAGGAGCTGCTGACCCACATCCGCGACCGCAAGATCCGGGACGTCGTCTTCCTCACCGGCGACATCCACACGTTCATCGCCGGCGACGTGCGGACCGGCGACGGCTCCACCGGCGAGACGGTCGCGACCGAGCTCGTCGGCGGCTCGATCACGTCGCAGTCGCTGGGCGAGACCGACCTCGACGCCGGCGGCGGCAACATGATCAAGGGCAACGACGCCCACCCGAGCACCCCGCCGGCGCTGATCGACGCCCTGCGGGGGATCAACCCGCAGGTCGACAACGCCGACTTCGACCACCACGGGTTCGGGTCGGTCGTGGCCACGCAGCACGGCCTGACGTGCGAGATGGTGCGGATGGAGACCATCAAGCAGCGCACGACCAAGCGCCTGCCGTCCAAGGACTGGACCTACCACCTCGAGCCCGGCCACCCCTCCATCAAGGGCCAGCACGGTCCCGCCTGAGGTCGGCCGTCGGACGCCGCGCCGATTCTAAGATCGCGGCATGCTCCCACGCTCCGCTGCGCCGGCCGTGCTGGCCGCTGCCGCAGCTCTGTCCCTCGCCGCGCCGGCCGCCGCGCCGGCCAAGCCGCATCACCGCGACGTCACGGTGATGACGCGCAACTTCTACCTCGGCGCCGATCTCATCCCGCTGGCCACCCAGCCGACGCTCGACGCCTTCGAGCAGGCGGCCGCGACGCGCTTCCAGACGGTGCTCAGCAACGACTTCCACGTGCGCGCCAAGGGGCTGGCGGCCGGCATCGCCAAGGCCAAGCCCGACCTCGTCGGCATCCAGGAGGGCGCGATCTGGAAGCAGGGCTCGACCAGCGCGCCGTCGCCGGCCACGCACGTCGTCTACGACTCCATCAAGCTCGTCCGGCGGGCGCTGAAGGCGCGGGGCCTGCACTACAAGGTCGCGGCCAAGCGCCCGTGGTTCGACTTCGAGGCGCCCACCTCGCTGGGCTACGACGTCCGGCTCATCCAGCAGGACGTGATCCTGAAGCGCGTCGGCAAGGGCTCGCACGTCAAGATCCGCCATCGCTTCACGGGCGGCTACGCCAAGACCTTCGACGTGCCGACCCAGGTCGGCGTGGTGCGCTCCGACCGCGGCTGGGTCGGCGTGGACGCCGCGCTCGGCAAGCGCCGCTTCCGCTTCGTCACCACGCACCTCGAGGCCTACAGCCCGGAGATCGCCCAGACCCAGATGCAGCAGCTGCTGCAGGGGCCGCTGCACGCCAAGAAGCGCCAGACGATCCTCGTGGGCGACTTCAACTCCGACCCCAAGGACGTCAGCGGCGACCGCGGGGCCCAGCGCGCCCCCAGCGCCTACGGGGCGGCGATCGACGCCGGCTTCGCCAACCCGTTCCCGCGCCGCGAGACCTGCTGCTTCGCCGAGGACCTGCACGACACGTCGACGCCGCTGACGCAGTGGATCGACCACATCATCGTGCGCCCGAAGATGAAGCTGCTGCGCTCGGGGATCGTCGGCTCCAAGCCGTCGGAGCGCGTCGGCGGCCTGTGGCCGTCCGACCACGCCGGGATCTACGGGACGTTGCGCCTGCGCTGAGCGGCTCAGATGGTGACGACGGGCGCCTCGACGCGCCCGTCGCGCCACGCCTGCAGGGCGGCGGCGGCGATCGCCAGGTCCTGGATCGCCAGGCCCGTCGAGTCGAACAGCGTCACGGCCTCGGGACCCGGCCGGCCCGGCGCCTCGCCGGCGAGCACGGCGCCGAGGTCGGTGACCTGCTCGCGCGTCACCAGGCCCTGCTCGACCGCGCCGGTGAGCTCGCCGCCGTGCGACGCCTGCGCCCACTCGTCGCAGAACAGCGCGCAGGAGGCGACCGCGCCCACGGTCGCCTCCGCCTTGCCCGGCCCGTCGGCGCCGAGCATGTTGAGGTGCTGGCCCGGGTGGAGGTCGCCGGCGTCGACGACCACCTCGGCGCCCGGCGTGATGCACGAGACGACCTCGGCGTCGAGCGCCTCCTCGCGCGTGCCGGCGCGCCAGCCGAGCTCGGCGGCGAGGGCCTCGGCAGCCTCGGGCCGCGGGTCGAAGCACACCCCGGGGCCGTAGCCGTCCGCGGCCAGGCAGCGCGCCGCCCAGGCCCCGTGGAGGCCGCAGCCGACGACCCCGGCGGTCCGCGCCTCCGGCCGCGCGAGCGCCCGCGCCGCCACGGCGGCGACGGCGCCGGTCCGCAGCGCCGTGACCGACCGCGCGTCGACGACCGCCAGCGGCGCCGAGGTCGCCGCGTCGCTGACCAGCAGGACGCCGAGCACCGTCGGCAGCCCCTGCGCCGGGTTGCCCGGGAACGAGGAGATCCACTTGAGGATCGCCAGCCCGTCCCCGAGCGCGGGCATCGCCCGGAAGTCGCCATGCGGCGGAGACTCGAGATAGACCTTCGCCGGCATCGACCAGTCGCCGGCGCGGTGGCGCAGGAACGCCTCGCGGGTGCGGTCGATCGCCTCGCGCGGGGAGACCGCGGCGAGGACGGCATCGTGGTCGAGGACGCAGACGTCGGCCATCGCGGGCGACGGTAGCGGGAGCACCACGCTGAAGGCTCGCCGCCCCAGCTACCGTGACCGCCGACATGGCCACGCCCGTCCCCTTCGACCTCACCATGGCGCGACAGGCCTTCGCCACCGCCGCGCAGCTGCATGGGCGGGCCACGCGGATCGGGACGCCGAACCTGGCCGCCGAGGACTTCGCGGAGCTGCGCGCCGCCGATGCCGCGTACATCACCGCGCTCGGCGAGGGCCGGGTCGCCGAGGCGATCGACGCCGACGACGCCTTCCACGACGTCCTCGTGCGCGCCGCCGACGACCCCGACGTGCGCGTGTCGGTCGAGCTGCTCGCCCCGCGCCTGCGTCGCCTGGACCTGTGGTTCTTCACGCGCAAGATGTTCGACGAGCCGCCGAGCTCGCATCGCGAGATCGTCGAGGCGCTCGAGCGCGGCGACGCCGAGCGCGCCGCAAGCCTCGTGGAGGCGAGCTTCATCCGGGCCGGCGAGACGCTCGCCGCGGCACTGAGGCGCGGCGACGGCCGGTAGGCTGTCGCCCGTGCCGAAACGCCGCCCGCAGCTGGAGATCGTCGCCCCCGCGGCCTCGCCGGAGGAGGCCGCCGCGGTCGTCGCGGCGGTGGAGCGCTTCCTCCGCGACCACGCGCCGGTGCTCGTGGCCGAGGCCCCGGCGAGCAGCCCCTGGCAGCGCGCCGCGCTGCTCGAGGGGACGGGCCACGAGCCGGACGGGCCGTCGCCCTGGGGCGACCCGATCCCCTGGGGCTAGGCTGCGAGGCGCGAGATGGGCGCGAAACGAAAAAGGTCGAAATCAGATCGGGTTTTGGTACCTTGACGGGCGTTTCCGCACCCGACCGGAGTACGCGCACGCTCATGGAGCCCACCACCGCCGGCCGCCGGGGGACCCTCTCGGACCCTGAGATCTACGAGAACGTCCCCGGCCACATCATCCCCGCGCTCAGCCGCGAGTTCGACGACTTCGACACCGAAGCGGAGAAGTTCCTGTCGGGCGAGACCGAGCAGGACGAGTTCATCCGCTTCCGCCTGAAGCAGGGCGTGTACGGGCAGCGCCAGCCCGACGTCCAGATGATCCGCATGAAGCTGCCGCTGGGCGGGATCAACGCCGACCAGATGGACGCGTTCGCCGAGGTCGTCGAGAAGTACGTGCCGCTCAAGAAGGGGCACATCACCACGCGGCAGAACATCCAGCTGCACCACGTCCCGCTCCGCGACGCCGCCAAGCTGATCCGCGAGCTCAGCGACGCGGGGCTGTCCAGCCGCGAGGGCTGCGGCAACACGGTCCGCAACGTCACCGGCGACCCGTGGGCCGGCGTGCGCGAGGGCGAGATCTTCGACACCACGCCGTACGCGGGCGCGTACATCCGCTACTTCGTCCGCCACCCCACGACCCAGGCGATGCCGCGCAAGTGGAAGACCGCGTTCGAGGGCACACCCTCCGAGGACCGGTCCATCACGCTCATGCACGACCTCGGCTTCAAGGCGAAGATCGCCGACGACGGGACCAAGGGCTTCGAGATGGTCTGCGGCGGCGCCACGGCGATCATGCCCCGCATCGCGCAGACGCTCTACGACTTCGTGCCCGCCGACAACGGCGAGTACCTGAAGGTCTCGGAGGCGCTCCTGCGCGTCTTCGACCAGCAGGACTGGCTGCGGCCGAACCGCGCCCGCGCCCGCATCAAGGTCTTCGTGGACAAGTACGGCATCGACGAGCTGCGCCGCCTGGTCGACGAGGAGCTGCAGGGCGAGTGGGCCCAGGAGGTCGACTACGCGGCCGTCCTGGCCGAGAAGGCCTACCTCTACGACGAGGAGGCCAACGCGCCGGCTCCGCCGCTCACCGCCGGCGCGCCCAACGGCGACCTCTCGGAGTACGAGCGGTTCTGCGAGTCCAACGTCATCCACCAGAAGCAGCCGGGCTTCAGCGCGGTCGAGGTCAAGGTCTTCCGCGGTGACCTGACGCCCGAGCAGCTCCGCGGCCTCGGGCAGATCATGCGCGAGTTCTCCGGCGGCGCCGCCCGGACGACCGTCAGCCAGAACCTGGTCCTGCGCTGGGTGCGCGACGAGGCGGTCTACGACGTGTGGCAGCGCCTCAAGGCCCTCGGCCTCGGGGACGCCGGCGCCGAGGAGGTCACCGACAACGTCTCCTGCCCCGGCACCGACTCCTGCAAGCTCGGCATCACCAGCTCGATGGGGCTGAACAAGGCCATCAACGAGAAGCTGCGGGCGATGAACATCACGGACCCGCTCACGCGCAAGGTCCACATCAAGAACTCCGGCTGCCCGAACGGCTGCGGCCAGCACCACATCGCCGACCTGGGGTTCTACGGCGCGTCGATCAAGGTCGGCGAGCACACGATCCCCGCGTACGTCGCCCACGTCGGCGGCGTCTACGAGAAGGGCGAGCTGCGCTACGGCACGCGCCTGAAGGTGCGCCTGCCCGCCAAGCGCGTCCCCGAGGCCATCGAGCGCTGGCTGCGCATGTACGAGGCCGAGCGCCACGAGGGCGAGACGTTCCGCGAGTACGCCGACCGCGTCGGCACCACGCGGTTCGAGGAGGAGGTCAAGGGCGACCTCGCCATGCCGGTGGAGTTCGGCCTCGCGACGATGAACATGTTCCTCGACTGGGATCGCCACCAGCCGTTCCAGGTCATCCGAGGCGAGGGCGAGTGCGCGGTCTGAGCGCACAGCTCACCGAGACGCTGGGGCGGGCCGCTCAGCACGAGCGGCCCGTCCTCCTCTGCTCCTTCCAGAAGGAGGAGTCGGTCCTGCTCGACGAGCTGCTCCGGGTGGACGGCGCCCGGAGTCGCGTCCGCGTCGTGACGATCGACACGGGCGTGCTCTTCCCCGAGACCCTCGAGACGTGGAAGCGGTTCGAGGACCACTTCGGCGTGCGGGTGGAGGTCGAGGACGCCTCCGACCCGGCGTCGCCGTGGACGGGGCCGCAGCACTGCTGCTCGCCGCACAAGGTCGACGCGCTGCAGCGCGCCCTCGGCGACGCCGACGCCTGGATCACCGGCATCCGCCGCGAGCAGGCCGAGACGCGGGCGCACGCCGAGCTGGCCGAGGTCGACGCCGCCCGCGGCATCGCCAAGTACAACCCGCTCGCCTACTGGAGCGAGAAGGACCTCTGGACTCGCATCTTCGACCGCGGCCTCCCGTACCACCCGCTCCACGACGAGGGCTACGCCTCGATCGGCTGCGCCTGCTGCACCCTGCCGGGCGACGGCCGCGAGGGCCGCTGGGCCGGCACCGAGAAGACCGAGTGCGGCCTGCACGTCGCGACCACCACGACCGACGAGCTGCCCGTCCTGTGAGGCCCTGACGATGGACCCGCTCGTCATCGTCTTCGGGCTCGGGGTCGGGGTGCTCATCGGCCTCACCGGGATCGGCGGCGGCTCGCTGATGACGCCGCTGCTGATCCTGTTCGCCGGGATCAACCCGTCCATCGCCATCGGCACGGACCTCGCCTACGGCGCCGTGACCAAGACGGTGGGCGGCTGGCGCCATCTGCGCAAGGGCACGGTGGACCTCGGCGTCTCGAAGTGGATGGCGTTCGGCAGCGTGCCGGGATCCGTCGCCGGCGTGATCCTGCTCGACCGGTTCCTCAAGGACCGGCCGGAGTCGCTGCTGGTCGGCGTGGGCATCGCGCTGTTCGTCGTCGCGCTCTCGATCCTCTTCCGCGCGCTGTTCATGCGCGCCGCCGTCGAGCGCGAGCGCCACACGGTGAAGCTCACGCGGCGCGTGAAGCTGGCGGCGGTGAGCCTCGGGGCGGTCCTCGGCCTGCTGCTGGGCCTGACCAGCGTCGGCTCCGGCGCCCTGATCGGGCTGGCGTTGATCCTCGTGTTCCGGCTGACCCCGCACCGGGTCGTGGGCACCGACGTCTTCCACGCCGCGATCGTGCTGTGGGCGGCGGGGATCGCGCAGCTCTTCGCCGGCAACATCGACTTCGGCCTGATGGTCAACATCCTCGTGGGCTCGCTGCCCGGCGTGCTGATCGGCACGGCGCTGATCGACAAGATCCCGGCCGGCGTGCTGCGGCCGGCCCTAGGATGCGTGCTGCTGGGCTCCGCGCTGGGCGTCTTCACCAAGGCGGGCGTCGACGTCCCGACCTGGATGATCGTCGGCGTCCCCGCACTCGTCGGCGTTCTGGCCTACCTTCTTCATCGCGCCCGCGCGCGGAGCGCTGCCGCCGAGCAGGCGCGGCTCGAGCGCGAGCGCCACCTGAACGACCCCCCGGAGGTCGCTGCTGCATGAGTCGCCACAGTCTCACCCACCTGCAAGCCCTCGAGGCCGAGGCCATCCACGTCCTGCGCGAGGTCGCCGCCGAGCGCGAGAAGCCCGTCATGCTGTTCAGCGGCGGCAAGGACTCGATCGTCATGGTCCGCCTGGCCGAGAAGGCGTTCCGGCCCGGGAAGTTCCCCTTCCCCCTCATGCACGTCGACACGGGGCACAACTTCCCCGAGGTCATCGCGTTCCGCGACCGCCTCGTCGAGCGCCTCGGCGAGCGGCTGGTGATCGCCTCCGTGCAGGAGTCCATCGACCAGGGCCGCGTGGTGGACGAGACCGGTCCGCGCGCCTCGCGCAACCGCCTCCAGACGACCACGCTGCTCGACGCCATCGCCGAGCACGGCTTCGACGCCGCGTTCGGCGGCGCCCGCCGCGACGAGGAGCGCGCCCGCGCCAAGGAGCGGATCCTGTCGTTCCGCGACGACTTCGGCGGCTGGGACCCCAAGGCCCAGCGCCCCGAGCTGTGGAACCTCTACAACGCGCGCGTCCGCCGGGGCGAGAACGTGCGCGCGTTCCCGCTCAGCAACTGGACCGAGCTCGACGTCTGGCAGTACATCCTCGAGGAGGAGATCGAGGTCCCGTCCATCTACCTGGCGCACGAGCGCGAGGTCTTCCGCCGCGACGGGATGCTCTACGCCACGTCGGAGTTCATCGAGCGCGACGAGCGCGACTCGGCGCCGTTCACGGCGTCGGTCCGCTACCGCACCGTCGGCGACATGTCGTGCACCGGCGCCGTGGCCTCGCAGGCCGCCACGCTCCAGGCCGTCGTCGCCGAGATCGCCGCCACGAACGTCACCGAGCGCGGCGAGACCCGCGCCGACGACCGCGTGTCGGAGTCCGCCATGGAGGACCGCAAGGTCGCGGGGTACTTCTAGAGATGACGCAGCTCCTCCGCCTCGCCACCGCCGGCTCCGTCGACGACGGCAAGTCCACGCTCATCGGGCGCCTGCTCCACGACGCCAAGGCGATCCTCGCCGACCAGTACGCCGACCTGCACAGCCGCGACGGCGAGCTCGACCTGTCGCGCCTGACCGACGGCCTGCGCGCCGAGCGCGAGCAGGGCATCACCATCGACGTCGCCTACCGCTACTTCGCCACGCCGGCGCGGCGCTTCATCCTGGCCGACACGCCCGGCCACGTGCAGTACACGCGCAACATGGTCACGGGCGCCTCGACCGCCGATGTGGCCATCGTGCTCGTCGACGCCCGCCACGGCGTGGTCGAGCAGACCAAGCGCCATGCGTTCATCGCGTCGCTGCTCGGCATCCCGCACCTCGTGGTCGCCGTCAACAAGATGGACCTCGTCGACTTCTCCGAGGAGCGCTTCGACGAGATCGTCCGCGACTTCTCGGCGTTCCGGACGCACCTCGGGGTCGAGGACGCCGCGTTCATCCCCATCAGCGCGCTGAAGGGCGACAACGTCGTCGACCCGTCGGAGGCGATGCCCTGGTACGCGGGCGCGCCGCTGCTGCGCCACCTCGAGGCCATCGACCCCGCCGACGACCGCAACCTCGAGGACCTGCGCTTCCCGGTGCAGCTCGTGATCCGCAGCGAGGGCAACGACTACCGCGGCTACGCGGGCCAGGTCGCCTCGGGCATCGTGCGCCCCGGCGACGCCGTGAGGGTGCTGCCGTCGGGCGTCGAGTCGACCATCGAGGCGGTCGAGACGCTGAACGGGCCGCTGGACGAGGCGTTCCCGCCGCAGAGCGTGACGGTCCGGCTGGCCGACGACGTCGACGTCTCGCGCGGCGACGTGCTGGTGCGCGTCGACGGCGCGCCGGAGCCCATGCGCGAGCTCGCGGCCGACGTGTGCTGGTTCTCGGAGCGCCCGTTGCGCCCCGGCGGCCGGTACCTGCTCAAGCACCTGACCCAGACCGTGGACGCCGTGATCGACGGCATCGACGACCTGCTCGACGTCCACACGCTCGAGCGCGGCGCCGCCCCCGCGGAGCTCGGGCTCAACGACATCGCGCGCGTGCGCCTGCGCACGCGCCGGCCGCTCGTCGCCGATCCCTACGCGCGGAACCGCGTGACGGGGGCCTTCATCCTGATCGACGAGGCGAACAACGACACCGTGGGCGCCGGGATGGTCGCGGGCGCGTAGCCGCTCGCGATCTCGGCCCCGCCGTCTGCGATCACGAACGCCCGTTCCGCGAGCGGGCCGTCGAAGGCGCCGCTGAAGTAGCCTTCCGCGCCGCATGTTCTCCAAGGTCCTGGTCGCCAACCGAGGCGAGATCGCCATCCGCGTCATGCGCACGCTCGAGGAGATGGGGATCGCGTCCGTCGCCGTCTACTCCGAGCTCGATCGCGACGCGCTGCACGTCAAGCGCGCCGACGAGGCGTATCTCCTCGGCGGTCCCACCGCCGCCGAGAGCTACCTGAACGTCGACAAGCTCCTCGAGGTCATCCGGGAGTGCGGCGCCGACGCCGTGCACCCGGGCTATGGCTTCCTGGCCGAGAACGCGGCGTTCGCCCGCCGGCTCGAGGAGGCCGGCGTGACGTTCATCGGCCCGCCGGCCAGCGCGATCGACGCCATGGGCTCCAAGACCGAGGCGCGCCGGCTGATGGCCGCCGCCGGCGTGCCGATCGTGCCGGGCACCACCGAGCCGGTCGCGACGCTGGAGGACGCCGCGCGGATCGCCAAGGACGAGATCGGCTACCCGGTCGCCGTCAAGGCGGCGGGCGGCGGCGGCGGCAAGGGCTTCCGCGTCGCGCTCAGCGAGGACAAGCTCCAGGACGCCTTCGAGGGCGCCGCCCGCGAGGGCGAGAAGTTCTTCAGCGACCCGACGGTCTACCTCGAGCGCTACCTGCCCGACCCGCGCCACGTCGAGGTCCAGGTCCTCGCCGACAAGCACGGCAACGTCATCCACCTCGGCGAGCGCGACTGCTCGATCCAGCGCCGCCACCAGAAGCTCATCGAGGAGGCCCCGGCGCCCGTCGTCGCGGCGATCGAGGGCATGCGCGACCGCATCGGCAAGATCGGCACCGACGCCGCCCGCGCCGTCGACTACGTCGGCGCCGGCACGATCGAGGGCCTCTTCCAGGACGGCGAGTACTTCTTCCTGGAGATGAACACCCGCGTGCAGGTCGAGCACTGCGTGACCGAGATGACCACCGGCATCGACATCGTGCGCGAGGGGATCCTCGCCGCCGCGGGCGAGCCGCTGAGCGTCAAGCAGGAGGACGTCGTCCTGCGCGGCCACGCGATCGAGTGCCGCATCAACGCCGAGGCCGCGCACAAGAAGTTCGCCCCGGCCCCGGGCCGGATCGGCGCCTACAAGGAGCCCAGCGGCCCCGGCGTGCGCGTCGACTCGGGCGTGGGCGAGGGCGGCGAGGTCACGCCGATGTACGACCCGATGGTGTCCAAGCTCATCGTCTGGGCACCCGAGCGCGAGGCGGCGATCGACCGCATGCTCCGCGCCCTGGGCGAGTTCGAGATCTCCGGTCGCGGGATCCACACGACGATCCCGTTCCACCAGCGGGTCCTGTC
>DASTWY010000040.1:0-70916 GCA_035765735.1 Baekduia sp. | reverse complement strand
GACGACGACCCGAAGGAGCGCGTGCCCGCATGACCACCCCCGGCCTCGTCACCCCAGACCAGCAGGCCGCCCACAAGTACGGCACCAGGGGCATGAACAAGTCCGCGGTCCCGTTCCGTGAGCAGATCCTCGCGGGCCGTAGCGAGCAGCAGACCCGCGACCATCGTCCCCGGCTGTGCATCCGCTGTGAGGCAGAGCGGCACGGCAGCTACCCGGTGTGCACGCGGTGCCGCGAGAGGAGCGAAGCATGACCACGATCGACCTGTCCACGTTCCGGCTGTCATCCGGCGGCCACGGCGACTGCTTCGAGGGCGAGGCATGCCTGATCGAAGCGGCCACGGTCATCAAGGGCTGGGAGTTCACCGACCACCCCGACGATCACATCAGCCCGGTCATCAGCGCGTTCTGCCGGCGTTGGAACGACGACCTCGACGACGAGGGTCGCCAGCAGTTGAAGCGGTACATCGACCCGGACTCGCCGGTCAACATCTATGACACCGCCGGGGACGGTCTGGATGAGCGGCGGGCGTGGATGTGCGCGGACTGGCTTGTGCGGGTGCACACGCCGGCGTGGCTGGATCTTGCTGGCATCACGGAGGCGGCGCAAGCGTTGCGGGCGCTTCCGGAGTTGCGGGACCTGGCGTCGCTGAACGTCGCGCGTCCGGCGATTGATGATGCGCGAAAGAGGGGGGACGCCGCGGGGGCCGCCGCGGGGGCCGCCGCGTGGGACGCCGCGGGGGCCGCCGCGGGGGCCGCCGCGTGGGCCGCCGCGGGGGCCGCCGCGTGGGCCGCCGCGGGGGACGCCGCGGGGGCCGCCGCGTGGGCCGCCGCGGGGGCCGCCGCGTGGGACGCCGCGAGGGCCGCTCTCGAGCCCACGAAGGTGTCCCTGCAGGAGTCGGCACACGACCTGCTCGCCCGGATGATCGACCCCAAGGAGACGGCATGAACCCCGCCTGGCTGTGCGAAATGTGCCGTCGCCGGCTGCGCTGGGGCACGTCCCGGTTCTGCTCGCGCGAGTGCGCGCAGGGGCATGCACTGTGTGCGCTGGCGGGCGAGGACAAGCGATGAGCGCCGTCACGCTGGGCATCGTCGGCCTGATCCTCGCCTGGACCTCGTTCGGCGCCTTCATCTGGGCGCTCTGCCGGATGGCCGCCGACGACCCGTTGGAGCCGCGTCCCGACTGGGAGGCGGGTGCCGTGGGCTACCCGGCGGGTGGCACACAGAGCACCACGGCATCCGCCTGCCCGCCGCTTGACGGGTGGACGGTGGACGAGCTCGAAGAGATGTGGAGGGCGGCGTGAGCGTCCGGGCCGAGCGTGCCGAGCAGGCCGCACGCCTGCACGCCGAGGGACTGACCGGCATCGAGATCGCCAAGCGACTCGGCGTGTCACGTAGCTACGCGTACGAGTTGCTGGCCGACCCTGACGGCAGCGGGGCACGCGAGCGCAAAGACCGCTACGCGCAGCCGTGCGTTGGCTGCGGAGCACCGACGAGCGGCGGCAAGGGCATGCGCGAGGACCCACGCTGCCAGCGGTGCGCCGCGACCAAGGCGGGCGCCGAGCGCACGGTGTGGACCCGCGACGCGATCCTCGCCGCCGGTCAGTGGTGGATCGAGCGGCACGGCGAGCACCCGGCCGCGTGCGATTGGAACTCGACGCAGGCACGTCGCCTCGGCGACGTGCCGCGCTACGAGCGCGCGAGGAGCCTGCGCGCCGCCGGCCGCATCCCGGGACACATGACGGTCCACCGCGAGTTCGGGTCGTGGAACGCATTCATCGCCGCCCTTGGTTGCGAGCCGCGCGCCCCGCACGGCGGCGCCGGCAACCACTTGCGCATGCGCCGCGCGAGGACAGCCGCGTGACCGACCACCTCGACACCGAGGCCGAGGACCGGCTGCGCGAGACCGCACCCCACGACGACATGTGGGGGCCGGTGGCATGGGTGGACGGCAAGCCGCGCTGGATCGTGGTCCAGCAGGTGCCCCCTGGGGTGCAGCAGCGCTACCGGACCGGTGGCGCACCGACCGACGACGACCGCGAGGACGACCGATGAGCGGCGAGCACTTCGAGACAATCATGCATGTCGACTGCCGCACAGCGGAGGACCGGCGCAGCATCGAGTGGGCGCCGCCCCGTTCGGGATTCCCGCGCTGGGCGGACGTGTTCGATGACCAGTCGGCCGACCGGTCGCGGGCGTGGATCACCACCACCCCGTACGCGCACGACGCCATCCGCATCGCAGCCATGGCCGTCGACCAGCAGCCGATGAACGGCATCACCGGCGACCACCCCTGTAAGCGCGCCCAGGCCGTCGCCCTCATGCACGCCGTCGCCGACGCGGTGCAGGCACTCGCCTACGACGACGCCTGCGATAGCGCGATCACCAACGAGGGCTGGGACGCCCACATGGACCGGATCGCGCAGCTTGCCACGACGAACGCGGCCCCGGACGCCCCAGCGTCCGAGGCCGCCTGATCCCACAAAGGAGACGCGAACTCCCATGCAGGACCACAACGCACAGCCTACGGCCATCGAGGACGTGGCCGCGCTCAGCGACGACGAGCTGCGTCGGCGCATCAGCATGTCGTTCCTCGACGGCAACGACCCGCACCGGCTTGCCGCCTACCGCGCCGAGCGAGACGGCCGCGCCCGACGCGGGTTCATCTCCGGCCTGCGCGACCTGGCGGACTTCCTGGCCGCCCACCCCGAGGTGCCGTGCGACGACCGGGTGGGCAACGAGATCGGCCCGAAGTACATGCAGGCCGACGAGATCACCCCCGAGCAGTTCGTCGCCGCCGTCGACGCGCTGGGTGCCACGGTCATCGAGCCCAAGCACGACTCCACGCGCATCGAGGCTCACCGGCGGTTCGGGGCGATCACGTTCGTGATGGGCTGCAAGAAGACGGTCATCGGCGAGCGGCGTGAGGTGTCGCGCACCGAGTACGTGATGCCCGACGCGCTGCGCCAGCGGATGGGCGACGCCACCACCAAGCGGCTGCGGAGCGCGGCGTGAGCGCCGCCACTGACGCGCCGGTCCTGTCGTTCGTGGACCCGGCCGAGACCGACGACACCTACCGGGTGTGCCTGTGGGCGGCGCCCGGCCAGGGCAAGAGCGTCGCCGCCGCATCCGCGCCCGCGCCGATCCTGGTGCTCTCTGCCGACAGGCCCTCGGCCTACAAGTTCGCGCGCAAGCACCACGCCCACACCAAGGACAGCCTGCGCGAGGTCCGCTACGTGGACATCTCAACGCTGGAAGCGGTGTACCGCTACCTCGACAGCGACCAGGGCGCCGAGGTCAAGACGCTGGTCATCGACCCCGTGTCCCACGTCGTGGACGCGCTCGCCGACGTGGCTCCGCAGTCACGCGAGGGTGGCCCGGACTACCAGTGGATCAACAAGAAGATGCTGGGGTTCATCAAGAGCCTGCGGCGCTTCGACGTCAACGTGGTGCTGGTCGCTCACGAGAAGCTCAACGACGGCAAGAAGGGCGACGGGCGCCTGTACCCGGCGATCGGTGGGCCGACGCTCATCAACAAGCTGCTGGCCGAGATGGACATCGTCGCCCACGTAGAGCGGGTGGCGAAGCCCACCGAGGATGACCCGGCCGCCGCGGTGTGGATCGGGCAGATCCAGCCGCGCGACAACATCGTCTGCAAGGACGCGACTGGGGCGCTGGGCGACAAGCGGATCGCCGACCTGGCGCGGTGGTTCGAGGTGGCATCGGAGGCGCTGCGCGCCGATGACGACGATCTGCCGTGGGTCGAGCCAGCCGCCGAGCCCGAGCCGGACACCGAGCCGGCCGACGATGCCAACCCCGAGCTTGCGGAGCTTCCGCTGGGAGACGCGGCATGACCCACGTCACCGACATGACGGTTGTCAACCCGGCCACCGGCGAGGTCGTCGACCTCGACACCGCACCGACCACCGACCTTGCGTCCGGACTTCAGGACCTCGAGGCGCTGCTGACCCGGCTGGGCGACTTCCGCCAGTTGGTGATCGACACGCTCGCCGGGCGCATGGACACCGCCAACTCCCGCACCGAACGAGTGGGCGAGTTCATCCTTGAGACCAACGCGCCGACCGTGGAGGACTGCCCGGTTGGGCCGCTGCGCGAGGTGCTCGATCGGCTGGTGGCCGATGGGGTGCTGGACGGGTCGGTCGTCGACCGGGTCATCACCACCCCGCCGCCGAAGTTCCCGGAGCCACGGGTGGCGAAGCGCGAGCTGAACAAGCTCAAGGGCCACGCCGACGAGCGCGTGACCGACGCGATCAGCGAAGTGGTAGAGCGGCGACCGCAGCGACGCACGCTGAAGATCAAGCGGGTGGAGGACGCATGACGTTCTGGGAGTCGTGCCCGATGGGCGGCGCCGGGCAGGTGGCGGCGTGAGCGAGCGCGAGAGAACACGCGACGACTTCCTCGCTGCTGTCGCAAAGCACCGCGACCGCGAGTGGGGCACGACCCCCATGGGCGCGTTTGACGCGATCAAGTTCATCG
This sequence comes from Baekduia sp., assembly GCA_035765735.1. GTDB lineage: Bacteria > Actinomycetota > Thermoleophilia > Solirubrobacterales > Solirubrobacteraceae > Baekduia. The sequence continues at coordinate 66,422 of DASTWY010000040.1, read as the reverse complement.
CCGACCGCCCGCCCCTCTCGCGGCAGGCCACACCGCAGTCGAAGTACCTGCTGGACTTGGCCGCAGCGTGCCTCGCGGCGATCGAGGCCGAGCCGTCGAAGTGGATCGTGGGGAAGCCATGAGGCGCACCCCGCTCGGCCCGGGCGTCAAGTCCCTTCAGCGCGGCTCCACGTTCGCCTCCCGGGGCGAAGGGTTGAAGCGTCGCGCCCCGTTGAAGGCCAAGGCGGGACAGGGGTCGTCGTTCACCCCGGCGTCCAAGCAGCAGCGGGCGAAGGTCGCGGGCCAGCCGTGCATCGTGCTGCGCGACAACGACCCGTGCATGGGGCCGGTCGATCCCGGACACGTGATCCCGCGGTCCGCCGGGGGCGACGACGACCCGCGCGGCGTCGTCCCTCTCTGCCGCCACCACCACCGGCTCTACGACGACGGCCAGCTCTCGCTGCTGGAGTACCTCGAGCCCCGCTACCGCGACGAGCTCGCGTACGCGGTCGGGCTGGTCGGCTTGCTGGAGGCCCTGCGGATGCTGACCGGTGAGCGGTACGTGCCCGAGCGCGTCAACGAGGAGGGGCACCGTGGCTGACGTCATCACGCGGTCGGTGTGTGAGAAGTGCGGCGTCGAATACACGCCGTCGCGCGACAACTACGGCTCGCGGCATCGATGGGTCGACCGCCGCTATGTGGCCGTGGAGGCGCTGCTGTCTGAGCCGGCCATGCAGGCGTTCCTTGCCGAGATGCACGCCCGCGGGTGGCTGACGAGCGTCAGGACCCGCAACGACTGGGACGCTGGCATCGCAGCCGCGCTCGCCTCACTAGGCGCCCGGTACGTGCCCGAGCGCGGGCAGGAGACGCCCAATGCCTAGGTACGCACCGGCCCGCGAGGACGGGCTCAAGCCCTACGTGGTGACGGTCACTAGTTGGGGCCGCTCGCACGACACCCTCACGTACGCCGAGTCGGCGCGCGACGCGGTCTGGCGCACCGTCGGCCGCCAGCGGTACACGTACGGCAAGGCACGACGAGCGACACCCGAGGACATCGCCGAGCGCGAGCAGGAGGCGGGGCGATGAGCGTGCAGATGGCCGATAGCCACCTGACGTACATCGGCTCCACCACCCGCATCCTCCGCTGCACCGTCTACGACGTGTACCAGCGCGACGGTGGTCACCAGCTTGGATGGGTGCTCCGCGACAGCGGCGGTAAGACGTGGCGGGCAACGACCGAACACCCCGTGTACGGGCCGTTCAAGGTCGCCAAGACGCGCTGGGAAGCCGCAACGGCCATCTGGGGCAACGCGCACCAGCAGGAGCCCACCCCGTGACCCCCGCCACGGCTCACGCGCTCTGCGACGCCCTGGTCGCCCACGGGTTCTCCTGCCAGGCCATCCACGGCAAGGACGGGGCCTCCACGGTGCAGGTCAAGGCGCCCCGTCTGGTGACAGCCGAACTGGTGACGCTGATCGAGGTTGGCGAGCAGTTGGGCTGCGTGGCGCACCTCATCGAGGGCGAGGGACTGACGTACTTCCAGGGGGCGGCGTGACTGGCTTTGCCACCATCGTCGCCGACCCACCGTGGCCGCATCCCGACACTGGCGGCCGGACTCAGTCGACCGCCGGCAACTGGCGCGGCAAGTGGCTCGGGTACGAGTCCAAGCTGCCGTACGAGCGTATGTCGATCGACGACATCGCCGCTCTACCGATTCAGGGCCTCGCCGCCGCCAACGCGCACCTGTACCTCTGGACGACGAACGGCTTCCTGCGCGACGGCTACCGCGTCGTCGAGGCGTGGGGCTTTAAGCCGTCCACGCTGCTGACGTGGTGCAAGGCGCCGATGGGCATCGGGCTCGGGGGCGCCTACACGATCACGACCGAGTTCGTGATCTACGCCCGGCGCGGGAAGCTCGCGCCGCTACGGCGATGGGACTCGACGTGGTTCCAGTTCAAGCGGCCGTACAACGAGAACGGGGCGCCCGCGCACAGCGCGAAGCCCGAAGGGTTCCTTGACGTGGTCGAGCAGGTGTCCCCCGGTCCGTACCTCGAGATCTTTGCTCGGCGTGCGCGGCTGGGCTGGGACTACGCCGGAGACGGGTCGCTCGGCACCGTCGAGATCCCTGGGTTGCGAGCACCAGGGGCGACCGAGCAGGAGGCCGCATGACCTCCCACCTCCACGGCCTCACCCCTCTGTGCGACTGGGCGCGCTGCTTCAACTGCGGACAGTCACGGCCCGCCAGCGACACCAGCATCCCGACGTGCTGCGCGGTGCCGTTGGTGATCTCCGCGTGGACCCCTGCACCCAGGGCGGTCCAGCTCACAGCGGTGGCGGATGACGGCCTGAACCCGGCCACACGCAGGGTGCTCGACGCGCTCATCTCAGCCGGCCCGAAGGGCCGCACCACCGCCGAGCTGTGCCAGCCCGACGTGGGAGGAGAGCGCTTTTCGGCCCGCCTTCACGAACTGCGCCAGGCCGGATGGACGATCCACGGCCGCTGCGAACGCCAGGGAAGCTGGCGGTACACCATCGACCTAGCCCGACAGGAGAAGGCCGCGTGAGTCGTCCGCGCATCCGCACCATCAAGCCGCAGTTCTGGGAGGAGCTGGGCCGCATGAGTCGCGACGCTCGCCTGCTCGCAGCGGTGCTCATCACGATGGCCGACGACGACGGACGCTGGCGTCACCTTCCGGCCAAGATCATCGGCCACGGCTTTGCGCACGACCACGACGTGACCCCGGCGAAGCTGGAGAAGTGGACGCGCGAGGTCGAGGCCCGCGAGACGATCGTCCGCTACGAGGTCGCCGGTGAGATGTACGGAACGTTCCCGAAGTGGCATGCGCATCAAGTCATCAACCGGTACACGCCGTCATCCCTTCCTCCGTGCAACCTCACTGAGGTTTCCGTGATCCCTCACCGTTCGCGCACTGACGAATCATCCTTAGAAGGGAAAGGAAGGGAAGGGAGTACTCAAACGTCTATTGCTACGCCAACGTCTCCTGGCGATGTTGTCGTAGAACTTCCCGACAGGAGGACCGCCTGATGGATCGGGCTCAAAGCGAGAGCCAGCGAGCGGCGGTGATCGACCTGTTCGCCGGCCCCGGCGGCTGGGACGTCGGCGCTCGCGCGCTGGGCCTCGACCCGCTCGGTGTCGAGTGGGACGACGCGGCGTGCCAGACACGCGAGGCTGCCGGTCTGCGGACGATCCAGGGCGACGTCGCCGCGCTCGAGCCGCAGGAAATCCTCTACGAGACGATCGACGCCAACGCGCTGTGGGGCCTGATCGCGTCGCCGCCGTGCCAGGCGTGGTCGATGGCCGGCAAGGGTGGTGGCCGGCGCGACCAGGAGCACGTCATCGCGTGCGCTCACGAGCAGGCCCAAGGCTGGGACACCCGGTCATGGCGCCGCGCCGAGTGCGAGGACGAGCGGTCGATGCTGGTCGTCGAGCCGTTGCGGTGGGTGCGCCAGCTCAAGCCGACGTGGGTGGCGTTCGAGCAGGTTCCGCCCGTGCTCGGGCTGTGGGCGATGTTCGCGCAGATCATGGAGGCCGAGTGGGGATACCAGTGCTGGACTGGGGTGCTGGAGGCCGAGCGGTACGGGGTGCCGCAGACTCGTGAGCGGGCGGTGTTGATCGCGCGGCGTGACCGGCCGGTGCATCCGCCGACGCCGACGCATCAGCGGTACGTGCCCGGCGAGCCGCAGCGCCATGACGTGACGCTGGAGGGCGAGATCCTGCCGTGGGTCAGCATGGCCGAGGCGCTGGGCTGGAGTGCCGATGATCGCGTTGGATTTCCGCGGCGCGCCGACAACGGTCGCGCGACGGATGACGGGTACCGCGCCCGCGACTTCCGCGACGGCAGCGAGCCCGCGTTCAACCTCACGGAGAAGGCACGCAGCGTCACGCGGATGAGGGCGAACACGCGCACCAACGCCACAGTGCGCGCTGCCGACGAGCCGCCCCCGACGATCACCGCCGGGCACGACTCCGGCGAGCGGGTGTGGCTACGGGCGGGGACGAACGCCAACGACGTCAAGCGGCAGGCGGCCGAGCCTGCCCCAACGCTGCGGTTCGGCGAACGCTCCAACGCGGTGGATTGGGTCTCGACGCGACCGGCGCCGACCGTCACCGGCGATGCGCGCGGGCTGCCTGAGCCGAAGTACCGCAAGGGCGACGAGCGCCAGTGGAACGAGAACGCGGTGCGCGTCACCGTCCAGGAGGCCGCCGTCCTCCAGAGCTTCCCGCCCGACTACCCATGGGACGGCCTACGGACAGCCCCGCACGTAGCGCCTGGACGCGCGGTCAAAGACGATGACGCCGTCCTGGACGAGCTCGTAGGCGAGCTTCAGCAGTCCGCTGTGCACTTCACGGTGCTCGGCGTCGGAGGCGAGCACAGCGAGGTTGTCCAAGCGGTTGTCGTGCCGAATTCCGTTGATGTGGTGCACGACCTCGCCCGGCTTCGCGTCGGTGATGTGACGGTGCTCAGGCATAACGGTCTTGCCGGGGAGCAGGACGTACCCGGCGCGGTCGAGTCGCGGCCCGGAGGCGAGGCGTTCGGCGCGATTGCGGTCCGCCTGGAGCGGATCACCGTGGAGCCGCCACTGCTTCCAGTGCTTGGGGCAGAGGTTGCGCGCAACGGCTTCGCGTTCGCAGTGAAGGCACGATGGCTTAGGGGTGTAGACGAAGGGATCGGTGGTGCCCCTGTTGCGGACGTGCTTGTAGTGCATCAGGCACAAGCCCTTCGCAGCGTGCTTCCGGTCGCAACCTTCGACGTCGCATGTGCGCATAGGTCAACCGTACCTTGCCGACCGGCTGGAAATAGCCGCAGCAAGCAGTTCCAGCAGGTCGGCAACGCCGTCCCGCCGCTGCTCGCGATGCACGTCCTGAGCGCCGTCACCGGCCTCGAGATCCCCACCCGAGAGGAGGTGGCCGATGCCGCCTGAGACTCGCCAGCTCTTGGGGCAAAGCACCAGCCGGCGTGAGCGAAGGACCGCCTGATGGGCATGCGGGAGGTTCCTTCCGATGTCGGCTATGGCTCCAACGCTGCTGCGGTTGCCGATCAGTGGCGCCGTGCGGAGCGTGAGCGCTACGCGAAGGCCGGTGTCAACACCGGCAAGCTGCTGGCGGCTGCCGAACGGTGGTTGCGCCAGTCCCCGGAGTTCGTCGGCGCCGATGGTCATGTCTGCCCGCACGCCGTGATGGTGACGTTGCGTTTGCGCGAGGAGTACCGCAACAGCGACGTCAAGGTCACCCGGTCGATGGTTCGCCGGGCGTGGGTGCGGTTTCTGTCTGCGCCTGGGTGGGCGTGGTACGTGGCCGAGTTCCTGCCGGGGTTTCCGTTCGAGAACGACGCGACCGAGGAGGCCGCATGACGTTTCCAAGTTCCCTGCGAATGCTGCTGCAAGCGCGCTTCGCTGATGAGCCCGCCTGGTTCGCCCGCCACTACGAGGCTGCCGTCGCCCGCATCGAGGACCACACGAACGACGAGGAGAACCCGTACTACCACTCGCCAGCTGAGGAGGCGGACGCCTACTACGGGCCGGTGGTCCTGAACGAGTTCGGCGGTGAGGAGTCGCCGGAGGAGGCGCGCGAGCGAGCGTTCGAACTACTGGTGCTGGCCGACCTCGCGCCGCTGACGCCGGCCCCGAAGGCCGCATGAACCGTCAGCAGGCATGGCCGGGCCGTCTGGTCCTGGTGGTGTGCCGAGCGATGTTCGCGGGGTGGCTCGCATGAGCACTCGCCCGGATCGCGCACGAAGTGAGAGCCACGAGATCCTGTCGCCGCTGCCGGCGGTCGACGGCGAGAAGCTACTCCACGACGCGATCGCCGAGCACGAGCCGAGCCACATCTTCGCGCTGTACAGCGGCGGCAATGACAGCGCCGTCGCTTGCTCATTCACCAAGCGCGCCATCGGCGACCTGCTCGACGCCGCGGTGTTCATCGACACGGGCACCGCGCTGCCCGGTGTACGCGAACACGTCGAGACGACGACCGCTGCCCGTGGGCTGCGCCTGATCGTTTTGGAGGCCGGCGATGCGTTCTTTGAGATGGTCGCCAAGCACGGTGTGCCCGGGCCCGGTGCCCACCGCTACCCGTACGTCAACCTCAAGGAGCGCCAAGTCGACCGGCTGATTCGTGAACACAAGACCCGCTGGAACGACCGCATCATGCTCGTGTCCGGCGTCCGTCGTTCCGAGAGCGACCGGCGGATGGGCACCGCGGAGCCGACGAGCCGCGACGGCTGTACGGTCTGGGCCAATCCGCTGATCGACTGGACGAACGCCGAGATGCGCACCTACCGCGAGCGCAACGGCATCGAGCCGTCCGACGCGGCGGCGCTAATGCACCGCTCGGGGGAGTGCAACTGCGGCGCGTTCGCGGCGCCCGGCGAGCGCGAGATGCTGCGCGACCTGTACCCGGACTGGTTCGAGCGGGTGGTCGTCCGCGCGGAGCGCATCGCCCGCCGACACGGCAAGCACGATCGCTGGGGCGAGCGCCCGCCGGGCGCGACGCCAGATGACGACGCCACCGGCCCCCTCTGCCGGTGCCAGACCTACCTGGAGATCGCCGCATGAGCGTTGCTGGTCGGGGCCAGAAGGGGGAGCGGGATGCCTGACCCTCGGCTGTACGTCAACGACACGCCGGAGCGCATCGAGGGTCACGCGCACATCTACCCCGCCGACCGCGTCCAGGTCGTTCAGGTCACGTTCGTGACTGCGGACGGATGGGCGTGTCGCGCGAGCTTCGACCCGCAGACAGGAGAGGGAACTCTGTGGCGTTACCGCGATGATGACGCGATCCCCCAGGGCCAGGGGGGAGAGCCGGATGCCTGAGCGCCTGGGACTCGCACCGGCAAGCCGCTGCGGTGGCTGCGACAAGCTCATCCGCGACGCGGATCTCGTAGAGGGTTTGTGCTGCGACTGCAAGCAGCACGGCGACCTACTCGACCTGCGCGCCGAGAACGAGCGGCTGCGCGCGGCGTTGCGCCACATCGCGGGGCAGGGCTGCGGCCGCTGGGGCGGCACCCACCACGTCGACAACTTCGGCGAGCCGTGGATGCACTGGGCGGGCCGCGCCGAGGCGGCTCTCGCATCGGGCGACACGCGAAAGGCATCCCAGGACTGAGATGTCCGGCCGGTCCCTCACCGATGCCGGACACGGCGACCTGCGCCCGATCCCCGACGAGCTGGCCACCCGCGAGGAGCTGGCCGAGATCATGCGCGTGTCGGTCCCGACGATCGATCGGATGCGCCGCGACGGGATGCCGTACGTGACCTGGGGCCGCCGGCTCGTTAGGTTTCGGGTGCGCGACGCGATCCTCTGGGCAGAGGGCCAGCAATCCAGTAAGGATGCGGCATGATGAACCGAGAGGGGAGGGGCTAATGGCGATCGGTCGCCCCCGTGGCCGCGCTGGAACCAGACCCGTGTATGTCTACGACCCGGCCATCAAGGCGAAGCGGTACGTGGGTTCGCGGGAGAAGCTGCGCGACGCCCGCGAGCTTGAGCGCGAGAAGGCCGCCGAGTTCGCCGCGCTCGCCGGCCGCAAGGCCACCGGCGACGAGACGATGGCCGATTACGCCGCCGAGTGGCTGGAGCACCACCACGGCCCCGGCACGCGCCGTCCGCGCCCCACCACGCGCGGCGTCAACGAAGCGAACCTCCGGCCGTTCCTGTCGGATTTCGGCGCCCGCCGGCTTGACGGCGGGATCACGCGCACCGAGGCGCTGCGCTGGGCACGCCAGCACCAGCACAACGCCAAGACCGTCTCGGCGATGCTCAACGATGCCGTCGACGAGGAGCGCTGCGCGGGCAACCCGTTCGCCAACCGCCGCCAGCCCGAGGGCCGCGAGCGCAAGTTCATCCACCCGCTCACCGAGGAGGAGGTCGACCGGCTCGCCACCATCGGCCTGCGCACCTGGGGCGAGGACGGCTACGGACGGGTGGTGCGCGCCTGGATTCTGTTCGGCGCGTGGGTCGGCTGTCGGCCGGGGGAGACGTTCAGCGTAGAGCGCCAGCACCTGGACTTCGCCGCCGGAGAGGTCCGCATCCGGCGGGTGAAGAAGCGCGGCGGCTCCTACCCGACCGACACGGTGGTTCTGCCCCGGGCGGCGATCGCCGCGCTGCGCGCGATCGAGCTGCCGAAGGCAGGGCCGATCTTCACCACGGTCACGGGCGCCGCGATCGTCAAGGGTGCGCTGCGCTACTACTGGGACCCGATCCGCACCGCGTTTCGGCAGACGGCGAGCGACGGGCGCTGGGAGGAGCTGCTGGACGGCAGCGAGGACGGGAAGAGCTTGGACTACTACTGCCTCCGCCACTTCTGCGCGTCTCAGATTGTGGCGCGCGGCGGCAACGAGTACGACGTCAGCGCGCAGCTTGGCAACAGCCCGCAGGTGGCCCGCGAGACGTACATCCACTCCTACGTGCTCGAAGCCAACGAGCGCAACCGGCGGTTCCTCGATGGCGGCGCCGACGTCGTGGAGCTGGACGCCAGGCGGCGAGGAGCATGACCGGTTGGGCTCACACGGCTTACGAAAAGGTGCCGATTTGCAGGCGTTGTTACCAGCCGGGGGCGCTTCACCATCGGGGAGGCCGGCAGAGCGGCCGCGGTCAGATCAACGACGTCCGCTTGCCGTCGACGACGGCGTCGACCGAGAGCAGCCGCGGCGTGCCGGCGGTCGTCGTCCAGTCGTCCTGCAGGGCGACCTGGTGGGGGCCGGCCGGCAGCGGCATGGTGATGGTGGTCACGCGCTGCGCCGGCAGGTTCCACTGGTGGCCATCGTCGCGCGTGACCGTGTGGTCCGCCGTGCCGCCGGCGTAGCGCAGGACCAGCTGCCCTGCCCGCGGCACCCAGGTCTGCGCCTGCAGGTTCTGTCCGCAGGTCATGGGAGCGGAGGCGGGGATGAGCGTCCGTGAGCGGCCGGCGAGGTGCGGGAACGCACGCGTGCACGGCAGCAGCACCATGGAGCGCAGCTTCAGAGGCGCGCCGGGCGCGATGCGCACCAGGCGTCCGAGGTGCTCGTCCTCGAAGCTCTCGACCTCGCTGGCGAAGGTCACGCGAACCTGCGGATCTGCAATGAAGAGAGTCCGAGGAGCGGGCGGACAGCCGCTGAAGCCCACGCTGCCGTCCGAGCCGCTCGCCTGCCACGTGCAGGTCTTGCCGGTCGGGGCTCCGAAGAACCCACTCGGAGGGAGGTACACGCTCGTGATCGAGCGGTTGAAGAAGTCGATGACGCTCCACCACTCGGATCGGGAGCTCACGCCGAGGAGCGCGACCGGCCCGCGCGCGTGGTGATCGATCCACTGAAGGTCGTGGGGAAGGCTGCTGCGGAAGGTGCGCGTCATCGTCAGCTGTGACTGCCAGGTCGCCTCCGCCTGGACGACCAGGATGGACCCCGTCGCTGCCAGGACGACCAGCAGGGGCGTCGCCCGGCGTCCCAGATCACCGCGCGTGGCCATGATCAGCGCGGCCACGCCGATGACGCCGACGACGGCGAGCGCCACGCCAGCCGGCAGGGGCACGAGGTGATGCACGCGGTCCCAGATGGCCCAGGTGCCACGTTCCTCCCCGCTGTACGGGTCGGCGGGGCGCAGCGCGCAGAGGGCGACGAGGGCGAGCGCGGGCGCCAGCGTCCGCCGCGTGATCAGGCGCGGACTCTGAGCGAAGGCCGCGGCGAGCACGATGGCGATCGGGCAGACGTACCAGACGTATCGCTCGATCCCCCAGTCGAGGCCGCCCAGGCCGGCGAGGAAGAACCCGGAGACCGCGATGGTCCCGGCGGCGACAGGGACGAAGACGCAGAGCAGGGGTCCGCAGACGGAGTCACGCCAGGCCGCCGGGCTCGTGGCCGCGGCAAGCGCGAGCACGGCGGGCAGGATCCCCGTGGCGGCGACGAGGTCCACGGCCTGCAGCGCGCTCTTGCCGGCCAGGCGCCCGAGCGATGGTCGGAAATCGGTGACGACGCTGTAGTCGCCGATCAGGGAGGGGGTCGCGAAGACCACCACGACGACCAGCAGGCACAGCGCGATCCCGACGGCGAGATGGACCCGGTAACGCCGGAGGACGTCACGCGGGCGCGCAGCATCGCGCAACGCGTTGAGAAGGAACGCGACGATCAGAGCAGGCAGGAGCACGATCATCTGAGCGCGCGCAAGCGCCGCCAGCAGCGCGAGGGCGAAGGCCGCCGCGGTGAGGCGGCGATCGCCCCGGTACATGGCCAGCGCAGCCAGGCAGAGCGATGCTGTGGTGAGCGGCATCGCCAGGGCCTCGGTCGCGATCATGTGGCTCGCGAACATCCAGGTGCCGGCGAGCGTCACGGCCGTGGTCGCGAGCGCGACCGCCGGCCGCATGATCTCGCGCGAGACCAGATACACGGGCACTGCCCCGCTGCACATCAACAGCGTGTTGAGAACCTTCGAGGCGTCGTAGGCGTCGACGGTGTCGTGGAACGCCCGCCAGATCGGCGCGAGGAGGTAGATGTACAGCGCCTCCTTCTGGTCGATGTGCACGCCGCGCCAGGAGAAGCCCTGCCCGTCGGCCAGCGAGCGGGCGAGGTGCCCGTAGCGGTACTCGTCGGGGTTCAGCGTCGGCAGCGGCGCGAGGAGCGCGAGGACGCCGTTCACGACTGCGGCCAGGACGATGAGCCCCAGCAGCACGACCCACCATCGGGCGTGCCTGGACGCCGCGGCATGCTCAGCCGCGGCGACGGCCGCTGGCGACGACTCGACGGCGGTCATCTCGTTAGATCAGCGGAGTCCGCTTGCCGTCGACGACCGCGTCGACCGAGAGCAGCCGCGGCGCTCCGGCGGTCGTGGTCCAGTCGTCCTGCAGGGCGATCTGGTGGGGACCCGCGGCCACGGGCATCGTGATGCTGGTCACCCGGTGCGCCGGCAGGTTCCACTGGTGTCCGTCGTCACGCGTCACCGTGTGGTCCGCCGTCCCGCCGGCGTAGCGCAGGACCAGCTGCGCTTCGCGCCCGAGCCAGGTCTCGACCTGCATCGTGGTGCTGCAGCTGTGGGGCGCCGTGGCGGGGACGACCTTGCCGGCGTCGCCCTCCAGGTGCGGGAACGCGCGGGCGCACGGCAGGAAGATCAGCGACTGCAGCTTCGGCGCCGCGCCGGGCGCGAGGCGCACCAGCCGCCCGACGTGCTCGTCCGCCGCGCTCGCCACCTCGTCGGCGAACGTCAGGCGCACCTGCGGGTCGGCGACCAGGAAGGTCCGCGGATCGGACGGGCACCCGGCGCCGCCGAACCGGAGGCTGCCGTCGTCGGCGCTGGCATCCCAGCCGCAGCTCCGGCCCATCGGCGACGACGGGAGACCGCTGGGCGGGAGGTAGACCTGCGTGATGGAGCGGTTGAAGAAGTCCAGGACCGGAAACGCGGGCGCGTTCTGGCTCACGGCGAGGACGGCGACGGGGCCGCTGGCGTGATGGTCGATCCACTGGAGGTCGTCGGGCATGCTCGCGCGGAACGTCCGCGTGACCTGCAGGTGGTGCTGCCAGCTGGCCTGCTCCTGGACGAGCAGGATCAGCCCGGTGGCTGCCGTGACCACGAGCAGCGTGGCCGCCCGCCCGACGGGGCGGGTCCGCGTGGCGGCGACGACCGCGGCCACGGCCGCCAGTCCGACGACGGCCAGCGCCACACCGGCCGACACGGGCACCAGCGCGTGCACGCGCAGGGCGATCGCCCAGGTGCCCCGCTCCTCCAGGTGCATCGGGTCGTCGGGGCGCAGGACGCACAGGGCGGCGATCGCCACGGCGGGAGCGAGCGTGCGCCAGGTCAGCAGCCGCCGGTCCTGGGCCAGCGCCACCGCCAGGACGACGGCGATCGGGCCGACGTACCAGACGTACCGCTCGATGCCCCAGTGCAGGGACTGCACGCCGGCCACGTAGAAGCCGGCCACCGCCACGGTCACGAGGGTGATCGGCACGAACAGGCACAGGAGCGGTCCCGCGACCGGATCCCGCCAGACCTTGCGGTTGGTCGCCGCGCCGAGCGCCAGGACGCCGGGCAGGACCCCGGTCGCCGCGATGAGGTCGACGACCTCCCACCCGGTCCTGCCGGCGAGGCGCCCGAGCCCGGGACGGAACTCCTTGACGATCTGGTAGTCGCCGATCAGCGACGGATGGACCAGCACGGCGATCACGCCCGCCGCGCAGAGGGCCGCACCCGCGGCGATCTGCCACCGGTACTGCGACAGCTGATGCCGGGATCGCGTCGGCTCGCGGAGCGCGTTGAGCGCGAAGGCCACGAGCAGCGCGGGCACCAGCACGATCATCTGGGCTCGCGCCCATGCCGACAGGACGGCGAACACGAGCGCGCCGACGGCGAGGCGGCGATCACGCCGGTACATCGCGAGGCCCGCCAGGCAGGCGGCCGTCGTGCTGAGCGGCATCGCGAGCGCCTCGGTCATCAGCATGTGGCTCGCGAACATCCACGGACCGACGAGCGTCAGGGCGGCGGGCACGAGCGCGACCGCGGGCCGCATGATCGCCCGTGACAGGACGAAGACGGGCACCGCCTGAGCGCAGATCAGGAGCGTGTTGAGGAGCTTGGAGGCGTGGTAGGCGTCGACGGTGTCGTGGAACGCCTTCCAGATCGGCGCGAGGAGGTAGATGTAGAGCGCCTCGACCTGGTCGATGTGGACGCCGCGCCAGTCGAAGCCCTCGCCATCCGCCAGCGAGCGGGCGAGGTGGCCGTAGCGGAACTCGTCGGGGCTCAGGATCGGCACCGGAGCGCGGAGCGCGAGGACGGCGTGGGCGACCGCCGCCACGACGACGAGGCCCAGGAGCGCGAGCCAGGAGCGGTCTCGGCCGGCGGTGGTCTGCTCGCCGGCAGCGACGGTCACCGGCGAGGATTCGACTGCGCTCATGAGGTCCGTTCCGAGGAGGGCCCCGGCGGACATCAGTGGCCACGGGGCGTTGGCGGTGGCGACCGTACCGGAATGCGGTCGCTGCGACCAGGGATCGCCGTCGCGACCAGACCGAAGCTCAGGTGGGCGCGGCGCCGGCCGGAGGCACGCTCCGGGATACTCGTCGCCCGGACGCCGGACCAGCGATCCGCTCACCGGGTCCGCCCCCGCCGGTGGCCCGGACGGCCGGCCGCCCCGCTCGCCATGGACGTCCCTCACGGCTTCGACCCGACGCTGATCCTCGCGCTCAACCTCGCGGGGACGTTCGTGTTCGGCATCAGCGGCGGGCTGGCGGCCGTGCGCGCGCGCCTGGACCTCTTCGGCGTCGTCGTGCTCTCGGCCGTCGTCGGGCTGGCCGGAGGGATCACGCGTGACCTGCTGATCGGCACGCCCCCCGCGACGTTTCGCGACTGGCGCTACCTGGCCGCCGTCGGCGCCGCCGGGCTCGTCTGCTACTTCGGGCGGCCCGCGCTCGACCGCGTCCGGCGCAGCATCCTCGTCTTCGACGCCGTCGGGCTCGGGCTCTTCTGCGTGACCGGTGCGACCAAGGCGCTCGACTTCGACCTGGGGCCGGCGCAGGCGATCATCCTCGGGGCGATCTCCGGCGTCGGCGGCGGCATGCTGCGCGACGTGCTCCTGCGCGACGTCCCGACCGTCCTGCGCCAGGAGCTCTACGCCGTCCCCGCCCTGATGGGTGCCGGCATCCTCGTCCTCGGCCAGAAGCTCGGCAGCGGCAGCCCGCTCTTCCCGGTCATCGGGGCCGCGGTGTGCGTCGCCGTGCGGCTCGTCACGCTCAAGCGCGGCGTCAACATCCCGATCGCCCCGAGCGAGCGGCACGAGCGGCGGCGCGGCTGACCGCCGGGCGGTGATCATGGGTACTCCCGACCGCCGATGAGCGCCAAGCCGGGCTTCCTCCCGCCGATGAAGGCGGTGCTGACCGACGAGCGGCCGGCCGGCGCCGGCTGGGTGTTCGAGCGCAAGCTCGACGGCATCCGCTGCGTGGCGGTCAAGGAGGGCGGTCGCACGCGGCTGTACTCGCGCAACGAGCTGTCGCTGGACGACCGCTGCCCGTCGCTGGTCGCCGCGCTCGACGCCGACCCGGCCGACGGGTTCGTCGTCGACGGCGAGGCGGTCACCTTCGTCGACGGGCGCGACCGGTTCGGCGGCGGCGCAGGCGGCGAGCTCTTCTTCTACGCCTTCGACGTGGCGTTCGCCGACGGGCGCGACGTGCGAGCGCTTCCGCTCGAGGAGCGCCGGGCCGTCCTGGAGGGACTGCTGGCGTGGAAGGACCCGCTGCGCCTGACCGCGCAGATGACCGGCGACGGCGAGCGATTGCTGGCCGACGCCTGCCGGGACGGCTGGGAGGGGCTGATCGCCAAGCGCCTCGGCACGCCGTACGCCTCGCGCCGCACGCGCGACTGGCTGAAGCTGAAGTGCACGCGCTCCCAGGAGCTGGTGATCGGCGGTTTCACCGCGCCCCGCGGCTCGCGCACCGACCTCGGCGCGCTGCTGGTCGGCTACTTCGACGGCGACGTCCTGCGCTACGCCGGCAAGGTCGGGACGGGCTTCACGCGCGCGACGCTGCGCGAGCTGTCCGAGCGGCTGGCGCCGCTGATCCGCGACACCGCGCCGTTCGCGCCCGAGAAGGGCCTGCCGCGCGCGGCGACCTGGGTCGAGCCCGAGCTCGTGGCGCAGCTCGCCTTCATGGAGTGGACCGCCGACGGGCGCCTGCGCCACCCCTCGTTCCTGGGGTTGCGCGACGACAAGCCGGCGCGCGAGGTCGTCCGCGAGTCGCCCTGATCAGGACGGCGCGGTGAGGTTCAGCGCCACGACGCCGACGATGATCAGCGTGATCCCGGCGACGCGGGGGAGCGTCACCGCGTCGCCGTAGGCGGCGACGCCGATGATCGCGACCGCGGCCGTCCCGACGCCCGACCAGATCGCGTAGACGGTGCCGATCTCCAGCCGCTGCACGATGCGCGCGACGATGGCGAACGACACCGCGTAGCCGACCACGACCGCGACGATGGCGGCGACGCGGCCCTGCCCGGCCAGCTTCAGCAGCGACGTGGCAGCGACCTCGATGGCGATCGCCAGGGCCAGGAGCGCCCAGGTCACGGCGTGGCGTCTCGCTGGCGCATGGACGCCACAGCCTACGAGCCGCGGGCGAGCAGGAGACCGGCGGCCGGCAGGGCGTCCGCTGCGACAGCAGCGACGCCCCGCCGACGGCCGGTCCTTCGGCGCTCGGCGGCCCTACAGCCCCATCGAGCGGCCGATGAGCTCCTTCATGATCTCGTTCGTCCCCGCGTAGATGCGGTTGACGCGGGCGTCGGCCCAGTACTCGCTGATCTTGTACTCGGTCGTGTAGCCGTACCCGCCGTGCAGCTGCACGCAGGCGTCGGTCAGCTCGCCGAGCAGGTCCGTCGTCCAGTACTTGGCCATCGCGGCCTCCTGCACGGTGCAGGTGCCGTCGACGAACTTGCCGACGACCTGGTCGATGAACGTGCGCGTGATCGTGACCTTCGTCTGCAGCTCGGCCAGGACGAAGCGCGAGTTCTGGAACGTGCCGATCGGGCGGCCGAACGCCTTGCGCTCCTTGACGTACTCGAGCGTCATGTCCAGCGCGGCCTCGCAGGCGGCGATCGAGCCGACGGCCAGCCCGAGGCGCTCGGGCACGAGGTGCGCCATGAGCTGGGCGAAGCCGGTGCCCTCCTGGCCGAGCATGTTCTCGGCCGGGACGCGGCAGTCGTTGAAGAACAGCTCGGCCGTGTCGTTGGCGTGCTGGCCGCGCTTGTGGATCTGCTGGCCGCGCTCGAAGCCCTCCATGCCACGCTCGATGACGAACATCGAGAGGCCGCGGTGCGGGTCGTCGCCGGTGCGGACCGCCGTGACCACCATGTCGGCGTTGATGCCGTTCGAGATGAAGGTCTTGGCGCCGTTGATGATCCAGTCGTCGCCGTCGCGCTTGGCGCGCGTCGTGATGCCGGCGAGGTCGGAGCCCGTGCCCGGCTCGGTCATGGCCAGCGCGAGGATCTTCTCGCCGGCGGCCAGCGCCGGGTACCAGCGCTCCTGCTGCTCCTCGTTGGCGGCGGCCTGGACGTACGGGATGCCGAGGTCGTTGTGCACCATCGGGCCCATCCACGACGCCTGCACGCCGGCGTAGGCGGCCTCCTCGGCCAGGACGGCGTTGAAGCGCCAGTCGTCGACGCCCGAGCCGCCGTGCTCCTCCGGGATCGCCATCGAGAGGAAGCCGTGCTCGGCCGCCTTGGCGAACAGCTCGCGCGGGACGATGTGCGCCTCCGACCACGCCTCGTGGTTGGGCACGACCTCGGCCTGCAGGAAGCGGCGGAAGCTCTCGCGGTAGTCGTCGTGGACGTCGTCGAACAGCGGTCGGCGAGCGCCCGGGGCGGTGGTGATCGCCATGGGGGCCTTTCTGTGTTGGGACGGGGCAAGTCGGGTCGTCGACCCGCGCGCCGGCCCCTCCTCGGACCGGTGCGGTGGTGGAGCCTGACAGGACGCGCCCTTCCGCGCATCGTTCACCCGCCCGCGCACGCATGCGCGCGCGGGCGGATGTCACCGACGTCTCAGCCCTCAGAACAGGTAGTGCTTGGTCACGCGGAACGTCGACATCGCGGTGCCGGGCGCCACCGTGGCCGAGCCCTTGAAGCGGAAGCGCATCCGGTACGTGCCGGTGCGGTGAAGCGTGAACCGCTTCTTGAAGATGCCCTTGCGGTTGATCTTCGCCGAGCCCAGCGAATGGAACTTGCGGCCCTTCTTGCCGCGCGCGACCGCGACCGACACGCGCCCGCGGGCGCTCTTCTCGCGCAGCTGGATCTTGACCTTGTAGCTGGGCCCGCGCGAGTCCACGGTGCGCGTCGTGCTGAAGTCGAACGGCGCCAGCGCCTTGACGGTGACCGGCGGCGTCCACGGCGAGAAGAACTGCCCCGTGCCGGTGCTGAAGCCCTTGGCGCGGGCGACCACGACGTAGCTGCCGGGATCGGTGAGCCGCAGCGGGACCTGGCCGGTGGCCGGGTCGACGTAGGTCTGCTGCGACGTGTCCTGGATGGCGCCGTCGGGGCCGATGGCGCCGTTGCGCGCGTACCGGATCTCGTAGCCCAGCGCGCCCGGGTTGCCCGCGAACGGCAGGACCACCGGCTGCGTGACGTATGACCCCGGCTCGCGGATCAGCACGGGCGCCGTCAGCGCGCCGAGCGTGACCCCGGAGTTGATGGAGAAGGTGTAGACCTGCGGAGCGCCCGACGGCGTCTTGCAGGTGTAGTCCTTGTCGGGGAACTGCTGGATCGTGACGGTGTAGGCGCCGTTGCCGCGGAAGTCGAGCGTCCGGCTCGTGTTGATCCCGTAGCAGTCGATCGGGCTCGACACCCCGGCGCCGTCGGGTCCGGCGAACGTCGCCGAGTAGGACCCCTTCTCCGAGGGCCCGAAGCCGATGCCCACCTGCGGGCTCATGTTGCGGATCGCCGGCTGACCCGACCACGCCTGCGGCGTGCCGGCGTCGTCGGTGAGCGTCACGTTGAGCGCGCTGGCCGTCGCAGGGACGAGCGCGAGCGCCGCGCCCGCGGCGGCGACGACGGCGGCGGCCGAGCGGCCGCGCCTGTGGTGCTGCATGAACTGCCTCCCGTCTGGAACGTCCGCACCGGCCACCTGCCAAGGAACCGGTGCATCGAAGTGCGGCGATCCTATGGAGCCGACTCGACGGCTGCCCCGCCGGAGCCGCTCCGATGTCCGAGCACCGGGACGTCAGGCGCCCGGCGATCGAGCCGATGCTCACCACATCCGGCGGCTCGAGGCCCGGTACTTCACCGAGATCGGCCTCGGCCATCGCTCCCACGAGGAGCACGGCCCCCTCGCCGTCGGCTGGCGGCGGCCGGCGCCGCTCCGAGCCCCGGCGGCGCTCAGGGCTGCGCCTCGATGAGCCCGTAGTGGCCGTCGTAGCGGCGGTAGAGCACCGCGCCGCGGCCGGTGTCGCGGTCGACGAAGAACAGGAACCGGTGGTCGACCTCGGCCATCTCGTCGAGCGCGGCCTGGAGCGCCACCGGCTCGGAGAACCGGTTGGGCTCGACCGCCAGCCAGCGCCCGTCGGCGGCGGGGGCGGTCGAGGCGGCCGCGATGAGCCCCATGCGGCCGTCGTCGCGCAGGCGGTGGATGACCGCGTCGCCGTCCGAGCGGGCGTCGCGGAACAGGTAGAAGTCGTGGTCGAGGTCGACCATGTCGGCGGCCGCCTGCACGGGCGTCATCGGCTCGAGGGCGAAGGTCTTGCGGCGGAGCACCTCGCGCTCGTCGGGGACGCGCGGGAAGACGTCGCGGCGTCGCGACGGCAGGTCGCCGTGCCGCCACGCGCCCGGCTCCGGCTCGCCGGTCTCCTGACGTCGCGTCGTGCGGCGCTCCGCCAGGCGCCGCAGCTGACGCTGGAGTCGGTCGCCGAGCTCGTCGAGGGCGACGTCGGCGGACGCCCCGACGACCGACGCCCGGACGATGCGGCCGTTGACGTCGATCTCGCCCTCGGCGTGGTACGGCCGGGCGATGCTGGGGTTGTCGTCGCG
Source organism: Baekduia sp. (assembly GCA_035765735.1). Taxonomy (GTDB): domain Bacteria; phylum Actinomycetota; class Thermoleophilia; order Solirubrobacterales; family Solirubrobacteraceae; genus Baekduia. The sequence continues at coordinate 47,971 of DASTWY010000040.1, read as the reverse complement.
ATCGATGCGGACCCGCGCGGCGAGGACCGGGCTGGCGGCCAGCGGCTCGAGCGCCTCCAGGCGCTCCACGGCGCGGCGCTGCTGCTCGGGCGAGATGGGGGTGCGGGCGGTGACGGAGACCTGCATGGGCTTCCCTCCGGTGGGTGGAACGTCGGCTGTCAACGCTGCTCCCTCCGCCCGTCGCGCTCATCCGGGCGCGGTCCGCTGCCCGCGCGGGCGAACTACGGATCCTCCGCCGACGCCTGCCGCGATCTACGCATGACCGCCAGCGCCCCGCTGCCTACGGTCGCGAACATGACCCCCGAAGTCCTGAGCTACCTGGACCTCCTGGCGCTGTCCGACCTCGCGTGGGGCGTCGTCGACCCCGCGGCCGAGCACGAGCGCGAGGAGCAGGCCTGGACGTCGGCGCTCCCGCACGGGTGGCCGCCGCGGGCGACGACCGACGACCTCCGGGTGCATCTCGGCCAGGTCGTGAGCTCCGTGCCGCTGCCGCCGCCGGCCATCCCGCTGGAGACGGTCGCGGCCGTCATGGTCTTCCTCGCCGAGCACCCGGAGCGGCGGGACCTCGGCGACGCCCTGCTCGGCGACGCCGTCCGCGACGCCTTCGACGGCGACGTGCCCGCCGGCGTGGCGCGCTGGGTCGCGCTGCAGCGACGCGCCCCGGGCCAGCGCCGCCGCAGCCATGGCGCGGCCCAGCCGCGCCGCACCGGCACGCGGCCGGCGGCCCGCGACACCGCCTAGGGATGCGGGCGGTCGCCGCGGCGGACCGGCCGTCGCCGGACCTCGCCGGCGCGCTCGAGCGCGGCGGGCACCGGATCCTGCTGGGGACCTGCTCGTGGACCGACCGGACGCTGGTCCAGGAGGCCGACTGGTACCCGCGGCGCGCGATGAGCCCGGAGGAGCGCCTGCGCTTCTACGCGTCGCGGTTCCCGCTCGTGGAGGCCGACGCGACGTACTACCGCCCGCTGACGGCGGACCTGGCACGCACGTGGGCCGAGCGCACGCCGCCGGGGTTCCGCATGAACATCAAGGCGTGGTCGCTGCACACCGGACAGCCGACGCGGCCTCCGGCGCTGTGGGCCGACCTGCGCGAGCGGCTGCCGCCCGCGGTGCGGGACAAGCGCTCGATCTACGCCCACCACCTGCCCGCCGACGTGCTCGACGAGACGTGGCGGCGCTTCGACGAGGCGCTCGAGCCGCTGCGCGCGGCCGGCCGGCTCGGGGCGGTGCTGATGCAGTACCCGCCGTGGTTCGGGCCGCGGCGTGAGACCGTGCGCGAGCTCGAGGCGCTGCCGGAGCGGCTGCCCGGCACGCGCGTGTGCGTCGAGTTCCGCTCGCCGCGCTGGCTGGCCGACCTCGAGGACCGCGAGCGCACGCTCGGCCGGCTCGAGCGCCTCGGTCTCGCCCTGGTCTGCGTCGACGCGCCGGCCGGCTCGGGCCTGGGACGGCTGCTGGCCGCCACGCGCGACGACCTCGCGGTCGTGCGCTTCCACGGGCGCGACAGCGCGGCGTGGGCGCGGACGGGCCGCAGCGCCGCCGAGCGGTTCCGCTACCGCTACGCCGACGCCGAGCTGGAGGAGCTGGTCGATCCGCTGCTCGCCCTCGCCGGCGACGTCGCGGAGACGCACCTGCTCATGAACACCTGCCACCGTGACGACGGGGTGCGCAACGCCGCCCGGCTGCGGGAGCTGCTGGCCGCGCGGATCGCGCGGCGGTGAGCGGCCGGGGCGCGCTCAGGCCAGCGGCCCGGCGGCCGCCGCGGCGATCTCGCGCACCCGCCCCGACGCGACGAGCTCGACGGCGGCCTCGATCGCCGGCGCCAGGAAGCGGTCCGGGCCGGGGCCGCCGGCGGCGGCGCGCAGGGCCTCGGTGACGGCGCCGGTCGCCGCGGCCGGCTCCAGCGGCGCGCGCAGCGCGATGCCGCGGGCGGCGGTCAGCAGCTCGATGGCCAGCACCCGGGTGAGCGCGTCGACCGCGTGGCGCAGCTTGCGGGCGCCTGACCAGCCCATCGACACGTGGTCCTCCTGCATCGCCGAGCTCGGGATCGAGTCGACCGACGCCGGGGTCGCAAGGCGCTTGAGCTCGGACACGAGCGCGGCCTGCGTGTACTGGGCGATCATGTACCCCGAGTCGACGCCCGGGTCGTCGGCCAGGAACGCCGGCAGGCCGTGGCTGCGCGCGGGGTCGAGGAAGCGGTCGGTGCGCCGCTCCGCGATGCTGGCCAGGTCGGCGGCGACGATCGCCAGGAAGTCGAGGACGTAGGCCAGCGGCGCGCCGTGGAAGTTGCCGTTGGACTCGACGCGGCCGTCGAGCGTGATGACCGGGTTGTCGATCGCCGACGCCAGCTCGCGCCCGGCGACCGCCGCCGCGTGGTCGATGGTGTCGCGCACGCCGCCGGCCACGGCCGGGGCGCAGCGCAGCGAGTAGGCGTCCTGCACGCGCGTGTCCTCCGGCCCGCGGTGGCTGGCGACGATCGGGCTGCCGGCCAGCAGCGCGCGCACGTTGGCCGCCGACGCGCCCTGGCCGGGGTGCGGGCGCAGCTCGTGCAGGTCGGCGGCGAAGACGGCGTCGGTGCCGAGCAGCCCCTCGACGCTCATCGCCGCGGCGATGTCGGCGGTCGTGGCCAGCAGCCGCAGGTCCTCGATGGCCAGCACGAGCATGCCGAGCATGCCGTCGGTGCCGTTGATGAGGGCCAGGCCCTCCTTCTCGGCCAGCTCGATCGGGGCGATGCCGGCGTCGCGCAGCGCGTCGGCCGCCTCGCGCCGGCGGCCCTGCGCGTCGCGCACGGGGCCCTCGCCCATGAGCGCCAGCGCGCAGTGCGCCAGCGGCGCGAGGTCGCCCGAGCAGCCGAGCGACCCGTGCTCGTGGACGACCGGCGTGATGCCGGCGGAGAGCATCGCCGCGTACGCCTCGGCCACCTCGCGGCGCACGCCGGTGCGGCCGGTGGCCAGCGTCGAGAGCCGCAGCAGCATCAGCGCGCGGACGACCTCGCGCTCGACCTCCGGCCCGGAGCCCGCGGCGTGGCTGCGGATGAGGCTGCGCTGCAACTGCGCGCGCCGCTCGACGGGGATGTGGCGGGCGGCCAGCGCCCCGAAGCCGGTCGAGATGCCGTAGTGGGGATGGGCGTCGTCGACGAGGGCGTCGACGATCGCCCGGCTGCGCTCGATCTCGGCCAGCGCCTCGCCGGCGAGCACGACCGGTGCGCCGTGGCGCGCGACGGCGACGACGTCCGCGAACGACGGCGCCGCCACGCCGATGGTGACCGCAGGCACGGAGGTGAGGCTCATGCGGGGATTGAAGGACAGCGGCGCCGCCGTGTCATGTCCGCCGTCTCGCTTTCGTCTGGGATCTGAGACGATGGTCACCGTGACGAACGTCCCGGCCGCCGCCCAGGCCCTCGACGTGCTCGCGCTGCTCGGGCGCCACGTCGCGCCGATGCCCGCGTCGGCGATCGCGCGCGACCTCGGGCTGCCGCGCTCGACCGTCTACCACCTGCTCGCCGTCCTGCGCGATCGCGGGTTCGTCGTCCACCTGCCCGAGGAGCGCCGCTACGGCCTGGGCACGGCGGCGTTCGAGCTGGGCTCGGCCTACTCGCGCCAGGAGCCGCTGCGCTGGATCGCCGGCACCGTGCTGTCGCGGCTGGTGGCCGAGACGACGCACAACGGCCATTTCGCCGTGCTGCACGGCCGCGACACGCTGTACGTCATCGAGGAGCGCGCGCCGGGGCGGCCGAGCCTCGTCACCGAGGTCGGCGTGCGACTGCCCGCGCCGCTGACCGCCAGCGGCCTGGCGATGCTGGCGGCGCTGCCGCCGCAGCAGGTGCAGGCGCTCTGGCCGTCGCGGGGGGATCTCGTGCGCCGCCATGACGCCGGACCCTCCTCGCTGACCGAGCTGCGCCGGACGCTGGCCGAGGCGCGGCGCGCCGGCTACGCGCAGGAGGACGGCTCCGTGACGCCCGGGTACGCGTCGGTGGCCGCGGCGGTCCTCGACCACAACGGCCATCCGCTCGCCGCCGTCGCGCTCACCTTCCCGGCCGGCGAGGTCGGCGAGGCCGGGCGCGAAACGCTCGCCGCCGAGGTCATCGCGGCGGCCGGCGAGGTCGCCCGCCACGTCCGCGGGCGGTCGCCGGCGCCCGTGCCCGCGCCGACGCGTGCGACCTAGGGGTTCGTGGAGAACCCCCCGGTCGCGCGCGTCCGGTGGCGCATCCGGGGTCGGCTAGGGCGCCGGCGCCGGCCCGGCGACGACGCCCGCCGACGCGCAGGTCGCCAGCGCGCGGGCGACGTCCTCGTCGGGCACGCCGGCGAGGTCGGGGTGGTCGCGGTCGACGGCGATCTGCGGCGCGGGGCCGGCCAGCCCGAGGCTGGCGCGGCCGTTGGCCTCCAGCTCGCCCCACAGGTCGCCGCCCGGCGCGCCGGACAGCAGGCCGAAGCGCAGCTGGCGCTCGCGGCGCGCGCCGGTCTCCAGCTCGCGGACCTCCTCGAAGGGGTCGACGCGCACCTGCGAGTCCGAGCCGATCGCCAGCCGCACGCCGGCGGCGCGGTAGGCCATCGCCGGCAGGTAGCCGTCGCCGAGGTTGCCCTCCGTCGTGGGGCACGAGACGACGATCGAGCGCGTGCCGGCGAGGGCCCGGATGTCGTCCTCGTCGACGTGGATGCCGTGGATGATGCTCGTCGCCGGGCCGAGGAAGCCGGTGCGCTCCAGCAGCGCGATCGGCGAGCAGCCGTGCTCGGCGCGGCACTCCTCGAGCTCGCGCCGCTGCTCGTGGGCGTGGACGTGGCGGGGGAGGCGGTGCTGGTCGGCGTACGCGGCGATCGCCGCCAGCCACGAGGCCGGCACCGCCCGGACGCTGTGGGCGGCCAGCGCGACGCTGACGCCCGGCCGCCCGCCGGCCCACGAGCGCAGGGCGTCGACGCGCTCCAGGAACGTGTCGACGTCCGGGTCGCAGAAGCGCCGCTGACCGGCGACCGGCGGCCGGTCGCCGCCGTCCCAGCCGTTGCGGTGATACGCGGCCGGGATCAGGACGATCGCCAGCCCGGCGTCGCGGGCGCCCTCGGCGACGGCGTGGGCCATGGCGTTGGGCTCGGCGTAGGGCGTGCCGTCGGGCTGGTGGTGGACGTAGTGGAACTCGCCGACCACGCCATAGCCCGCCGCGCGCATCTCGCCGTAGACGCGAGCGGCGACGTCGCGCATGGCGTCGGGGTCGAGCGCGTCGGCGGCCGCGAACATCGCGGTGCGCCAGCTCCAGAAGTCGTCCTGGGCGTGCGCCTCGGGCGCGGGGCGCTCGGCGATCCCGCGCAGGTCGCGCTGGAAGGCGTGCGAGTGGGCGTTCACCATCGCCGGGACCTTGTGCAGCTGCGTCATGCCAGCTCCTCCAGGGCGGCGGCGACGGCCCGTGCCGCGACGGCCGCGTCGGCCACGGCGACCTCCTCGGCGGGGCTGTGGCTGACGCCGGTCGGGTTGCGCACGAGCACCATGCCGGCCGGCAGCCGCTCGCCGATGACGCCGGCGTCGTGGCCGGCGAAGCACACCATCTCGGGCGCCGGGGCCTGCGCGACCTGCGCGACCTGCGCGCCGCGGGCCAGCGCGGCGCGCACGCCCGCGTCGAAGACCACGCCGGCGCTGCGCGACGCCGTGGCCAGGCGGATCGCCACGCGCCGCTGCTCGGCCACGTCGGCGGCCGCGTCTTCGAGCCCGGCGCGCCAGGCGTCGACGTCGGCGACGTCGGGCGCGCGGGCGTCGAGCCAGAGCCGCACCGAGCCGGGGATCGTGCTCAGCGCGTTGGGCTCCACGAGCAGCCGCGTCGGCGTCACCACGAAGGCGGGGTTGGGCGCCGCCAGGTCCTCGGCGGCGACGATGAGCCGCGCGGCGGCCGCCAGCGCGTCGCGCCGCTCGCCGCGCCGCGTGGTGCCGGCGTGGTCGGCCTCGCCGTCGATCTCCACCGCGACGCGCATCCGGCCGGCCAGCGCGGTGACCACGCCGATCGGGGTGTCCGCCTCCTCGAGCTCACGGCTCTGGTCGATGTGGATCTCCAGGAAGCCCTGCAGCCGCTCGAGCGCCGACGGCGCGTCGCGCAGCCGCTCCGGGTCGACGCCCGCGGCGCGCATGGCGTCGGCCATCGTGACGCCGTCGCCGTCGGCGCGGGCCAGGACGTCGTCGACGTCGAGGCGGCCGACGAGCGCGCGGCTGCCGAACGTCGGCGTGTTGTAGCGGCCGCCCTCCTCGTCGGCGAACGAGACGACCGCCACCGGTTCGGAGGTCTCGGCCGCGATCGCGAACGCGCAGGCGACGCCGAGCGCGCCGTCGTAGCGCCCGCCGCCGGCGACGGTGTCCAGGTGCGAGCCGACGCCCCACCACGGCGGCGGCGCGTCCGGGCAGGCCCAGAGGTTGCCGGCCAGGTCGCGCTCCACCCGCAGCTCGAGCGCGGCGGCCTGCTCGGCGAACCACGCGGCGGCGGCGCGGTCCTCGTCGGTCCAGGCGAGGCGGTGGAAGCCGGTCTCGCGCCGGCCGATGGCGTCCAGCCCGGCCAGTCGCGTCTCGACGTCGGCGGTGGTGATCATCCGCGCACCCTCCAGACCTGGTCGGGGCGGACGTGCACGAGCCGGCCGGCCGCGAACGCGAGGGCGACCGGGTTGTGGCCGAGGCGGTAGGGCACCGACGCGATCGGGCCGTCGAGGACGAGGACGTCGGCGCGCTTGCCGGCCTCGATCGAGCCGGTCAGCTCGGACCGGCGCAGGACCCAGGCGGCGTTGAGCGTCGCGGCCAGCAGGGCCTCGCGCGGCGTCCAGCGGTAGCGGCGCACGGCCAGGCCGATCACCAGCGGCATCGACACGACCGGTGACGTGCCGGGGTTGGCGTCGGTGGCCAGCACGCCGATCGCGCCGGCCTCGACGAGGTCGCGGGCGGGGGCGACGGCCTCGTCGCCGAGCACCTCGGCGCCCGGCAGGAGCACCGCGGCGCAGTCGGCGGTCCCCAGCGCGCGTACGTCGTCGGGGTGGATGCAGGCGAGGTGGTCGACCGACCGCGCGCCCGCCTCGATGGCGACCGGCACCGAGCGGTGCTGGGCGAACTGCTCGACGTGGGCGCGGAGGTCGAGGCCGTGCTGCGCGGCCAGCGCGCCGACGCGCGCGAGGTGGTCGTTGGTGAAGGCGACCGATTCGACGTAGACGTCGAGCGCGCTGACGCGGCCGGCGGCGAGCATGTCGGGCAGCGCCGCCTCGACGGCGTCGAGCCAGCCGTCGGCGTCGAAGCCGTCGGGCACGGCGTGGGCGACGAGCGCGGTCGACGCGATGTCCTGCTCGAGCTCCGCGGCCAGCGCGCCGGCCAGCCGCAGCGCCCGGGTCTCGGCGTCGATCGACAGGCCGTAGCCGCTCTTGGTCTCGAACGTCGTGGTGCCGTGGGCGAGCATCTCGGCGGCCAGCGCGCCGGCCTGCGCGAGGACCTGCTCGTCGGTGGCCTCGGCCAGCGCCCGCGCCGACGAGCGGATGCCGCCGCCGGCGCGCGCGATCTCCGTGTACGGCCGCCCGGCGACCTTCATCGCATACTCCTCGGCGCGCCAGCCGGCGAACGGCAGGTGCGTGTGGCAGTCGACGAAGCCCGGGATCACCGCGCAGCCGCTGGCGTCGATCCGCTGCGCCGCGCCGGGGTCGGCGTCGAGCGCGGCGATGCGGTCGCCGTCGAGCGTCAGCGATCCCGCCTCGGCGCGCAGCTCCCCGGCACGGTCGTGGCGCAGGTACGGCAGGCCGTCGGCCGGCGGGCGCAGGACCTGCGCCGCGCCCTCGATGCTGACCGCCACGGCGCTCAGGCCGCCTCGGGGTCGAGCATCGGCACGCGCACGTCGTGCTCGCGGGCGAAGGCGATCGCCTCGGGATAGCCGGCGTCGACGTGGCGCACGACGCCCATCCCGGGGTCGGCGGTCAGCACGCGCCGCAGGCGCTCGGCGGCCTCGGGCGTGCCGTCGGCGACGATCACCTGGCCGGCGTGGATGGACTTCCCCATGCCCACGCCGCCGCCGTGGTGCACCGACACCCATGTCGCGCCGCAGGCGGTGTTGATCAGGGCGTTGAGGATCGGCCAGTCGGCGACGGCGTCGGAGCCGTCGCGCATCGCCTCGGTCTCGCGCTGCGGCGAGGCGACCGAGCCGGAGTCGAGGTGGTCGCGGCCGATGACGATCGGCGCGCTCAGCTCGCCGCTGGCGACCATCTCGTTGAAGCGCAGCCCGGCGAGGTGCCGCTCCCCGTAGCCCAGCCAGCAGATGCGCGCCGGCAGGCCCTGGAAGTGGACCTTCTCCTGGGCGAGCTTGATCCAGTTGGCGATGTGCTCCTGGTCGCCGAAGAGGTCGAGGATCGCCGCGTCGGTGCGGTGGATGTCCTCCGGGTCGCCGGAGAGCGCCGCCCAGCGGAACGGGCCCTTGCCCTCGCAGAAGAGCGGCCGGATGTAGGCGGGGACGAACCCGGGGTACTCAAACGCGTCCTTGTCGCCGTGCTCGGCGGCCAGGCCGCGCAGCGCGTTGCCGTAGTCGAAGGCCTCGGCGCCGCGGCGGCCGAGCTCGCGGATCGCGCCGACGTGGGCCAGCACGCTCTCGCCGACGCGACGCAGGTACTGGTCGGGGTCGGACTGGCGCAGCACGTCGGCCTGCTCGACGGTCAGCCCGCTGGGGACGTAGCCGTTGAGCGGGTCGTGGGCCGAGGTCTGGTCGGTCACGACGTCGACGTGGACGCCGCGCTCGACGAGCTCGGGCAGGATGTCGGCGGCGTTGCCGAGCAGGCCGATCGACAGCGGCCGCCGCTCGGCCGCGGCGGCCTGCAGGCGCTGCAGCGCGTCGTCGAGGTCGGCGGCGCGCTCGTCGAGGTAGCCGGTCTCCAGCCGGCGCTCGATGCGGTGGAGGTCGACCTCCACGCAGAGCGCCGTGCCGCCGCACATCGTGATGGCCAGGGGCTGGGCGCCGCCCATGCCGCCGAGCCCGGCGGTGACGACCAGCCGGCCGGCGAGCGTGCCGTCGAAGCGCTTGCGGGCGACCGCGGCGAAGGTCTCGTAGGTGCCCTGGAGGATGCCCTGGGTCCCGATGTAGATCCAGGAGCCCGCGGTCATCTGGCCGTACATCATGAGCCCGGCGGCGTCGAGCTCGCGGAAGTGCTTCCAGTTCGCCCAGTCGCCCACGAGGTTGGAGTTGGCGATGAGGACCCGCGGGGCGTTCTCGTGCGTCTGGAACACCGCCACCGGCTTGCCGGACTGGACGAGCAGCGTCTCGTCGTCGCCGAGGCGCATGAGCTCGCGGCGGATGGCCTCGTAGGCGGCGTGGTCGCGGGCGGCCTTGCCGATGCCGCCGTAGACGATCAGCTCCGACGGCTTCTCCGCCACGTCGGGGTGGAGGTTGTTCTCGAGCATGCGCAGCGCGGCCTCCTGCTGCCATCCGCGGCAGCGCAGGCCGGTCTCCGAGCGGGTCTGGGGCATGCGCCGGAGTCTGCGTCGGGGCCCGTGCGCACGCAAGGGGTCCACCCCCGTTCCGTCTCAGATCCCAGACGCCATCCCCCGCCGAGCCGTCGAGGGACGAATCGTTCATCCCGGGGCCGAAGGATTCGTCCCTCGACGCTGCGGGGCGGGTGGGGCGTGGAGGGGTGGGGCGTGGAGGGGTGGGCCGTGGAGGGGTGGGCCGGCGGTGCCGCCCCCGCCCGAGATACCGTCCGGACCATGACTTCCCCGGGAAGCGCGCGCGTGGCGGTGATCATGGGCTCGGACTCCGACTGGCCGGTGATGGGCGCGGCGGTCGACGCCCTCAAGGAGTTCGACGTGCCGTGGGAGGCCCGCGTGGTCTCGGCCCACCGCACGCCGGAGGACATGGTCGCCTTCGCCCGCGACGCCGCCGGCCGCGGCATCGAGGTCATCGTCGCGGGCGCCGGCGGCGCCGCGCACCTGCCGGGCATGGTCGCGTCGCTCACGCCGCTGCCCGTCATCGGCGTGCCGGTCGCCATCACCAAGCTCGACGGCATGGACGCGCTGCTGTCGATCGTGCAGATGCCGGCGGGCGTTCCCGTCGCCACGGTCGCCGTCGACGGCGCGCGCAACGCCGGGCTGCTGGCCGTCCGCATCCTCGCCGCTGCCGATCCGGCGCTGCGCGAGCGCATGGCGGCGTTCCAGGCCGGGCTGGCCGAGCAGGCCCGCGCCAAGGACGGCCGGCTGCAGTCCCAGCTGGGAGCGGCATGACTCGCGCCGGAACCCGAGCGCTCTGCGCGAGCGGTTTCGCGGGCGCCTCGCATGCCGGGGCGGGAGCTCGCCCAGGGGGCTCGCTCCCGCGCTCCGCGGTCTCCGCGGGGGTGGCGGCATGACGGCACCGGTCGTCGGCGTGGTCGGGGGCGGCCAGCTCGCCCGCATGCTGCACCAGGCCGCCATCAGCCTCGGCGTCCGCGTCGTCGTCCTCGATCCCGACCCGGACTGCGCGGCGGCGCTGGCCGGCGCTCAGCGGTTCGACGGCACCTGGACGTCGCTCGACGACCTCGTCGCCTTCGCGGCGTCCGGCGTCGACGTGGTGACCTTCGACCACGAGCTGGCGGCGCCGGAGGATCTGCGCACGCTCGAGGAGCGCTCGCCGGTGCCCGTCCATCCGGCGGCGGCCACCAAGCTGCTGGCCCAGGACAAGCTCCACGCGCGGGCCGGCCTGCGCGAGCACGAGCTGCCCGTGCCCGCGTTCACGACGGTCGACGCGGCCGCCGACGTCGAGGCGTTCGCGGCGGCGCACGGCTGGCCGGTGGTCCTCAAGGCCCGGCGCGGCGGCTACGACGGGCGCGGGGTGTGGATCGTCCGCGACGCGGCGCACGCCGCCGAGGTGGTCGCGGGCGCGCAGGGCGGCGACGGCCTGCTCGCCGAGGAGCTCGTCGACATCGACCGCGAGCTGGCGGTCATGGTCGCGCGCCGGCCGTCGGGCCAGATCCGCGCCTGGCCGACGATGCGCACGACGCAGGTCGACGGCATCTGCACGGAGGTGATCCTCGCGCCGCCCACGGCGATCGAGGACGAGGCGCAGGCGCTCGCGATCGAGCTGGCGGAGCGCATCGACCTCACCGGCGTCATGGCCGTCGAGCTGTTCGTCACCCGCGACGGCGACCTGGTGCTCAACGAGCTGGCCTGCCGTCCCCACAACTCCGGGCACGTGACGATGGACAGCTGCGTCACCGGCCAGTTCGAGCAGCACCTGCGCGCGGTGCTGGACCTGCCGCTCGGGGACCCGTCGCCGCTGGTCGGGGCGGCGGTGATGGTCAACGTGCTCGGCGGCGACGCGCCGTGGGACGCCGGCGGCCTGGCCGCGGCGCTGGGGATCGACCGCACGACGCTGCACCTGTACGGCAAGGGCCACCGGCCGGGCCGCAAGCTCGGCCACGTCAACGCCACGGCGGCGACGGTGGACGAGGCGCGGGCGCTCGCCCGGCGCGCCGCCGACGCGCTCGGCAGCCCGGTGGGCTAGGCCCGGTCGAGCACGACGAGCTCGGGTCCGCGCTCACGCAGCTCCGCGACGCTCGTGACCCCGAGCAGCTGCATCGTGCGCCGCACCTGCGCGGCCAGCAGCGCCAGCGCGTGGTCGACCCCCGGCTCGCCGGCGGCCATCAACCCGTACAGGTAGGCGCGGCCGATCGCGCCCGCGTCGGCGCCGAGCGCCACCGCGGCGACCACGTCGGCGCCATGGCGGATGCCGGAGTCCACGACGATCGTCGCGTCCGGGCCGAGCGCCGCGCGCACGGCCGGCACGGTGCGGATCGGCGGCACGATGCGGTCGAGCTGGCGCCCGCCGTGGTTGGAGAGATGCACGCCGTCGGCGCCCGCCTCCAGGGCCCGTCGCGCGTCGTCGGGCGACAGCGGGCCCTTGACGAGCAGCCGGCCCGGCCACTGGCGCCGCAGCGCCTCCACGTCGGCCCAGTCGACCGACGGGTCGAACTGGGCGCTCATGTTCTCGATGGTGACGCCACCGGACCCGTCGACCGACGGGGGCGCGTTGGCGAACGTCACGGCGGGGCTGCGGACCATCCCGATCCAGTACGACGGCCGCGAGAGGATGCTCGCCAGCGTGCGCGCTGTCAGCTGCGGCGGGATCGTCAGGCCGTTGCGGACGTCGCGCCGGCGCAGCCCCGACACCGGCACGTCGACGCTGACCTCGAGCACCCCGTAGCCGTGGGCCTGGGCGCGCCGCACCAGGTCGGCGACCATGTCGCGGTCGCGCCACAGGTAGAGCTGGAACCACCGCGCGGGGTGACCGGTGGCGGCGACGTCCTCGATCGACGTCGAGGCGACCGTCGACAGCGTGTACGGCAGCCCCGCGCGGGCGGCGGCGCGGGCCACGCCCTGCTCGCCGTCGGGATGCATCATGCGGCTGTAGCCGGTCGGCGCGAGCACCATCGGCAGCGGCTGCGCGCGGCCGAGCAGCGTCGTCGACGGGTCGGTGCCCGAGACGTCGACGAGCGTGCGCGGGTGGAACGCGATCCGGCGGAACGCCTCGCGGTTGCGCTCCAGCGACGTCTCGTCGTCGGCGCCGCCGTCGACGTAGTCGAACACCGGGCCGGGCAGCCGCCGGCGCGCGGCGGCGCGCAGGTCGTCGATGTCGTGGCAGCGCGCCAGGCGCCGCGCGACCGGCCCCCGCCGCGACGGCGGGCGCAGGCCGATCATGGCGGCGATCTCGCGCGGCCTCATCGCGGGCCGTGCAGCAGCGCCAGCGCGTTGCCGGCCAGCTGGCGGTGGATCTCCTCGGGCGACAGCCCGGCCTCGGCCATCCGCGGCGCCACGACGCGCGGGAGGTGGTCGAACCCCGCGCCCCCGAACGCGCGCAGCTGCGTCTTGGTGCACACGTCCTGGGAGTGCACGAGGCGGTCGCCGTAGCCGTCGCCGACCAGCTCGACGACCGCCGCCAGGCGCTCGTCGTCGGTGGGCATCCGCACGGCGCCGTAGGCGTACTCGTCGCCCCAGATGTCGAACGCGATCGTCGCGCCCCGCTCCATCAGCGCCCGGTGGTAGTCGAGCCCGCCGAGGATCGGCGGGTCGAGGTGGCAGAGCACGACGCGGCGCAGGTCGCCGCCCGCGTCGGCGACGACGTCGAGTGCCTCGTGACCCGTGCGGCCCCACGGGTGCAGGTGCACGTAGAGGGGCACGCCCAGCTGCGCCTGCGCCTGCGCGGCGCCCGCCAGCGAGCGCCGCTCGACCTCGAGGATCGGGTCGCCGGTGCCGATCTCGCCGATCAGCGCGGGCCGCGGCCGGCGCCCGAACTCGGCGAGGATCTCGTCGCGGTAGTCCTCGACCGTCAGCGCGTCGTCCCCGGGCCGCGACTCGGCGATGTAGCGCCCGCAGCCGAAGACGACGTCGACGCCGGTGGCAATCGACACCTCGGCGATCGCCTGGACATCTCGTGCGACGTTCTGCGGCGTGACGTCGACGATCAACGTCGATGCGGGGGAGGGCAGGCGGCCGACCTCCGAGGTCATGAGCCCGCGGTCGTCGAGCACGAGGTTGTCCAGGCAGGCGAACGGGTTGGAGCGCACGCCCTCCAGCGTGCGCTCGCCGACCGGCTCGTCGCGCAGGTGCCGGCTGGGCGCGTGCGTCTCGTCCAGCCAGCACCGGATGTCGATGAACAGGTGCTCGTGGGCGAGCACCGTCTCGTAGCGCTCGCCCAGCGGCGCGCCCGTGACCGTCTCGGGCGTCAGTGGACCGCCCCGCCGAGCTGGGCCATCTCCAGCGACTCCTCGCGGATGCTCTCGAGCACCTCGCCGTAGAGCTCGCCGAAGTGCGACGACGACAGCATCTCGTGCCGCCGCGGGCGCTCCATGTCGACGACGACCTCCTTCTTGATGCGGCCGGGCCGGTTGGTCATCACCAGCACGCGGTCGGAGATGAAGACCGACTCCTCCACGTCGTGGGTGATGAACAGGACCGTCATGCGGTGCTGCTCCCAGACGCGGGTCAGCAGCTCCTGCATGAGCTGGCGCGTGAGCGCGTCGAGCGCCCCGAACGGCTCGTCCATCAGCAGCAGCCGCGGCCGGTAGCTCAGCGCGCGGGCGATCGCCACGCGCTGCTTCATGCCGCCCGACAGCTGGTTGGGATGGGCGTCGGCGAACCGCTCCAGCCCGACGAGCTGCAGGTGCTCGACGGCCACGTCGCGGCGCTCGGCCTTGCTCAGGTCCTCGCCGCGCAGCGCGAACTCGATGTTCTCGCGCGCGGTCATCCACGGGAACAGGGTGTAGGTCTGGAAGACCACGCCGCGGTCGCGGCCCGGGCCCTGCACCGGCTCGCCGTCGACGAGCACCTCACCGCCCGTCGGCTCCTGCAGGCCGGCGACGATCGACAGCAGCGTCGACTTGCCGCAGCCGGAGGTGCCGACGAGCGTGACGAACTCGTTGTCCGCCAGCTCGAGGTCGACGCCGTCGAGGGCGACGACCTCCTCGCGGCCCGAGCCGAACGTCTTGCGCAGCCCGCGGACCTGGAGCTTGGGCCCCACCGGCGCCGTCATCGCCGCGCCTCCGCGTAGCGGAACATGCGCCGCCCGACCGCCTTCATCACCTGGTCGGTGACGAGGCCCAGGATGCCGAGGACCAGGATGTAGCCGATGATCGTCTCCGTCTGGAAGAAGCGCTGCGCCGTGGTGATCCGGTAGCCGAGGCCGGAGGTCGCGGCGACCAGCTCGGCGAGCACGAGCCACGTCCACGCCCAGCCCAGGCTGATCCGCATCGAGTCCCAGATCCCGGGCGCCGCGCCCGGGAGGATGATCCGCGCGAGGATCGAGCGGTCCTTCATCCCGAGCGTGCGGCCGATGTCGACGAGGTCGAGCGGCACGCGCTTGGTGTTGTCCATGATGAGCAGCACCTGCTGGAAGAAGGTGCCGATCCAGATGATGAGGAACTTCTGGCCGTCGCCGGTGCCGGCCCACAGGATCGTCAGCGGCACGAAGGCCACGACCGGCATGTAGCGGATGAAGTCCACCAGCGGCTCGATCGCCGCCTCCCAGAAGCGGTAGGCGCCGATCAGGACGCCGATCGGGATCGCCATCACCGTCGCCAGCAGGAAGCCGACGAGGATGCGGTAGATCGAGATGCGGGCGTCGTCCCACAGCTCGCCGCCCTTGGCCAGCTCCCAGAGGCGGTCCCAGACCTTGCCCGGCGAGGGCAGGAAGAGCGGCTTGACCCACTCGAAGCTCGTGGCCAGCACCCAGAGGAGCAGCAGCGTCGCGAACACCGCCGTGGCGATGATCAGGAAGTGGTGGGTGCGGATGCGCCCGCCGATGCGCAGCATGTCGGGCCGGCTGCGCCGGCCGGCGCGTGAGCGCCGGCCGAGCGCCGCATGGTCGCGGGAGCGCTCCGGCGCTCCCGCGACCTCAGCCGTCGGGGCGCCGGAGGTGGGGGTCTCCGTGCGCGGGTCCATCTCAGCCTCCCTGGACGAACTTCGCGACCACGATGTCGCTCGGGTTGACGTCGCCCTCGAGCAGGCCGGCGTCGGTGGCGGCCTTCTTGACGTCCTCGATCGTCTGGTTGACGAACGAGCCGCCGAGCTGGTCCTTGTTGTCGGCCAGGCTGTAGAACTTGACGCCGTCGAAGGCGGTCGTCAGCTCGCCGGGCTTGGCGCCGACGGCCTTGGAGATGATCGCCTGGGCGTCCTTCTTGTTGTTGTTGTAGTAGTCGACGCTCTGGCCCCAGGTCTTGATGAGCGCGGCGATCTGGCCGGGCTTGTTGTTCAGCGTGTCCTCGCTGACGACGAAGACGTCGCTGACCAGGCCCGGGTCCTCGCCGGCGGTGTAGAGCAGCTTGGCGTCCTTGTTCTGCTTCAGCGCCGTCGTCAGGTACGGTTCGTACGTCACCGCGACCGGCACCTTGCCGGCGATGAACGCCGAGCCGGCGTCGGCGGCCGGGATCGGCACGGGCTGGATGTCCTGCTTGCTCATGCCGTTGTGGGCCAGCGCGTAGGACAGCAGGATGTCGCTGGTGGTGCCCTCCTCGTAGGCGACCTTCTTGCCCTTGAGGTCCTTGATCGAGGTCACGTCCGGGCCCGAGAGGATCGCGTCGGCCTTCAGGCTCTCGTCCTCGAGCAGGACGATCTTGATCGGCAGGCCCGCCGCCGCGAAGCGCAGCGCCGTGTGCGTGGCGATGTTCGTGCCGTCCAGCTTGCCGCTGGCGAAGGCCGAGTTGATCTGGTCGTCGGTCTCGAAGTTGGTGATCTTGACGTCGAGGCCGTTCTGCTGGAAGTAGCCCTTGCTCTGGGCGATGTGCCAGGGGCCGTAGCCCAGCCAGGGCTCGATGCCCATCCGGAACGTGCCCGACTCGGGCTTGGCCGGGATCGATGCGCTGCTGCTGCTGCTCGAGCTCGAGCTCTCCGACGAGGACGACGAGCTGCTGCTGTCGCTCCCGCACGCCGCGACGCTGGCGGCCAGCGCGACGAGCATCGCGCAGAGCAGGATCAACCGTGTGGGTGCCTTAGGCATGTGCCTTGTTCTCCTCCGTGGCGGCGGTGTCCATGTCCAGGCGCGCGCGGACCGCCGCCGCGTGCGCTGGGAACCCCTCGTGGTCGGCCAGGGCCAGGACCCCGGCGCTCAGGCGCCGCAGCGCCTCCGGCGTCGCCTTGGCGATCGACGCCTTCTTGAGGAACGTCTCAGCCGTCACGCCGCCGGTGACCCTCGCGAAGGTACCGGTCGGGAGCGCGGCGGGTACGCCGAGCACGTAGTTGGCCGCCGCGATCGGCGTGCTCTGGCCCAGCAGGATCTCGCCGGCGTGCTGGATGCCGTCCAGGACGTGCTCCTCGTCGCGGGCGACGATCTGCATGTGCTCCGGGGCGTAGGCGTTGGCCACCGCGACGGCCTCGTCGAGGTCGGCGACGAGCACGGCCCCGCCGTTGGTGCCGAGCGCGAGCGTCGCGTAGCCGCGGCGCGGCTCGGGCAGCTCGGCGAGCTGGCGGGCGACCTCGCCCTGCAGCGCGTCGAGCAGCGCCTCGCTGTCGGTGACCAGCACCGACGAGGAGTCCGGGCCGTGCTCGGCCTCGTTGAGCACGTCGGCGGCCAGCAGCCGCACGTCGGCGCTGTCGTCGGCGATGATCAGGCTCTCCGACGGGCCGAGCAGCACCTGGCTGTGGCACCCGTAGCGCTGGACCTCGATCTGCGCGATGGCCACCGGCGGGCTGCCGGGGCCCAGCACCTTGCGGACCTGCGGGATCGTCTCGGTCCCGAAG
Source organism: Baekduia sp. (assembly GCA_035765735.1). Classification (GTDB taxonomy): domain Bacteria; phylum Actinomycetota; class Thermoleophilia; order Solirubrobacterales; family Solirubrobacteraceae; genus Baekduia. The sequence goes on along the minus strand of DASTWY010000040.1, from coordinate 30,790 downwards.
GCCAGCGCGGCGACGCCGGCCGGGCCGTTGGCGCGGAAGACGCGCGTGAGGCCGAGCTCGCGCGCCGCGCACAGCACGGCGGGGTCGACCTCGCCGCCGCCGCCGGGGACCGGCGGCACCACGACGGCGATCTCCGGCACGCCGGCCACGATGGCGGGCGTGCCGAGCTGGACGAGCACCGACGGGTAGGAGCCCTTGCCGCTCGGGACGAAGAGGCCGGCGCTGGCGATCGGCGTGGCCTTCTCGCCGAGCGTCAGCCCGGGCGCGACCTCGGTGCTCCAGCGGCGCTCGGCGGTCAGCGCCTCGTTGAAGGCGCGGATGTTGGCGATGCCCTGGCGGAGGCCGTCCCTGACCGCGTCGGAGACCTGCTGCTCGGCGGCCGCGAACTCCTCCTCGGTCACCGCCAGGCCGCCGGGGGCGACATCGCAGCCGTCGAAGCGCGCCAGCGCCCGGACGACGGCGGCGTCGCCGTTGGCGCGGACGTCCTCGAGGATCTCGCCGACCGAGGCTCGCAGCTCCGGGTCGAAGATCTTGTCGCGGCCGCGGCCGAGGAGCTTGGCGCGCCCCGCCTCGTCGAGCTCCTGCCACCGCAGGACCGCCATCGGCCGCTGCTGCACGTCAGACACTGCGTCCTCCATCGATGGTGATGATGCTGCCGGTCAGGTAGGCGGCCTCGGGGGAGATGAGGAACGCGACGAGGGCGCCCACCTCCTCGGGCCGGCCGAACCGCCGCGCCGGGATGTGCGTCAGCAGCTCCCGCGCGGTCTCGGGGTCGTCCAGGTACGGCGCGGTCATGCGCGTGCGCACGTAGCCCGGGCAGATGCAGGTGACCGCGATCCCGCGCTCGCCGAGCTCGAGGGCCATCGTCTGCGCCAGCGAGACGGCGGCGGCCTTCGAGGCGTTGTAGTCGGCGAAGCCGGCCTCGGCGCGCACGCCGTTGACCGACGCGTTGATGACGATCGCGCCGCCCTTGGCCATGTCGCGCGCCACGGCGCGGGCCAGCAGGAACGCGCCGACGACGTTGACGTCGAGCACGCGCCGGAAGTGGTCGGCCGACAGCTCGAGCACGCCCTTGGCCTCGCCGTCGATCCCCGCGTTGACGAAGGCGGCGTCGATGCCGCCCATCGCCGCCGCGGCCTCGGCCACGGCCCGCTCGACCCCCGGCTCGTCGGCGGCGTCGCACGCGGTGCCGCCGGCGGCACCGTCCAGCTCGGCCAGCGCGGCCTCCACGGAGTCGGGCCGGCTGCCGAGCACCCATACGCGCGCGCCCTCCTCGATCAGCCGCCGCGCGGCGGCGAGCCCGAGGCCGCTCGTGGCGCCCGAGAGGATGACCCGCCGGGTGTCGAGGCCCGCCGTCAATCCAGCGTCCCCTTCACGCCGCCGGTGCGCCCGGCCCGGCGCGGGTTGGGGGACAGCGCCGCGCGCAGGGCGCGGGCGAAGGCGCGGAAGCCGGCCTCCCAGGCGTGGTGCGGGTCGCGGCTGTTGTCGTGCAGGTCGAGGTGCACGGTGCAGCGCGCGCCCTGGCTGAAGCCCTCGAAGAACGCGACGAGGTCGACGGTGAGCATGTCCTCGACGCGCTCGAAGGCCGACGCGCCGCCGCGGGTGACGAACGCGTTGGAGCGCCCCTCGAAGCTGACCTGCGACAGCGCGCTGGCCTCGTCCATGACGCCGTAGGACGAGCCGTTGGACTCGACGCCCTCGGGGATCCGGTCGCGGATCACCTGCGCCGCCGACGCGCCGAGCGCCAGGCCGACGTCCTCGCAGACGACGTGCATGAGCCGGAACGTGCGGACCTCGTAGCGCGCGTCGATCGCGACGTCGGCGTACCAGCCGAGCATCTCCAGCATGTGGTCGAAGAACGCGATCCCGGTCGCCAGCTCCGGCAGCCGCGGCGCGCCGAAGTCCAGCCCCGTCTCGATCAGCGCCTCGCGGGTCTCGCGGCGGGTGCGGTAGCAGTCGCCCTCGCGGGTGACCGACATCCCGTTCAACTGCGGCACAGGTGCTCCTTGTGGTCGGTGAGGACGGCGCGCAGCACCGCCATCTGCGGCGGCGCGCCGACCGAGATCCGGACCCAGCCGGGCAGCCCGAGATCCGCGCCGTCGCGGATCGCCTGGCCGGCGGCGGCCAGGCGCGCGTGCAGCGCCTCGGGGTCGGGGATCCGGGCGGTCACGAAGTTGGCCTGGCTGGCGTGGTGCTCGAAGCCGAGCGCCGCCAGGTGGCGCTCGAGTCGGTCGCGCTCGCGGCGGACCAGCTCGACGCCGTAGGCGCGCCAGGCGGGCTGGTCGAGCGCGGCCACGGCGGCGGCCACGGCCACGGTGTTGACGTTGAAGGGCGGGCGGATCGCGTCGAGCGCGGCGACGACCTCGGGGGCGGCGAGGCCGTAGCCGACGCGCAGGCCGGCCAGCGCGTGGTCCTTGGAGAACGTGCGCTGCACGACGAGGTTGGGGTGGCGCTCCAGCAGCCCGCCGACGTCCGGGCGCAGCGCGGGGTCGGCGTAGGCGCGGTAGGCCTCGTCGAGCACCACCAGGCAGCGCTCGGGCACGTCGCCCAGCAGCCGCACCAGCGCGTCCGGGGCGACGGCGGCGCCCGTCGGGTTGTGCGGCGTGGGCAGCCAGAGCAGGGCGGCGTCGCGCGCGGCGGCGGCCATCGCGTCGAGGTCGTGCGAGCCGTCCTCGCGGAGGTCGACGAAGACCGGCGCGCCGCGGTGGACGCGCGTGACGAGCTCGTCGATCTGGTAGCAGGGCCGGGACAGGACGACGCGGTCGCCGTCGTCGACGAACAGCGTCGCCAGCAGGTAGCAGAGCTCGTCGCTGCCGCTGGTCAGCACGACCCGGTCGCCGGGGATGCCCAGACGGGCGGCGAGCGCCGCGCGCAGCGGCTCGCTGCTGGCGTAGCGGTGCACGGTGTGGCTCGCCGCGGCGACGGCGGCGCGCACGGCCGGCGCCGGGCCGAGCGGCGCCTCGTTGGAGGAGAGCTTGCCCGCGGAGCTGGCGGCTGCGCGCCCGGGCTCGTAGCGGCGGATCGCCGTGGTGCGGCGCTCGGCGACGTCGGCGATCGCGCTCACGGGCGCACCAGCACCTTGACGTCGTCGGGGCGGTCCAGCAGCGCGGCCAGCGCGCCGGGCAGGTCGTCGAGCGCCACGGCGGCGGTGACCACGGGGTCGTAGCGCCAGCCCTCCTCGGAGAGCAGGCGGATCGCCTCGGGCAGCTCGTCGACGAAGGCGTGGCAGCCGGTGACGCGCAGCCGGCGCTCGACCAGCGCAGCCGGGTGGACGGCGGCCTCGGCGTGGCCGAGCGCGACGAGCAGCACGTGGGCGCCCGGGGCGCCGAGGGCGAGCGCGTCGGCCAGCGACGTCGCGTAGCCGGCGGCGTCGACGACCACGTCGTACGCGGCGGGGTCCAGCTCGGCGGAGCTCGCGGTGACGCGCCCGCCGAGCGCCTCGGCCAGCTGCGCGCGCAGGGCAGCCGGCTCGGCGACGTCGACGGCGCAGCCCGGCGCGCGGCGCCGCAGCTCTGCGTGGACGAGCGCGCCGATCGGGCCGTGCCCGAGGATCGCCGCCCGCCGCGGGGCGTGGTCGAGGTGCGACAGGGCGTGCAGGGCGACGGCCAGCGGCTCGGCGAGGACCGCGGTGCTGCCGGCGACGCCGGGGTCGACGCGGTGCAGGATGCGAGCGGGCAGCACGCAGTGCGATGCGAACCCGCCAGGGCGCAGCTCGCCGACGAACTGGATGTGCGGGCAGCGGTCGGGGTCCACGCGGCACCAGTCGCAGGTCCCGCAGGCCAGCCGGGAGTCCGACACGACCGCGTCGCCGGGGGAGAGGCCGCTGCCCTCCGGCGCCGCGAGGACGCGACCGTAGAGCTCGTGGCCGAGCGTGGCCGGCCAGTCGACGACCCAGTCGCCGGTGCGCAGGACGTGGAGGTCGGAGCCGCAGATGCCGGCCCACTCGACGGCGATCAGCGCCTCGTCGGCCGCCGGCTCGGGCAGGGTGCGCGTGCCGACGCGCACGGTCAGGTCGCGCTCCACCATCAGCGCGCGCGTCTCCATCAGCGCACGCCTCCGGCCGGGATCGCGGCGACGGGCAGCTCGCCGACGGGCGAGTACCCCAGGTTGGCGCTCAGCCGGGCGCTGACGTCGCGCACGACGTCGGCGGCGAGCTGCACGTCGCGCGGCTGGCGCTGGGCCGTCACGAAGGTGACGCCGATGGCGGCGGCCGGGATGCCCTCGTGCGAGAAGACCGGGCAGGCCAGGCAGGAGATGCCGGGGGTGACCATCTCGTCGTCGACGGCGATCCCCGTCCGCCGCACCTCCTCGAGGTCGCGCAGCAGCGCGTCGACGCTGCTGGGGCCCTCGCCGGTGCGGACGACGAGCGGCTGGTGCGCGTAGAGCGCGCGCACCTGCGCCTCGGGCAGCGCCGCGAGGATCGCCCGGCCGACCGCCGTCAGGTGCGCGGGCAGCCGCACGCCGACCTCGGTCACGAGCTTGGCGACGTTGCCGACGGGCTGCTCCTTGTCGATGTAGAGCACCTCGGTGCCGTGGAGCATCGCCAGGTGCGACGTCTCGCCGGTGCGCGCCGTCAGCTCGACGAGCAGGTGGCGCCCGAGGCGCTGCAGCGGGCCCGACCGCAGGTACGCGGAGCCGATCTCGAAGACCGAGACGCCGAGCCCCCAGGCGCGCTCGGTCTCGTAGTAGGTGACGAAGTTGCGCGCCCGCATCACGTTGAGCAGGTGGTGGGCGCTGCTCTTCGGGATGCCGCACTCGCGGGCGATGGTCATCGTCGGCACGGGCTTCGTGTGCCGGGCGAGGAGCTCGAGCACGTCGAGCAGGCGCTCGGCGGACTTGACGGAGGAGCCGGAGGAGGTGGTGTCTGGCATGCGGGACGGCCGTCCAGCGGGGCGCGGCCTCGACAGTCCTACCGCGCACCGCTTCGCCGTGGCAAGGCGGAACTGCGCAGAACCGTCTCGCAGGCGAGACGATCGCCGGACGGGGCCATCATGACCGCCAGGCGGTCCAGGCGGCGTGGCGGCCGGCGGTCGGCGGCCTGCCGACGCCGGACGGGCGCCGGGGGGCCAGCCCCCTGAATCCGGTCCGTCAGGCGCCGCCGCGGGGGTGACGGCGGGCAGCCGCTCCTCTAGCATCGCCGCTCATGGAGCGCCGACCGATCGCCATCGTGCCGACCCTCGGCCGCGCGGGCTCCCGCGCCGGAGCGCTGCGGGGCGCCGCCGCCACCGCGGTGCTCGCGCTGGCGGTCGCCGGCTGCGGCGGCGGGGGCGGCTCCTCGTCGTCGGAGACCACCAGCAGCGCGGCCACCACGCCGGCGGCGACTGTTGGCGGCGGGACGTCGACGCAGCAGCAGACCACCGGCGGTGGCGGCGGGGCCTCCGACGCGCAGGTCGCGGCCGGCAAGAAGGTCTTCACCGACAGCGGCTGCGGCAGCTGCCACACGCTCAAGGACGCCGGCACCACCGGCCACGTGGGCCCCAACCTCGACGAGCTTCAGCCGGCGCAGGACGCTGTCGCCGCGCAGGTCAAGTCGGGCGGCGGCGGCATGCCGTCGTTCTCGGGGCGCCTGACCGACCAGCAGATCCAGGCCGTCGCCGCGTACGTCGCCGGCGTCGCCGGGCAGTGAGCCCGGCGACGTCCTGACCCTCCGCCGCCGTCGTCAGCGTGCGGCGCCCGCCTGCTCGCCGCGCTCGGCGGCGGGTCGCCAGCCGATCGCCGGCGCGACGTGCTCGGCGATCGTCTTCAGCAGGTGCGCGTTGTACGCGACGCCGAGCTGGTTGGGCACGGTGAGCAGGAGCGTGTCGGCCGCCTGCACCGCCGCGTCCTGGCGCAGCTCCTCGGCCAGCACGTCGGGCTCGCCGACGTAGGTGCGGCCGAACCGGGCGATCACGCCCTCGAGCTCGCCGAGCTGATCGCTGCCCGACCGGGTGCCGAACAGGCGGCGGTCGAGGTCGTTGACGACCGGCATCACGCTGCGGCTCACCGAGATGCGCGGCTCGCGCTCCCAGCCGGCGGCCGCCCACGCATCGCGGAAGAGCGCGATCTGCTCGGCCTGCAGCTGGTCGAACGGGACACCGGTGTCCTCGCTGAGCAGCGTCGAGCTCATGAGGTTCATGCCCTGCTGGGCGGCCCACGCCGCCGTCTCGCGCGTCCCGGAGCCCCACCAGATCCGGTCGCCGAGCCCGGGCGCCTGCGGCTGGATCGACAGCAGGCCGGGGGAGGGGACGCCGCCCGCGTCGGCCGGCACGACGCCGGCGCCGGCGATCGCGGCGCGGAAGACCTTCACCTTCTCTCGCGCGACGTCTCCGGCGCTGCGGCCCTCCGGCGGCACGTAGCCGAACGCCTCCGCGCCCTTGTAGGCCGGCTCGGGCGAGCCGCGGCTGACGCCGAGCTGCAGGCGGCCGGCGCTGATGAGGTCGGCGACGGCGGCCTCCTCGGCCATGTACAGCGGGTTCTCGTACCGCAGGTCGATGACGCCGGTGCCGATCTCGATGCGGCTGGTGCGGGCCGCCACGGCCGCCAGCAGCGGGAACGGCGCCGACAGCTGGTTGGCGAAGTGGTGGACGCGGAAGTACGCGCCGTCGATGCCGAGCTCCTCGGCGGCGACCGCCAGCTCGATCGACTGGCGCAGGGCGTCGGTCGCGGTGGGCGTGCGCGATCCGGGCACCGCCTGCCAGTGGCCGAAGGAGAGGAATCCGATTCGCTGCTCGTGCATGTCGCCTCACGCTTTCCGGACCGCAGTCCGCTTGACTGCCTCTCACGGTAGCAGCGCGCCGACGACGCGCTCGAGCACCGGCCGCATCGCGGACGCGGGATCGCCCGACTCGGCCGCGAGCTGCTCGAGGACCACGCCGTCGATCGCCGCGACGAGCACGCGCGCGTCGACGTCGGGCGTCGCCGACCCCGCCGCCGCGAGGATGTCGCGCATCGTGCCGAGATACATGTCGCTGTACTCCTGGCCCACCTCGCGCAGCGCCGGCCGCCGCGCCGCCTCCAGCCACAGGGTGTAGAAGGCGATCAGCGTCGAGCGCGTGTCGGCCAGCTCGGCGGTCAGCAGGTCGGTCAGGCGCCCGGCGATGTCGCGGTGCGGGTCCGCCACGAGCTGCTCGGCGACGTTGCGCAGCCGCGCGGCGTCGCGCTCGGCGGCCAGGCGGCAGGCCTCGGCCAGCAACTCGTCCTTGGAGGAGAACCAGTACGTCGTCGCGGCGAGCGGCAGGCCCGCCTCCTGGGCGACGCGCCGATGGGTGACGGCGGCAGGGCCGTCCTCGCCGATGATGCGCAGCGCCGCCTCGAGGATCAGCGCGCGGCGGGCCTCGCCGCGGGGCGGGCGCTCGGCGGCCGCTCGGGCGGCGGGGGTCAATGGGCTCCGCTGAGGTTCAGGCCGACCACGCCCACGATGATGAGGGCCATCGACAGGACCTTCAAGGTGCTGGCGGGCTCGCCGAGCGCGGCCACGCCGATGATGCCGATCAGCGCGGTGCCGGCGCCGGCCCAGACCGCGTAGGCGGTCGAGACCTCGATGCGCTTGAGCACCTGCGCGAGCAGGACGAAGGAGGCGAGGTAGCCGACGACGACCACCGCGATGGCGGCGGGACGGCCGTCGCCGGCGGCCCGCAGCGCGAGCGTGCCGGCGACCTCCGACGCGATCGCGAGGGCCAGGAGGATCCAGGACAGCAGCATGACTGGTACAAGTGTACCACTTTCGGTACGCATGTACCGAACGTGTCCGCGCGCCGGTCCACGGCTGTCCCGGCCCCTACCGCCGCGCCGTCACCACCACCCGCGCGCCGTGCGCCGGGATCATCGTCACGTTGCGGTGCAGCGCGTGCTCGGGCTCGGGGTCGACGGCGCGCAGGTCCAGCCGGCGGGCCATCGTCTCGAGCACGAGGCGCTGCTCGGCCATCGCCAGCGCCGCGCCGAGGCAGCGCCGGATGCCGCCGCCGAACGGGATCCACGTGTACGTGCCCGGCTTGACGCCGCCCAGCCAGCGCTCGGGGCGGAAGGCGAACGGGTCGGGGTAGAGGTCCTCGCGGTGGTGCAGCAGCAGGATGCTCATCGTCACCGGCGTGTCGGCCGGCACCGCGTAGTCGCCCAGCCGCCACGGCACCATCACCCGGCGCCCGATGATCGGGATCACCGGCCGCGAGCGCATCGTCTCGTTGATCGTGGCCTCGACGACGTCGGCGCTCGCCTCGGCGTCGCCGCCGCGGACCGCCTCGGTCAGCAGGTCGTAGGCGTGCGGCGTGCGCGTGAGGCGCTCCCAGGCCCAGGCCAGCGAGTTGGCCGTCGTCTCGTGGCCGGCCAGCACCAGCGTGAGGAGCTCGTCACGCAGCTCGCGGTCGGTGAGGTGCTCGCCCTCCTCGGTCGTGGCCTGCAGGAGCATCGAGAGGATGTCGCGGCGCTCGGCGAGGTCGGCGGTCCGGCGGCGGCTGGCGATGACCTCGTACGTGGGGACGTCCAGGGCGCGGAGCGCGAGCTTCGTCAGGCCGACCGGCTCGTCGCGGCCGACGTTCAGCAGCTCCATGACCTGCGCGATCGGCTTCGTCGACAGGTTCAGCACGCTCTTGACCGCCGAGCGCAGGCGCGCCTCCGGCGTGCCGCGCTCGGGCCGGCCCTCGATGCCGAAGACGCCGCCCATGATCACGTCGAGGGTGATCGCCTGCGTGCGCGGCGCGAGCGCGATCGGGCGGCCGACCGGCCAGCGGTCGATCTCCTCGTCGGTGGCGCGGACGATCATCTCCGTGTAGCGGGCGATGGCCTCGCCGTGGAAGGCGGGCAGCAGCAGCTTGCGCTGGCGCATGTGCCGCGGGCCGACGGCGGTCAGCACGGAGTTGGGGCCCACGATCGGCCGCAGCGGCGACTCGCCGGTCAGCGACGGCGCCTGCTCGGGCTTGGCCGTGAACAGGGACCTGACGTGGTCGGGGTGCGAGGTGATGACGGGGCTTTCGTCCTTGATCGTCCCGTGCATCCGGAAGACCTCGCCGAGCTCGCGGCGGGCCTTGAAGACGAACTCGATCTGGCGCTGGTTGAAGCGCAGGATCTGCAGCCGGCGCGGCAGCGCGATGGTCGGCGGCTCGGGCAGCGCCAGGTCGCCGTCGAGCGGGCCGGCGGGCGACGGCGGGGCCTCGCCGAGCAGCGTTGTCTGAACGGTCGCGTTCATGGTCGTCATGGTGCCAGGCGCAGCCGTACCCGAATCCCTCGCGTGTCCAAGCTCACACTTCTGGAGCGCGCGCCCTCCGGGCGGGTACCTCCTGCGCGATGACCGCGAGCCCCCGCCGCGGCGGCGCCCTCACGCTCGGGGCCCTCGGCGTCGTCTTCGGCGACATCGGGACGAGCCCGCTCTACGCGATGCAGACCATCTTCTCCGGCCGCGGCGCGCACACCGTGCCGGTGAGCCACGAGGCCGTCTACGGGGTCGTGTCGCTCGTGTTCTGGACGGTGATGGTCGTCGTCACCGTCACCTACGTCGCGCTGATCATGCGGGCCGACAACGACGGCGAGGGCGGCATCATGTCGCTGATCGCCCTGCTGCAGCGCAGCGCGAGCGGGGGCGCGCGGACGGGTGCGATCGCCGCGCTCAGCGCGCTGGGGATCTTCGGCGCGTCGCTGTTCCTCGGCGACAGCACGATCACGCCGGCCATCTCCGTCCTGTCGGCCGTGGAGGGGCTGCGCGTCGTCAGCCCCGGCCTGGAGAGCGCGGTCATCCCGATCACCGCCGCGATCCTCATCGGCCTGTTCGCCATCCAGCGCCTCGGCACCGCCGTCGTCGGCCGCCTCTTCGGCCCGGTGATGGCGGTGTGGTTCGCCGTCATCGCGCTCTGGGGGCTGCGCGAGCTCGTGCGCGGTCCGGGCATCCTGCGCGCGCTCTCGCCGACCTACGCGGTGAGCTTCTTCGCCGGCCATCCCGGCACGGCGTTCCTCTCGCTGGCCGCCGTCGTGCTGACCGTCACCGGGGCGGAGGCGCTCTACGCCGACATGGGGCACTTCGGGCGCGGCCCGATCCGGCGGGCGTGGGCCCTGCTCGTGCTGCCCGCGCTGCTGCTCACCTATCTCGGGCAGGGCGCCCTCATCCTGCGCGACCCGCACGCCGTGGCCAACCCGTTCTTCCTCATGGTCGCCGGCTGGGCGCGGATCCCGATGATCCTGCTGGCCACCGTCGCGACGATCATCGCCTCGCAGGCGGTGATCTCGGGGGCGTTCTCGGTCACCCGCCAGGCGATCCAGCTCGGCTACCTGCCGCGGCTGCGGATCGTGCAGACCTCGCCGGAGGAGATCGGGCAGATCTACGTCCCGTGGGTCAACTGGGCGCTGCTGGCCGCCGTGCTCACGCTGGTCTTCGCGTTCGGGAGCTCGGCCAAGCTCGCCTCCGCGTACGGCGTGGCGGTGACCGGCACGATCGGGATCACGATCCTGCTGTTCTTCGCGGTCGCGCGGATGCGCTTCGGGTGGCCGGCGTGGGCAGCGGTGGGCGGCGCCGTCCTCCTCGGCGCGGTCGACCTCGCCTTCTTCGCGGCGAACCTGCCGAAGATCTTCCACGGCGGCTGGCTGCCCGTGCTGGTCGCGCTGCTGGCCTACACGGTGCTGATGTCGTGGCGCGACGGCCGGCGGATCGTCACCGCGCGCCGCACGGCGGCCGAGGGCCCGCTGGGCGACTTCGTCGCGCAGCTCCACGACCCGGCCGACCGCACGCGGCGCGTGCCCGGCACGGCGATCTTCCTCAACCGCAGCGCCGAGACGACGCCGCTGGCCATGCGCGCGACGGTCGAGCACATGGGGACGCTGCACGAGCAGGCGGTGATCGTGACGATCGAGACCGTGCCGCGGCCGCACGTGCCGCCCGGCCAGCGGCTGGTCGTCAGCGACCTCGGCTACCACGACGACGGCCTCTGGCACGTCACCGCGCGCTTCGGGTTCCAGGACGTGCCGCGCGTCACCGAGGTCCTGCGCTCGGCGCTCGGCGACGGCCTCGACGTCTCGCTCGACCTCGCGCGGGCGTCCTACTTCCTGTCCAAGGTCGAGCTGGTGCTGACCGACGAGCCGGACATGGCGCGGTGGCGCAAGCGCCTCTTCGTCGCCACCTCGCACTTGACCGCCGACCCCGTCGACTGGTTCGGCCTGCCGCGCGATCGGGCCGTCCTCATGGGGTCGATGATCGAGCTGTGACCCGCTGACGCACGCGCCGGCGCCGCAGCTCGTCGGCGCCCCACACGATGAAGGGGAACGGCACCACCATGAGGACCATCCACGGTGCCAGCGCGGCGGTGCCGAGCAGGTCCTGCAGGGGCGCGGCGTAGACGAAGAGCGCTCCGAGCACGAGCTCGGACGCGATGCCCCACAGCAGCAGCCGGTTCGACCATGGGCCGATCGATCGCAGCGAGGCGCGGTCGGTCCGGGCGGCGAACGCGGTGCCGATCTGGCCGGCGATCATGCCCAGGAAGGTCATGGTCGTGGCCTGCTGGTAGGCGTGGTGCAACGCGGTGCCCTTGCCGGTCGGGTCGCCGGGGCTCCAGCCGGCGTGCAGCAGCACGGCGAAGAACCCGGCCAGCGCGAGCGCCGCGCAGATCGGGCCCATGAAGCCCCAGGCGCGGAAGAGCATCGCGCGCTGGATGACGCTCTCGCTGCGCGGCCGCGGCCGGCGGTCCATGAGGCCCGGCTCGGCCCGCTCGCGCCCGAGCGCCAGCGCCGGCAGCGTCTCGGTGCCCACGTCGAAGGCCAGGATCTGCATGACGGTCAGCGGCAGCGGGATGGCGCCGCCGGCCAGCGCGTACAGGAGCACCGGCACGACCTCCGGCACGGCGTGGGCGAAGATGTACACGATGAACTTGCGGATGTTCTCGTAGACGCGGCGGCCGGCGGCCACGGCGGCGACGATCGTGGCGAAGTTGTCGTCCGTGAGGACCATCGTCGACGCCTCGCGCGCCACGTCGGTGCCCGAGCGCCCCATCGCCACGCCGATGTCGGCGCGCCGCAGCGCCGGCGCGTCGTTGACGCCGTCGCCGGTCATCGCGACCACGTGGCCCTGGGCGCGCAGCGCGTCGGCGATCCGCAGCTTCGCCTCTGGTGAGCTTCGCGCGAAGATCAGGTCGCGCTCGCGGTCGAGCAGCGCCTCGAGCTGCTCCTCGCTGAGGCGGTCGAGCTCCTCGCCGGTGACGATCGTCGGGTGCTCGCCGCTGATGCCCACCATGCGGCCGATGGCGGCGGCGGTCAGGCCGTTGTCACCCGTGATCACGATGATCCGGATCCCCGCGCGGCGGCAGGCCGCGACCGCGTCGTGGACCTGGGGGCGGGGCGGGTCGAGCATCGCGGCGAAGCCCAGGAAGCAGAGGTCGCGCTCGGCCACCTCGCGCGTCTCGGGCACCTCCTCGCCGGGATCCAGCCGGCGGGCCGCGGCGCCGAGCACGCGCAGGCCGCGCCCGGCGTACGCCTCGACCAGGCGCTGGAGCGCGTCGCGGTCGGCGTCACCCAGCGGCCGCGGAGCGCCGTCGGGGCCCACGGTCGTCGTCGCCCGGGCCAGGACGGCCTCGGGCGCGCCCTTGACGTCGACCCACACCCCGCCGTCGCGGGCGTCGACCGCCGACATGACCTTCAGGCGCGGGTCGAAGTGGAACAGCCGCCGGCGCTGCCGGTCGCGCGCCGCGGGGTCGACGGGCCGGCCGAGCCAGGCGGCGGCGCCGAGCAGCGCGAGCTCGGTGGGGTCGCCGCTGGCCGGCCGCCCGTCGGCCGCGGGCACCGCCGTGCTGCACGCCGCCATCGCGGCGGCCAGGTCGCGCACGGCCGGCGCGGGCGCGGGGGGCGGCGGCGTGTCGTCGTCGGCGGCGTCGACGGCCTGCGGCGCCGTCCACAGCGTCGCGACGTGCATCCGGTTCTCGGTCAGCGTGCCGGTCTTGTCGGTGCAGATCACGGTCGTCGAGCCGAGCGTCTCGACCGCGCTCAGGCGCTTGACGACCGCGCCCCGGCGCACCATCTCGCGCACGCCGACGGCCAGCGCCAGCGTGATGACCGGCAGCAGCCCCTCGGGCACGTTGCCGACCAGCAGCGCGATCGCGAACGTCACCGCGTCGGAGACCGGCAGCCCGGCGGCGAAGACGCCGATCGGGACGAAGGCCACGCCGAGCCCGACCGCGATCGCCGCGATCAGCCAGGCCACGCCGCGGACCTGCGCCTCCAGCGGGCTCTCCTCGCGCTCGACGCGCTCCGAGAGCGCGGCGATGCGGCCGAGCTCGGTGCGCATGCCGGTGGCGAACACGATGGCGCGCGCGGCGCCCTCGGTGCACGACGTGCCGGAGAAGACGATCTCGCGCGCCTCGATCAGCGGCCGGTCGTGGTCGACGAGGTCGGCCGACCGGTAGACCGGCTCGGACTCGCCGCTGAGGGCGGAGGCGTCGATGTCGACGCCGCCCTCGATGAGGCGCGCGTCGGCCGAGATGCGGTCGCCCTCCTCGATGAGCAGCAGGTCGCCGGGGACCAGCTGCGTCGCCTCGACGACCGTGCGCCGGCCGTCGCGCTGGACGGTCGCGGTCTCCGGCAGGAACTCGGCCAGCGCCTCGACGGCGCGCTCGGCCTGCTGCTCCTGGATGAAGGCGAACGCGGCGTTGAGCGCGATGACCACGACGATCGCGATGGCCACGGCGACGATCCCGGCCGCCCACGCGAGGGCGGCGGCCAGCCACAGCAGCAGCGCGAGCGGGTGCACCAGCTGCTGGGCCAGCTCGCGCGGCCAGCGGCGCCCGCCGCGCCGGGCCAGCACGTTCGGGCCGTGCTGGACCAGCCGCCGCTCGGCCTCCCGCTGCGACAGCCCCGCCGCGGTCGTGCGCAGGTCGCGCAGCAGCAGGTCGAGCCGCTCCGTCGGGTCCCTCGTCGCGGCGGGCGGCCCCGGCGCGGCGTCCTCGGCGGCGATGACGCGATCCGGCACGTCATCACGGTCGCACCGCGGCCCCGGTGCGCCATCGGCAGCGACCACGGCCGGGCGACCGTAGTCGCCCGCGGCCCACCGGGATCTGGGCGCGGCCGGAGACCACCCGTCCGGTCTATCGTCGGCGCGTGAGCCCCGCCGTCCACGAGCCGTGGCGCCGCGAGGCGACCGACGTCGCCGCGGCGCTGGCCAGCGACCCGGAGCGCGGCCTGAGCGCCGCGGAGGCCGCGACGCGCCTCATGAGCGAGGGCGCCAACGCGCTGGCGCCGCCGGCGCGCGTGCCGGCGTGGCGGCGGCTGGCGGCGCAGCTCGCCGACCCGCTCGTCGTGCTGCTGCTGGCGGCGACCGCCGTCGCGCTGGCCGCGTGGGCGGCCGACGGCGCGCACGGCGCCCCCGTGGACGCGATCGTCATCGCGGTCATCGTCGTGCTCAACGCCGTGCTCGGCGTGGCCCAGGAGGCCAAGGCCGAGCAGGCGGTCGCGGCCCTGCGGGAGCTGGCCGTCGCGGCGGCGACGGTCGTGCGCGACGGCCGCGAGCGGCGCGTCCCGGCCACCGACGTCGTCCCCGGCGATCTGCTGGTGCTGGGCGAGGGCGACGCGGTCGCCGCCGACGCGCGGCTCGTCGACGCCGCCGGGCTGAGCGTCGCCGAAGCAGCGCTCACCGGTGAGAGCGCGGCGGTGCTCAAGGACCCCGCGACGCTGGACCAGCCGCTCGGGCCGGCCGATCGCCTCAACATGGTGTTCAGCGGGACCGCGGTCACGCGCGGCCGTGGCCGCGCCGTGGTGACGGCGACCGGCATGGCGACGGAGCTGGGGGAGGTGGCGCGCCTCCTCGGCCGGACGCGTCGATCGCCGACCCCGCTCCAGCGCGAGGTCGGCCGCATCGGCCGCGCGCTCGGGGTCGCCGTGGTGGCCATCGCGATCGTCGTCGTCGCGACCATCCTCGTCACCGCCGACGTCCACGGGACGGCCGACGTGGTGGCGGTGCTGCTCGTCGGCGTCTCGCTGGCCGTCGCCGCGGTGCCGGAGGGCTTGCCCGCCGTGCTCTCCGTCGTCCTCGCGCTCGGCGTGCAGCGCATGGCCCGCCGCAACGCGATCGTCCGCCGGCTGGCGTCGGTCGAGACGCTCGGCTCGGCGTCGGTGATCTGCTCGGACAAGACCGGCACGCTGACGCGCAACGAGATGACGATCGTCGCGCTCGTCACCGCCTCGGGCGAGGTCGACGTGACCGGCGGCGGCTACGTGCCCGAGGGCGAAGTGGTCGCCGGAGGCCGCCCGCTCGAGGAGGGCGCGCTGCTCGACGAGGTCCGGGCCCTGCTCGGCGGCGGGAGCCTGGCCAGCGACGCGACGCTCGCCCAGGCCGGAGGCGGGCGGTGGACGATCACCGGCGACCCGACCGAGGCGGCGTTCCTCGTGGCCGAGGCCAAGGTCGCCGGGCTGGCCGAGGCGCGCCGCGGGCGCTTCGAGCGGGTCGCCGAGATCCCCTTCACGTCCGAGAGCCGGGTGATGACGACGCTGCAGGCCGACGCGCGGGCCGGCGGCGACCTCGCCGTGGTGACGAAGGGCGCGCCGGACGCGCTGCTGGCCCGCTGCGCCGGCGAGCGCGTCGCCGGCGCGATCCGGCCGCTGGACGACGCCCGTCGCGCCGCCGTGATGGCGGCGGTCGACCGCCTCGCCGACCGGGCGCTGCGCACGCTCGCGGTGGCCTACCGGCCGCTGCCCGGCAGCTCCGGCGCCATCGGCGGCGCGGCGGTCGAGCGCGAGCTGATCCTGCTCGGCCTCGTCGGGATCGCCGACCCGCCGCGGCCAGAGGCGCGTGCCGCGATCGCCGAGGCCGCCGAGGCCGGCGTGCGCGTGATCATGATGACCGGCGACCATCCGCGGACCGCCGCGCGGATCGCGGCCGAGCTCGGCATCGCGCCGCCGGGCGCGCCGGTGCTCACCGGCGCCGACCTCGAGCGGCTGGACGACGACGCGCTGCGCGCGGCGCTCGCGGGCACGTCGGTCTGCGCGCGCGTGGCCCCCGTGCACAAGCTGCGCGTCGTCGCCGCGCTGCAGGCCGGCGGCGAGGTGGTGGCGATGACCGGTGACGGCGTCAACGACGCTCCGGCGCTGAAGTCGGCCGACATCGGCGTGGCCATGGGCGTCGCCGGCACCGACGTCGCCAAGCAGGCCGCCGACATGGTGCTCGCCGACGACGACGTCGCCACGATCGTCACGGCGGTGGGCGAGGGCCGCGCGATCGTGTCGGGGATCCGCAAGTTCCTGCGGTTCCTGCTCTCGTCGAACGCGGGCGAGGTGCTGACCATGCTGCTGGGCGCCGTGCTGGCGGGCGGGCTCGGGCTCGAGGACACGGGGGAGGCCGTCGCGCTGCCGCTGCTGGCGACGCAGATCCTGTGGATCAACCTGCTGACCGACACGGCGCCGGCGCTGGCCATCGGCGTCGACCCGCCGCCCGCCGACCTGATGCGCCGCCGGCCGCGGCGGCTCGGCGAGCCGGTGATCGACCTCGCCATGTGGGTCGGGATCCTGTGGGTGGGCGTCGTCATGGCGGTGGTGACGCTCGTCGCCCTGGACCTGGGCCTCGACGGCGGCTGGCTCGGCGGCAGCGGCGGCATCGAGCAGGCGCGGACGATGGCGTTCACCACGCTCGTGCTCGCGCAGCTGTTCAACTGCTTCAACGCGCGCTCCGACCGCCGCAGCGCCTTCGCGGGGCTGTTCGCCAACCGGTGGCTGTGGGGCGCCGTGGCGCTGTCGGCGGCCCTGCAGGTCGCCGTGGTGCAGCTGCCGCTCCTGCAGGACGCGTTCCACACGGTCGGGCTGTCGGCGGGCGACTGGCTGGTGTGCGTCGCGCTGGCCAGCGTCGTGCTGGTCGCCGACGAGCTCAAGAAGCTCGTGGAGCGGCGCTGGCCGCGCCTGATCCCGGGTTAGCCGGCGGCCACCGCGAGCGCCAGGACGTTGCCGGACGGGTCGGTGACCACCGGGTCGCCGCCGCCGTCGCGCGCCGCGTGGCCGTGGGCCGCCAGGCGGTCCAGCGCCCGGCGGCGCTCGGCCGCGTCGGGCAGCACGATCGTCGCGTGGCGCAGCGCCGCGGTGCCGGCGGGCGGCGCCGTCGCGCCCGCGCTCTCCCAGGCGTTGGCGCCGAGGTGGTGGTGGTAGCCGCCGGCGGCCAGGAACGCCGCCTGGGCGCCGAGCGAGGCCATCAGCCCGAACCCGAGCCCGTCGCGGTAGAAGGCGACGGCTTGCGCGACGTCGGCGACCTTGAGGTGGACGTGGCCCATCGTGGTGCCGTCCGGCAGGCCGTCGAACGGCGCGGTGCGCGGCTCGCCGAGCTCGCCGAGCAGGCCGTCGACGTCGAGCGGCAGCGTCGTCATGCGGGCCGCGACCTGTCCCTCCCAGACCTCCCGCGGGCGGTCCCAGTAGATCTCGATCCCGTGGCCGTCAGGGTCGTCGAGGTAGAGCGCCTCGCTGACGAAGTGGTCCGACGCGCCGGTCAGCGGCACGCCCTCGCGCGCGGCGTGGGCCAGCCAGCGGGCGAGGTCGGCCCGCTCGGGCAGGAGCAGGGCCACGTGGTAGAGCCCGGTGAAGCCGCGTGCGGGCCGGGCGCCGGGCTCCTCGACGAGCACGACCAGCTCGTGCCCGCCGGCGCCCAGCGCGGCGCGGCCGGGGCCGCGCTCCCGGGCCGCGAGCCCGACCGCCCGCTCCCAGAAGGCCAGCGAGCGCTCGAGGTCCGAGACCGTGAGGTGGACGGCTCCCATCCGCGTCGCGGGGGAGATCTCGGCCGTGGCAGCTTCTCCGCGGGCCTCGAGCTCCTCGGGGTCACGCGGGCCGGGGCGGGGGATGTCGCTGCGCATGTCCCCGATGCTCGCGCATGGGCATGGGCGGCGGCGAACGCCATGATGTCAGGGTGCGGACGTCGGTGGTCAGTTGCGCCCGGTGTCGCCGATGCACCGGGTCATGTCCCTCGTCTTTCCCCGGCGCGCGAGGACGGTCCGTCACGCCCGTGCTCGGGCCTCCCGGCTCTCCCTCCTCGTCCTCCTGACCGTCTTCGGCGTGCTCTCCAGTGCCTCGGCGGCGCTTGCCTCGCACCAGAAGGGCGGCTTCCTCTCGACGTCCATCACCGCCGACGGCCACCTGCGGGGCACGCTCGTCTACCTCGAGCGCGGCAGCTGCACCGTGGGGAACCCCGGGCCCGGCCAGACGCTCCAGGTCACGGCTCCCGACAGCAGCACCCAGTCGGTCTCCGTCGCGACCGGCTACGTCCAGTGCCTGCCCGACCTCACCGTCCAGCGCGGCACGTTCGACGTCGACCTCGCGACCTGGGGCGGCCAGCAGGCCGGCAGCTACCTCACGGTCTTCGACTCGTGCTGCCGTGTCAGCGGCATCGTCAACAGCCCGACGAACGACGCCACGCACTTCGAGTCGAAGGTGCGCAGCATCGCCGGGACCGCGACCGGCGCGCCGAACCTCGACTCCAACGTCGCGACCGGCATCGGGGTCGGCTACGAGTACCGGCAGAACCTCAACGCCAGCGACCCCGACGGCGGGGCGCTCACGTACACCTCGCAGGCCGCGACCTCGTCGGGCCCCGACTACGACGTCGTCACCTTCGAGCCCGACGGCGACGTCGTCATCCCCGCCGCCACGACCGCGACGATGGCCGACCGCGCCAACTACGTGTACAAGGTGCGCGTCGAGGACGCGCAGGGCGACTACGCCGAGCGCGACGTGCTGCTGACCGCGACGACGGCCAACCACCCGCCGGTCATCAGCGGCCTGCCGAGCGGCGAGATCCTCGTGCCGCCGGGCACCACCCAGACCCTGGTCTTCACCGCGACCGACCCCGACGCGGGCGACACGGTCACGCTCAGCCCGTCGAGCCTGCCGTCGTGGGTGACGTTCACCCAGACGCCCGGCAACCCGGCGCTGGCCACGCTGACCATCAGCCCGCCCGCCGGGACGGCCGACCAGGCCGTCGGCCTCAACCTCGACGCCACCGACGACAACGGCGCGGTCCTGACCGCGTCGGCCAACCTGCGGATCACGGTCGGCACGCCGCCCGACACCACGGCGCCGGGCGCGCCGTCGATCGCCGGCCACCCGGCGTCGCCGACGAGCTCGCGTGATGCGACCTTCACGTTCACCGGCGAGGACGGCGGCCGCTTCGAGTGCCGTCTCGACGGCGGCGCGTGGGCGCCGTGCACCAGCCCGGCTGCCTTCCCCGGCCTCGCCGACGGCGACCACACCTTCGCGGTGCGCCAGGTCGACGACGCCGGCAACGTGGGCGAGCCCGCCTCGTCCGGCTTCACCGTCGACGCCACGCCGCCGGCGGCCCCCGCCATCACCGAGGGCCCCGGCGCGAGCACGACCGCGACGGCCGTCACGCTGCGCTTCGCCGGCGAGCCCGGCGGCTCGTTCGAGTGCCGGCTCGACGGCGGCGCGTGGGCGCCGTGCGCCGGCTCGGTCGCCTACCAGGGCCTGACCCTTGGCCGGCACGTGGTCGCCATCCGCCAGATCGACGCCGCCGGCAACGCCGGCGCCGAGGCGCAGCGGGCCTTCGAGGTCGGCGCTCCCGATCCGGTCGCCGCGCCGAAGGCGGTCACCGCCGAGGTCGCCGCCAAGGCGACCGTCCAGCGCGGCAGCGTCGCGGTGGGCTGCACGCTCGACCACGGCACGCTCGACCACTGCGTCGTGCGTGCCTACGCGGTCGTCCGCGGCAAGGACGGGCGTCTGCACCGCGTCGTGATCGGCCACGGCGTCGCGCAGGGCGCGGCGGGCCAGCCCGGCCGCCAGGTGCAGGTGAAGCTGAACCGCCGCGGGCGTGCGCTGCTGCGCCGACGGACCGGCGGTGTCGCCGTGACGCTGTCGACGGCCGCCACCGCGCACGAGACCGGCGCCGTGCTGCACGCCTCCACCTCGGCGCGCATGCTCCCCGCCCAGCAGCTCATCGTGCCCAGCGACGGCCTGTTCGGCTTCGACTCGGCGCGCCTGACCCGAGACGGCCGGCGCTACGTGCGTCAGCTCCGCGGCCAGCTGCACGCGGCCAAGGCCATCACGTGCACGGGCCACACCGATGCGCTCGGCCCCGAGGCGTACAACGACGCGCTCGGCCTGCGCCGCGCGCGCACCGTCTGCCGCGCCCTGACGCGCGGCCGCGCGATGCGCGGCGTCCGGATCGCCGCCCGCAGCGCCGGCGAGACGCACCCGCGCGCGTCGAACGCGACCGAGGCCGGCCGCGCCCTGAACCGGCGCGTCGCGGTTCGCGTCCGCTACCGCTGATGCCCGTCCGTCCGGGGCGCGCACGCCGTCACCGGCGGCGCGTCCCGGACGCCGTGCGGTCGCGCGACCGCTCCAGCTCGGCGACCGCCGCGTAGCCGCCAGGTCGAGCGCCTCCAGCTCCTCCCGCCAGCCGCGGGAATCCGCTTCCGCGTTCACGGTCATCGGCAGGTCGGACACCCCCGGCCGTGGCGCTACCGGTGCAGCGCCCGCCGCAGCCGGTCGACCGCGGCGCGCGGGGCGCGGGCGGCCCGGGCGAGGCGCTCGCCGCGCACCCGGCGCCGGCGCAGTCGCTTCGGCGGCACGACGCCGAGCACCCGCGGGGGCGCCGCCCGGCGCTGGCGCCGCGCGACGAGCCCGGCGCCGAGGCCCGTCGCGGCCAGCGCCGCGACGACCACCCCCGGCGTCGCCTGCAGCCAGCCGTACTCCTCCTGCACCGCCGGCCAGACGCGGCGGTCGATCAGCGCCGACATCGCGGCCACCGCGTCCGGGCCCTCGGGCGGCACCACCGGGTCGACGATCGCGATGCGGACGTGGCGCGGCTTCGGGACCGGCCCCAGCCAGAGGTGCGCGGTGCCGGAGATCGCGGTCGGCAGGATCGGCGCGCCGGTCTCGCAGGCCAGCCGGGCCGCACCATGGTGCGGCGCGCCGAGCGCATCCGGCTCGTCGACGCGCGTGCCTTCCAGGAAGAGCACCACCAGCTCGCCGCGCTCCAGCAGCGCGCGCGCCGTGGCCATCGCCTCGGCGTCCGTCTCGCCGCGGCGGACCGGGAACGCGCCCAGCCGCGGGAACAGCCAGCGAAGCGGCCCGCGGAACAGCTCGACCTTGGCCATGAAGCGCAGCGGGCGGCGCGTCGCCAGGGACAGGAAGAACGGGTCGAGGAAGCTCTTGTGGTTGGGGGCGAGGATCGCCGGGCCGGCGTCGGGGAGGTGCTCGGCGCCCCGGATGGTGAGCCGGAACCAGCCCCGCAGCAGCGGCGTCAGCAGGAGGCGGATCGCCCAGTACAGCGGCCGCGAGATGCCGCGCCCCCGCGCGCGCTCGTGGGCCCGGTCGGCCATGGCGCCTAGCCCTTGACCACGCCGAGCGGCACGAGCTGGGCGACCGTCGCCGCCAGGCCCGCGCGCTCGACGACGCCGACGACGCGCTCGACGTCCTTGTAGGCGAACGGCGCCTCCTCGGCGAGCCCGGCGTTCGACGGGCAGCGCACGACGATGCCCTGCGCCTCGAGCCCGCGGCGCAGCTGGGCCCCGGTGATCTGCCGCTTGGCGCCGGTGCGGCTCATCCGCCGGCCGGCGCCGTGGCAGGTCGTGCCGAACGAGCGCTCCATGGCGCCGGGGCGCCCGGCCAGCACGAAGCTGCTCGTGCCCATGCTGCCCGGGATGAACACCGGCTGGCCGGCGTCGCGGTAGGCGGCCGGCACGTCCGGGTGCCCGGGCGGGAACGCGCGGGTGGCGCCCTTGCGGTGCACGCACAGGCGGCGGCCGTGGTGCTCCTCGAGCTTGGCGACGTTGTGGGCCACGTCGTAGACCTGGCGGGTGCCGCGGGCGACGGCGTCGCCGAGCACGCGCGCGATCGACTCGCGCACGCGGTGGGCGAGCGTCGCGCGGTTGGCCCACGCGAAGTTCGCCGCGGCGGCCATCGCGGCGAGGTAGGCGCCGGCCTCGGGCGACGAGAGCGGCGCGCACGCCAGCTGGCGGTCCGGCAGCGTGATCCCGTAGCGCCGCAGCACGGCGTCCATGCGCCGGA
The DNA here is from genome assembly GCA_035765735.1 of Baekduia sp. Classification (GTDB taxonomy): domain Bacteria; phylum Actinomycetota; class Thermoleophilia; order Solirubrobacterales; family Solirubrobacteraceae; genus Baekduia. The sequence goes on along the minus strand of DASTWY010000040.1, from coordinate 8,857 downwards.
CGTGATCCGTGCAGACCTGGTGGCCGAGCCCGCGCGAGCCCGAGTGGATCAGGACGGTGACCTGGTCCTCCCGGAGCCCGAACGCCTCCGCGGTCACCGCGTCCGCCACGCGGGCCACGCGCTGGAGCTCGAGGAAGTGGTTGCCGGACCCCAGCGTGCCGAGCTGGTCGGCGCCCCGCGTCCGCGCGCGCTCGGAGACCGCCGCCGGCTCGGCCCCGGCCAGGCAGCCCCGCGACTCGGTGTGCTCGACGTCGTCGGCGGTGCCGATGCCGTGGTCGTCCAGCAGCGCGCGCGGGCCGTGCGCCAGCACGCGGTCCAGGCGGCGGCCGTCGAGGCGCAGGCCGCCGCGCCCGTGCCCGGTCCCGACCGGCACGGAGCGCGAGATCTCGTGGACCAGCGCCTCGGCGCGGCCCCCGAGCTCGGCGGCGGTGAGCGGCAGGGCGAGCAGCCGCACGCCGCAGTTGATGTCGTAGCCGACGCCTCCGGGCGAGATCACGCCGCCGGGCGGCTCGGTCGCCGCGACCCCGCCGACGGGGAAGCCGTAGCCCTGGTGGATGTCGGGCATCGCCAGGGCCGCCTCGCGGATGCCCGGCAGCGTCGCGACGTTCTGCAGCTGCTCGAGCGAGCGGTCGGCGGCGATCTGCTCGAGCAGCTCGGCGTCGGCGAACACGCGGGCCGGCACGCGCATGTCGCTCCGCGCGCCGGCGGGGATCTCCCAGCAGGCGTCGTCGACCCGGCGCAGCCCGTGGCGCGCCAGCGCCGCGGCCTCAGACATCGAGGACCACGCAGGCATGGCACTCGTCGCCGGCGCGCTCGAAGTCGAGGCGGTGGTACGTCACGCCCTTGACGAGGTGCCGCGGCTCGCCGTGGTGGGCGCGCACCGTCGCGGTCAGGCGGCCGTCGTCCAGGCGCAGGCGCTCGACGGCCTCGGGCACGAGCCCCTCGGTCTCGGCGCGGAAGACGAGCTCGTCGAGCCACTCGGCCAGCAGCATCGCGCGGTCGCGCGCTGACAGCTCGACCTCGAACGTCGCTCGCTCCCGGCGCGCGCCGTCATGGACCAGCTCGGCGAGCGCCCGCAGCGCGTCCTCGAAGACGGCCTCCTCGGTCGGCGCGTTGATGTGGAGCTCGAGCTCGGCGGTGTGGTCGACCCAGCCGTACGTCATCGTGCGATCAGTGCCGGCAGACGTCGGCCACGCGCGGCTGCCCGAGGCGCTCGAGCTCCCGCGGCGAGACGATCAGCGAGTGGCGGTGGTCGCCGCTGCTGCAGACGATCCGGTCGTGCGTCAGCAGCCGGCGGTCGATGACCTCCGGGACGGCCACCAGGGCGCTGAACGGCGGGATCGCTCCCGTCTCGAACAGCAGGAACGCCTGCTCCATCTCCTCCTCGGTGGCCAGCCGCAGGTGGCGGCTGGCGCCCAGCGCGCGGCGTGCCCGCGCGACGTCCAGCCGCTCGGACGCCGGGATGACGGCCAGGCGGAAGCCGTCGTCGTCGTGGAGGACCACCGTCTTGGCCATGAACGCGGGCGCGACGCCGGAGGCGTAGGCCTCGTCGCCGGCGCAGAGCGTCTCCTCGTGCTCGAGCAGCTCGTACGGCGTGCCGTGGTGCTCGAGGAAGTGCGTCACCACCTCGGCGCCCTGCATCGCCGCGCCGGCGACCGCTGGACCGGCGTCGGCGCCCACGCGCGCGCCCGCCGCTGCCTGCGCGAAGCAGCGCCGGAACCAGCCCGAGGCCAGCCGCGCGACCTCCTCGAGCGCGCCGGGCTCCTCGAACAGGTGGGTGGCCCCCGGCACGACCGCCAGCTCGCTGGGGCAGCGCAGCTGGTCGCGGGCCAGCCGGTTGAGCTCGAGGACCTGGACGTCCGCGCCGCCGACGATCAGCAGCGTCGGCGCCGCGACGCCGGGCAGCCGCGCGCCGGCGAGGTCGGGGCGGCCGCCGCGCGAGACGACGCCGGCGACCGCGTCGCGCGCGTCGGCGGCCGCCACCAGGGCGGCGGCCGCGCCGGTGCTGGCTCCGAAGCACCCGAGCGGCAGCCCGCGCGTGGCGGGGTGCTCGTGCAGCGCTCGGATCGCGGCCAGCAGCCGGGCGGCCAGCAGCGGGATGTCGAAGACGTTGCGGCGGTCGGCCTCCTCGGCCGGGGTGAGCAGGTCGAAGAGCAGCGTTCCGATGCCGTCCCGGTTCAGCGTCTCGGCGACCGCGCGGTTGCGCGGGCTCAGCCGGCTCGACCCGGAGCCGTGCGCGAACGCGACGACGCCGCGCGGGTCCTCGGGCAGCGTCAGCTCGCCGGGCAGGCCGACGCCCGGGCCGGCGCTGATCTCGACGGCGCGCCGCGTCACGGGATCGTCCCCGCCGCCGGTGTGGTTGGCGGTCAGCAGCTCCATCACCTCGGCGTCGGAGGTCGGGCGGAAGTCGTCGTACCAGAGGCCGACGGCCCACATCTCGGACGGCATCGCGACGCACACCGCCTCGTCGACGCAGTCGCGCAGCGCCTTCACGGAGGTCGGCGCGGCCACCGGGACGGCGAGCACGATCCGCGCGGCGCCGCGGGCGCGCAGCGAGAGCGCCGCGGCACGGGCGCTGCGGCCGGTCGCCAGCCCGTCGTCGACGAGCAGCACGGTCCGCCCCTCCACGGGCAGCGGCGGGCGCCCGGACCGGTAGCGCTCCAGGCGGGAGTCGAGCTCCGCGTGCTGGCGCGCGATCAGCGCCTCCAGCTCGTCGTGGCCGATCCCCAGCTCGGAGACGACGTCGTCGGCGATCACGCGGACGCCGCCCTCGGCCAGCGCCCCGATGGCGAACTCGGGCTGGCTCGGGGCGCCGACCTTGCGCACGAGCACGACGTCGAGCGGAGCGTCCAGCTCGCGGGCGACCTCGGCGGCGACCGGCACGCCGCCGCGCGCCATGCCGACGACGACCGGATCCTCGCCGCGGAAGGGGCCGAGCTTCCCGGCGAGCACGCGCCCGGCCTGGCGTCGGTCGGCGAAGCGCACGCCGTCGGCGGCGGGCCGGCGGGGCGAGCGCCCCAGCCAGCGGACCGCGCCGGTCCGGGAGGCCGATGTGGGTTCCATGCTGCTGTCCGTCCTTCGTCTCGTGGCCGTGCGGCGATGATCCGCGCTGCTCGCGGCCGCTCCATCGGCAGAGGATCCGGATGGGCGTCGGGGGCAACTACGGACGCCGGATGCGTCACCCGGATCGCTCCCGGGATCCCCGGGAACGACCTGGGCCGATGCGGATCGCGCTGGCCGGCGACACGATGCTGGGACGGGGCGTGGCCGAACGGCTGCGCATCGACCCCGGCGCCCCGCTGCTGGATCCGGCGCTGGCCGAGGTCGCGGGCGACGCCGACCTCTTCGTGCTGAACCTCGAGTGCTGCGTGTCGGACCGCGGGGACCGCGTCCGCGAGCCCGGCAAGCCGTTCTTCTTCCGGGCCCCGCCGGTGGCCGCGCAGCGGCTCGCGGAGCTCGGCGTCGACGCGGTGTCGCTGGCCAACAACCACGTGCTCGACTACGGCCCCGACGCGCTGGCCGACACGCTCGACCACCTCGCCGCGGCCGGCGTGGCGGCCGTCGGCGCGGGCGCCGACGCGGCCTCCGCGCGGGCGCCCGTCACGCTGGAGGCGGGCGGTGAGCGCGTGCGGCTCGTCGCCGCCACCGACCACCCGCGCTCCTTCGCGGCGTCCTCCGTCCGCCCGGGGACCGCCTTCGCCGACCTGCGGGAGGAAGGGGTGCCGGCGTGGCTGGCGGAGGCGGCCCGGCCGCGGGAGGACGAGCTCGTGCTGGTCACCGTGCACTGGGGCCCGAACATGGTCCCCGCGCCGGTGGCCCACGTCCGCGCGGCGGCGGCCGCGCTGGAGGCGGCGGGCGCCACGCTCGTGGCCGGGCACTCGGCGCACGTGCCGCACGGCGCACGCGGCCGGGTGCTCTTCGACCTCGGCGACTTCCTCGACGACTACGCCGTCGACCCGGTCCTGCGCAACGACCTGTCGCTGCTGTGGCTCGTGACGCTCGACCGCGGCGGGCCGCGGCGGATCGAGGGCGTCCCCGTCGTCCTGGAGTACGCGCGCACGCGCGCCGCCGGTGCCGCGGAGGCGCGGGAGCTGGCGGCGCTGATGGCCGAGCGCTGCGCCGCGGTGGGGGCGCGCCTGACGCGCAGCGGCGACCGGCTCGTCGTCGAGGCCGGCTAGGCCGGCGCGGCGCCCGCCTCCGAGCGGATCGACACCACGTACATGGGGTTGATCGTGATCGGCTGGGTGCCCTCGCGGGCCTGGGTGAACTCGCACGGCTGCTGCCAGCCGGTGGCCAGCAGCTTCTCGTAGACCTCGCGGTACTTCTCGGCGACGGTCACGGTCGTCCCCTCGCTGAAGAGGATCTCGGTGGCCATGGGGCGGACTCCTTCGGTCGCTGGTGCATCGGACGCGCACCGTTGTCGCATGCCGGCGGACGCGGGCCATCGGGGAAGTCTGCGGTCGTCGTTGCCGCGATCTACGCATGACACGCCGCGACCGCGGTCGTAGCGTCGCGGCACGACCACCGACAGACGGAAGGGACGAGCATGAGCACCCCCGAGGCCACGGGCGCGGCTCGCGCCGGCGATCGCATCGAGGCGCGCAGCCTGCACGGGCAGCTGACCCGCAGCGGCGAGATCCTCGAGGCCCTCGGCCAGGCCGGCCACCAGCGCTATCGCGTGCGCTGGGACGACGGCCACGAGTCGATCGTCTTCCCGGCCGACGGCGTCACCGTGGTGCCGGCGCAGCGGCACGCGGCGCGGTCGTCGTGAGCGGCTGGTCGAGCTTGGAGCCGTCGCGGTAGACCGCGACGGCCTTCAGGCCCAGGCGCCACGCCGCGAGGAAGACGCGCTCGACCTCGTCGACGCCGGTCCCGGCGGGCAGGTTCACGGTCTTGGAGACGCCGCCGCTGAGCAGCGGCTGGACGGCGGCGACCATCCCCAGGTGCGCGTCGGCCGTCAGCGGCGCCGGCCCGGACGCGGTCTGGAAGACGGCGGCCTCGCCGGGGCGCAGCCCGGGCGTCCCGGGGGCGAGGTGGCCGTGGTCGAGCGCGTGGGCGGCGAGCTGCTCCGCGCCGGCCGTCGAGTGCCCGAGCACCGCCAGCGCGTCGGGGACGGCGCCGCTGACGATGCGGACGCAGTCGCCGTCGGCCAGGCGCTTGACCGTCGTCAGCGCGTAGTACGGCTCGATCCCGGTGGTCTCGCCGTCGAGCATCAGGCTCGTCGTGCCGGTCGGGGCGATCAGCGTCGTCTGCGCGTTGCGCAGCCCGTGGGCGTGGGCCAGCGCCAGCGCCTCGTCCCACTGATCGCCCGCGAGGGCCAGCACGTCGCGGGGCGCCGGCGCCGGGTCGATCCGCCGCTGCGCGGCGCGGTGGGCCTCCAGCACGGCGAGCATCGGCTCGCGGTTGCGCTCGAACTCCGCGAACGGCCCGAGGGCCGCGGCCAGCTGGGCGGAGCGGCGGTAGGCGGCGCCGGTCATCAGCGCCGCGATCGCCGCCGCCCAGGCGCGGGCCTCGTCGGAGTCGTAGGGCAGCGCGAGGCTCAGCAGCAGCGCGCCGAGGTTCGTCCAGCCGATCCCGACCTGGCGCAGGTCGCGTGCGTGGCGCTCGACCTCCGGGCTCGGGTAGCCCGACCCGTCGACGACCGCGTCCTGGGCGACGAGCAGCGCCTCGACGGCGCGGACGAAGCGCTCGGCCTCGAAGCGGCGTTCGCGCCCCAGGAACGCCCGGAGGTTGAGGGCCGACAGGTTGCAGGCCGAGTCGCCGACGTGGAGGAACTCGCCGCACGGGTTGGAGGCCGTGACCGGCCCGGTCCGGGGGCACGTGTGCCAGCGGTCGATCGTCGACGAGAACAGCAGCCCCGGATCGCCGCAGGCCCAGGCGGCCTCGGCGATCGCGCGCAGCAGCGCCCGTGCCGGCACGGTCTCGACGATCGCGCCCGTCGTCACCGCCCGCAGCGGCCAGTCGTCGCCGTCGACCGCGCGCTGGAGGAACGCGTCGCTGACGCGAACGGCGTGGTTGGAGCGCTGGTACGCGAGCGTGCCGGCGATCTCGCCCGCGGGCCAGCCGGCGCGGGCCAGCGCGCGACCGCGCTCCTCCTCGGCGGCCTTGGCGGCGACGAAGGCGAGGATGTCGGGGTGGTCGGCGTCGAGCACGACCATCTTCGCCCCGCGGCGCGCGCGGCCGCCCGAGCGGATCGTCGCGGCCCACGCGTCGGCGGCGCGCATGAACGAGACCGGACCGCTGGCGCGGCCGCCGCGGGAGACCGGCTCGCGTGACGAGCGGATCGACGACAGGTTGACGCCCGCGCCCGCGCCCTGCTGGAAGATCAGGCCCTCGCGCCGGTTCCAGTCCAGCAGCCCGGGGATCGAGTCCTCGGCGCGGAGGATGAAGCAGGCGGAGGTCAGCGGCCGGTCGCCCTGGCCGGCGTTGAGCCAGACCGGGGTGGCGAACGTCGCCCGCTGCTTGAGGACGAGGACGACGAGCTGGTCCTCGAGCGTCTCGCGCTCGTCGGCGTCGGCCGCCTGGCCGCCGGCCAGCGCCCACCCGCCGACGGCGTCGACGACGCGCTCGACCAGCTGGCGGATCGAGGTCTCCGGCGTCCCGTGGGGCCGGCGCCCGAGGTAGCGGCGGGCGACGACGGCGACCGCCAGCCGCGACCAGCTCGCCGGCGCCTCGATCGCCGGGCCCGGCTCGGCGCCCGCCGGGGCGGCGAGCGGACGGCGGACCCAGCGCACGACGTCGAACGGATCGGCACGGAGCGTCACCGGCCCATGATCGGACGAGGTGCCGGCGGCGGCATCGGTAGTCCGCCACGGCCGGCGGCGGTCCGTCCCGCGCGGGCGCGGCACCGTAGTGGGTACGGAGCGCCGCCGCGGGGCGCGCCGGATGGCGGGCGCGGAGCGCGGCCGTAGCGTCGGCCCCCCAGACCGCAGGAGGATCGATGACCCACGCGCCCGTCCTCGTCGTCGCACAGGAGGCCTATCGCCGTCTCGCCGCCCACTTCCCGGGGTGGGAGCGCGTCGACGTGGCGGCGGAGCGGTTCCGCAACGGCGAGCTGCACCTCGCGCTCCCCGGCGCGGAGCGGCTGGCCGGCCGCCCGTGCGTCGTCCTCGGCACCGCGGCTCCGCCGGACCGCAACGCCCTCACGTTCACCATGGCCGTCCACGCGGCGCGCCGCGCGGGCGCGACGCGTGTCACCGCCCTGATGCCGTACCTGGCCTACGCGCGCCAGGACCAGGCCCCCGCGGGCGCCAGCGTCGGGATCCGGTGGCTCGGCGAGCTGCTGGCCGGGTCCGGGGTCGACGAGGTGGTGACGGTCGACGTCCACAGCGAGGCCGCCGCCGAGCTCGTCGGCCTGCCCGTCCGGTCGCTCGATCCCGCGCCGGTCCTGGCGGCGGCCCTGCCGGAGCCGTGGCGCTCGGAGACCTGCTTCGTGGCCCCCGACGCCGGCGCTCGCGAGCGCTGCGCCGCACTCGCCGAAGCCGTGGGCGGCGCGCCGCGGACGGCGTGGCTCGAGAAGCGCCGCACGCCGATGGGCGTCGAGCACGTGGCCGTCCACGGCCACGTGGGCCCGCGGGCGGTGCTCGTCGACGACATCGTCGACACCGGCATCACGCTGCTGTCGGCATGCGAGCTGCTGCGCGGCGAGGGGGTGCGGGAGATCGCGGTCGTGGCCACGCACGGCGTGCTGACGGGCACGTCGTGGCTGGCGCTGTGGCCGCTCGGGGTGCGGCTGATGCTGCTGACCGACAGCGTCGCGACCCACGTGCCGCACCGGCGCGACCTGCACGTCGTGTCGCTCGGGCCGCTGCTGGAGGCGGCCGCGCGCGAGGCGGTGGCCGTGGCGGCGCAGGGACCCGTCGCCGCCTGACCGCTACGGGGCCGGCGCCCCGGCGACGCGCTCGACCAGCGCGCCGAGCGTCGTGAGCCGGCCGACCTCGCGGTCCGGGATCTCGACGCCGCTCTCGTCGGCGATCGCGGCGACGAGGTTGAAGATGTCCATCGAGTCGAGGTCGAGCGTCTCGCGCAGGTCGTCGGCGTCCTCGAGCGCGTCGAGGTCGGCGTCGGGCGCGATCTCGCCGAGGCAGCGCCGGACGAGGGCGCGGGCGTCGTCGGGGGTCATAGGCGATCGGGCTCCTGGAGGTGGTGGTCGACGGCCGCGAGGAACAGGCTGCCGAGGTGGCCGTCGCTGACGCGATGGTCGCCGGCGACGGTGGCGATCACCGTCGGGCGCGCGCCGACCATGCCGTGGGCGGCGACCGGGCGCTCGGCGATCCGGCCGAAGCCGATGAGCGCCACCTGCGGCGGGAAGATCACGCCGTGGACGAGGTCGGCGCCCTGCTCGCCGAGGCTCGTGACCGTCAGCGTGGCGCCCTCGGCGAGGTCGGTGCCGCGCAGCACGCCCCGGCGCGCCCGGCCGGTCAGGCCGCGGAGCTCCTGCATCAGCTCGCCGAGGCTCAGCTCGTCGGCGCGGGGGATGGCGGGGGCGATGATGCCGCCGCTGCGCAGCGACACCGCGACCCCGAGCGTCACGCCGGCCGCCGGGTGGAACGCGCCGTCGGCGAACGTGCCGTTGACCTCGGGCACGTCGCGGGCGGCCAGCGCGACGGCGCGCAGCAGCAGCGCCGCAGGCAGCACGCGGTCGGCGGGCGGCCGGCTGGCGTTGTGCTCGGCCAGCCACGCGAGCGCCGTCGACAGGTCGATCGTCAGCTCCACGTCGTAGTGCGGGATCTCGCGCTTGGAGCGCGCCATCAGCGCGCCGACCGCGGAGCGGAGGCTCGCCTGCCGCTCGACCGCCGCCCGGTGCTCGGCGCGCGGCGGCGGGGCCGGGGCGCGCGGGGCGGCGGGGGCCGGCGGG
>DASTWY010000039.1:0-13887 GCA_035765735.1 Baekduia sp. | reverse complement strand
CGCCCCTCGACGTGGGTGGGGGCGCCGGGGCGTCGGCGCTCGCGACGGCGATGGTCCTCGGCTGGCGCGAGCCGGCGCAGGCCGAGCGACGGGCGGGAGCCCTCGGCCACGGCTTCGCCGCGGTGCTCGTCGCCGACCTCGCCGCGTGGGCGCTGGAGGGCCGGCCGCTGTACCACCTGGTGGCCGAGCACGCGAGCGAGTGGACGCCGCCGTTCCGCGGCGTCCCGCTCGACGACCGCGCCGTCGTCGACTCGCTGATGGCGATCCTCCACCGCCACGACACGCCCGAGGACGGCATCCGCGTCGCCGTGCGCCTCGGCGGCGCGGCCACGGCGCTGCTCGCCGCGCTGGTGGGCGGCATCCTCGGCTGTCGCTACCCGTCGTCGGTCGAGCGCGTGCCGTGGGCGGGACGCGTCGCGGTGCCCGACGACGCGGCGCTCGACGCCGCAGCGTCGGCGCTGGCCGCGCTGCGCGGCTGACCCAGAGCCTCCACGCACCGCGCGCGGTGCGTCGGAGCGGGGGTGGTGCTGTTGTGCGAACCAGGGGTTCGCCGATCGGAACCACCGCGGGTGGGGTGGGGTGGGACGTGGGGCGGGCCTTGAGGTTCCGCTGAGGTCCGCGCGGCTACCCTGTCCGGCGATGCCCCGCCGCCTGCTCGTGCTCGGGTCCACCGGGTCCATCGGGACCCAGGCGCTCGACGTCGTGTCGCGCACCGACGAGTTCGAGCTCGTCGGGCTCAGCGCTGCGCGCTCGTGGGAGCCGCTCGTCGCCCAGGCGGTCGAGCACGGCGTCGACCGGATCGCCGTGGCCGACCCCGACGCGGCCGCCCGCGCCGCCGAGGCATGGACCGACGGCGAGGTGCTCTCCGGCGCCGAGGGGCTCGTGCGGCTCGTGCTCGAGTCCGGCGCCGACCTCGTGCTCAACGCGCTGGTGGGCTCCGCCGGCCTGGGGCCGACCGTCGCCGCGCTGGGGGAGGGCATCGACCTCGCGCTGGCCAACAAGGAGTCGCTGGTCGTGGGCGGTGAGCTGGTCATGCAGCTCGCGGAGGCCACGGGCGCCCAGATCCTGCCGGTGGACTCCGAGCACGCGGCGCTGCACCACCTCCTGCACGGCGTGCCGACGGGCGCGCTGGAGCGCATGACCATCACGGCCTCCGGCGGCCCGTTCCGCGGCCGCAGCGCCGCCGAGCTGGCCGGCGTGACCGTCGACGAGGCACTGGCCCATCCGACGTGGGCGATGGGCGGCAAGATCACCATCGACTCCGCCACACTGATGAACAAGGGCCTCGAGGTGATGGAGGCCCACCACCTCTTCCAGGTGCCCTACGACCGCATCGACGTCGTCGTGCACCCGCAGTCGATCGTCCACGCGCTCGTGGAGACGATCGACGGCGCCCAGCTCGCGCACCTCGGCCTGCCCGACATGCGCATCGCGATCGCCTACGCGCTGCACCACCCCGACCTGATCGAGCTGCCGACCAGGCGCCTGCGCCTGCAGGAGATCGGCCGGCTGACGTTCGAGCCGGTCGACGACACCGCCTTCCCGTGCCTTCGCCTGGCGCGCGAGGCCGCGCTGGCCGGCGGCACCGCCCCGTGCGTCCTGAACGCCGCCAACGAGGTCGCCGTCCACGCCTTCCTGTCCGGCCGGCTGCCGTTCACCGGCATCCCGGCGGTCATCGAGGCCACCCTCGAGGCGGTGCCGGGCGAGCCCGTGCGCGCCTTCGAGGCGCTGTACGAGGCCGACCACGCCGCCCGCGCAACGGCCGCCGACCAGGTGGAGGTGCGCGCGTAGCCATGTCGTGGTTGCTCGCCTTCGCCGGCTTCGCGGCGCTCATCATCCTTCACGAGGCCGGGCACTTCGCCGCGGCCAAGGCCGTCGGCATGCGCGTCGAGCGCTTCGCGCTGTTCTTCCCGCCGCTGCTGTTCAAGGTCCGCCGCGGCGAGACCGAGTACGGCGTCGGCGCCATCCCGCTCGGCGGCTACGTGAAGATCACCGGCATGAACCCGGCGGAGGAGATCCCGCCGGAGCACGCCGACCGCGCGTACTACCGCCAGCCGGTGTGGAAGCGGATCGTCGTCATCTCCGCCGGCCCGCTCGTCAACGTGCTGCTGGCGTTCGTGATCCTCTTCGTGCTCTTCGCCGTCAAGGGCGAGAACGTCGTCACCAAGCAGGTCGACAGCGTCCAGCGCGGCGAGCCGGCGGCGGCCGTGCTGCGCCCCGGCGACCAGATCGTCGCCATCGACGGGGTGCGCGGCGGCCCGGAGGCCCTGCGCACCGCGATCGGCAAGCACCGCTGCGCGGGCCGCCAGGTCGACGGCTGCGCCGCGGCGACGCCGGCCGTGGTCACCGTCCGCCGCGACGGCCAGCTGCGCACCTTCCGCATCACGCCGCACTGGAACGCCGAGGTCAAGCGGCCGCTGCTCGGCTTCAGCTTCGGCAGCGCCTACGACCCGATGCCGGTCGGCTCGGCCGCGTCGCGGTCGGTCACCGGCATGTGGGACGTGACGAAGGCGACCGTCAGCGCGGTGGTGCGGATCTTCTACGACAGCAGCGCCCGCAAGCAGGTCTCCGGCGTGGTCGGCTCCTACGAGACGACGCGGCAGACCTTCCAGGCCGACAACATGGTGCTGGCGCTGCAGATCCTCGCCCTGATCTCGCTCTCGCTGGCGATCATCAACCTCTTCCCGTTCCTCCCGCTCGACGGCGGCCACATCTTCTGGGCGCTGGCCGAGAAGGTGCGCGGGCGCCCGATTCCTTTCCGGGTCATGGAGCAGGCCTCGTATGTCGGCTTCGTCCTCGTCATCATGCTGTTCATGGTCGGCCTGACCAACGACATCGGCCGGCTGAGGGGCGAGGGCTTCGGCCTTCGCTGAGCAGCACCGGAGGAGGAGAGAGGGACATGGAGGCCAGCACGACGGCGCCGCGTCGCGGCGTGGAGGCGGCGACGGTCGCGGAGGCGTTCCGCCTGACCGCCGAGCGGCATCGCGACGCGGTCGCGGTCCGCACCAAGGACGACGAGATCGCCTGGACCTGGGGCGAGCTGCGCGAGCGGGTCGACGCGCTGGCCGCCGGCCTGGCGGCGCTGGGCCTGCGCAAGGGCGACACGATCGCGCTGCAGCTCGGCAACCGGCCGGAGTTCCACCTCGCCGACCTCGCCGCGATCATGGTCGGCGCGACGCCGTTCTCCGTGTACCTCACGTATGCGCCCAACCAGATCGAGTACGTCGTCCAGGACGCCGGCGCGCGGATCATCGTCACGGAGACCCAGTTCCTCGACAACGTGCTCGAGGCGCGCAAGGCGCTGCCCGGGCTCGAGCACGTGATCGTCGTCGACGCCGACGGCGGCCTGCCGGAGGGCACGATGGCGCTGGCCGACGTGACGTCCGACGAGCCGTTCGACGTCGAGACGGCGATCGCCGCGCTGGAGCCCGAGGACGTCCTGACGCTGATCTACACCTCCGGGACGACCGGCCCGCCGAAGGGCGTCGAGCTCGCGCACCGCAACCTCCTCAGCGCCGTCCACGGGATCGAGGAGATCGTCCAGTTCCCCGAGGGCGCGCGGGTCATCTCGTGGCTGCCCAACGCGCACATCGCCGAGCGGGCCGCGCACCACTACCTGCCGATCGTGTTCGGCTTCCAGGTCACCTGCTGCCCGAACCCGCGCGAGATCGTCAGCTTCCTGCCCGGCGTGCGCCCGCAGTGGTTCTTCGCCGTCCCGCGCATCTGGGAGAAGCTCAAAGCGGGCCTGGAGGCGATGGTGGCCGGCCAGCCGCCCGAGGAGCAGGAGCGCACGAAGGCCGCGCTGGCCGACGCGCTGCAGAAGGTCCGCCTCGAGCAGGCCGGCGAGCCGGTGCCCGAGGACCTGGCCGCGCGCGTCGCCGCCGCCGACGAGGCGCTGTTCTCCAAGCTGCGCGCGATGCTGGGCCTCGACGAGGTCGTGGCCATCAACGTCGGCGCGGCGCCGACGCCGGTCGAGGTGCTCGAGTTCTTCCATGCGATCGGCCTGCCGCTCGCCGAGCTGTGGGGCATGAGCGAGACGTGCGGCGGCGGCGCGGTGAACCGGCCCGACCGCATCAAGATCGGCACCGTCGGCCAGGCGACGCCGGGCGCGGAGCTGTCGCTCGGCGAGGACGGCGAGCTGCTGATCCGCGGCGACCTGGTGATGCTCCGCTACCGCGGGATGCCGGACAAGACGGCCGAGGCGCTGGACGCCGACGGCTGGCTGCACACCGGCGACATCGCGACGATCGACGACGAGGGCTACGTCACGATCGTCGACCGCAAGAAGGAGATCATCATCAACGCCGCCGGCAAGAACATGTCGCCGGCCAACATCGAGGCGACGATCAAGACGTCCTCGCCGCTGATCGGCAACGCCGTCTGCATCGGCGACGCCAAGCCCTACAACACCGCGCTGATCGTCCTCGACGCCGACTTCGCCCCGATGTGGGCGCAACAGCAGGGCATCGAGGGCGCCACGCTCGAGGAGCTCGCCCGCGACGAGCGCGTGCGGGCGGCGGTGCAGGAGGGCATCGACGCCGCCAACGCCAAGCTCGCCCGCGTCGAGCAGATCAAGAAGTTCACGATCGTCGAGGGCGACTGGCTGCCCGGCGGCGACGAGCTGACCCCGACGATGAAGCTCAAGCGCCGCCCGATCGGCGAGAAGTACCAGGCGGCGATCGACGCGATGTACGCCTAGGCGCGGACTAGGACCAGCCGGCGCCCGGCGCGGCCAGGCGCGTCGCGTCGCGCCCCGCGGCCTTGGCCTCGTACATGGCGCGGTCGGCCGCCTCCAGCAGCTCCTCCGCGCCGCGGTCCGGGCGGTCCGGCAACGCGACGCCGATGCTCGCCGTCACGTGAATGGCTCCGCCGCTGAGCGGCACCTCGCGCGCGAGGGACCCGCGGAGCCGCTCGGCGACCTCCATCGCGTCCTCCGGGCCGGCGACGTCCTCGCAGAGCACGACGAACTCGTCGCCGCCGAACCGCGCGACCGTGTCCCCGGGACGCAGGTCGGCGTCGATGCGCGCCGCGACGGTGCGCAGCAGCGCGTCGCCGGCGTGATGGCCGCGCTCGTCGTTGATCTGCTTGAAGTTGTCGAGGTCGATGAAGAGCACCGCCACGCTGCTGTCCGAGCGCCGGACGCGCCGCAGGGCGTGCTCGAGCCGCTGCGACAGCGTCGCGCGGTTGGCGAGGCCGGTGAGGCCGTCGTGGTGGGCCAGGTGCGCCGTGGCCTCGTAGTCGCGGGCGTTCTCGAGCGCGGCGGAGGACTGGCCGGCGAAGAGGCGCAGCGCCTGGAGCTTGGGACGGCTGGGGAGGAGCCGGTCGACGGGGTCGTCGGCCCAGATCATGCCGCGGCGGGCACCGTCGGGGCCGAGCAGCGGCACGAGCAGCCAGTGGCGCTCCCAGGCGTACGGGCCGCGCCCGTTGGAGAACGACTCGTAGACCGGGGCGTCCAGGTGCAGGAGCGCCTCGGCCTCCTCGCGCTCGAGCAGGTAGCAGCCGTCGCGCTCGAAGCGCGGCTGCATCAGCGGCTCGACCTGTCCGAGCGTCAGCCCGAGCCCGGTCAGCACAGGGTCGTCGACCTGCCAGCCGGCGGTGGCCGCGGGGCGCAGCGCCCCGCGCTCGTCGGCGAGCAGCACGGCGACGCGCTGGAACCCGAGCGCGCCGCGGATGCCGGAGCAGACCTCGTCGAGCACGCCGCCGCGCGAGCGCTGGTCGGAGATCCGCGAGGACACCCCGAGCAGCCGCTCGAGCGCGACGTGGTGGCCGGCCTGCTGCTGGGCGTCGAGCGCCTGCTCGACCGCCAGCGAGGCCACCTCGGCCAGCGCGACGACGCGGTCGAGCTCGTCGTCGGCGGGCCGTCGGCCGTCGAGCGGCTCGTCGATGCTGAGGATGCCGAGCACGTCGCCGTTGGAACGCCGCATCAGCACGATGAGCAGGTCGTCGGGATCCCAGCAGCTGGGATCGGCCGACGACGGCGCGTCGGGCTTGTAGACCGACATGCCCGGCGGGTCGGGCGGCGCGACGTCGGCCCGGACGTGCTGGGCGCCGCGACGCTCGTAGCGCGGGGCCAGGTACGGCGCCCACTGGTCCCAGGTCGAGACCGTGCCGAGCAGCTGCGCGCGGGCCGCGTCCGGGCCGTGGACGGTCGTCACCTCGAAGTCGTCCCACGCCGGGCGGTGGAGGTTGACGACCACGCAGCGGTAGCTCATCGACTCGGCGATGAGCGTGGCGATGCCGTCGAGCGCCGAGCGGAGGTCGTCGGGCGTCCGCACGCCGCGCGCGGCTTCCAGCGCGCCGCGCAGCGAGGCGATCAGCGAGAGGGCGGGCGGTCCAGGCAAGCTCCCCTGTTAACGGCCGCGCGGGGCCCGGTCTTGAGCGCCGGACCGGCGCGGAGCGACGATCCGCGACGCGGGGTGGACGGGTGGTCAGCCGGCGTGCGCGCGGGTGACGTCGGCCGGGGTCGGCGCGCCCAGCAGGGTGAGCCCGAGGGCGACCTCGTCGCGCAGCGTCTGCAGCGCCCAGCGGGCCCCCGCCTCGCCGTCCCAGCCCAGCCCGTAGAGCATCGGCCGGCCGACGAGGACGGCCCTGGCGCCGAGCGCCAGGGCGACGAGGACGTCGGTCCCCCGCCGCACGCCGCCGTCGACGAGCACCTCGACGTCGCCGGCGACCTCCTGCACGACCTCCTCGAGCAGGTCGATCGTGGCGGGCACGCCGTCGAGCTGGCGCCCGCCGTGGTTGGAGACCACGACGCCGGCGGCGCCGTGCTCGACCGCCAGCCGCGCGTCCTGCGCGGTGTGCACGCCCTTGACCAGGACCGGGATGTCGCACTCCCGCGCGAGCTGCTCGAACCCGCGCCACGTCAGCGCCGGGTCGACGAGCTCGAAGAAGCCCTGCGGGGTGATGCCCGCCGTGCCGCCGGCGGCCGCCGTGACGGCCGGCATGTCGACGCCGGCGGGCACGGAGAAGCCGGTCCGCAGGTCGCGCTCCCGGCGACCCGCCCGCGGCGCGTCGACGGTGACCACGAGCGCCTCGTAGCCACAGCCGACCGCCTCGTCGACCAGCGCGCGGGTCACCCCGCGGTCCTTCAGGACGTAGACCTGGAACCAGCGCGGCGCGCCCGGCGCGGCCTGGGCGACCTCGCGCGGCGTGGCCGTCGCCAGCGTCGACAGGCACATGATCGTGCCGGCGGCCGCCGCGGCGCGCGCCATCGCCGGCTCGCCGTCCGGATGAGCGAGGCGCTGCAGGGCCACCGGGGCGACGAGGACGGGGAGCGCGATCTCGGTGCCCAGGACGGTGGTCGCGGTCGAGACCGCGGAGACGTCGACGAGCACGCGCGGTCGCAGCCGCCGGCGCGCGTACGCCGCCTCGTTGTCGCGCAGGGTGCGCTCGTCGCCGGCGCCGCCGGCGAAGTAGCCGAGCGCGCCGGCCTCGATCCGCTCGGCGGCGAGCGCCTCGAGGTCGCGGAGGTTGACCGGGCTCGCCGCGCCGCTCATCCGTGCCGGGGGTCGATCGGCACGATCGCGATCCAGCTCTTGGCCAGCGGCCCGACGCGCTCGGCGTGGACGGTGGCGTCGAAGAGCTCGGCGAGCTCGCGCCGCCGCAGCAGCGCGATGTCCTCCCATTGCCCCTGCACGCCGAGGCGCCAGTACGGGCGGCGCAGCACCGGCGGCAGCCAGTGGGCGAAGGGCAGGAGCGCGTGCGGCTCGACCGGGAACGTCCAGGCCGGCGTCTGCACGTAGAGCCCGCGGCCGACCCGGCGCAGCTCGGCGGCGAAGGCGGCCCGTCGCGGCGGCGGGACGTGCTCGATGACGCTGGAGGCGTAGACGAGGTCGAACGCCGCGTCGTCGAACGGCAGGCGCCCGGTGGCGTCGGCCTGGACGAACGGACCGGGGTAGTCGGGACGCGGGTGCAGGTCGACGCCGGTGATGTCGAGGCCCGGCTCCAGCGCCCGCAGGCCGAGGCGGCCGCAGCCGATGTCGAGCACGCGCATGCCCGGTCGCACGCCGGTGAGGGCGAAGAAGCGGTCGTGGCGCCGCCGGCGGGCCTGCTCCGAGAGCCCGGAGGCGGCGCGGGCGCGCGCGCCGTCGCGCGCGGTGCCGTAGACCTCGGGGCTCGCCATGGCCGCGGAGGCTAGTCGAACGGGCTGCCTCCGCGGCCGGTGCTGGAGCGCCGGCGGCCCGACCTGGGGTTCACGGCGGCCCGGCAGCGCGATATGGTGGTCTAGACCAGATGGCTTCCCACGCTGCACCGGCGCTGGTATGAGGCTCGGCGTCCGAGCGGCGGTCGTCGACGGCGAGATGGTCCCCGGCGACGTCGTCGTCGACGGCGACGTGGTCGTCGCCGTCGGGGCGCAGCCCGCGGGCCGGCACGGCATCGCCGTCCCCGGCTTCGTCGACGCGCACATCAACGGCGTCGCGGGCGTCGACTTCCTCGCCACCGACGTCGACGGGCTCCGGCGGGCCGGCGAGGCGCTCGCCCGCACCGGGGTCACCGGCTACGTGCCGACGTTCATCACCTCGCCGCTGCAGGACTACGGCGGGGCGCTGGAGACCGCTCGCGCGGCGATGGAGGACGGCGGCGATGGCGCCCGGGTGCTCGGCGTGCACCTCGAGGGCCCGTATCTCTCGCCGCAGTGGCCGGGCGCCCACGACCCCGAGCACCTGCGCCGCCCGGATGTCGAGGAGGCGCTCGCCCTCTGCGAGGACGGCGTCGTGATGATGACGGTGGCCCCCGAGCTCGACGGCGCGCTCGACGTGGTGCGGGCGCTCTCCGAGCGCGGCATCGCCGTCTCGTGCGGCCACAGCGACGCCGACGCGAAGGCCGCGAACGCCGCCTTCGACGCGGGCGCCCGCGCCATCACGCACCTCTACAACGCCCACCGCCGCTGGGCGCCGCGCGACCCCGGCCTCGCGGGCGTCGCGCTCACGCGCCCCGGCGTCACGGTGCAGGCGATCCTCGACCACGTCCACCTCGCGCCCGAGTCGGGCTACGCCGCCTTCCTGGCCGCGCGCGGGCGCTTCGCCCTGGTCACCGATGCGATGGAGGCCGCCGGCCAGGGTCCCGGGACCTACCGCCTCGGCCGCCGCGAGGTCCGCGTGCGCGACGGGCGCGCCGAGCTCTCCGACGGCCTGCTGGCCGGCAGCGTCCTGACGATGGACGCCGCCGTCCGCAACCTCGTCGGCTGCGGCGCCGCGCTGGCCGACGCCGTCCATGCCGCCGCCACGGTCCCGGCGCGCCTGATCGGCCGCCCCGACCTGGGCGCCCTGCGGCCCGGCGGACGCGCCGACGTGGTCGTGCTCGACGACGAGCTGCGCGTGGTCCGCACCCTGATCGCCGGCCGCGAGCGCTTCGCCGCCGGCGTCTGACGCCGGCCGCGCCGCTAGTCGGTCGCGGTGACCTTCGACAGCCCGAAGGGCGCGTCGGGGTCGACGCCGCGCGCCAGCGCGGTGGCCCGCGCCAGCTGCTGGGCGCGGACGACCGCCGGGATGGCGGCCAGGCCCTCGGGGACGTCGGCGGGCAGCGGCAGGTCGGCGCCCTCGCCGGGCGCGCACCGCAGGACGCGGCCGCCGCGCTCGCGGACCGCGGCGGCCAGCTCCTCGACGTCGCGGGTCGTCGGGCCCGGCGCGGCGAACGTCACGACGGGCAGCTCGCGCCGCACGATGGCGATCGGGCCGTGCAGGAAGTCGGCCGCCGACGCGCCCTCGGCCAGGATGCCGGTGGTCTCCTTGAGCTTGAGCGCCGCCTCGAGCGCAGCGCCGAGCAGGAGCCCGCGGGCGATCGCCACCAGGCCGGCGGCGCCGGCGATCTTCTCCGCCGCCCGCTCGGCCGGCGCCGCGTCGGACAGCAGGGCCTCCACCGCGGCGGGCAGCGAGGACCAGTCCGCGGCGCCCCACGGCAGCCGGCCGTCGCGCGCCGCTGCCTCGGCGAGGATCGCGAAGGCGGCGAGCTGCGCTGTCACCGTCTTGGTCGCCGGCACGGCGCGCTCGGCGCCGGCGGCGGTGTCGAGCGTCGCGTCGGCGGCCGCGGCCAGCGGGCCGGAGCGGTCGTTGGTGACCGCGATCGCGCAGGCGCCCGCGGCGCGGTAGGCCTCCAGCACCGCGACGATCTCGGGCGTGCGCCCGGACTGGCTGACGCCGATGGCCAGCCAGCCGCTGAGGTCGTCGCGAGCGCCGTAGCGCGTCAGCAGGCTGGGCGCGGCGAGCGCGACGGGGCGGCCGGCGGCCAGCTCGAGGACGTAGCGCCCGTAGATGGCGGCGTTGTCGGAGGAGCCGCGCGCGACGAGCACGATGCCGGCGAGCGGCTGGGGGAGGACCGCGCGCACGCGCGCCACCAGGTCGGGCCGCCGCCCGGCCAGCTCCGCGAGCACCCGCGGCTGCTCGGCCATCTCGGCGGCCATCCGGGCGCCCGGCATCAGCGCCGCTCCTGCCGCAGCCGGATCTCGTAGCGGTCGCCGCGGAACAGCGACCAGGCGTACGCGACCGGCCGGTCGTCGTCGCCGAGCAGGGTGGTGTGGAACCGCAGGCCCGCGCGGCCGGGCGCGACGTGCAGCGCGCCGGCTTCGTCGCCGGCGATCTCCTCGGCCACGACGTGCTGGTCGGCGGCCGGGAAGCGCACGGCGAAGCGCTGCTCCAGCAGCTCGAACAGCGAGGCGTCCTCGAGGTCGCCGGACTCGATGCCGGGGAAGCGCTCCGCGGGCAGGAACGCCTCCTCGACGGCCATCGGCGCGCCGTCGGCGGTCCGCACGCGGCGCACGCGCAGCACCGGCTCGCCGGGCTCCAGCGCCAGCCGGGCGGCGACCCGCTCGTCGGCGCCGACCACGCCGTGGGCGAGCACGCGCGCGCCCGGCACATGGCCTCGCGCGCGCATGTCCTCGGTGAACGACGTGAGGGCGGACGCCTGCGCGACGCGCGGCTCGGCCACGAACGTGCCGCGGCCCTGGACGCGCTCGACGAGGCCCTCGGCGGCCAGCCGCGTCACCTCGGCGCGGACAGTCATCCGCGCCACGTCGTAGCGCTCCGCGAGCTCCCGCTCGGACGGCAGCGGATCGCCGGGCTGCAGCGCGCCGATGAGGTCGGCGAGGATCGACCGCAGCTGCTCGCCCTTGGGGCTGCGCCGGGAGAGGCGCGGCGGCAGTCCCGCCGCGCCGCCCCGCCCGCCGGCCGGGCTCACGTGATGCCGGCCTTCTTGCACGCCGACGCGTACTGGCCGGCGCAGAGGTCCGACGCCGTGATGAACCCGTCCTTGATGAGCGGATCCTCGATGTTGCTCTTGTTGATCGCGATCGTGTCCAGCAGGACCGACGGCACCTGCTCCTGGCCGTTGTCGGTCTTGGCCGTCGCGATGTTCGGCGGCTGCTTGCCCTGCGCCAGGGGCACGGCCAGCTCCGCGGAGGTCGCCGCGATCTTGCCGATCGGCTGGTAGACGGTCATCAGCTGCTCGCCGGTGAGGATGCGCTGCACGCCGGTCAGCTCGGCGTCCTGCCCCGTCACGGCGAACTTCGCCGGGTCCAGGCCCGCGGACTTCATCGCGGCGATCGCGCCGCCGGCCATGCCGTCGTTGGCGACGTAGACCCCGTCGAAGCCGCTCTTGCCCAGGGCGGTGATGGCCTGCTCCATCTCCTGCTGGGCCTTGTCGGGGCTCCAGTCCGCGGTGTCGTAGGACTTGACCACCTTCGCGCCGGCCTGCTTGAAGACGTCCTCGGCGCCCTTCTTGTACGGGGCCGCGTTGCTGTCGGTGGGAGAGCCGTTGATCATCACGATGCGCGGCTGCGCCGTGCCCTGCTTCTTGAGCGCGTCGAGCTGCACGTGCGCCTGCTGCTGCCCCACCTTGTAGGGGTCGATCGAGACGTAGTAGTCGAGGTCGGCGTTGGAGACCAGGCGGCCGTAGCTGATGACCGGGACGTCGCTCTGCTTGGCGCGGTTGACGATGCTCGCCGCCGACGCGACGTCGACGGCGTCGAGCACGAGCACCTTGGCGCCGCGCGTGAGCGCCGCCTCGGCCTGCTGCTGCTGCTTGGCGGCGTCCTGGCCCGCGTTCTCGTAGATGACCTCGCAGCTCGGGCACAGCTGCTTGACCTTGGCGATGAAGTCCGGCTTGTCCTGCGCCTCGTAGCGGGCGGTCTTGTTCTCCGGCAGCAGGAACGCGATCTTCTCGCCGCCGCCGCCGCCGCCGGCGGTCGTCTGGCCCCCGCCGGACGAGCTGGAGCTGGTGTCGTCGGACCCGCCGCACCCGGCCGCGGCCACCGTCAGCGCCGTGGCCATCAGCCCGGCGGCCAGGGCGCGCGCGAACGACTTCGTGTGCATCTCTCCTCCTCGGACGATGAACGTGCCGGCGACGCTACCACCGGTGGTCTAGACCAGCAAGCGGGCGGTGGCCGGCCGGACGAGCGGCGCCCGGCGGGGCCCCGTCCGAGGCCCGCCGGGCGCCGCGACCCGCCTCGTAGACTGTGCCCATGGCCTCAGCCCGTCAGATCCACGTCGGCGCCGTCCCCATCGGCGGCGGCGCACCCGTGGCCGTCCAGACGATGACCAAGACGGAGACCGCGAACCTCGCGGCGACGATGGACCAGATCCGGCGCGTGGCCGACGCCGGCGCCGACATCGTGCGCTGCGCGGTGCCGCGCGAGCAGGACGTCGAGGCCCTGAAGACGATCGTGCGCGAGTCGCCGATCCCGATCATCGCCGACATCCACTTCAACCACACGCTCGCGATCAAGGCCATCGAGGCGGGCGCGCACTGCGTGCGCATCAACCCCGGCAACATCGGCGGCCCCGACAAGGTCGCCGAGGTGGTCAAGGTCGCGCGGGCCCACGGGGTGCCGATGCGGATCGGCGTCAACTCCGGCTCGCTGCCCAAGCACCTGCGCGACCTGGAGTTCACCAACCCGGTCGAGGCGCTCGTGACCGCCGCCACCGAGTTCGTCGAGCTCATGCACGGCATGGACTTCTACGACTTCAAGGTGTCGATGAAGTCGACGTCGGTCCCGAACACGATCGCCTCCAACCGCCTGCTGGCCGAGAAGATCGACCACCCGCTGCACCTCGGCGTCACCGAGGCGGGCACGAAGTGGTCCGGCTCGCTGAAGAGCGCCGTCGGGCTCGGCACGCTGCTCGCCGACGGCATCGGCGACACGATCCGGATCTCGCTCTCGACGTTCCACGCCGAGGAGGAGGTCAAGGTCGCCTGGGAGATCCTCAAGGCGCTCAAGCTGCGCGAGCGCGGCCCGGTCCTGATCGCCTGCCCGACGTGCGGCCGCCTGCAGTTCGACATGGACTCCGTGGTCATGGAGGTCGAGCGGCGCCTCGAGCAGTACGAGGACCCGATCGAGGTCTCGATCCTCGGCTGCGCGGTCAACGGCATCGGCGAGGCGCGCCACGCCGACTTCGGCATCACCGGCGCCAAGGACAGCGCGATGATCTTCTCCAAGGGCGAGCCGCTGAAGAAGGTCCCGACCGAGCGGCTGGTCGACGAGCTGTTCGCCGAGATCGACCGCTACTACGCCGCCGGCAAGACGGTCGTCCGCGACGAGCAGGCCGCCGCCGAGGCCGAGGCGTGGCTCGCCGAGAACGAGGACACGACCGCGATGACGCCGGAGCGCCTGGCCGCGCAGGAGAAGGCGCAGGCCGAGGCCGAGGCGGCCGCCGCCACGCCGATCGACGAGGCGATCTCGCCGGTGGCCGGCCGGCGGTTCAGCCGCGCCTAGCGGCACGGCGCCGGAATCCGTGTGGGCTGGGCTCCGCTGTCCGGGGGTGGTCTCAATTGGTCATTGCAACGGATGATGGTTGTTGATGATCAAGAGGAGATGGTGTGGCGGGTCCGATGCGTAAGCACAGGCCGTTGTCGGCGGCGGAGCGGGCGGCGGTGTTGGTGCAGTTGGCCGAGGGG
>DASTWY010000038.1:0-3062 GCA_035765735.1 Baekduia sp. | reverse complement strand
AAGGGCATCGCGTCGCTGGTGCAGGCGGTCGCGGCGCTGCTGGGCGATGGGGTCGACGTCCTGCTCACGCTGGTGGGCGACGGGCCCGAGCGCGCGCGCCTGCACGAGCAGGTCGCACGGCTCGGGATCGAGGACCGCGTGCGCTTCGCGGGCTTCGTGCCGGCCGGCCCGGAGCTCGTCGCGGAGCTCGACGCGGCCGAGGTCTTCGTGCTGCCGTCGCTGTCCGAGGGCCTGCCCCACTCGGTCGTCGAGGCGATGGCCCGTGGCCTGCCCGTCGTTGCGACGAGCATCGGCGGGCTGCCCGAGCTGTTGGGCGCGGGCGCGGGCGTGGTCGTGCCGCCGGGCGACGCGGGCGCTCTGGCCACCGCGCTGCAGGCGCTCGCGCGCGATCCCCGCGAGCGCGAGCGCCTGAGCGCTCGCTCGCTCGAGATCGTCCGCCGGCGCTTCGATCCCGAGCGCGTCCTCGACGCGTTCTGCGCTCGCCTCGCCGAGGCCTACCCGCAGCTGGCGGCGATGCGGTGAGCGACGTCCTCGTGCTCTCCTACCACGCGGTCAGCGACGGCTGGCCCTCGCCGCTGGCGGTCACGCCGCAGGCGCTCCGCGCGCAGGTCGCCGGGCTGCTCGCCCGCGGGTACGTCCCGACGACGGCCACCGCGGCGGTCCACGCGCCGCCGGCCGCGCGCGCCTTCGCAGTCACCTTCGACGACGCGTACCGCTCGGTCCTCACGGCCGGCCTGCCCGTGCTGCGAGGCCTCGGCGTCCCGGCGACGGTCTTCGTGCCCACGGACTTCCCGGGCGCGGAGCGGCCGCTGTCGTGGCCCGGCATCGACCACTGGCTCGGCGGCGCGCACGAGCACGAGCTCTCGCCGCTGTCCTGGGAGGAGCTGCGCACGCTCGCGGCCTCCGGCTGGGAGATCGGCTCGCACACCTGCTCGCACCCGCGCCTGACGCGCCTGGGCGATGCGGAGCTGCACGCCGAGCTCGCGCGATCGCGCGAGCTCTGCGCGCAGCAGGCCGGCGCGCCGTGCGACTCGCTCGCCTACCCCTACGGCGACCACGACCGCCGCGTCGTCGAGGCGGCGCGCGCCGTGGGCTATGCCGCGGCGTTCACGGTGCCCGCCCGCCTGCGCGCGGACGACCCCCTGCGCCGCCCGCGTGTCGGCGTCTACCGCGACGAGAGCGCGCTCAGCTTCCGCGCGAAGTGCTCGCCCGCCGTGCGCCGCCTGCGTCGCGCGCCGGGCACGCGGCCGGCGCTCGCCGCGATGCGCCGGCTGCGTCGCCGCGGGGCGCAGCCCGCCGCTCAGGAGCCCGACCGTGCGGCGGTGTCGTAGCCGACGATGGGGAGGCAGGGGCTGCCGGGCTGCAGGCGGTAGTCGTGGGCGGCGGGGTTGACGAACTGGGGGTTGGCGTGGACGGTGTTGGTGACGGTGATGCCGCTCATGGAGCCCTGCAGGTCGCTGATGGCGTTGTTGTAGAAGCAGTTGCTGTCGGCGCTGTTGCCGGTGCCCTGGCCGGCGGGGCCCCACCAGTAGTCCAGGCCGTAGCGGGTGCCGTCGGCGATGACGTTCTGGGTGACGCTGTTGTCGTCGGAGGTCAGGCCGGAGGAGTACTCGTCGGAGGCGTAGATGACCGCGCCGTAGCCGGAGCCGTCGAAGACGTTGTGGCTGACGGTCGTGTTGTCGGCGTCGGGGTAGAGCTGGATCGCGTAGGCGGCGGCGGCCCAGAAGACGTTGCCGGTGATCGTCGCGCCGCGTGAGATCGCGGCGTAGATGCCGTGGTCCTGGTTGCCGTCGGCGGTCGAGCCGCAGTCGTGGATCTTGTTGCCGGAGATCAGCGTGTTGTGGGCGGTGCCCCAGCCGACCGACCCGAGCTCCATGCAGGTGGAGTGGTCGTTGCCGGAGATGTCGTCGCCCTGCCAGACGGTGTTCTCGCCGAAGTCCTGGATCATCGACTGCGCGACGCTGCCGGAGGAGAGGTTGTTCGTGAGGTCCAGGCCGACGAAGCTGTTGTAGGCGATCGTGTCGGGGACGTAGATGTCGCTATCGGTGATGATCGTCGCGCGCTCGCCGGGATAGCTCTGCAGCGTGATCGGGGCGCCGGCGCTGCCCGAGTGCGTCGCGCGCAGCTCGGGGACGTGGTAGGTGCCGCTGCGCACGCACCCGACCTGGCCCGGCGCCAGCGCGTTCAGCAGCGTCTGCGGACTGGCCAGCGGCGCCGCCGCCGTCCCCGGATTGGAATCCGACCCGCCCGTCGCCGCATACAGACTGCACGACACCGACACCGACACCGGCGCGGGCGTCGTCGCCGCGGGCACGAGCGCCACGGTCGCGGCCCGGTGGTGGTGGTGGCGGCGGTGGTGGTGGTGGCGATGGTGCCGGTGATGACGCCGCGAGACGTGGTGCGAGGCGGCGAGGCGGAAGTGCGGTGCGGACAGCGGCGGCAGCAGCGCGAGCGCGGCGACGCACATCAGCGTCAGCCGAACCAGGCCTGCGCGGCGCCCGTTCATGGCGCCTGGCACGCGGCAAGCGCTGCCGTCCGTGGGACCTCCCTGCCGCAGCCGCCGGTGAGGACGGCATGCATGGCCGCATCGTGACACGACTCCAGGACGGCGTCACCTAAAAATTCAGGCGTGCGGCGGTGTCGTAGCCGACGACGGCGAGGCAGGGGCTGCCGGGTTGTAGGCGGTAGTCGTGGCTTGAGGGGTCGACGAACTGGGGGTTGGCGTGGACGCTGTTGGTGACGGTGATCCCGCTCATGGAGCCCTGCAGGTCGCTGATCGCGTTGTTGTAGAAGCAGTTGCTGTCGGCGCTGTTGCCGGTGCCCTGGCCGGCGGGGCCCCACCAGTAGTCCAGGCCGTAGCGGGTGCCGTCGGCGATGACGTTCTGCGTGACGCTGTTGTCGTCGGAGGTCAGGCCGGAGGCGTATTCGTCGGAGGCGAAGATGACCGCGCCGTAGCCGGAGCCGTCGAAGACGTTGTGGCTGACGGTCGTGTTGTCGGCGTCGGGGTAGAGCTGGATCGCGTAGGCGGCGGCGGCCCAGAAGACGTTGCCGGTGATCGTCGC
>DASTWY010000037.1:0-2651 GCA_035765735.1 Baekduia sp. | reverse complement strand
TCGACGGCCGGCGGCGTGGCGCGCCAGCGCAGGTCGGGGTGGCTGCGCAGCGTGCCCAGGCCGCTGCACGGCGGGTCGACCAGCACGCGGTCGAACGGTCCACCGAGCGCCGCGGCGGTGATCTGCTTGGCGTCGGCCTGGTGCACGCGCACCGACGTGGCGTGCAGGCGCCGGGCCTGGACCTCCAGCGCCCGGGCGCGCTGGGGATGGCGCTCGACGGCGACGACCTCGCCGCGGTCGCCCATCAGCGCGGCCAGGTGCGTCGTCTTGCCGCCGGGAGCGGCGCAGAGGTCGAGGATGCGCTCCCCCGGCTGCGGGTCGACGGCGCGGGCCACGCGCTGCGAGGCCCGCGACTGCGGCGTGATCGCGCCCGCGGCGTAGGCCGGGTGGGCCAGCACGTCGAGCGGGCCCTCGACGACCAGCGCGTCGTCCTCGCGGCGGCCGGGCAGGTCGACGTCGACGCCGGCCAGCGGGTTGACGCGCAGCGCCAGCTCGGCGGGCTCGTTGTCGGCGGCCAGCAGGGCGCGCGTCTCGCCGGCGCCGAGCCAGTCCCACCACAGCGCGACGAGCCACTCGGGGTGCGAATGGCGGATCGCGGCTCCCTTCGGGTTCGTGTCGGACGGCAGCTCGACGCCCTCGCGCTGGACCTTGCGCAGCACGGCGTTGACGAGCTTGGCGCCCGGGCTCGGCTTGGCCAGCTCGACGCCCTCGGCCACCGCGGCGTGTGGCGCCACGTCGGTGAACAGCAGCTGGTAGAGGCCGAGCTGGAGCGCGGCACGGACCTGCGGGTCGAGCTTGCGGTCGACCCGGCGGGCGATCACCCAGTCGAGCGTGAGGCGCCGCTGCACGACGCCGAACGCCAGCCGCTTGGCCAGCGCGCGGTCACGCGGCCCGAGGTCGCGCGCCTCGCCATGGAGGGCGCGATCGGCGTAGGCGCCCTGCTCGTTGACGCGGCGCAGGACGTTCAGCGCGGCGCGGCGGGCGGGGCTGACGGGCACGTCGTGGAGGGTAGGTGCCGCGGCTCAGCGGCCGGGCGCGGCGACGCCGGGCACCGGCTCGTGGCCGCGCAGGTAGTCGGCGTAGGGCATCGCCCGGCCGCCGGCGGGCTGGACGACGAGCAGCTCGAGCTGGCCGTCGGCGGTGGCGCGCGCCTGCTGGACGCCGAGGAACCCCTGGCCGTCGGCCAGCTCGATGCGAGCGCCGACGTGGGGATGCAGGGCGCGCACGATGCGCGCGTTCTCGGCCCCGGGGCGCGTCAGGTCGAGCGTGCGGTCGGCCGCGGTCAGCTTCTCGGCGTAGGTGACGCCGTCCTCGGGCTGCGGGGCCGGCTCTGGGCGGGTCTCGAGCACCTCGCGCAACAGCTCCACCGACCGGTCCTGCAGGCGGCGGGCGAGCGTTCCGTAGTCGTCCTCGTCGCGGATGGGCTCGGCGGCCTGGGCGTAGACCGGGCCGGCGTCGAGCTCGGCGACGAGGCGCATGATCGAGACGCCGGTCTGCGCGTCGCCGGCCATGATCGCGCGCTCGACCGGGGCCGCGCCGCGCCAGCGCGGCAGCAGCGACGGGTGGACGTTGAGGATCTCGTGGTCGGAGAGCAGCGGCTCCTTGACCAGCGCGCCGAACGCGCAGAGGACCAGCGCGTCGGGCTTGGCGGCGGCGATCCGGGCGCGGGCCTGGTCGTCGTTGACCGAGGCGGGCTGGTCGACCTCCAGGCCCAGCTCGCGGGCGACGACGGCGACCGGCGGTGGCGCGACCCTGCGCCCGCGCCCCTGCTTGGCGTCCGGGCGCGTCACCACGAGCGCCGGGCGGTACGGCCCGTCGGCGAGCTGCCGCAGGACCTCCGCGGCGAAGTCGCTGGTGCCGAGATATACGACCCGCACTAGACGACGTCGCCCGCGGCCTCGTCCTCGGCCTCGAGCGCGGCGCGGAGGGCGCGCATGCCCTCCTTGCGCTGGTCGCGCGGCGTGCGGTCGAGAATGAGGACGCCGTCGAGGTGGTCCATCTCGTGCTGGATGACGCGCGCCTCGAGGCCGCTGGCCTCGACGAGGATCTCCTCCCCGCGCTCGTCCTGGGCGCGGACGCGCACGTGCACGGGCCGCTCGACGTCGACGTGGACCGCGGGCAGGCTCAGGCAGCCCTCCTCGGCCCATTCCTGGTCCTTGCTCGCCCACTCGACCTCGGGGTTGACGAGCGCGTTGATCGGGCTGTCGTTCTCCACGCGGTAGACGAGGACGCGGTGGAGGATGCCGACCTGCGTGGCGGCGAGGCCGATGCCGTAGGCGTCGTGCATGAGGACGCCCATGCGCGCGATCTCGTCGCGCAGCTCGTCGTCGAACTGCTCCACCGGCCGCGCCTTCGTGCGCAGGACGGGGTCGCCGAACTTGCGGACGTGCGCGAGCGCCGCGCGCCGGCGCGCAGCGGTCTCCGGGTCGAGGGTCGGCGGCGCCGGGGCCTCGTCGAGCTCTTCGTGGTGCTGGGCCACGAAGGGGATGCTAGCCGCGCTGCGTTCCGTTGCATCGCGAGCGCCCTGGGTGACGCCAGCGCCCGCAGCATCGCGGACGTGCGTGACAGCCCGCAGCCCCCAGTCTCCCCCGGCGCTCCCCCGCGTCGTGTGCCCGTCGGCGGTCGTGGCCCGGCCGCCAACGGGCACACGA
>DASTWY010000036.1:0-90017 GCA_035765735.1 Baekduia sp. | reverse complement strand
GTTGCCCATTCCGTACCGCCTGTCAGCACGAGATGGGCAACGGACGCCTGCCCGGGGCCGGACGGCCGGATCACGCCAGCAGCCGGCGGGTGGCGGACTCGCCGTCGAGCCGCAGCGCGACGGCGGCCAGCGCCCGCGCTGCCCTCGCGCGCACCGGTCTCGGGGGAGGTCCGGAGTCGCGCAGCTCGGCGACGTGCCGCACCCGCGGCTCGTCGCGCGGAGCGCGGGCCTTGGCGTAGTCGGCCTGGAGATAGAGCTGCATGGGGGTGGTGCTCCTTCGATTTGGGTGAAGGGGCCACCGCCCGGGTGACGCGGTGCCATGGAGGCGCTGAGCCGGCGGGCGGTGGGCGCCCGCTGGCAGGTGCGACGAGTCGGACCTACGCGAGCGCGCTGGACGCGTGCGGGAGCTGGCCCGCGGCCGTCTTGGCCGTGACCTGCTGCACCGGGATGTCGCGTCGGATGGCTCGCATGGAGATCCCTCCTCCGTGGTTCGTGGAGAAGTCGGTCGACCGTACCGCTGGCGGTGGTCGACCGCAAGGGCGGTTAACCGTCCTTCATGCCCCCGCCGGTCAGGCGCCCGCGGGGACCGGCTCCTCGCCGGCCGGGGCCAGCGAGACGCCGATGACCTTCAGGCGCCGCGTCAGCGCCTGGAAGGCGAAGCCGTGGACCTCGTCGCTGGACACGCCGAGGATCTCGTAGGACTCCCCCACCTCGAAGCCCTTGGGCGTCAGCACGCCCGCCGCGATCGGGATCAGCTCCTGGAGCCGCTCCTGGATGCGGCGCCGCAGCGCCGGGTCCTTGGCCTTCTGCTGCAGGAACCACGTGCCGAAGGCGACGTGGCGGTGCTCGTCCTGGGAGATCTTGCGAAAGCCCTCCAGGAAGCCGGGCAGGATGCCGTCGCGCTCGAAGACGCGCGTCAGCGTGTCCTGGCCGGTCAGCGCCAGCGTCCCCTCGATGACCATGTGGTACGTGGTGACGAAGTCGACCTTGGCCTCGATGTCGGCCGGGTCGGCCAGCAGGCGCTGGTTGGCGTCGACGAGCACGTCGTCGAAGAGCACCTTGAACGGCTCGTTGAGGTCCGTCCGGGCGCGGTCGAGACGCTCCTCGAAGCTGCCGTCGTAGCCGACCACCTGCGCGTAGAAGTTGTTGAAGTGCTGCGCGTGGCGCGCCTCGTCGACCTGCTGGGTGGTCAGGAAGTGCTCCTCGGACTGCGTCTCGTAGGCGCCGACGAGCCCGTTGAACTGCGTGGCCACGCGCTCCTCGCCGATGAAGAACGACGACAGGAACCACACGATGTGGTCCTTGTCCTCGTCGCTGATCCGCTCCCAGTCCGCGCGGTCCTGCGTGAAGTCGATGGTGTGCGACGTCCACGGCTGGCGCTCCCACAGCTCGTAGAGCTGCTGCGGCGTCATGAGCACGACGCTCGAGAGCTTCGACTCGTCGGAGATCGTGGCGACGTCGCCCTGCGCGGTGAGGTCGAGGAGGTTGGACATGGGCGGCATCCTGCCCGAGCAGTTGACACGGTGTCAAGTCCGAGTTGACAGGTTGTCAACGACGCCCGGTATCGTGGGACCGATGGCCGAGGACGAGCCCCAGGCCGCGTCGCCCGTCGCGCACCGCGAGGGCCCGGCCACCGCCAAGCGCGCGCAGGTGCAGGCGTCCGTGCTCGCGGCCACCGAGCAGCTGCTGGCCGAGGGGTCGTCGTACGCCGACCTCAACGTCGAGCGCATCGCCCGCGCGGCTGGCATCTCGCGCACCGCGTTCTACTTCTACTTCGCCGACAAGCGCGACCTGCTCATGCGGCTGGCGGGCGACATCACCGAGCAGCTGTACCGCGAGGGCGACATCTTCTTCTCGGGCGAGGGCGACCCCGAGCAGGAGATCCGCGAGGCGCTCACCCGGGTCGGCGAGCTGTACCGCGAGCACGGCGTGATGATCCGCGCGATCGTCGAGGTCTCCACCTACGAGGAGGAGATCGCCACGTTCTGGCGCGGCCTGCTCGACCGCTTCGTCGACGCCACCCAGCAGCGGCTCGAGGCGCTGCGCCCGACCGGCGCGCGGCCATTCCCCTCACGGGCCACGGCGTTCGCCCTGACCTGGATGGCCGAGCGGACGTTCTACCAGCACATGGTCCAGGAGCAGCCGGTCCCCGACGACGAGCTCGTCGAGGCGATGGTCGGCATCTACCTCGGCACCATCCGCGGCTGAGCGGCGGCGCCGGCCGGCTCAGCGGCCGAGCGCGCCGAACTCCTCGGTCTCGCGCCGCACCGCCTCGAACTCGCCCGTCTCCATCCGCCGCTGCGAGTCCGCGTCGATCTCGTGCTGGTCGGCGTCGGGCCGCAGCCGGCGCAGGCGCACGGCGTTGAGCCGCCGGAACTTCAGGATCTCCAGGACGAAGACGAGGTAGACGCTCGCGGCCACGACGACGAGCAGGATCAGGCCCATCACGATCGACCAGCCGGCGTGCAGGCGCCCGCCGTTGTCGGAGTACGGCACGAACCGCAGCGCCACCGCCGAGCCGCCGAGCAGCAGCGTCCACGCATAGAGGTACAGGACCGTCCGCCGCTGGCTGAAGCCGATGCGCGTGAACCGGTGGTGGAAGTGGTTGGCGTCCGCGGCGTAGACCGGCCGGCGGTACTTCAACCGCTTGAGCACCACGAACGTCGTGTCCAGGAAGGGCACAGCCAGGACGACGAGCGGCAGGAACAGGGCGAGGACGGCCTGCGTCTTGACCGTCCCCTCGACGGCGACGACGCCGAGCAGGTAGCCGAGCAGCAGCGCGCCGCAGTCGCCCATGAACGACGAGGCGGGCGGGAAGTTGTGGACGAGGAACCCGAGCGCCGCGCCGGCGATGATCGCGGCGAGCACCGCCGAGCTGCCGCGCTGCAGGTCGAAGGCGATGATCGAGAACGACGCGGCGGCGATCGCGCAGACGCCGGCGGCGAGGCCGTCGATCCCGTCCGAGAAGTTCACGGTGTTCATGACGAGCACCAGCCCGAGCACCGTCAGCACGACGCCGAGGTCGGTCCCCAGCTCGACGCGGTGGACGAACGGCAGCGTGAAGCTCTCGACGCGGACGCCCTTGAGGACCGGCAGCAGCGCCGCGGTCGCCTGCCCCAGGAGCTTGACCGCCCAGTGCAGGTCGAAGACGTCGTCGAGCGCCCCGACCAGCGTGATCACCGCGGCGCCGGCGAGGATGGCCTGCCAGCGCGCATCGTCGACCGGCAGCCAGATCAGGCTGGCCACGAGGACGCCCGCGAAGATCGCCAGGCCCCCGAGCAGCGGCGTCGGGCGATCCGCCAGCCCGCGCCCGCGCGGCTGGTCGACGGCTCCCACCCGGCGGGCGAAGCGCGCGCTCACGGGCGTGAGCGCCGCGCTGAGCGCGGCGGCCACCGCGGCGGCAGCCGCCGCGTCCCACCCGGAGTGCTGCATGGGCACAGCATGCCAGGCGGCCCAGCGCCATCCGCCGGGCGCACCGCGAGCACGCCGGACGATGGGGCACACTGAGGCCGATGCACATCGGCGTGGTCGGACTCGGATACGTGGGGCTGCCGCTCGCCGCGGCGCTCGCCGCCGGCGGCGCGCGGGTGATCGGCGTGGACGTCGACGCCCGGCGCGTCGAGGACGTGCGAGCCGGGCGCGTGGCGCTCCACGACACCACGCTGGACGCCGCGTCCCTGCGCGACGTCGCGGCGACGCTCGACTACGGCGCGCTGCGCGAGGCCGAGGCGGTCGTCATCTGCGTCCCCACGCCGCTGACCCGCAACCGCGAACCCGACCTGGTCCCGATGCTGGGAGCGACGCGCTCGCTGGCCGCCGTGCTGCAGCCGGGGCAGCTCGTGGTGCTGGAGTCGACCACCTTCCCGGGGACGACGCGGGAGCACATCGTCCCGATCCTCGAAGAGGGCTCCGGCCTGCGCGCCGGGCGCGACTTCCACGTCGCCTACTCGCCCGAGCGGCTCGACCCGGGCCGGGGCAGCCACGGGCTGCGCACGACGCCGAAGCTCGTCGCCGGGCTCACCGACGCGTGCCGCGAGCGCGCCATGGCGCTCTACCGCACCGTCTGCGACGAGGTCGTGCCCGTGTCGAGCACCGACGTCGCCGAGTTCGCCAAGCTGCTGGAGAACATCTTCCGCTCGGTGAACATCGCCCTGGTGAACGAGCTCGCCGTGCTCGCCGACCGGATGGGCGTCGACATCTGGGAGGTCGTCGACGCCGCGGCGACGAAGCCCTACGGGTTCATGAGCTTCCGCCCCGGCCCCGGGATGGGCGGCCACTGCCTGCCCGTCGACCCCTTCTACCTCTCGTGGCGCGCCCGCGAGTTCGACGTGCCGTGCGAGTTCGTCGAGCTGGCGGGGAAGGTCAACCAGCGCATGCCCGAGCACTGCGCCCAGCGCGTCCAGCGCGCCCTCAACGACCGCGGCATGGCCGTGCGCGGCGCGCACGTGCTCGTCCTCGGCGTCGCCTACAAGCCCGGCATCCCGGACATCCGCGAGTCCCCGGCCCTGGCCATCATGCGCCAGCTGGCCGAGCTCGGCGCCGACCTGGCCTACCACGACCCGCACGTCCCGCGGCTGGCGGCCTTCGGGCTCGAGAGCCGCCCGCTCGAAGAGGCGCTCGCGTGGGCCGACGTCGCGGTGATCGTCACCGCGCACCCGGAGGTCGACCACGGGCAGGTCGTCGAGCAATCCGAGCTGGTCGTCGACCTGCGGGGCATCACCCGCGACATGCCGTCTGCCGCGGTGGTCAGGCTCTAGCCGTGGCGCGCATCTGGGTCGACCTCACGGCGCCTGCCCACCCGATCGTCTTCCGGCCGATCATCGCGCGCCTGCGCGCCGCCGGGCACGAGGTGGAGGTGACCGCGCGCGACTACGCGCAGACGCTGGCGCTCGCGCGCCGCCTGGAGCTCGGCGCGGTCGAGGTCGGGCGCCACGGGGGCGCCTCGCGGCCGCGCAAGGTGGCCAGCCTCCTGCAGCGGACCGCCCAGCTCGCGCGCTGGGCGCGCCCGCGGGGGTTCGACGTCGCGCTGGCGCACGGCTCCAACGACCTCGCGATCGTCGCGCGGATGCTGGGCATCCCGTCGGCGAACACGTTCGACTACGAGTTCGCGACGGTCCAGCACAACGTCGGCTGCCGGCTGGCCCGGCGGGTCGTCGTGCCCGACGCGATCCCGCCCGAGCGGCTGAAGCCCTACGGCGTAGGCCCTGAGAAGCTCCGGCGCTACCCGGGGCTCAAGGAGGAGTACTACCTCTCGGACTTCGAGCCCGACGAGGCCGTGCTCGACCGGCTGGCCGTCGACCGCAAGCGGCTGCTGGTCACCGTGCGCCCGCCCCCGGACGTCTCGCTCTACCACCGCAAGTCCAACCCGCTCTTCCCCCAGGTCCTGTCCCACATCGGTCATGATCCGGATGTGCATGCGGTCGTCCTCCCCCGCACGGAGGCGCAGCGCGCCACGGTCCGGGCGCTCGGGTACCCGTCGCTGATCGTGCCCGACGGCGCGGAGGACGGGCAGAGCCTCGTCGCGCTCGCCGACCTCGTGATCTCCGCGGGCGGGACGATGAACCGCGAGGCCGTGGCCCTCGGCACGCCGGTCTACACGACCTACGGCGGGCGCCTCGGCGGCGTCGACGAGCAGCTGATCCGCGACGGGCGGCTGCGGCCGCTGACCGACCCGCGGGCGATCGAGCTGCGGCGCCGCGACGAGCACGGCGGCGGCGAGCGCGTCCGGCGCGACCCGCAGCTGATCGCCGACCTGCTCATGGAGGCGCTGGACGGATGAAGCTCTCGCTCCCCTCGCTGCCCGAGCCCGCGCGGCCCGTCGACCAGCGGCGCGACGCGGCGCTGGAGGCCTCGCACGAGCTGGCCCAGCGCTACGCGCAGCTGGCCGCCAAGCCGTTCGCCAAGCGGCCCGTCGACCTCGTGCTGCGCCTGCTCGACATCGTCCTGTCGGTGACGATCCTCGGGCTCTTCGCGCCGTTCATCGGGCTGGCGGTCCTGGCTGTGCTGCTCACCAGCGGCCGGCCCGTGCTCTACCGCGGCCTGCGCGTCGGCCGCGCCGGGGAGCTGTTCGAGATCTACAAGCTGCGGACCCTGAAGCCCGACGCCGAGACGCGCCTCGGGCCCTTCCAGGACAAGGAGCTCGACCGGCGCACGGAGAGCGAGACCACGCGCGTCGGCCGCGTGCTGCGCGCCACGCAGCTCGACGAGCTGCCGCAGCTCTACAACGTCCTGCGCGGCGACATGTCGATCGTGGGCCCGCGCCCGATCCGCCCGGTGTTCTTCGAGGAGCTGGCCACCGAGATCCCGCAGTACTGGCAGCGCCTGGTGGTGCGCCCGGGGCTGACCGGCTTCGCGCAGCTGCGGATGGAGCGCGACACCACCTGGGCGGAGAAGCTCGCGCACGACCTCGAGTACCTCGCCGACCGCTCGGTGCGGCTCTACCTGCGCGTGGTGTTCGACACGGCGCGGCGGATCCTCGCCCGCGTGGCGCGCGAGGTGCCCGGCGCGGCCGACGGGCAGCCCAGCCCGCGCTAGCCCATGTGCGGGATCTGCGGGCTCGCCGCACTCGACGGGGGCGCGGTGGACGGCGCCGCGCTCGACGTGATGCTCGACACGCTCGTCCACCGCGGCCCCGACGGGCGCGGGACGCGGGTCGAGGGGCCGGTCGCGCTGGGCAACCGCCGGCTGGCGATCATCGACCTCGCCCACGGCGAGCAGCCGATGGCCAACGAGGACGGGTCGATCCTCGTCGTCCAGAACGGCGAGATCTACAACCACGCCGAGCTGCGCGACGAGCTGCGGGCGCGCGGGCACCGCTTTGCGACGCACTGCGACACCGAGGTGCTCGTCCACGCCTACGAGGAGCACGGCGACGCGTTCCTGGAGCGCCTGCGCGGGATGTTCGCGCTGGCCATCTGGGACACCCGCCGGCGGCGGCTGCTGGTCGCGCGCGACCGCTTCGGGATCAAGCCGCTGTACTGGCGCACCGCCGACGGCATCCTGTCCTTCGCCAGCGAGCTCAAGGCCCTGCGGCGCCAGCCGGGGTTCCGCAGCGACCTCGACCCCGAGGCGCTGGAGGCCTACCTGGCCTTCAACTCGATCCCCGCGCCGCTGTCGATCTTCCGCGAGGTCCGCAAGCTGCCCCCGGGGCACCTGCTCGTCTGGGAGCCCGAGCGCCGCGCCGAGCCCGAGGTCCGGCGCTGGTGCCGCGTCTCCCCCGCTCCACGCGACCGCGTGCGCCGCGGCGCCTCGGAGGACGAGCTGGCCGCCGAGCTGCGCGAGCGCCTGCGCGCGTCGGTCCGCGCGCATCTCGTCGCGGACGTGCCGGTGGGCGTCTTCCTGTCGGGCGGCGTGGACTCCGGCGCGCTGGCCGCGCTGGCCGCCGGCCTGTCGTCCGAGCCGGTGCGGACGTTCTCGGTCGGCTTCGAGGAGGCGTCGTTCGACGAGCGCGGCGGCGCCCGCCTCGTCGCCGAGCGCTACGGCACCGACCACCACGAGGTCACCCTCACCTCCGACGCGGCCGCGCTGCTGCCCGAGATCGTCGACGCGTTCGACGAGCCGTTCGCCGACTCGTCGGCCCTGCCGACCTACGCCGTGTCGCGGCTGGCCTCCGAGCACGTGAAGGTCGCGCTCTCGGGCGAGGGCGCCGACGAGCTGTTCGGCGGCTACTTCACCTACGTCGCCGACGTGCTCGCCCCGTGGCTGCGCGCCCCTGCGCGCGTGGCCCGGCCGCTCGTCGACCGGATCCCGAGCTCGTCGCGGCGGGTGAGCCTCGAGTACAAGGCCAAGCGGTTCGTCCGGGCGGCGTCGCTGCCGCCGCTCGAGCGCCACCACGGCTGGAAGGAGATCCTCGCGCCCGCCCTGCGCGCCGAGCTCCTCGGCCACGGGGCGGGCGAGCGGGCGCCGGACCCGGTCGACCTGCTGCGGGGCCGCTACGCGGAGACCGCGGGGGCGCCGGCGCTGGCGCGGCTGCAGGACGTCGACCTCGGCATCTACCTCGCCGACGACCTGCTGGTCAAGACCGACCGTGCGAGCATGGCGCACTCCCTGGAGGTGCGCGTGCCCTTCTGCGACGCCGACGTGGCCGACCTGGCCCTGGCGCTGCCGACGGCCGCGAAGGTGCGCGGCCTGGCCAAGAAGCGGCTGCTGCGCAAGGCCGTGCGGCCACTGCTGCCCGCCGAGGTCGTCGACGGGCCCAAGCGCGGCTTCTCGATCCCCGCCGCGGCGTGGCTGCGCGGCGAGCTGCTGCCCCTGGCGCGCGACGTCCTCTCCCCCGCCGCGCTGCAGCGCACCGGCGTCCTGGACCCGGCCCCGGTCCAGCGGCTGCTCGACGAGCACGTCGCCCGGCGCGAGGACCACTCGCGGCCGCTGTGGGGGCTGCTGTCGCTGGCGCTGTGGCTGGAGCGCTCCGGGGCCTGACGTGCGCGTCCTGATCGTCACGCAGATGTGGCCGGGACCGCGGGACCCGGACCTCGGCAGCTTCCTCGTCCCGCACGTGGCCGCGCTGCGCGACCTCGGGCACGAGGTCGAGGTCGTCGCCATCGCCCACCGCGGCGGATCGGCGCCGCGCAAGTACGCGGGGCTGGTGGCGCGCGCCGTGCGCGCCGCCCGCCGCTGGCGGCCGGACGTCGTGCTGGCGCACGTCCTGTTCCCGGCGGGCTTCGCCGGCCTGGCGGCGGCACGGGTGGCGCGGGTGCCGCTCGTCGTGATGGCGCACGGGACGGACGTCGAGAACTGCGCCCGCCCGGCGCTGCGGCGGGCCACCGCGCCCGTCGTGCGCGGCGCCGCGGCGGTCATCGCCAACTCGCGGTGGCTGGCCGACCGGCTCGCCGGCCACTTCCCGGGCCTGGATCCGGTCGTGGCCGACCTCGGGGTCGACCTCGACGACTTCGCCCCGGGGCAGGTGCCGGTGCCGTGGCCCGGGGAGCATCCGCGCTTCCTCTGCGTCGGGTCGCTGATCGAGCGCAAGAACGTCGTGCGGCTCGCCGACGCCTTCGCCGCGCTCGGCCGCGGGTCGCTGGCCTATGTCGGCGACGGGCCGCTGCGCGGAGCGCTGGAGGGCCGGCCCGGCGTGACCGTCGCCGGGCGCATCCCGCATGAGCAGGTGCCCGCCTGGATCGCCGCCTGCGACGTGCTCTGCCAGCCGTCGGTCCGGGAGCCGTTCGGGCTGGCCGCGCTGGAGGGGATGGCGCAGGAGCGAACCGTCGTGGCCACGACCGACGGCGGCCCGCCCGAGTTCGTGACGCCGGAGGCCGGCGTGCTCGTCGACCCGGCCGACACCGCGGCGCTGACCGCCGCCATGGAGCGCGCGGCGGCCATGCCGACGCCCAATCCCGCCGCCCGCGCCGCGGCCCAGGAGCACTCGGTGCAGCGCATGGCGGCGCGCATGTCCGAGGTCCTCGCGGCCGCGGTCGCCGCCGACGCCGCCTCCTGACGGTCCTGTGCCCACCGGCGGCCGCCCGGCGGCCGCGGACGGGCACAGGATGCTCGCCGGCGAGGTCAGGAGTGCGCCGGCACCGGCGTGCCGAGGTGCTCGTAGAGCGGATAGCGGTCGGCGACCGCCGTGACGCGTCCGGCCAGCTCGTCGCGGCGCTCGGCGTAGGCCGGGGTCAGCGCCATCGCCAGGATGTCGCCCACCTCGCGGAAGTCGTCGAGCTGCAGCCCGCGCGTGGCGAGGGCCGGGGTGCCGACGCGCAGGCCGCTGGTGACCATGGCGGGGCGCGGGTCGAACGGGACCGCGTTGCGGTTGACCGTGATGCCGATCTCGTGCAGCCGGTCCTCGGCCTGCTGGCCGTCGAGCTCGGACTCGCGCAGGTCGGCGAGCACCAAGTGCACGTCCGTGCCGCCCGTCAGCACGTTCACGCCGTGGCCGGCGTTCATCAGCGCCTCGGCGACGATCCTCGCGCCGGCGACGGTGCGCTCCTGACGCTCGCGGAAGGCGTCGCTGGCGGCGATCCGGAACGCCACCGCCTTCGCGGCGATCACGTGCTCCAGCGGACCGCCCTGCTGGCCGGGGAAGACCGCCGAGTTGATCTTCTTGGCGTGCTGCTCCCGGCACAGGATCAGGCCGCCGCGCGGGCCGCCCAGCGTCTTGTGGACCGTGCTCGTCACCACGTCGGCGTAGGGGACCGGGCTCGGGTGCAGGCCGGCGGCCACGAGCCCGGCGAAGTGCGCCATGTCGACCATCAGCAGCGCGCCGACCTCGTCGGCGATCTCGCGGAAGCGGGCGAAGTCGAGCTGCCGCGGGTAGGCCGACCAGCCGGCGAGCAGGAGCTTCGGCCGGCGCTCCTTGGCGATGCGCTCGACCTCGTCCATGTCGACCAGGGACGTCTCGCGGTCGACCTCGTACGGCGCGATGTCGTACAGGCGCCCCGACACGTTGATCTTCATCCCGTGGGACAGGTGGCCGCCGTGCGGCAGCGCGAGGCCCATGATCGTGTCGCCGGGCGACAGGAGCGCGTGGTAGACCGCCGTGTTGGCCTGCGCGCCGGCGTGCGGCTGCACGTTGGCGTGGTCGGCGCCGAACAGCGCCTTGGCGCGGTCGATCGCCAGCTGCTCGACGATGTCGACGTACTCGCAGCCGCCGTAGTAGCGCTTGCCCGGGTAGCCCTCGGCGTACTTGTTGGTCAGCACGCTGCCCTGGCACTCGAGCACGGCCTGGGGCACGAAGTTCTCGCTGGCGATCATCTCCAGCGTGCGCTGCTGGCGCTGGACCTCGAGGCCCACGGCCTCGGCGACCTCCGGGTCCACGTCCGCCAGCGGACGGGTGAAGAAGTCGGGGCTGAGATCGGACGACACGGCGGCGGCTCCTTTGGGGTTCCGATTCGGTGCCCAGGCGCGCGGCAAGATCGTGGTGTCGCTCCCTGGAGGTCGGTTCCTCCCTCGGCGCCAGTCGCGACGCCCCCGAAGGTATCAGCCGCGGCCGCGGTGTCCCCCGCGTCCGAACCTCTCCCCGCTGTCGTCGCGGCATGAACGTCGTTCGCCCGCGGCGTCCGCGCGTGGTCCGCGGTCAGCCCGTCGAGCCCACGCCCGTCGAGCCGTCGAGCTCGGCGATCTGGCCCACGCGCCGTGCGTGGCGACCGCCCTCGAAGCCCGTCTGAAGGAAGCGCGCGACGATCTCGTCGGCCTCCTCGGGGGCCAGCCGGGCACCGGAGAGGGTCACCGTGTTGGCGTCGTTGTGGCGCCGCGCCATCTCGGCTTCCGAGACGTCGTGCGCGTTGACCGCGCGCACGCCGGCGACCTTGTTGGCGACGATGGCCACGCCGACGCCGGAGCCGCACGCCAGCACGGCGCGCTGCGCCTGCCCGTCGGCCACCATCCGAGCGGCCTGCTCGGCGAACAGCGGGTAGTCGACCGAGTCCGAGCTGCCGGTTCCGACGTCGACGATCTCGTGGCCGGCTGCCGCCAGCACGCCCTTGACGTGCTCCTTGAGGTGGAAGCCCGCGTGGTCCGACCCGACGGCGATCACCATGGCCGGCGGAGCCTAGCGCGCCGCGCCGGCCGGCGGCACGCCCAGCACCTCCGCGGCGCGCTCGGCGCTCAGGGCGCCCTGCCGCACGACGCTCCAGGCGCCGTCGAGCTCGTACCGTCGGAGGTCGAGCACGGTCGAGGCGGTGCCGTCGAGCTCCCCCGCGTCGAGGACGAGGTCCACCGCCTCGCGGATCGCCTCGGGCACGTCGCCCAGCCGGCGGGCGTCGGCGCCGCCGGCGGGGTTGGCGCTCGACTGGAGCACCGGCCAGCGGACGCTCGCCAGCGCCCGCGCCTGCGGCGCCAGCGCCGGGACGCGCAGGCCGAGGGTGTCCGGGTCGGGCCCGCAGGCGAGCGGGAAGCGGTGCGCGGTGTTCGGCACCAGCACGGTCACCGGCCCCGGCATCAGCTCGCGCATGGCGGCCGCGGTCCGAGGCCCGAGCTCGGGCACGGCGGCGAACGCCAGCTCGAGCGAGAAGAACAGGACCGCCGCGGGCTTGTCGGGCCGGCGGCCCTTGATCGCGTAGAGGCGGGCGACCGCGTCGTGGCTGCTGGGCTCGCACGCCAGCCCGTAGACGGTGTCGGCGCCGAACAACGCGACGCCGCCGACGGCCATGCAGCGCTCGAACGTCGCGGCCTGCTCGGGCGTGATCACCGGCGCCCCACGATCACGCGGTCGTGGCCCGCGAGGTCGCGCACGACCTCGACGTCGGGGAAGCCCGCCGCCGCGACGAGCGCGCGCACGGCGGGGCCCTGGTCGTGGCCGATCTCCAGGGCGAGCAGCTGCGCGCGGGTGGCGGCGGCCTGCGTGACCAGCGGGCGGATGGCGCGCAGGCCCTCGGCGCCGGCGAACAGCGCCAGCTCGGGCTCGTGGCGGACGACCTCGGGCGCCAGGCGCCGCCGCTCGCCCTCGGCGACGTAGGGTGGGTTGGAGACGACGGCGTCGAGGCCGGGGTCGACGCCCTCCAGGAGGTCAGCTCGGGAGAACGCCACGTCGAGCCCCAGCCGCGCGGCGTTGGCCCGGGCGACGGCCAGCGCGTCCTCGCTGACGTCGCTCGCGGTCACGACGAGGTCGGGGCGCTCGTCCTTGAGGGCGAGCGCCACGGCGCCGCTGCCGGTGCCGACGTCGTGGACCCGCGCGCCGCGCGGGAGGCCGAGCAGCGCCTCGACGAGGTGCTCGGTCTCCGGCCGTGGGATCAGCACCCGCGCGTCGACGACCAGCTCGAGATGGCGGAACCCCTTGTGACCCACCAGGTAGGCCACAGGCATCCGCTCCACCGCGCGGCGCCGGACCGCGTCGCGGAACCAGCGCGCGGCCTCCCCCGCGACCTCGCGGTCCGGGTCGAGCCAGAGCGCCGTGCGGTCCACCCCGAGCGCGTGGGCGAGCAGGACCTCGGCGTCGAGGCGCGGCGTGTCGACGCGGGCGCCCTGGAGCGCGACGAGCGCCGAGTCCAGCGCCTCGCGGACCGGCGTGCCGACGCGGGGACCGCCCGGGCTCACCGGCGGGCGCGGGCGGTCCGGGCCGGGCTCACGCCGCCTGCGCCTCCAGGCTGCGCCGCTTCTCGTCGTCGGCGAGCGCGGCGGTGAACTCGTCGAGCTCGCCCTGGAGCACCTGGTCGAGGTTGTGCGTGGTGAGCTTGATCCGGTGGTCGGTGACCCGCCGCTCGCCGTAGTTGTACGTCCGGATCTTCTCTGCGCGGTCGCCGGTCCCGACCTGCGAGCGGCGGGCGTCGGCCGCGGCGGCCTGCTGCTCGGCGAGCGCGCGCTCGTAGAGGCGCGCGCGCAGGACGCGCAGCGCCTTCTCGCGGTTCTGCAGCTGGCTCTTCTCGTCCTGCATCGCCACGACGATCCCGGACGGCTTGTGCGTGATGCGCACGGCCGAGTCGGTGGTGTTGACCGACTGGCCGCCGGGGCCCGACGAGCGGTAGACGTCGATCGTCAGGTCGTTGGGGTCGACGTGGACGTCGACCTCCTCGGCCTCGGGCATGACGGCGACGGTCGCCGTCGAGGTGTGGATGCGGCCCTGCGACTCGGTCGCCGGCACGCGCTGCACGCGGTGGGTGCCGCCCTCGAACTTGAACACCGAGTAGGCGCCGTCGCCCTTGACCGCGAAGGTGTACTTGCCGTCGGAGACATCCATCGGCTCGGTGCTGAAGCCGCGGCGCTCGGCGTAGCGCGTGAACATGCGGTAGAGGTCGCCGGCCCACAGCCCGGCCTCCTCGCCGCCGGCGCCGCCCTGGATCTCGACGATGACGTTCTTGTCGTCGTTGGGGTCGGGTTCGACCATCGCCAGCCGGATCTCGTCCTCGAGCTCGGTCAGGCGCGCCTCGGAGGTGCGCAGCAGCTCGCGCAGCTCCGGATCCTCG
Organism: Baekduia sp.; assembly: GCA_035765735.1. Taxonomy (GTDB): domain Bacteria; phylum Actinomycetota; class Thermoleophilia; order Solirubrobacterales; family Solirubrobacteraceae; genus Baekduia. Next base: position 76,185 of record DASTWY010000036.1, on the reverse strand, counting down.
CCCTCCTCGAGCAGCTCGCGCGCGCCAGCGGCGTCGTCGGTGGCGCGGCGCCAGTCCTCCGCCAGCCCGGCGGCCCCCTCGAGCCGCCGGTACTCGCGGCCGACCTCGGCATAGCGGTGCCGGTCCCCGATCACCTCGGGGTCGGTCATCTGCCGGCCGAGCTCCGCGAACCGCGACTCGATCTGGTCGACGAGGGACTCGATCATCTGCCATCGAGCCTAGCTTGCCCCGCCCCCCAGGGCGTCGAGGGACGACTCAACCACCCCCACGGTGGTTCAGTCGTCCCTCGACGCGAAGTCAGGACGTTCCGGTCACCGCGACGCCGGCGGCAAACCAGCAGCCCCGAGAACGAGCGCCCTGCGCGAGCTTCTCGGAATGGCGGGGCGGCCCCCTGGGCCGTCACGCCACGCCCTCTGGGCGATCAGGCCACGGCGGACAGACCCCGAGCCCGCACGAAGGAGCCTCTGGCGAGTTCGTGCAATGGCCTGGGCGCCCTCTGGGCGATCAGGCCACGACTTCCATGCCCGCCCGGTCCGCCTCGCTGGCGGCGCGGGGGTCCTCCATCGCCAGGACGGCGTCCATGGCGGCGATGGCGACGGCGAGCTGGTCGAGGTCGGGCTCGCGCGTGGTGAGCTTCTGGAGCTGGAGGCCGGGCCACATGATCGCCCGCACGGCGCGGTAGCGGCGATGCTTGCCGGCGAGCTTGATGAGCTCGAACGAGATGCCGGCGATCAGCGGCACGCCGACGATGCGCGTGAGCACCAGCCAGTACCAGGCGGGCAGGCCGATCGGGGCGAAGACGAAGATGGCCACGATCATCACGACGAGCAGGAAGCTCGTGCCGCAGCGGGGATGCAGCCGGCTGAAGCGCTGCGCGTTGACCGGCGTGAGCTCGAGTTCCGCCTCGTAGCAGGAGATCGTCTTGTGCTCGGCGCCGTGGTACTCGAAGACGCGCCGCAGGTCCCGCAGGCGCGACAGCAGCCACAGGTAGCCGAGGAAGATGCTCGTGCGGATCAGGCCCTCGACGAGCCAGAAGAGGAACGACGAGTGCAGCTGGTCCTTGACGAGGCTCGTCAGGCCGACGGGCACCACGAAGAAGAGCCCGACGGCCAGCGCCAGGGCCACGATCACCGTGCCGGCCCAGACGCCGCCGGAGATTTCCTGCTCCTCCTCGGGCAGCTGGGCGTTGGCGCTGATGCCCAGCGCCTTGAAGCCGATGCCCAGCGACTCGCCGAGCGCGACGACGCCGCGCACGAGCGGCAGCCGCAGCAGCCGGTGCTTCTTGAGGACCGACGTCAGGGGGTGGCTGACGACCTCGATCTCGCCGAGCGGGACCTCCTCGGCGTCGAGCCCGCCCTCGCGGACCTGCTCGGGGGCGGGCTTGCGGACCGCGACGGCCCACGTGGAGACGCCGCGCATCATGACGCCCTCGAGGACGGCCTGGCCGCCTACGGGAGCGTCGCGCTGCGCGACCAGCGCATCACCGAACGCGCCGTCGCCGACGGCGACTGCGGCGCCATCGTGGGAGGGCGGCGCGTCCGGCATGCAGCGAAGCTAGCCCTTGGCCGCGCGGGCCTGGCGCCGCTTGAAGCGGTCGATGCGCCCGCCCGTGTCGACGAGCTTCTGGCGGCCCGTGTAGAACGGATGGCAGTTGGAGCAGACCTCGACGTGGATCTCGGGCTGCGTGGAGCGGGTGTAGAACTCGTTGCCGCAGGTGCAGCGGACGTGCGCCTGGACGTACTCGGGGTGGATGGCCGTCTTCATGATCGCCGACCAGTCTACCGAGACCCGGCAAGCCGGAGGGCGGCCCTCACCGGGTCAGGGGGCACGGGCGCCGGGCGACGTCGTCGTCCTCGCGCGCCTGCTCCATGACGGCCGCCGCGTCGAGCGTGACGACGACGCTCGAGCCCGGCGCGCACGCGGGGCCGGCGAACGTCGCCAGCTCGCGCGTGCCGCTGGCCAGCGGGCCGACCGAGACCGGGCCGAGGGTGGTGTCGCCGATCGCCAGGTGCACCCCGAACGGCGGCGCCGTCGATCCGCCGTCGTTGAGGACGGCGACCGCGTAGGTCGCCCGCCCGCGTGACGTCGGAGTCCCGGTGACGCGGCCGACGTACACGTTCGGCCGCGGGTCGGCCTGCAGGCAGGTCGACGTCGTGCGACGGGCGCGGCGCACCACGTCGCCGGCCTCGTCGTACCAGGTGAAGGTGATCCGGGCCCGGTACGCGGCGGGGGCCAGCAGGCGGCCGATGCGCTTGGTGAACACGAACCCTGGACGCCCCGGCTCCGAGCGCTCGGGCACGGTCCAGTCGGGCACCTCGACGGGGCGGAAGCGCCCGCGCGTGCCCCGCCGCTGCAGCAGCGTGAAGCGCATCTCCAGGCGGTCGCTGCCGGCGATCGCCGGCATCGAGCCCTCGAACGTCGCGGCGCGCGCGGTCGGCTCGGCGCCCGTGGTGCAGGCGACCAGCCGCGCGGCGAGCGGCGGCTTGCCGGACCGCGCGACCAGATGGGCGCGGTGGTGCCCGCGCCCGCGGCCGCGGGCCTCGGCGGCCGCGAGCGGCCCGGCCAGCGCCGTGAGCGCGACGAGAGCGATGAAGAGCGTCCGCTGCATCCGTATGTCGAACAAGCGTACGCGCGCGAGGTTGCGGTGCGCGCCGCCGAGCGGACAGGTGATCGGCGTCCGGGCGCCGCACGCGGCGGCGCCCGGACGCGATCGAGCGACCTAGGTCAGCTGGTACAGCGGGCCGTCGCCGCCCTCGGGGGTCGTCAGGCGACCGCCCTTGGCCGTGATGGCCCCGCACTGCACGCAGTTGGTGTAGTTGACGATCACGTCGACGTTGCCGGTCTCCGGCGCGTCGTCCGGGATCTCGTACACCCCAGCCGGGCACATCCAGCGCCACGTCTCGGCGACCTCGCGCGGGACGTTCTTCTGGACGCGGATGTGGTTCGGCGCGTCGTCACGGGTCGCGTTGCCCGTGATGAACACCGAGGACAGCTTGTCGAACGTGTACTTGCCGTCCGGCTTGGGATAGCCGTCCTTCGTGTTGCCGATGAACATCGGCTTCTGGTCCTGCTTGTGCCAGGCCAGGCGGCCGGGCGGGAGCTTGCCCTTGGTGGCGATCGCCAGGTTGACCAGCGGTGCGCCCTTGATGAAGCCCTTGGAGAACGGCTGGCGGCCGTTGCGGACCTGGTAGAGCTCCTTGCCGATCGAGGACTCCTCGACGGCGTCCTCGTACGCCTCGAGCGAGCTCTGGCCGTTCTTGAGGGCGTTGTAGATCGCCTCGCCGGCCAGGATGCCCGACTTGATGCAGTGGTGGACGCCCTTGAGCGCCACCGTGTCGACCATGCCGCCGCCGTCGCCGACGATCAGCGCGCCGGGCATCGTCAGCTTGGGCATCGACCAGTAGCCGCCGCCCGGCAGGGCCTTGGCGCCCCAGCCGACGCGCTCGCCGCCCTCGAGGATCTTCTTGACCAGCGGGTGCAGCTTGAACTGCTGCAGCAGGTCATGGGCCGACGTGGTGGCGTCGGCGTAGTCGAGGTCCACGACGAAGCCGATCGAGACCAGGTCGTCGCCGGTCTTCTCGTCCTTCATCGGGTAGATCCACGTGCCGCCGATCTGGCCGTACTTGGCCGACAGCTTGACCGGCCACGGGCCGATCGTGTGGATCAGGCGGTCCAGCGGCTTGGGGACCTTCCAGATCTCCTTGACGCCGAGCTCCCAGGTCTGCGGCTCCGCGCCCTCGGCCAGGTCGAACTCGCGGATCGCCGGCCCGGTCAGGTGGCCCCAGCAGCCCTCGGCCAGCACCGTGAACTTCGCGGTGATGTCCGTGCCGGGCTCGAAGTTGCCCAGCGGCTCCCCGTCCTTGCCCCGGCCCTTGTCGCCCGAGCGGACGCCCTGGACGCGGCCGTCGGCCACCAGCAGCTGCGTGGCGGCCGTCTCGGTGAGGACGTACGCGCCACCCTCCTCGGCCAGGCGCTGCTGGAAGCGCGCGAGCGCCGACACCGAGATGACCTCGTTGCCGTGGTTCTTGAACGGCGGCGGCGGCGGGATGCGGATCGCCACCTTGGAGGTCGGCGTCAGGTAGACCGCCTCCTTGGTGACCTCGCCGAACGCCCACCCCTCCTTGCGCCAGTCCTCGCGCGAGTACTCGGGGTAGAGCTCCTGCAGCGGGCCCGGGCGGACGACCGCGCCGGACAGGTTGTGCCCGCCGCAGGTCTTGGCCTTCTCGATGACCGCGACCGGGACCTCGCCCAGGCGCTCCATCGTCTCTGGATCGTCCGCGAGGAGCTGCAGCAGCCGGTTCGCCGTGGCGAGGCCCGCCGTGCCGCCGCCCACGATGGCGACGCCGACGTCGATGCGCTCGTCCTCGGGATCCAGCTCCCGCTTGATGAACTCCTTCTGGGTGTCGACCGGCGGCGGGTACGCCGCCGGTGCCACCTTGCCGTTGCGCGAGGCCATGGCCTAGCCCTTGCGGGCCTTCACCGCCTCGGTGAGCTTCGGCAGGATCTTGTTCAGGTCGCCGACGATGCCGAGGTCCGAGAACTCGAAGATCGGGGCGTTGGCGTCCTTGTTGATGGCCACGATGTTCTCCGAGGCCTGCATGCCGACCTTGTGCTGGATCGCGCCGGAGATGCCGGCCGCGAGGTACAGCTTCGGCGCGACGGTCTTGCCCGTCTGGCCGATCTGCGCGGCGTAGGGGTACCAGCCGGCGTCGACCACGGCGCGCGTGGCGGCGACGGCGGAGTTGCCGCCGAACGCCTTGGCGAGGTCGTCGCAGAGCTGGAAGCCCTCGGCCTTGCCGAGGCCGCGGCCGCCGGCGACGAGGATGTCGGCGCCCTCGATGTCGACGTCGGCGCCGCGCTGCTCGCCGCGCGTGACCATCGTGGCCTGCTGGGCGTGGGCCGACAGCTCGAAGTCGACGGTCTCCACGGGAGCGGCGCCGCCGCCCGTCTCCTTGACCTCGAAGGCGTTGAGGCGGCCGATGATGATGCCCTTGTCCTTGTAGCGCGACGTCGAGATGCTCGAGTCGCCGAGGATCGGGCGCTCGGCGGCCAGCTGGCCGTCGACCACGTTGACCGCCGTGACCTCCATCGTCACGCCGGCGTCGACGCGGGCCGCGAGGCCGGCGCCGATCTCGAAGCCGAGCAGGCCGCCGCCGAAGATGGCGTACTGGTAGCCGCCGCCGTCGAAGAGCTTGCCGAGCACGTCGACGACCGGCTGGGCCAGGCCCTCCGGGCCCTCGGCCTTGTAGACCTTCTTGGCGCCGTAGCTGCCCAGCGACGCCGCGAGGTCGTCGCTGACGCCCTGCCCGACGACGACCGCGTGGGCCTCGCCGCCGATCTCGGCGGCGAGGCGCGCCGCCTCGGCGACCGCGCCGAGCGAGTTCTTGTTGAAGGCGCCCTCGTAGTGGAGCGCGTAGACCAGGATGTTGCTCATCGTTCTGGTTCCTCTTCTCGTCCGGTCTGCCTACGCCAGGAGCTTGCGCTCGTCGAGCCAGGCCACGATCTTCTCGACGGTCTCGTCGGTGTCCTCGTCCTCGATGATCGTGCCGGCGGACTTCTGCGGCGGGGCCTTGAAGTCGCCACAGGCGACGCGGGACCCGTCGGCGCCGACGCGCGAGGTGTCGATGTCGACGTCGCCGGCGGCGACGGTCTCCAGCGGCTTCTTCTTGGCGCCCATGATCGCCTTCAGCGACGGGTAGCGCGGCTCGTTGATCGCGTCGCCGACCGAGATGACGGCCGGGAGCTTGACCTCGACGGTGTCGTAGCCGTACTCGGCCTGGCGCTCGCAGCGCAGGCCGTCGGCGCTGACGTCGAGCTTGATGACCTGCGTCAGCGAGGGCATCCCGAGGTTCTCGGCCACGACGGCGCCGATCGTGTAGCACTCGCCGTCGTCGGACTGCTGGCCGAGGAGGACGAGGTCGGGCTGCTCGCGCTTGAGCACCTGGGCGAGGGCGTAGCCGGTGGCGGCCACGTCGGATCCGGCGAGCGCCGCGTCGCTCAGGTGCACCGAGCGGTCGGCGCCGAGCGAGACGGCCTTGTGCAGCGCGCGGACCGCGGACTCCGGGCCCATCGTGACGGCGACGATCTCGTCGACCTGGACGGCCCCGCCCTCCTTGATCTGCATCGCCGCCTCGATGGCGTGCGTGTCATACGGGTTGAGGTTCTTCTCCCCGCTGCGATCCAGCCGACCCGTCGACGGGTCGATGCGCTTCTGGACGGCGGCGTCCGGGACTTCCTTGACCAACACGGCGATCTTCACGGTGTCAGGGCCTCCTCTGGCGAACGAACGATCGGCATGGTACCTGCTTCATTGACTGACGAGTCAATCGGGCGCATGAGGCGCACGAAAACCCCCTCGATCGGAGGGTGTCCGGCGGCCGGCATGGCCCGCTTCTACGCGGGCGTGGACCCGCCCGCCCGCGCCTGCTCGACAGCGGACCGGATGAAGTCGATGATGTCCGAGGTCGGGGCCCCGGGCGTGAAGACCTCGGCGACGCCGAGGTCCTTGAGCTGCGGGATGTCGTCGTTGGGGATCGTCCCCCCGACGGTCACCAGCACGTCGTCGACGCCCTGCTCGCGCAGCAGCTCCACGATGCGCGGCACGAGCGTCATGTGGGCTCCGGAGAGGATCGACAGCCCGACGGCGTCGGCGTCCTCCTGGATGACCGTCTCGACGATCTGCTCCGGCGTCTGGTGGAGGCCGGTGTAGATGACCTCCATCCCCGCGTCGCGCAGGGCGCGGGCGATGATCTTGGCTCCGCGGTCGTGCCCGTCGAGTCCGGGCTTGGCGACGACGACGCGGATCTTGCGGGCGGTGGTGGTCGCAGGCATGGTTCGGCTCCTTCCGGCCGATGGGCGGTCCGGAGGCCGCGGGATCGTATCGCCGAGACCGCCTCGCGCGCGTCGTGGGTACGCGCGCGTTCCGACGCGACGTTCGGGACCGACGCGTCGGCCGAGCCATCGCGCGCCCGGAGGCGGCAGCCTGGGCGGATAGGGTTCGTCGCCATGGCGGAGATCCAGGTCGGCGACGTCGTGCTCGCGCGCGGGACCGCAGGGCAGTTCCACGCGATCGTCGCGGGCGTTCGCCTGGGTCGGCTGATGGTCGAGCGCTGCGACGGCCGCCCCGCCGGCCCCCTCTCGCCGCGTGACGTGGTCACGGTCTACAAGCCGGCCGGAGCGCCGGAGGCCGAGCCGCGCACGCCGCGGTTGCGACCGACGGCGCAGCTGCGGCTCGACCTCGCCGACTAGGCCGGCGGCGCGCTATCTGACGCGGATGGTCATCCGCATCGTCTCCGGGTGGATCGTGCAGACCAGCCGGTAGGTGCCCTTGCGCTTCAGCTTCTTGGTGAAGCTGCCGCGCGTCTTGATCGGCGAGCCGAACCTCCGCGGACCGGTGACGACCCTGACGTTGTGGGGCGCCTTGCCCTTCCAGACCCAGCGCACCTTCGTGCCCTTGCGGACGGTGATCGCCTTGGGTCCGAACCGGTTGTCCTTGACCGCGACCCTCTTGACCTTCTTGGCCTTCGCGGCCGTCGCGCTGGGGGCCCCCATCGTGGGCACGGCCAGGGCGCCGGCGGCGATCGCCGCAGCCGCACCGGCGGCGATGAGCTTCTTCACGGGTCTCTCCTCCGTTGGCGTGGCGCCCGCTCAGAACACCGGGGTCTCGGTGTAGGAGCCGAAGACCGCCTGCAGGGCGCCGATGATCTCTCCTTCGGTGCAGTGAACCCGCGCGGCGTCCAGGAGATGCGGCATGAGGTTGACCTCGGGGCGGGCGGCGGCATCGCGCAGCGCTGCCAGCGCGCCCTCCACCGCGTCCGCCTGCCGGCGGCCGCGGACCGCCTGGACGCGGTCGATCTGCTTGCGCTCCAGGGCGGGGTCGATGCGGAGGATCTCGGTCTGGCCGTCGTCGCCCTCGGTATAGGAGTTGACGCCGACGACGATGCGGTCGCCCGCGTCGATGCGCGACTGCAGCTCGTAGCTGGCGTCGGCGATCTCGCGCTGGCAGAAGTTGGTCTTGACGGCCTCGACCATGCCGCCGAGCTCGTCGATGCGGCGGAAGTAGTCGTAGGCGGCCTCCTCCATCTGGTCGGTCAGCGCCTCGACGAAGTAGCTGCCGCCGAGCGGATCGATCGTGCTGGTGACGCCGGTCTCGTGGGCGATGATCTGCTGCGTGCGCAGGGCGATGCGCACGGCCTCCTCGGTGGGCAGCGCAAGCGCCTCGTCGTAGGAGTTGGTGTGCAGCGACTGCGTGCCGCCCAGCACGCCGGCCAGCGCCTCGATCGCCGTGCGGGTGATGTTGTTCAGCGGCTGCTGGGCCGTCAGCGACACGCCGGCCGTCTGGGTGTGGAAGCGCATCAGCCACGACCGCGGGTTCTTCGCACCGAAGGTGTCCCGGAGCTCGCGGGCCCAGATCCGGCGCGCGGCGCGGTACTTGGCGATCTCCTCGAAGAAGTCGATCTGCGCGTTGAAGAAGAACGACAGCCGCGGCGCGAAGTCGTCGACGTCCAGGCCGCGGTCGACGGCCTGCTGCACGTAGGTCAGGCCGTCCTTGAGCGTGAACGCCAGCTCCTGCTGGGCGGTCGCCCCGGCCTCGCGGATGTGGTAGCCGGAGATCGACACCGGATGCCAGCGCGGCATGTGCTTCGAGCACCACTCGACCATGTCGCCCATCAGCCGCATCGCCGGGTCGATCGGGAAGCACCACTCCTTCTGGGCGATGTACTCCTTGAGGATGTCGGCCTGGATGGTGCCGGCCAGCCGCTCGGCGGGAACGTCCTGGGCTTCTGCCGCCACCACGTAGAAGGCCATCATGATCGCCGCCGGCGCGTTGATCGTCATCGACACCGACACGTCGCCGAGGTCGATGCCGGCGAACAGGTCCTGCATGTCGTCGAGCGTGTCGACCGCGACGCCCTCGCGCCCGACCTCGCCCAGCGACAGCGGCGAATCCGAGTCGTGGCCCATCAGGGATGGCATGTCGAACGCCGTCGACAGCCCCGTCTGGCCGTGGTCGAGCAGGTAGCGGAACCGCTCGTTGGTCTCCTCGGCCGTGCCGAACCCGGCGAACTGCCGCATCGTCCACAGCCGGCCCCGGTACATCGACGGGTACACGCCGCGCGTGAACGGAAAGCCGCCCGGCACGCCGATGCGGTCCTGCCCGGCCTCGTCGACCGGCCGCACGTCGTCGGCCGTGTACAGCGGCCGGATCTCCTCGCCCGACAGCGTCACGAACTCGGCGTCGCGCTCGGGCGTGGCGCCATAGGCCGCCAGCCACTCGTCGTGGGTCGTGGGCGTGGTGGGGCTCTGCGTCGTGGCCATCGGGCGGGGATCCTTCTCTCTCCGGGGTGGTCCTGCGCGGCGAAGGCTAACCCTCCCGCGCCGCCTCGCCCAGCAGGGCGCGCGCGATCACCAGGCGCTGGATCTCGCTCGTGCCCTCGTAGATCTCGGTGACCTTCGCGTCGCGGTAGTAGCGCTCGGCCGGGAAGTCCTTCGTGTAGCCGTAGCCGCCCAGCACCTGGATCGCCTCGCCGGTCCAGTGGCGCGCCACGCGCGACGCGAAGAGCTTGGCCTGGGCGCCCTCGACGGTGTGCGGGCGGCCCGCCTCCTTCAGCCGCGCCGCGCGCCAGACCAGCGCGCGGGCCGCCTCGATCTCCGTCTGCATGTCGGCGAGCTTCTGCTGGATGGCCTGGAACCCGCCGAGCGGACGGCCGAACGCGTGGCGCTCCTGGGCGTAGGCCGCGGCGACGTCGAGCGCCGCCTGGGCGATCCCGACCGCCTGGGCGGCGATCCCGATGCGCCCGCCGTCGAGCGTGCCGAGGGCGATGCGCATCCCGCCGCCCGGCGCGCCGAGCGGCTCGCCGGGCGTTCCCTCGAAGGCCAGGTCGGCGGTCGAGGAGGAGTTGAGCCCGAGCTTCTCCTCCTCGCGCGTGACCGCGAAGCCGTCGGCGCCGCGCCGGACGACGAACGCGCTCGGCTTGCTGCCCGCGGCGTCGTCCTTGGCGAAGACGGTGAAGGTGTGGGCGTAGGAGCCGTTGGTGATCCACTGCTTGGTGCCGGTCAGGCGCCCGTCCTGCGCGCGGGTGCGCATCGCCCCCGCGTCAGAGCCGCTGCCGGCCTCGGTCAGCGCGAAGGCGGCGATCTCGTGCCCCTGCGCCAGCGGCGGCACGAGCCGCTGGACCTGCTCCTCGGTGCCGTTGGCCAGGATCGGCAGCGTGCCCGCGCCGATGTGGACGGCGAGCGTCACGCCCACGCCGGCGTCGGCGCGCGACAGCTCCTCGAGCACCAGGCAGTAGCTCAGGTAGTCGGCGCCCGCTCCGCCGTGCTCGGCCGGCACGCAGACGCCCATGAGCCCCAGCTCGCCGAGCGCGCGGAAGACCTCGCGCGGGAACCGGTGCTCGCGATCCCACGCGGCGGCGTGCGGGGCGACCTCCTCGTCGGCGAAGCGCCGGGCGAGGTCGCGGATCTCGCGCTGCTCGTCGGTCAGCTCATGGAGGCTCACGACGGCCTCACCCGCCGGGCCGCCGTCCGCCCGGCGGCGCCGAGCAGCGTCGCGGCGGCCAGCCCGCCGAGCATGGCCAGCCGCCCGCGCAGGCGGTCGAAGCGCAGGACCTCCCAGCCCTCCTCGCGCGCGATGCGCATCAACGGCCCGTCCGGGTTGACCGCGACGGGGTGGCCGACGGCTCGCAGCATGGGCAGGTCGGACTCGGAATCGGAGTAGGCATAGGACTCGTTCAGGTCGAGGCCCTCGCGATCGGCCAGCTCGCGCATCACCTGCGGCTTGCCGTCGCGATAGGCGAAGGGGCCGGAGAGCCGGCCGGTGTAGCGCCCGTCGACGGCCTCCAGCGGCGTGCCGAGGCCGCCGTCGAAGCCGAGCACGTGGGCGATCATCGCCGCGGTGTCCTGCGACGCCGCGGTGACGATGTAGACGGGCCGCCCGGCGTCCTGATGGCCCCAGGCGATCTCCAGCATCTGCGGGTACAGCCGCGGCAGGACGCCCGCCAGCACCTGCGGGCCGAGGCGCTCGAAGTCGACGACGCGCTTGCCCGCGAGCATCGCGCCGACGCGGCGCATGACGTTGTCGGTGGCGGCGTCGGTCGAGCCGCGCAGGCGGAACTTCATGTTCTCCCAGGCATCGAGCGCGAGGCGGCGGCGCGAGATCATGCCCGCCCGCGCCGCGGCCCGCGCCCAGAAGAACCCCGAGGAGCCGGACATCAGCGTCCGGTCCAGGTCGAAGAAGGCGGCGCCGCGCCCGGCGGGGCCGCCCTCGGTCATGCCTGTCCCCTCTGAGCTGCTCATCGCCGCGAGCGCGAGCCTCTAGGCGAGTTCTCGCCAGCTGACCTGGCCCTCTGGGCCAGTGTCAGCCATTCACACGCAGGATGACGGCGTCGCCCTGGCCGCCGCCCGAGCAGATCGCGGCGACGCCGAGGCCCCCGCCGCGGCGGCGCAGCTCGTGCACGAGCACGCCGAGGATGCGCGCGCCCGAGGCACCGATCGGGTGGCCGAGCGCGACGGCGCCGCCGTTGACGTTGACGCGGTCCTCGTCGACGCCGAGCATCCGCATCGAGTGCAGCGTCACCGACGCGAAGGCCTCGTTGATCTCCCAGAGGTCGATGTCGCCCGGCTGCAGGCCGGCCTTGTCGAGCGCCTTCATCGCCGCCGAGGCCGGCGTGGTGGCCAGGTACGGGAAGTCGTTGGCGCTCTGCGCGTGGGCGACGACCTCGGCCAGGACGGTCTTGCCGTTGGCCTCGGCCCACGCGTCGGACGACAGGACGAGCGCGCCGGCGCCGTCGTTGACGCCCGGCGAGTTGCCGGCGGTGTGCGAGCCCTCCTTGCCGACCAGGCCCGGGAGCTTGCTCAGCGCCTCGAGGCTCGATCCGCGGCGCGGGCCCTCGTCGACCTCGACGACCGTGTCGCCCTTCCGGCCCTTGATCGTGACCGGGACGATCTCGTCGGCCATGCGGCCCTCGTCGATGGCCTGGAGCGCGAGCTCGTGGCTGCGCAGGGCCCAGCGGTCGAGGTCGGGGCGCGTGAGCTCGAGCTCCTCGCCCACCTCGGTGGCCTCCACGAACATCTGCTTGCCCGAGAACGGGTTGGTGAGGCCGTCGTGGACCATCGCGTCCAGGGCCTTGGCGTCACCCATGCGGTAGCCGAAGCGCGCCTGCGGCAGCAGGTACGGCGCCTTGGACATCGACTCCATGCCGCCGCCGACGCCGACCGTCACGTCGCCGGCGCGGATCGCCTGGTCGAGGATGACCGTGGCGCGCAGGCCCGAGGCGCAGACCTTGTTGACGGTCTCCGACGAGACCTCCTTCGGGATGCCCGCCTTGATCTGCGCCTGGCGCGACGGGATCTGGCCCTGGCCCGCCTGCAGGACCTGGCCCATCACGACGTGGTCGACCTGCTCGGGAGCGACGTCGGCGCGCTCCAGCGCGGCCGAGATGGCGGTGCCACCGAGCTCGGTGGCGTCGACGGGGGCCAGGCCTCCGCCCAGCTTGCCGATGGGCGTGCGGGCGGCGCCGAGGATGACGGTCTTGGGCATGAAGGGCTCTCGGTCTCGTGGTCGGAGGGACAGCTGGATCGCGAAGCGTAATGAGTAGCCTCGCGCGCCATGCGCGTCACCGCCACCACCCAGCCCGCGGCGCAGACCGCGGCGGACACCGTCGTCGTCGGGCTCGTGGAGGGCGAGGGCGTCCCGCACGACGTCGAGGACGGCACGCTCCAGGCGCTCGTGGACGCCGGCGAGGCGCAGGCCACGCCCAAGCGCGTCGCGGTCGCGCACGCCGCCGGGAAGCGCTGGATCCTGGTGGGCCTCGGCGCCCGCGAGCGGCTCGACGCCGAGGCGCTGCGGGTGGCCGCCGCGGTCGCGCTCGGCCGCGCCCGGGAGCTGGGCGCCCGCGTCCTGTGCTGGGAGCTGCCGCACCGGCTGGCGCCCGAGGCGCACCCCGCGCGCGCCGTCGTCGAGGGCACGCTCCTGGCGGCCTACCGGTTCACCGCCTTCAAGACCGGCGGCGACGGCGACGGCGAGGACGAGGACGGCGTGCGGGAGCTCATCGTCAGCGACCACGAGGACCGCTCGGGGGCCGTGGAGCGCGCCCACGTGGTGGCCGAGGCGGTCAACGCCGCGCGGGACCTGCAGAACACGCCCGCCAACCACCTGACGCCCCGGGCCCTCGCCGCTCGCGCGCGCGAGATCGCCGATGACCACGAGACGCTCACGTGCGAGGTGCGGGGCCGCGACGGCCTCGCGGAGCTGGGCATGGGCGCCTTCGCCGCGGTGGCGGCGGGCAGCGACGAGGAGCCGCAGCTCATCGTGCTGCGCCACGAGCCCGCCGCGGAGGCCGTCGGGCCCGTGCTGGGCTACGTCGGCAAGGGCGTCACGTTCGACGCGGGCGGCATCTCGATCAAGCCCTCCAACGGCATGGCGGACATGAAGTACGACATGTCGGGCGGCGCCGCCGTGCTGGAGGCGGTGGGCGCGATCGCGGCGCTGGCGCTGCCCGTGCGCGTCGTCGCCGTCGTCGGCGCGACCGAGAACCTGCTCGGCGCCAGCGCGATGAAGCCCAGCGACGTGGTCACGAGCGCCAGCGGCCTCACCGTCCAGATCGACAACACCGACGCCGAGGGGCGCCTGGTGCTCGCCGACTGCCTCCATCACGCCAGGCAGCTCGGCGCCGAGCGCCTCATCGACGTGGCGACGCTGACGGGCGCGGTCCTGAGCACGCTCGGCCGCACCTACTCGGGCCTGTGGGCCGACGACGAGCCGTGGGCCGCCGACGTGCTGGCCGCCGCCGAGGCGGCGGGCGAGCTCGTGTGGCGGCTGCCGCTGCACGAGCGCTACGCCGAGCTGGTCAAGGGCGCGTGGGGCGACGTGACCAACCAGGCGCCGCTGCGCACCGGCGCCGCCTGCACCGCCGCCGCCTTCCTGCGCAGCTTCACCGGCGGGCTGCCGTGGGCGCACCTCGACATCGCCGGCACGGCCAACGACGCCGGGTGGGCCTATGCGCCGAAGGGCGGCAACGGCGTGATGGTGCGAACGCTGGTGGCGCTGGCCGAGCGCACCGCCGCCGCGGCGTAGGACATCCGCGACCGCGAGTTTCGCCCTCTGGACACCGGCTGAACTAGGGTCCCGCCTCATGCTCTTCGACCTCGACGACGACACCCAGCTCCTGCAGCGCACCGTGCGCGAGTTCGCCGTGGGCGAGGTCGCGCCCGTGGCCGAGGAGCTCGACCGCACGAAGTCGTTCCCCTACGAGATCGTTCGCAAGATGGGCGAGCTGGGCTGGATGGGCATCCCGTTCCCCGAGGAGGTCGGGGGCGCGGGCGGCACCTCGCTGCAGTACGCGATCGCCGTCGAGGAGCTGACGCGCATCGACTCGTCGGTGGCGATCACGCTGTGCGCGCACACGTCGCTGGGGACGCAGCCGATCTACCTGTTCGGGTCCGAGGAGCAGAAGGCCAAGTACCTGCCCGACCTGACCGCCGGGCGGAAGCTCGGCGCGTTCGGCCTGACCGAGCCGGAGGCCGGGTCGGACGCCGGCAACGTCAAGACCCGCGCGGCGCTCGACGGCGGCGAGTGGGTCGTCGACGGCGCGAAGCAGTTCATCACCAACGCCGGCACCGACATCTCCGGCCACGTCGCGATCACGGCGAGGACGGGCGAGAACGAGATCTCCAACATCATCGTCGAGCGCGGCACCCCGGGCTACGAGCAGGGTGAGCCGTATCGCAAGATGGGGTGGAACGCCTCCGACACGCGCCCGCTGAGCTTCGATGGCTGCCGCGTGCCCGAGGAGAACCTGCTCGGCCCCCGCGGCGCCGGCTTCAAGCAGTTCCTGCACATCCTCGACATCGGGCGCATCGGCGTGGCGGCGATGGGCGTCGGCCTGGCGCAGGGCGCGCTCGACCAGGCGCTCGCCTACGCGTCGCAGCGCCGCGCGTTCGGCCAGCCGATCTCGCGCTTCCAGACCATCCAGGCCAAGCTCGCCGACCTCGCCACCGAGATCGAGGCGGCGCGGCTGCTGACCTACAAGGCCGCGGTCCTCAAGGATCAGCGACGCAACTTCACCCTGACCGCCGCCCAGGCGAAGCTGAAGACCGGGCGGCTGGCCGTGCGCGCGACCGAGGAGGCCGTGCAGGTCCACGGCGGCTACGGGTTCATCGAGGAGTACCCCGTGTGCCGCTTCTACCGCGACGCGAAGATCCTGACCATCGGCGAGGGCACCGACGAGGTGCAGCAGATGGTCATCGCTCGCGCGCTGGGCGCGTAGGCGCGGCGACCGGGAGGGCGGCCGGCGTGCGGGCGATCCGGCGTGCGCTGCCCCTGTGGCTGGTGCTGGCCGCCGCCTACGCGGTCGCGGCGCTCGTCGCCAGCGGCGGGACGACCGGGCCGGAGGCGCACCGGCTGCTCGGCGCCGAGTCGATCGTCAGCGACGGCGACGTCGACCTGCGCGACGAGTACGCCCAGCACGCCTGGCGCGACTTCCACGACGGCCCGCTGCGCCCGGCGGCCGCCGGGCTGACGGAGGGGCGCCTGGTAGAGCCCGTCACGCTGGGCTTCGAGCTGCTCGTCGCCCCGGCGTACTGGCTGGGCGGAGCGACCGGCGTGCGCCTCCTGCTCGGCGCGATCGCCGCCCTGGCCTTCTGCCTGGCCGCCGCGCTCGGGCGCGCGCTCGTGCCCGACCCGTGGCCCGCGCGCGCCGCGCTCGTCACGGGGCTGTCGCCGCCGGCCCTGGGCGCCGCCACCGCGATCGCGCCGGAGATGGCCGGCGCCGCGTGCCTGGCCGCGGCGGCGGTGCTGGCCCTGCGCGTCCGCCGGGAGCCGCGGCTGGCCTGGGCCTTCTGGGGCGCCGCCCTCGTCGCGGCGCTGCCGTGGCTGGCGACCAAGCTGCTGGCCCCCGCCGCCGTGGTCGCGGCCGCGCTCTCGCGCTGGCTGCGCCGGCGGCAGCGTGGGCTGGCCGGGTTCATCGCCCTGGAGGTCGCCCTGACGTCGGCCGTGGTCTACGTGACCGTCGACGACCGCCTCTTCGGCGGCCTGACGCCGCACGACGTCGCCCGCGGCGGGGCGACCGGCGCGTCGGGCCTGGCCGACCACCTGGCGCGCGCGCCGCGCCTGGTGACCTCGCTGGTCGGGATCGACGCGGGGCTGCTGCGCTGGGCGCCGTTCGCGGCGCTGGCCGGCGTCGCGCTGTGGCTGCTGTGGCGCTCGCGGCGTGACCGGCTGGCCGTGGCGGTGGCGGACCAGATCGACGTCGAGGTCTCCGCCGCGTTCCTGGCGCTGATCGCCGGCGCCGTCTGGCTGACCGCGGTCTTCCTGGCCCCCGACCTGGAGGCCGGCGCGCGGACGTGGTCGCAGGCGCGCCAGCTCGTCCCGGCGCTGCCGGTCGTCGCGGCGCTGGCGGCGTGGGGGCTGCGCTTCGCCCCGCGCGCCGGCGCGATCCTCGCCGCCGTGACGCTCGCCGAGAGCGTCTGGCTCGTGGCGACGAGCTAGGCGCGGCGCCCGGGGAGCCACGCGCGGCGGTCGCGCTGCTCGCGCCGCTCGAGCGCGTCGCCGATGAGCCAGAACATCGGCGGCCAGAGACCCACGAACATCGCGCGCCGCTCCGCGTTCCCGCGCTCGTCCTGGTCGACGGTCTTGGCCCGGATCCACAGCGACAGGCACAGCCAGATCGTCGCCAGCGACGTGCCGTGCATCGCCCAGCTGCGCAGGCCGGCGGCGTGCAGCCCCTTGGTCAGCATCAGAGCCGATCTACCCGGGACGGCGGCGATCCCACGCACGCCGATCGCGCCCAGCGGGTACGTGCACGGGCGTGCCCCGACGGCCGCCCCTCCCCCACCGGCTCGCCACCGCGGCGACCTGGCCGGTCGGCATGGCCGTGACGTCCTACGCCTACATCTGGCGCACGACGGTGCTGCACCGGCGAGAGCTCGGCGGCTCGATGGCCGAGGACGGGCCGCCGCCGTTCCCGCCCGGCGCCGACCTCGACGAGGTCCAGACGCCGGAGCACGGGTCGGGCGACCTCATGCACCGCACCTACCGCAGCCGGATCCGCGAAAGCGAGCTCGACGCCCGCGGGCTGATGGCGCGCGTCTGCGCCGACCCCAACGTCGTGGCGCCCAACGCACTCGCGCGCTTCCAGAAGGTGGAGGGGCCGGAGGGCCGCATGGCGGTCGGCGACGAGTTCTCGATCCGCATGCCCGGCCCGTGGGACGGGCCCGTCCGCTGCATCCGCGTCGACGACCGCTCGTTCCGCTTCGCCACGCTGGAAGGCCACCTCGAGGCCGGGCAGGTCGAGTGGGCCGCGGCCGACCTCGGCCCCGGCCTCGTCGCGTTCCGCGTCGAGTCGTGGTCGGCGCCCGGCGACCGGCTGTCGAACCTCATGCACCACCACCTGCGGATGGCCAAGGAGGTGCAGCTGCACATGTGGACCTCGGTCCACGAGCGGGTGGCCAAGCTCTGCGGTGGCCGCCTGGACGGCGGCATCGACATCGAGACGCGGACGGCGGCGGTGCCGCGCGGTTGATCTCGCGGCGGGTCAGGCGACGAGGTTCAGCTGCCAGGAGACGCCGTAGCGGTCCTGGACCCAGCCGAACCGCGGGCTGAACGGGTACGCGCCGAGCGGCATCAGGGCGATGCCCCCTTCCTCCAGCGTCGCGAAGGCGGCGTCGAGCCGCTCCTCGCTGTCGCACTCGACCATCAGCGAGATCGCCGGCGTGAAGGTGAACGGGTGGGCGACGCCGCCGCCGTCCATCGCGCGGTGCTCGCGGCCGGCGAGCAGGAACCGCGCCTGCTTGACGCCCGACTGCGGCTCGTCAGGGCCGTAGCGCTCGACGTCGAGCACCCGCGAGTCCTCGAACAGCGAGACGTACAGGTCGACGGCCTCCTGGGCCCGGCCGTCCTGATCGCCGACGAACATGAGGCACGGCGCGATCCGTTCCATGGCTCAGACCTGCCGCGAGGCGTCGGTGGCGTCGAGCCGCTCCAGGATGCGGCTGGCCGCGGTCGCCGGGTCCAGCCGGCGCGCCACGACCTCGTCGATGAGCTCGGCGAAGCCGCTGTCCGCGTCGAGCTGCTCCTCGAGCCGGCGGCGCAGGCGGTGGGTGCAGATGGCGACGACCTCGCTGCGCAGGTTGCGGCGACGGCGCTCCGAGAGCGTGCCCTCGGCCTCGATGTAGGCCCGGTGCTCGTCGAGCTTCTCGACCAGCTCGGCGACGCCCTTGCCGCGGACGGCCTCGGTCTTGACGATCGGCACGCGCCAGCCGCGCTGCGGCGCCAGCGAGAGCACGCCGCGGATCTCGCGGACCATCGTGTCGGTCAGCGGATGGTCGGCCTTGTTGACGACGATGATGTCCGGGATCTCCATGACGCCGGCCTTCAGCGCCTGGATCGAGTCGCCCGAGCCCGGCATGAGCACCAGCACGATCGTGTCGGCGTGGTCGATGATGTCGACCTCGGCCTGGCCGACGCCGACGGTCTCGAGGAAGACGTCGTCCTTGCCGGAGGCGTCCATCAGCAGCGCCGCCTGCAGCGCGGCCTCGCTGAGGCCGCCCAGCGCGCCGCGGTTGGCCATCGAGCGGATGAAGACGCCGGGATCGAGGAAGTGGTCGGTCAGCCGGATGCGATCGCCCAGCAGCGCGCCCTGGGTGAACGGCGACGACGGGTCGATCGACAGCACGGCCACGCCGTGCTCCTGCTCGCGGCGCAGCTTGGTCAGGGCGCCGATCAGCGTCGACTTGCCGGCGCCCGGCGCGCCGGTGAGGCCCACGATCGCCGCTTTGCCCGTCTTCGGGTAGACCTCGCGGACCAGCTCCCAGCCGGCCGGGTCGTCGCTCTCGACGAGCGTGATCGCGCGCGCGAGCGCGCGGCGGTCGCCGTCGAGGAGTCGCTGGGCGAGGGTCTCGGAGGCCTGCGGCATGGACGCCGCATGATGCCGAAGTCCGCCGACGGCGCGCCTCCTCGGACACCCGCCCGCGCTAGCCTCCGCTGGCGTGGAACCGGTCCTGTCCCCGCCCGCGGAGGGCGTCGCGCCGCTCCACGTGCGCGGCGAGCCGTCGCCGCGCCGAGGCGGCCCGATTGCGCTGCTGCGCTTCATGCGGCGCAACGGGATGCTCAACCGCAGGTACGCGCGCCTGCTGGTGCGCCTGGCGTGGTGGAAGCTGCGCCTGCGGCGCCGGCTGCAGCTCGACGGCTTCGCGTTCATCGGGCCCGGCGTGTCGCTGGAGGTCGGCCGCGGCGCCGTGCTGCGTCTCGGCCGCTGGTCGTGGATCGGTCATGGCTGCAAGATCCGCGTGCACGAGGGCGAGTGCGTGATCGGGGCCAAGACCGTGCTCGGCCAGGAGTGCACGATCTCCGCCTTCCAGCACGTCTCGATCGGCCGCGAGTGCATCCTCGCCGACCGCGTGATGCTCATCGACTTCGACCACGGCGTCGTCGAGGTCGACCGGCCGATCCGCCAGCAGGGCATCTACAAGCGCGACGTGCGCATCGGCCACAACGTGTGGGTCGGCTACGGCGCCTGCTTCCTGCGCGGCACGACGGTCGGCGACAACTGCGTGATCGGGACGAGCTCGGTGGTCACCAAGGACGTGCCCGACGACGCGGTCGTCGCCGGCGTGCCCGCCCGCGTGCTGCGGATGCGCGACACGCCCCGCACGCTCCGCTGGGGCTAGGGCACCAGCAGCATCGCGGGATCCGCGAACGGCGCGAGGTTGCGCACCGCGGGGTCGTGCTCGCCGGGCGCCGCGAGGGCCGCGTCGAGCGCCGCGAGGTGGCCGGCCGCGCGCTCGCGGGCGTAGGGGCCGGACAGCTCGCGCGTGACCTGGAAGGCCCAGTCGCTGGCCTGGACGGCGAGCAGCTCGCGCACCGCGCGCGCGTCGGCCGCATGGCCGGCGGCCACCACGCGCAGCTCGGCGGCCCGCGCGGCGAAGGCGAGATCGGCGACCTGCGGCCCGTCCCACGTCCACAGCGTGCGCGGCTCGCCCCAGGTGGTCGCCGGGAGCTCCGGCGCCGGGCGCGCCGCGGCGTCGCCGGCGGCGTCCTCGAGCCGGACGAGCTCCAGCCCCGTGCGCTCGCACTCCGCGACGACCGCCGCCAGCCAGTCGAGCCCCTCGTACCAGTGGTGGCCGAGCAGCTCGGTGTCCAGCGCGCAGACCGACAGGCCGCCGCCGGCCACGCGGCGCGCGACGCGCGCCACGAAGTCGGCGGCGTCGGCCGCGGCCTGCTCACGCGCGCGGTCGCGGTCGTAGATCGCCCCGTCGTTGGACCACGGCTTGTGGTGGTGGGTCGTCCGCCGGTGCGAGTCGCGGTACGCGCCCTGCGCGGGGTAGCCGCCGGCGCTCCACACGAGCTCGATCGTCTCGCGGTCCAGCGGCGCCAGCAGCGGTCCGGCCGCGGTGGCCAGCGGGCGCAGCGGGTCGTCGAGGACGTCGGTGAGGTCGACGCAGGCGACGTGGACACCGGCCTCCTCGAGCAGCCGGTCGAGCCACGGGGCATGCGCGCACTCGGGCAGCCAGAGGCCGCCGCTCCACGCGCCGGCGCGCGCCCGGTGCGCCTCGATGCCCGCCCGGAGCTGGAGGCGGACGCCGGCGTCGGTGGCCACCAGCGGCAGGACCGCGTGCGTGGCCGAGCTCGTCCACGTGGCATGGCGCAGCAGCCCGCGCAGCAGCCCGCCGTCGCCCAGGGCCTCGAGGCGGTCGGCGGCGCGGGCGTAGTCGTCACCCGCCCGCTCGACCTCGGCGGCCAGGCCATGCTCGCCTCCGGCGCGGCAGCCTTCGGCGTCGAGGGCGTGCGTGGTCACCCGCAGGTCGCGCAGGAAGCGCAGCAGCCGCTCGTGCACCCCCGGCGCCTCGAGCTGGTCGGCGAGCACCGGCGTGATCGACAGCGTGATCGGGGCGGCCGTCGCGTCCAGCAGGTCGAGCAGCGGCGCATAGACCATCGCCGAGGCCTCGAACAGCCACTCCTCGCCGAACGGCCACGTCCCGAAGCCCTCCACGTAGGGCATGTGGGTGTGCAGGACGAGCGCCAGCCGGCCGTCGCCCCGCGGCCCCGCGCCCCCGCGCGGCGAGCTCACGGCCGGCAGACCGCGACGAAGTCCAGCGCGCCGTCGAGCGAGCGATCGCTGCGCAGCGCGAAGTCGCGCCCCGAGATCGCGGGCGTGAACCAGTCGTAGAAGCGCTTGGTGATGCCGAGCTTGGCGTGGACGTCGTCCCAGCGGAGCCGCTCCAGCGCGAGCTGGTGCAGCGCGAGCTTGCGCGCGTGGAAGAGCCCGTGGACCTCGACGTGGCCGAAGTGCGCCTCGCAGAGCGCGCGGAACTCCTCGGCGCGGTACTCCTTGATATGCCACGGGTTCTCCGACTTCTCCGCGCCCTCCGGCGCGAGCGTCAGGAGATTCGGCGTGGAGACGTAGACCGCCGGCGACGCGCTGCCGGCCACCAGGGACTTGAAGTGCTCGAGCACCTCGCCGGGGTTGCGCACGTGCTCGATGGTCTGCAGGAACACGACCGCGTCCGCTGGCTCGCCGAACGTCTCGACCAGGTCCCGCGCGAAGCGCAGGTTCGGGGCCGTGTAGCGCAGGCGCGCGTGCTCGTGGGCCTCCGGGTTGGCGTCCACGCCGACGACGCGCGCCGCGCTGCGCGCCAGGACGTCGCTGCCGTAGCCCTCGCCGCAGGCCATGTCGACGACGCGTTGGCCGACCACGCGCGCCCGGATCCACTCGTAGACCACGAGGTGGCGGCGGAACCAGTAGTTCTCCTCCGGGACGTCGGGCAGGGTCCGCTCGCCGGTCAGGGCGAGGGGCGGGACGCCCGGCGGCTGGTCGCGCTGGAGGTAGAGCGGCTCGGTCATGGCGGGCGCGGACGGTACAGGCCACCGGCCCGACGAGGCCCGGAGACGGCGCCGGCCGTGCCAGCGGCCCCGCCGTCTCCGTCCCCTTGCGCCTCGCCTCGCGCGGCCGTGGCGGCGCGCGAGTCTGCGGACGGCCGCCGGGTGCGCCCCACACGCGCCCGGCGGCCTCGTCCGCAGTACGGCTCTCCGTCTCCCCTGATCGGGCCCGCCGCGCGGTCGCTGGCCGGCCCGGTGCGTACGGTGCCGAACAACGGCGCGTTGAGCCATCGTCCATTCGTTGAGATCCGCACAACCGGGCTCAGGACCGCCGGCGGCGTGGCCCGCGGCCGGCCGCGGGCACCGGGTACCATGCCGCGCCCATGAGCCCCGCCCCCGCCAGCGCCGACGAGATCCGCGACGTCAACACGCGCTACCACGACGGCGCGGCGGCGGACTACGACGCCAAGTGGGGCATCGACTTCGGCGAGATCGGGCGCACGCAGGTGCTCGGCAAGCTGCGCAAGGCGCTCGGCGGCCGGCTGCGGCACTTCGAGCGCAGCCTCGAGCTGGGCGCCGGCACCGGCTACTTCTCGCTGAACCTGCTGCAGGCCGGCGTCATCAGCGAGGCCACCTGCACCGACATCTCCGACGGCATGGTCTCTGTGCTGGCGGCCAACGCCGAGCGATTGGGCCTCGACGTCGAGGCCCGCGTGGCCGACGCGGAGGCGCTGCCGTTCGAGGACGCGTCGTTCGACCTCGTGCTCGGCCATGCGGTCCTCCACCACCTGCCCGACCTCGACCAGGCCTGGCGGGAGATCCACCGCGTCCTGCGCCCCGGCGGCGTGGCGCTCTTCGCCGGCGAGCCGTCGCGCTACGGCGACCGGATCGCCAACGTGCCCAAGCGCGCCGCGTCGCAGCTGGCGCCGGTCTGGCGCCAGCTCATGCGGGCGCGCCCGGCCGAGGAGGGCCACCAGGACGGCGGCGCGGACAACCACCAGCTCGAGTCGATGGTCGACGTGCATGCGTTCACGCCCGACGACCTCGCCCGCGGCCCCCAGGCCGCCGGGTTCGCCGACGTCCGCGTCCGCGGCGAGGAGCTGCTGGCCAACTGGTTCGGCTGGGCCAACCGCGCCCTGGAGGCCACCGCGGATCCGGAGACCGTGCCGTGGGCGTGGAAGATGTACGCCTTCCGCGGCTACGTCGGCCTCCAGCACGTCGACCGCATGCTGCTCGAGCCGCGGCTCCCGCCGGCCGTCTTCTACAACCTGATGGTCACGGCCGAGAAGGCCGCGTAGCCGCGATCACCATCCCCATGTCGTCGTCGGCGTGGCCGCTGTCGGCGGCGCGGGCGAAGCGCTCGCGGACCGTCCGCGCGAGCGCGAGGTCGAGGTCGTGGCGCTCGGCGGCCTCCAGGATCAGGTCCGCGTCCTTGAGGGCGTGCTTGAGCGGGAAGGCCAGCGGAAGCTCCCCGGCGATCATGCCGGGCCCCTTGAGGTGCGCGTAGCCGATGTCGAGGTTGCCGCCCTCGATCGCGTCGAGGAAGCGCTCCGGCGGCAGGTCCAGGCCCTCGGCGAACGCCAGCGTCTCGGCGATCGCGTCGGTGACGGCCAGCACCCAGTGGTTCATGACGAGCTTGAAGCGCGTGGCCGTGCCGGCCGCCCCCAGCCGCACGGTCTTGCCGCCCACCGCATCGAACAGCGGCGCGCAGCGCTCGAGCGCCGCGTCGTCGCCGGCCGCCAGCACGACGAGCGTGCCCTCCTCGGCGGGGCCGCGCGTGCCGAGCACCGGCGCGTCGACGTAGACGGCGCCGCGATCGTCCGCCAGCCGGACCAGCTCCTCGGTCGCGGCGATGCCGACCGTCGACGCCTGCCACCACGTCACGCCGCCGGGCAGCGCGTCGCCGGCCTGCTCCATGACGTCGCGGACGGCGTCGCCGTCCGAGAGCATCGTGACCACCACCTCGGCCCCGGCGACCGCCTCGGCGGGCGTCTCGGCGATCTCGGCGCCGTGCTCGGCCAGCGGCCGGGCCTTGTCGGCGGTGCGGTTCCAGGCGGTGACCGCGTGGCCGGCGTCAGCGAGGTGGCGGGCCATCGGCGCGCCCATGATGCCGGTTCCCAGGAAGGCGATGCGCATGCTCGCCGGGCTACCCGGTCGCGGCGCCGTAACGCTCCAGCGCGACCCGGCGCTCGTGCAGGTGGTCGACGATCGGCGCCGGGTAGTCGGCGCCGATGATGCAGCCGGCCGCCTCCTGCTCGTCGCGCGTCATCGTCCACGGCTCGGGGAGCCGCTCGGCCGGGACGTCGCGCAGCTCAGGCACCCAGCGGCGGACGTACGCGCCGTCGGGGTCGAGCGCGCGCTGCTGGCGCGAGGGGTTGTAGAGCCGGCGGAAGGGCGGTGCCGGGTCGGCGCCGGTCGAGGCGATCCACTGCCAGTTGCCGTTGTTCTGGGCGGGCTCGCCGTCGAGCAGCAGGCGGGCGAAGTGGCGCTCGCCGGCGCGCCAGTCCAGGTGCAGGTCCTTGGTCAGGAACGAGCCGGCGACCAGCCGCACGCGGTTGGGCATCCACCCCGTGCGGACCAGCTGCCGCATCCCGGCGTCGACGAGCGGATAGCCGGTGCGCCCCGCGCGCCAGGCGTCGAGGTGCCCGCGGTCGTCCGACCACTGCAGCGTCCCGCGGTAGCGCTCCTGGAACTCGTGCCGCAGGTTGTCGGGGAAGAAGAGCAGCTGGTGGGCGTAGAAGTCGCGCCACGCGAGCTGGCGCACCCACGCCTCGGCTCCGGCGCCGCCGTGCCGCAGCGCGCGCTGCTCGCACTCCAGCGCCGACAGGCAGCCCCAGCGCAGCCAGGGCGACATCCCCGAGCTGGCCACGCGCGCGAGCCCGTCCTGGCGGTCGGCGTAGCGGTCGATTCCGTCGCGCAGCCAGCGCTCGAGGGCCGCCCGCGCGGCACGCTCGCCGGGCTCGGCGGCCGGCTCGGGAACCCCGCCGTCGAGGCCCAGCGCCTCGGCGGGCGGCACGGCGCCCGCGTCGAGGCCGCGCGGCAGCGGCGGCAGCGCCCGGGGAGCGCGGTGGACGGGGCGGCGCTCGACGCGGGCCAGCGCGCGGTGGAAGGGCGAGAAGACCGTGTACGGCCGTCCGCGGGCGGTGCGGATCCGCCACGGGTCGCCGAGGTAGCCGCCGCCGTGCGGCCGGGCCGCCACACCCACGGCCTGCAGCGCCGCGGTCACCCGCCGGTCGCGCCGCCGGGCGTAGGGCGAGACGTCGCTGGTCCAGGCGACGGCGTCCGCGCCGACGGCGCGCGCGAGCGCCGGCAGCTCCCGCTCGGGGTCGCCGTGGCGGACGACGAGCCGCGAGCCGCGGGCGGCCAGCTCCTCGTCGAGGACCCGGAGGCACCCGAGCATGAAGTGCGCTCGCGGCGCGCTGGCGTACCGGCCGCGCAGCAGCCCGTCGTCGAGGACGAACGCCGGCACGACGTCGTCGTGCTCGTGCAGCGCCGCGTGCAGCGCCGGGTGGTCGTGGAGGCGCAGGTCGCGGCGGAACCAGACGATCGCGGTCGAGCCCACCTCAGGCATACGGCGCCACGCGGCGCCCGGCTCAACCTATAGTGGCGCCATGGGCGAGCGACGTGCCGACTTCCCGCTCTTCCCGCTGGGGATCGTCGCGCTGCCGCACGAGATCGTGCCCCTGCACATCTTCGAGCCGCGCTACCGGACGATGATCGCGGCCTGCCTCGAGGAGGGCGGCGAGTTCGGGATCGTCTGGGCCACCGACGACGGCCTGAAGACCAACGGCTGCGCGATGGAGGTCGCCGAGGTGCTGGAGCGCCATCCCGACGGGCGGCTCGACATCCTCACACGCGGCACGCGCCCCTTCCGGCTGGTGGAGGAGCACTTCGACCAGCCGTATCCGTCCGCCCAGGTCGAGTTCCTCGACGACAAGCCCGAGCAGCCGCACGAGGCGACGGTCGCCGACGCGCACGCCGCGTACGGCGAGCTCGTCGAGGAGGCGACCGACCGCGTGATGGCGCCGGAGGAGCTCGCCGCCATGAGCGCCTACGAGATGGCGGCGACCGTCGAGTTCGGCCTCGACGCCAAGCAGGGGCTGCTCGACCTCCGCTCCGAGAACGCCCGCCTGCGCCTGCTCGCGCGGCTGCTGCGTGCCGCGCTGCGCCGGCTGGACTTCATCGAGCGCGCGCAGGCCAAGGCGCGCTCGAACGGCAAGGTCCGCTTCGGCTGACCGTCAGCGCGGCAGCCCGCAGGCGCCGCGCGCGATGTCGCGCGTGAGCTTGGCGATCTCGTAGAAGGCGTGCGGCTGGTGCGGCGACGTGTCGCTGAAGGCGACCGTGCCGTTCTCGCTGCGGACGCGGTAGCTCAGCGTGGACACGCGGCCGGGCGGCAGGTCCAGGTGGCGCTCGGCCAGGCCGTTGTCCTGGTCCTGCTCGCCGTCGAGGTCCCGGCGAAGCCCGCGCGCCTCGAGCAGCTGGG
Source organism: Baekduia sp. (assembly GCA_035765735.1). Taxonomy (GTDB): domain Bacteria; phylum Actinomycetota; class Thermoleophilia; order Solirubrobacterales; family Solirubrobacteraceae; genus Baekduia. The sequence goes on along the minus strand of DASTWY010000036.1, from coordinate 49,888 downwards.
CGGACGTGATCTCGTGCCGTGCCCCGCCGTTGCAGTAGGCGCCCCCGTCGTCGGTGAGCCGCAGCGTGAGCCGCGCGCCCGGGATCGAGCCGCTGCGCTGGACGACGAACAGGTCGGCCGGCACCGGCGCGTTGCAGCCGAGAGCCGGCGCGGCGCAGACGCCGAGCACCGCGGCCGCCATGGCGCCGCGGACCCGCGAGGGGCGGGTCATGCGGCCACGGCGGCGCCACCGCGCCGCGGGTCCCCCGCGCCGGTGACCCGACCGGTCACGGGGTCGCGCTCCACCGCCTGGACGCCACCGAAGAACAGGTTGCGGGCGCGGAACGGCTGGACGTCGAAGCCGGCCTCGCGCATCCCGCCGACGTCGACGCCCGGCTCGGCGTAGACGGTGCCGTCCTCCAGGTGCAGGCGCGGCGCCTCCACGGCGGCGCGCGCGTCGAGCCCGTGGTCGACCACGCCGACGATCGTCTGGAGGATGGCCGAACGGATCCGGTTGGAGCCGGCGCTGCCGAGCGCCAGCTCGACGCCGCCCTCGCCGAGGACGACGGTCGGCGCCATCATCGACGGCATGCGCCGCCCCGGCGGCGCGGCGAAGAAGCCGAGCGGGCTCAGGTCCTCCTCGCCCATCACGTTGTTGAGGTGGATGCCGGTGCCGGGCACCACGATGCCCGAGCCCTCGCCGTTGGTGCACGTCACCGAGCACGCCCGGCCCTCGCCGTCGAGCACCGCGACGTGGGTCGTCGAGCCGAGCTGGGACGAGAGGAAGCGCTCCAGGAACCCCGGCTCGGCGAGGCCCGCGTCGAACTCCGGCGTCCGCGCGGCGTGCGCCAGCGCCATGGCGTCGACGAGGTCGGCGGGCGACGGGCCGGTGCCGCCGTTGCGGTGGCCATGGGCGTCCAGGCGGGCGAGGGCGAGCGCGAGCAGCGCACCGCCGGCCGCCGGGGGTGGGTTGGTGAGGACCTGGCGGCCACGGTAGGCCACGCGCGCCGGCTCACGGTGCTCGGCCGTGAAGGCGTCGAGGTCGTGCGCGGTGAGCGTCCCACCGCCGGCGGCGATGCGGTCGATCGCCGCGGCGGCCAGGTCCCCGCGGTAGAACGGCGCGGCGCCTTCCGCGCCGAAGCGCTCGATCGTCTCGGCCAGCTCCACCGAGCGGAAGCGCTCGCCCTCGCGGAGGGCCCGCCCCTCGGGCGCGAACATCCCCGCCGCCTCGGGCGTCGAGCGCACGATCGCCTCGAGGATCTCGAAGACGTAGGCCTGCGCGGCGTTCAGCGCCACGCCGTCGCGGGCGAGCCGGGCCGCCGGCGCGGCGAGGTCGGCGAGCGGCAGGCGGCCCCAGCGCCGCGCCGCCTCCTCCAGGCCGGCCGGCGTGCCGTACACGCCGCAGGACGCCGCGCCGACGTGGAACATCTGCGTCGCGTCGCCGAACGAGACGTCGACCGGCGTCAGCGGCGCGCGGTCGCCCCCCGAAGGCGCGGCGACGAAGAAGTCCAGCATCACGGGCGTCTCGCCGGCGCCCGCCACGAGCAGGTAGCCGCCGGCGCCCGGGCCGGTCAGCAGCGGCTCGGCCGCCCACGCGGCCAGGCACGCCGCGACCGCGGCGTCGACCGCGTTGCCGCCCTCGCGCAGCACGGCGGCGCCCGCCTCGGCGGACACCGGATGGCCGGCGGCGACGACTCCCCTCACAGCCGCGGATCCTCGCACGAACCGGCGGTTCGCTGGGCTGGTGGCCGCGGCGCGGCTCAGGCGTCGGTGGTCCGGCGTCGCTCGACGACGCCACCAAGCTCCGCTCCGCGGGGATGCGCCAGGTGCCGGCGGTCCCGGCGTGGTCGCCAGTATTTCTGCGGCCGGGCCGCGAACGTCAGCGGCATCGGTCGGCGCACCCCGCTGCGCTCCGTGGCGACATCATCGATCACCGCCTCGAAGAGGCCCCCGCGGCGGGCCGAAGGGCCGTGGAACCGGGGGCCCGTTCTACAGCTCGTCCAGCGTGACCGTCTGCCCTGACTTGGCCTGCTGCAGCTCCCGGAAGCTGTCGACCGCGTCGCGGTCACGCGGTTCCCAGGGCCGGATGACGATGGGCGGATCAGGGGGCACGGGGTGGCGACGTCCGAGTCTGACGCGGCGAGTTGGCTAGCCGACCTGGTAGGGGCCGTGATAGCTGTTCTGCTTGAACGCGCCGACCTCGTGTTTCGGCGGAAGCAACGCGTCGGCGAACGCCTGGCTGTCCCCCGGTTGCAGGCCGTGCCGCTGAAGGAGCTTTCGCACCTCCGGGGGCGGGTCGGCCATTCGACCGATCTCGGCGAGCCGTACGCGTGCGTTGAGGCGATCCTCGGGCCGGTCGAGCGGAAGCGCGCCAGCCGCCGCGAGCAGCACGACGATCTCGGCGTCCGCGCCCGTCGGAGGCGCTGGCCGGCGCAGCAGGGCGCGGACGCGCGCCCGTCGGGCGTCAGCGCCGGCATCATCGGTCCTCGCGTCCACGATGACCCGCACCTCGTCGGCCGGCGAGAGCAGCGGCTCGACGGGTGGCGGGGCAGGCCCAACCGAGCGCTTGAAGCTCTCAAGGTCGTCGCGGCCGACGCGCATGATCGAACCGTACTGGCCGTGACATGGCCGAACCACTGCTCGGTCGCCGGGCCACCGACGCCCGAGCCTCGTGCCGCCGCACGATGACCGAGGGCCCGCGATCGGCGCGGGCCCTCGAAGTCCAACCCAGCTGTCGATCCGGCCCTACCGGCGCGGCAGGAACTCCGGCACGTCCAGGTCCCGCACGACGCCGCCGCGGGCCGAGACGGGCTCGCGGGCCGGCGGGGTGCGACGCTCGACGCGCACCTCGCCCGCAGGCTCCTGGAGCCGGTTCTCGCGCTTGGGCTTCGGCGCGTTGCCGTACCGCGTGGCGACGACCGTGACCCAGACCTGGTCCTCGAGCTTCTCGTCGACCATCGCGCCGAAGATGATGTTGGCGTCCGGATGCGCGGCCGCCGACACCGTCTTGGCGGCCTCGTTGACCTCCCACAGCGAGAGGTCGCGGCCACCGGTGATCGAGAGCAGGATCGAGCGAGCGCCGTCCATGCTCGTCTCGAGCAGCGGCGACGACACGGCCTGCTCGGCCGCCTCGATCGCGCGCTTCTCCCCGACGCCCATGCCGATGCCGAGCAGGGCCGCGCCAGCCTCGGACATGATCGTCCGCACGTCGGCGAAGTCGAGGTTGATGATGCCCGGCAGCGTCACGAGGTCCGAGACGCCCTGCACGCCCTGACGCAGCACGTCGTCGGCGACGCGGAAGGCGTCGACCATCGACGTGTGCTTGTCCAGCACGCTGAGCAGGCGGTTGTTCGGCACGACGATCAGCGTGTCGACCTCGGCGTGCAGCGCCTCGATCCCCGTCTGCGCGGCCTGCGCGCGGCGGGTGCCCTCGAAGCCGAACGGCTTCGTGACGATGCCGACGGTGAGCGCGCCGACCTCACGGGCGATGCGCGCGACGATCGGCGCCGCGCCGGTGCCCGTGCCGCCGCCGGAGCCGGCGGCGATGAAGATCATGTCGCTGCCCTTCAGCAGGGACTTGATCCGGTCGTACTCCTCCATCGCCGCCTGACGGCCGAGGTCCGGGTTGGACCCGGCGCCGAGGCCGCGCGTGACCTGCGGGCCGATGTGCAGCGTCAGGTCGGCCGTCGACTGCTGGAGCGACTGCAGGTCGGTGTTGATGGCCAGGAACTCCACGCCCTGGACCTCGGCCTCGACCATGCGGTTGACGGCGTTGACACCGGCGCCGCCGACGCCCACCACGCGGATGACCGGCTGGCCGGCGACCGGGGTGCTCCACGGCGACTGCTCGATGCGGGCGTACGGGTCGCCCACGACCGCCGCGGGCTCCGCCTCGGGCTCGGGCGTCGGCGGGGCCAGGATGTCGTCCGGGATCTCCGACGAGAACGCGTGGCGCAGCCGCTCGGTCGCCGACGGCACGCGCGACTCCTCGCGACGGGGCTCCTCCACCGGCTCCGGCCGGGCGGCCAGCGACGGGTGCGGGTAGCCGGTCTCGCGCGGGTGCGGCGGGACCTCCGGCTGGGCCTCGCGCTGGCGCGCGGCGCCGGCCGGCGTGGCCGGCGGCACCTGGCCCGTGGGCTCGGCGGCACGCGGCTGCGACGGCGCCTCGGCCCGCGCCGCCGCGGGCGGCTGCTGCTGGGCCTGCGCCTCGGCGGGCGCCGGAGCGGCCTGCTCGTTCGTCGTCTCCGGCTGCTGGCCGGCCTCTTCGTCAGTGCGACGGAAGAGGGCCGCGAGCGGACCCTCCCTCATGCTGGCCCGCTTACCGCTTGCCATTGGCGAGAACCTCCTTCGCGAGTTCGCGATAGGACTGGGCGGCCATCCCGTCCGGTTCGTACTTCAGGACCGACATGCCCTTCACGGGCGCCTCGGCGAAGCGGATCGTCTTCTTGATCCGCGACGCGAACACGCGGTCGCCGAAGTTCTCTTCCAGGATCTCGATGGCCTCTTTGGCATGGACGGTGCGGGTGTCCATCAGCGTCGGCAGGATGCCCTCGATGTCCACGTCGGGGTTGAGGTTCTCGCGGATCATCTGAAGGGTGTTCTGGAGCTGGATGAGGCCCCGCATGGACAGATACTCGCACTGCACGGGGACGATCACCTTGTCCGCGGCCGTCAGGGCGTTGATCGTGAGCAGCCCGAGGCTCGGCGGCGTGTCGATGCAGACGAAGTCGTAGTCGTCCTCGACGGCACGCAGCGCCTTCTGCAGGGAGCGCTCGCGGCCGATCTGCGCGGACATGGCGATCTCCGCGCCGGCGAGGTCGATCGACGCGCAGGCGATGTCGACCTCGCGCTTGCGGATCACCTCGCGGATGGACAGGTGGTGGACCAGCACGTCGTACATCGACTGCTCGACGCAGTCGGGATCGATGCCCTGCGACATCGTGAGGTTCCCCTGCGGGTCCATGTCCACGCACAGGACGCGATGGCCCTTCTCGGCGAACGCCACGGCGAGGTTGAGGGTCGTCGTCGTCTTGGCGACGCCGCCCTTCTGGTTGGCGAAGGCAATGACCTTCATACGGCTCTCGGTCTCCACGGAAGGCTCCGTCGTGGTCTGGTCGGGACCCATCGGGGCCGGTATTCGCAGTGCGATCGGCGATTCCTCCCGGGCGTGCGGATAGCATCGCCGCCGGATGCACCACCCGAACGTCGTGCACTGGGACGACGTGCCGGCTGCCGAGCGGCGCGCCGGGCACATGGCCGGCCGGTGGCGCGACCTGGCGCGCGCGGCGGGCGCGATCCGCGCGGGCGTCCTGCTCGGCGAGCTCGAGCCGCACGCGGCCTCGTCGCCGGCCCACGTGCACGCCGACGAGGAGGAGCTCTTCTACGTCCTCGAGGGCTCGGGCTTCAGCTGGCAGGACGGCAGGACGTACGCGGTGGGCGCCGGCGACGTCCTCCTGCACCGCGTCCGCGAGGCGGCGCATACGCTGATCGCGGGGGACGCCGGGCTGACCTATCTCGTCTTCGGCCCGCGGGCCATCCAGAACCTCACCTGGCTGCCCCGCGCCGGCGTGATGTGGGTGGGGCCCCGCTGGCTGCCGGCCGACGTCGAGCATCCGTACGTGGCGGAGGCGGCCGCGGGCCCGCCGCAGCTCACCCCGCCGGAGCCCCGGCCGGCGACGATCGCCGCGCTCGAGGACGTCCCGCCCAGCGAGACGCACCGCGGCACCGTGCGCCGCAAGGTCCGCGGCATCGGCGACGCGCTCGGCGCGGAGGCCACCGGGATGCGCCACGTGCGCGTCGCGCCGGGCGGCCGAAGCTCGCTGCACCACTGCCACAGCGCCGAGGAGGAGCTCTTCGTCGTGCTCGGCGGCGCGGGCGCGGTGCGCCTCGGCGACGATCGCTTCGACGTGCGCCGCGGGTCGGTGGTGGCGCGGCCGGCCGGGAGCGGCGTGGCCCATTCGTTCGAGGCCGGCGAGGCGGGGCTCGAGCTGCTCGGCTGGAGCCTGGACGACCCGAACGACATGATCCACTACCCGGACTCGGGCACGATCTTCCTCCGCGGCCTCGGCGTGGTGGGCCGGCTCGAGCCCGCGGACTACTGGGAGGGCGAGGAGGAGCCGGGCTAGACCCGGACGTCGACGCGCTGGCCCTTGCGGGGCTCGCGCGCCGGGTCGACCGGGACCGCGACGGGCTCGGCGGCGTCGGCGTGCTCGAGCGCCTCGAGGAGCTCGCCGTCCACGAACGCCTTGGGCGGACGCGCGAACACCCGGCGGATGATCGCCTCGGCCAGCGTCGGCCCGGAGGACGGGATGCTGGGCGATGCGGACATGGCCCGAGGTCCATCGGCCGCCCGCTGGCGATCTTGAGCATCCGGGGCACGAGCTGGACGCCGATAGGGTGGAAGCCGGACGGATGCGCGACCTCCTGGCCAAGCCGCTGCTCGTCGTGACCGGGAAGGGTGGCGTCGGCAAGTCGACGGTCGCCGCGGCGCTGGCGCTCGCCGCGGCGGAGCGCGGGCTGCGCACGATCGTCGCCGAGGTCGCCGCCCGCGACGATGTCTCCCGCACGCTGGCCGGCAGGGCCGCGAACGACGGCTCCGGCGTGTTCGTCGAGCGCGCCGTCGCCGACGGCCTGCACCACATCTCGATCGACCCAGAGTCGGCGCTCGAGGAGTACCTGCGCGACCAGCTGCCGCGCGGCGTCGCGGACCTGCTCGCCGCGAGCCGCATGTTCGCTTACCTCGCCGCGGCGACGCCCGGGCTCCGGGAGCTGCTGACGGTCGGCAAGGTGTGGGAGCTGGCGCAGCCCGACCGGCGGACGCCCGGCGCCCACCCGTACGACCTCGTGATCCTCGACGCGCCCGCCACCGGCCACGGCGTCGCGGTCCTCACCGCCCCCGGCACCTTCGCGGATGCGGCCAGGATGGGTCCGATCGCCCGCCAGGGGGGAATCATCCACTCCATGCTGTCCGACCCCGACCGCACCGCGATCGTCGCCGTGGCCGCGCCCGAGGAGATGCCGGTCAACGAGACGCTCGCGCTGGAGGACGCCTTGGCGCGCGAGCTGGGCCAGCGGCTCGCGGCGGTGGTGGTCAACGGGGTGCTGCCGCAGCGGTTCTCCCATGCCGACGTCGAGACGCTCGCGGCGGTCGGCACCTCACCGCCGGTGCGGGCGGCGCGCGCGGAGGCCGCGCGGGCGCGAGGCCACCGGGCGCAGGTGGCGCGGCTGCGGCGCGGCCTGCCGGGCATCGAGGTGCGCTCGCTGCCGTTCCTCTTCACGCCCGCGCTCGGGCGGCAGGACCTCCAGCGGCTCGGGCGGGAGCTCGTCCGATGAGGGGACGCGCGTGAGCGTGGCGGACCGGCTCGCGGGCAAGCGGGTCTGCATCTGCGCGGGCTCGGGCGGCGTGGGCAAGACGACCACCTCCGCGGCCATCGCGATGGGCCTCGCCGCGCAGGGCCTGCGCGTCGCCGTGGTGACGATCGACCCGGCTAGGCGCCTGGCCGACGCGCTAGGGATCGAGGAGCTCGGCTCCGAGCCGCGGCTGGTCGACCCGTCGCGGTTCGAGGGCCACGGGATCGAGATCACCGGCGAGCTGTGGGCGATGATGCTCGACCCGAAGCGGACGTTCGACGAGCTGATCGAGCGCCTCGCCCCCGACGAGCGCACGCGCGACGACATCCTGTCGAACCGCATCTACCGCGAGCTCTCGAGCGCGGTCGCCGGCTCGCAGGAGTTCACCGCGGTGGCGAAGCTGTACGACCTCGACCGGTCCAGCGACTTCGACGCGATCGTGCTCGACACGCCGCCGTCGCGCAACGCGCTGGACTTCCTCGACGCGCCCGACCGCCTGACGAGCTTCCTCGAGGGCCGTGCCCTGCGCCTCTTCCTGGCGCCCAGCGGCCTGGCGGCGCGGTTCGTCGGCCGCGGGACGAGCGTGGTGTTCTCGGTGCTGCGGCGCGTGACGGGCGTCGACCTCATGGAGGACCTCAGCGTCTTCTTCGGCGCGCTGAGCGGCGTGCTCGACGGCTTCCGCGAGCGCGCCAGCGGCGTGAAGGCGCTGCTCGGCGACCCGGCCACGACCTTCCTCATCGTCACGTCGCCCGAGCGCGAGCCCGTCGAGGAGGCGATCTTCTTCCGTGGCAAGCTGCGCGAGGCCGGCATGCCGTTCGGCGGGCTCGTGGTCAACCGCGTGCACCCGCTGGCGGGCGGCGACGAGGAGCTCGACGTCGACGCCCTCGCCGCCGAGCTCGACGGCGACACCGCGCTGGCGCGCAAGGTGGCGCGCACGCTGAGCGAGTTCCGGGTGCTCGCCCACCGGGACGCCGCGGCCGTCGAGCGGCTCGTGCGCGAGCTCGGCGACGACGACCCGATCATCGTCCCGCACCTCGACGGCGACGTGCACGACGTCGACGGGCTCGTCGCCGTCCACCGCCACCTCTTCGCCAGCGGCGCCGAGCGCACCGCCCTGCTCGAGGCCGCCGCGTTCTGATGGCGGCCGACGCCGATGCGACCGCACCGCCGCTGGCGGTGATCTCCTGGCCGTTCGAGCACGGCCTGCCCGACCGCGGGATGGGCGCCGGGGCGGCGCTGCTCGCCGGCGACCCCGACCTGCACGCGCTGCTGGAGGGCGCCGGCTGGGCGCCGACGCTGCAGCGGGTCGCAGGCGGCGACGCCGGCGCGCCCGAGCTGGCACGGACGTTCGACGTGCTGCGGCAGCTCGCCCGCGACGTGCGCTCCGCCGTGACGCGCGGGGCGTTCCCGCTCGTGCTGGCGGGCGGCTGCCTGAGCGCGGCGGCGACGGTCGCCGGGGCCGGCGACACCGATCTCGGCGTCGTGTGGCTCGACGCGCACGCGGACCTCGACGACCCGGAGGACAACGAGTCGGGCTTCCTCGACGTGATGGCCCTGTCGGTGCTGACGGGTCGGTGCTGGCGCGCGCAGCGCGAGCGGATCGACGGCCACGTGCCGGTGCCGGAGGAGCGGGTGGCGCTGCTGGGCGTCCGCGATCTCGCCGCCTACCAGCGCGCGCGCATGGAGGCCAGCGGCGTGCACGTGGTGCCGGGGGCGATCGAGCCGGTGGCGCGGGACCGCGCGCTCGCCGCGCTGCCGGCACGCACCTACCTCCACGTCGACCTCGACGTGCTCGACCCCTCGGTCGGCCGCGCCAACGCCTACGCCGCCCCCTGCGGGGCGTCGCTGGACGCGGTGCTGCGGATCGTCGACCGGGTCTTCGACCGCGGCCCCGTGGTGGCGGCGGCGCTCAGCGCCTACGACCCCGCGGTCGATCGCGACGGCGCGATCCTCGACGCGGCACGCGCGATCGCCGGGCGGATCGCCGTGCACGCGATGGCTCAGCGCCGCTGAGCTCAGACGCTCGTGCGCTGGCGGGCGTCCTCCTCGGCCAGCAGGCCGTCGGCGACGGCGCGCAGGTCCGAGTCGAGATGCCCGCACAGGACGTCGCGCAGGAGCGCGCGCAGCCAGCCGGTCAGCTCGTCGACGAGCGGCTCGAGGGCGGCGTCCTCCGGCGCCACCCCCGCGATCACGGAGCGCTCGAGCGCGACCAGGTGCGCGATGCGCTCCGTCACCTGCGCGCGGTGCTCGGGGATCGCGCACAGCGCGGCGACCCGGCCGGCCAGGCGGCCGCTCTGCGGGCCCTCGGCCTCCAGCAGCGCACGCAGCGCGAGCAGGACGTCGGTGAGCGCCTCGGAGGGCCGCGGCCGGTCGTTGGCGAGCTCGAAGCGCCGCAGCGCCCACGCGAGCTCGCCGCTGCGCGGCGTGCGCCGCCCGATGAGCGAGAGGAAGGCGCGCAGCTCGTCCTCCTGCTGCGCCGGCACCACGCAGACCCCGCGCGGCTCGGCGCCGCCGCCCAGCGCGAACGGCTGCCAGGCGCTGCCGCCGGTGCGCGTCCACGCGGTCCGGGCGAGCACGATGCCGGCGGCGTCGTACAGCCGCAGCGAGGTGAGCAGCCGCCGCAGGCGCACGACGGCATGGCGCAGCGGCGCCTCGTCGCCGGGAGCCGCCTCCCAGACGAGCCGCGCCAGCACCAGCCGGCCGCCGTCCTCGCGCTCGCGCAGCGCGTCGGCGGGCGCGTCCGGGCACGCGTCGGCGCGGACGAGCGTCAGGCCGTCGCCGAGCGGCACCTCGCTCGAGGCGATCGCGAGCCCGAGCACCGGAGCTACGACCTCGGCGAGGGCACGCCCCTCCATGACCACGCTCTCGAGCTCCTCGTAGGCGCGGGCGAGGCGCTCGGCCGAGAGCTCGAAGTCGGTGGAGTCCTCGAACGCGCGGGCGAGGAAGTGGCGCAGCGCCGCCTCGGCGCGAGCGCGGCCGCCGCCGGGGACGCGCGCCTCGCCGCGGGCGACGAGGTAGTGGTCGAGGCCGCCGCAGGCCGCCAGGGCGTGGACGGCCGGCAGGTAGGTGGGCAGCCGGCCGAGCATCGACTGGCGCTCGTCGATGAAGCTCGCGGTCAGCGGGCGGTAGCAGTACAGCGGCGCGTCGCGCCGGCTGCCGCTCAGCTCCACGACCTCGAAGGGCACGTCCGCGCCCTGCGCCGTGTCGGCGGCGAGCAGGAAGGCGGCCTCTTCGGCGAACGCGGCGAGCGCGGCGTGCAGCTGGCGGTTGCGCATGCCGTGCCGTTCGCCCGCGCGCCCCCCGGTCCTGCCGCACGCACGATCTGTTGCAGTCCGTCCGGCCCCCGCCGCTCACGGCCCACCCCCGCGGCGCGGGCCCGTTTGCGGTCACACGGACCGCAAAGGCGCCCGGCATTCGTGAGCCCGCCCGGGCCCCCCGCGCGCCGGGCGCGTTTGCGGTCACATGGACCGCAAAGGCGCCCGCCCCGCCCCCGGGCGCTCTGCGCGAGCGATCGGACGCGATCGGACCTGCAGGACCGCGCCCAGATCAGGAGGAGCGGCGCGGCGTGCCGAAGAGGAGGTCAGCGATGTCCCTTCGCGCCACCGCCGTCCTCGCCGTCTGCGCGCTCGCCGCCGCGCTGCCGGGCGCTGCGCGTGCCGCGCACGCCGCCCGCGGCGCGAGCACTGGCGGCACCGCCTACGACGCACATCCGCACAAGCGGGCCGTGCGAGCGCAGGCGCCCGGAGGCACGCCGACCGCCCCGGCGACGGCGACGCTCGGCGAAGACGGCCTCGCCACCGCGCCGGCCGGCGCTCCCGCAGCCGTGGTCGCGGTCATCGCCGCCGCCAACCGCATCGCCACCCTCCCCTACCGCTACGGCGGCGGCCACGGCAGCTTCGACGACACCGCCTACGACTGCTCCGGCTCCGTCTCGTTCGCGCTGCACGGCGCCGACCTGCTCGACGCGACGCTCGACTCGACCGGCCTCGCCCGCTGGGGCCGGCGCGGGCAGGGCACCTGGATCACCGTGTACGGGAGCAAGACCCACGCCTACATGGTGGTCGCGGGTCTGCGCTTCGACACCAGCGGCCGGTCCGACGGCGGATCGCGCTGGCAGGCTACGCCGCGCAGCTCGCGCGGCTTCCACGCGCGCCACCCGGCCGGGCTGTAGACCCGCGGCGGAGACTCAGACGTCCGCGGCCACGCCGCCCGGCGACGGCGCGCCCGGCGACGGCGCGCTCGGCGACGACGACGGCCGCAGCGAGCGCGCGTTGCGCACGGCGCGCACGTACAGCGCCGATGCCGAGGCCTTCGCCTTGCCGCGGCCCGTGTGCGGCGTCAGGCGGTAGAGCCCCGGCTCGCGCAGCGCCACCTTCGCTCGGAAGCGGGAGCGGCGCGGCTTGATCGTCACCGTCCGCACGCGCCGGAACACGCCGTCGCGGCCCTGCTGCTCGACCGTGACGGTGATCGGCGCCAACGGCCGCACCGTCCCCGAGACCGCCAGCGACGTGCCCGCCAGCACGCGCGTCGTCCGCGCCGCGGCATCCAGCAGCGGCACGCACGCCACCTGCACGGCGGCCGTGGTGACGGCGCCGGCGCCGGGCACGGCCGCGCGTGCCCGCACGGCGCCGGTGGCCCGCCAGGCGACGGAGGCCGACCACGCGCCGTTGGCGTCCGCGGTGACGCGGGCGATCGTCACCCACCGCGCCCCGCGCTGCTTCTCGACCGTGACGGACTGGCCGGCCACCGCGCCGCCCGCGGGCGCCGTGACGGACCCGGAGAGCTGGAGCTGCTCGCCGTACGGCACCTCCGCGACGGGCGGCGCCATGGCGATGGCCAACCCGGCCGAGGGCGCCACCACGGCGGGCGCGAGCTGGGCCGTGCGCTGTCGCAGCTGCGGCAGCTGGGCGTAGAGCGCGTCGCCGGGGCACTCGGTCGCGTCGCCGTCGCGGTGACCCGAGATGCGGTCCAGCGTCACGGGGGTGCCCGACGTGTAGCGGTTGAGCGGCCCGCCGAGGCTCTTGAGCACGACCTTGCCGCTCACCGGCGCGCCGTGGAGCGGCAGCTTCCACGCGATCAGCCGCGCCATCGCCTCGATCGCCGTCGCCGTCTGCCCCGTGGCCGTGAACGTGCCGATGTTGGCGATGCCGGTCGAGTGCGAGTTGTAGCCCTGCGCGTGCGCGCCCACGATGGCCAGGTCGATGCCGCCGGCGCGTCCCTCGAAGATCTGGCCGTACTTGTCGACGACGAAGTTGTAGCCGAGGTCGTTCCACCCGTTGACGTCGCGGTGGTACTTGGCCATCCCGAGGACGATCCCGGCGGAGTCCTCGGGTCCGTAGTCGTTGGCCGACACGGTGTGGTGGACGAACGCGACCTGCACGTCGCCGATCTCGGGCTTGGCCCGCGGGACGACGCGATCGCCGCCCCACTCCGAGCGCGGGATGATCGGCGGCGGCCCCGCCTGCGACGCCCCCGCCTGCGGCGGGCGCGCGGCTGCGGCCCGGGCGATCCGCGCCGACGCACGGGCGCCACGGCGCTTCGCGGCGGCCGGGACCGTGACGAAGTGCAGGCGCAGCGGACCCCTCGGGCGCCGCGCGCAGCGCAGCTGCAGCTCGTCGGAACCGCCCGCCCACACGGGATCGGATGCGTGGTCGCCCGTGCCGGTGTCCGGGCGGTGGTCGCCGCCGGCGCCGAGCGGCACCCACGGGCTCCAGGCCCGGCCACGCCGGCGCACGCGCACCTCGAGGCGCGCCTGCGCGAGCCCGGCGCCGCGGATGCCCACGACGTCGAAGCGGCGCGGCGCGCGCAGCACCGCGGTCCGGCGGTCGGCGCCGAAGACGTCGTGCGGCAGCGGCAGGCCGAAGCCTCGAGGAGCTGCGGCACGCGACGACGCCCGGACGACCGCGCGGGCGGACCCGACGTCGGTCAGCAGCGACGACAGGCCGGCGGCGGCGCCGAGCGCCAGCGCGCGCCGCCGGGTGAGCGGCGCAGCGGGCACCGCGGGCAGGCTAGCGGCGGTCGCCTCCCGTGCAAGCCCTGCAGGGATCCGTGCCGACCGGGAGGAGCGGGACATCGATGGGTCGGAACGCACCTCGCGCCCCAGGGTTGCGATCCCCTGGACGGACGGACGGGGCGGGCGAGTGACGCGCCCCGCGGGCGCGCGGCGCTACGCGGCGATGACCGGCGCCTGGACCACGGCGCAGTCGCCGCCGCCCAGCCAGCGCTGCCCGTAGGAGCGCATGTCCTCGATGATGGGCAGCAGCGCGAGCCCCTTCTCCGTCAGCGCGTACTCGACGCGCGGCGGCACCTCGGGGAACGTGTGGCGCTCCACGATGCCCTCCTCCTCGAGCGCGCGCAGGCGCAGCGAGAGCGTCCGCGGCGAGATGCCCTGCAGCGAGCGCTCGAGCTCGCAGAAGCGGGAGTGCCCCTCGGCCAGGTCGCGGATGAGGAGCAGCGTCCACTTGCCGCAGATGATGTCCGCGGTGCGGCAGACGGGACAGGACGGGTCCACAGCCATCTGCCAGCACTATACAAGGTGAAGCTTTGTGGAGCGCACGGCAAAGCACGCACCGGCCGCAGGGATCGCGGCGCCGGTGCCGTCACGCCGGACGGCACCCTCGCGCGATCCCCGCGAGCCGATCGCCAACGAGGTGATCCCGCCCTCAGCCGCCCAGCAGCGAGCCGAGCGCCCCGCCCGGCTTGGCCCCGCCGCCGCCGTTGCCGTTCGACGCCCCCGCGACCTGGCCCTCGGACGGCTGCACGAGCACCCAGCCCTGGCCGGAGAACGCCATCTGGACCGACTCGCCCGACGACTTGCCGATGAGGTCCTTCATCTTGAAGTCGGTCCTGACGGCGGTGGTGACGCCCTGCGACCACGTGATCGCCGCCTGCGCGTCGGCGAAGGTCGGCGCCGCCGAGACGTCGAGCAGGACGGGCGGCCCGTCGGACAGGATCGCCACCCAGCCGGTCCCCTGGAGGGAGGTGTTGTAGAGGCCGCCGCCCATGAGGCCGGACACGCCCTGCACGCGCTCGATGTCCCAGTCGATGTCGGCGTCGAAGGCGAGCAGGTTCGGGCCGTTGACGGTGATCTTCTCGCCCTCGAGGTAGACGAGGTGGATGTCCTGGGCCTGGTCGGCGAGGAACACCTCCCCCGTCCCGCTGACCTTCATGAGCTCTTGACCCTCGCCGGTCACCGCCTTCTTCAGCATGCGGGTCATGCCGCCGGAGCCGGCGTGCTCGAAGGTCGCGTCGCCCTGGTAGGCGACCATCGACCCCACCTTGGCCTGGATCGTCCGACCGCCCAGCGAGACCTTCAGCAGCTTGGAGTTCTGCAGCGTGAAGGAGTCGGTGGACTGCGTCTCGTTGTACTGCGCGAGTGTGGTCTGCATGTCGCAGACGACCCTCCCCGATGCGCCGGATGGAGGGTAGGTGGGCTAGCCGTACCTCGGCCGCCCGCTTGGACGCGTGTCCGACGGCGTCCCGGCGCGCCCTCCCGCTGAAGCTCAGCGCAGCACGGCGGACGCCGGCTGGCTGCCGCGCTGGTCCTCGGCCTGCTGGAGGTCGTCCATGGTCGTGCCGCGCCGGCCGTCGGCGGCCACGAGGAGCTTGAAGTCGTGCGGGCTGGTGGCGAACTGCACGGCGTCCTCCATCGTGATCTTGCCCGCCTTGAGGTGGGCGAAGAGCGCCTGGTCGAACGTCTGCATGCCGTAGTAGCCGCCGTCGGCGATGACCTCCGGGATCTTGCCGGTCTCCTGCGGGTTCATGATGAGGTCGCGCACGCGGCCCGTCATGCGCAGCACCTCGCAGGTGGCGACGCGGCCCTTGCCGTCCGCCGTCGGCACCAGGCGCTGCGACACGGCGCCCTTCAGCGTCCCGGAGATCATCGACCGCACCTGGTTGTGCATGTGCGGCGGGAAGAACTCGATGAGGCGGTTGATCGTCTCGCCGGCGTCCACGGTGTGGACCGTCGAGAAGACGAGGTGGCCGGTCTCCGCGGCGCTCAGCGCCGTCTGGACCGTCTCCTCGTCGCGCATCTCGCCGATGAGGATCACGTCGGGGTCCTGGCGCAGCACGCGGCGCAGGGCGCTCTTGAACGACCCGGTGTCCATGCCGATCTCGCGCTGGTTGATGACCGAGCGCTTGTCCTGGTGCAGGAACTCGATCGGGTCCTCGATGGTCACGATGTGACGGGCCTTCGTCGAGTTGATGTGGTCGATCATCGCCGCGAGCGTGGTCGACTTGCCCGAGCCGGTGGTGCCGGTGAGGAGGATGATGCCGCGCTCCTCCTCGGCGAGCTCGCGGATGACCGGCGGCAGCTCGAGCTCCTCGATCGTCTTGATCCCGTACGGGATCGCGCGCATGACGACGGAGACGGAGCCGCGCTGGCGGAAGGCGTTGACGCGGAAGCGCGCGAGGCCGCTGACCGCGTAGGCGAAGTCGGTCTCGCCCTCGGCGTCGAACTCGGCGAGCTTCGCGCCGTCGCCGCCGAGCATCTGCCGGACGGCCCCCTCGGTGTCCTCGGCCCGCAGCGGCTCGGTGCCCGGGATCGGCACGAGCTCGCCGTCGACGCGGCACAGGGGCTGCGACGGGATCTTCAGGTGGAGGTCCGAGCCGTTGAGCTCGATCAGCTTGGCGAGCGCGCTGTTGAGATCGAAGGGCACGCTCAGGGGGATCGGCTCAGCCGCGCGCGAGTGAAGGGCGCCCCTGGACGGATGGACGACCTTCCGAGAAACGACAAAGGGCCCGCCGGAGCGGGCCCTTCGAGCACCATGCGGCGGCCTCAGCGCCTACGCAACATCCCGCAGCTTCTGCGCCTCGGCGAGGCTCTGCAGCTTCTTCAGCGACTGGTTCTCGATCTGGCGGATGCGCTCGCGCGTCACGTTGAACGTGCGGCCGACCTCGTCGAGGGTGCGCGGGTGCTCGCCGCCGAGGCCGTAGCGCAGCTCGAGCACGCGGCGCTCGCGGTAGGAGAGGTTCTCCAGCGCCTCGCGCAGCGCCTCCTTCGTGAGGATCTCGGCGGCGCGCTCGTACGGCGACTCCGCGCGCTCGTCGGCGATGAACTGGCCGAACTCCGACTCCTCCTCGTCGCCGACCGGCTTCTCGAGGGAGACGGGCGCCTGCGCGGACCGCTTGATCGAGTCGACCTCCTCGGGGTCGATGCCGGTGACCTCAGCGATCTCCTCGGCGGTGGGCTCGCGGCCCAGCTCGGTGACGAGCTTGCGCTCGGCGCGGCCGATCTTGTTCAGCTTCTCGACGACGTGGACCGGGATGCGGATGGTGCGCGCCTTGTCGGCGAGCGCGCGCGCGATCGCCTGGCGGATCCACCAGGTCGCGTACGTCGAGAACTTGAAGCCCTTGCGGTAGTCGAACTTCTCCGCGGCGCGGACGAGCCCGAGCGTGCCCTCCTGGATGAGGTCCAGGAACGGCAGGCCCTGGTTGCGGTAGTTCTTCGCGATCGAGACCACGAGGCGAAGGTTCGACTCGACCATCTTCTGCTTGGCGTCGAGGTCGCCGCGCTCGATGCGCTTGGCGAGGTCGACCTCCTCCTGGGCGGTGAGGAGGCGGACCTTGCCGATGTCCTTGAGGAACAGCTGGAGGCTGTCCGTGGTCATGTCCGGCCGGAGGTCCAGCTGCGACTTCGTCTTGCGACGCGTGCGCTTGTCGGGCGCGCGCTCGACCTCGTTGGCGGCGGTCGACGCGGGGTCGATCTCCTCCACGAGCTCGATCTCGCTGCGCTCGAGGAAGCCGTGCAGGTCCTCGACGTCGGACTCGTCGAGATCGAGCTCCGAGACCGCGCTGGCGATCTCGGCGAAGGTGAGCACGCCAGTGACCTGGCCACGCGCCAGGAGGCCCTTGATCTCCTCGAGTTCCTGCAGTTCAACTACTGACATCGACGTCCGTTCGGTTCACCGGCGTGGCGTCGCCGGGGGGATTTTCGGGGCTGCGGAGGACGCTCGGACGTTTCGCGGCGTCACGGCTGGCGACGCTAGTAGTCCGATCGTGGTCGTGAGGGTAGTCGGTGCTTGAGGTATCGGCAACGTCGTGTGACCGCCGTCACACGGATTCGGACGGTCGAGACAGGGTGCGACACCGACACGTACGCCGGTCCCCCGCGTTGGTTTCAGGGTCTTGCGAGATTCATCGGCATGCGGGCGCGATCGCTGAGGCCTCTCGGCCGCGCCGTCGGCGCGGCCACGTCCGCGCGCGTGCGAGGATTCCGCCCATGAGCCCCGCCGACCGCGACGTCCTCACGAGCCTGCCCCGGACCCGGCCGACGCGCCGCAGCGCGAAGCGGGGCTCGGCGCCAGCCGCGAGCCAGGACGACGCGGCGGCCGAGCCGAAGCCCGCCCCGGCGAAGGCGAAGGCGCCCGCGAAGGCCAAGCCGGCGGCCGCCAGGCCCAAGGCCAAGCCGGCGGCCGCGAAGGCCAAGGCCAAGCCCGCTCCCACGCCGAAGCCGGCGGCCGCCAAGGCCAAGCCCGCGGCGGCGAAGGCCAAGCCGAGGCCGGCCGCCGCCAAGGCGAAGGCCGCGCCCAAGCCGAAGCCGGCCGCCGCGAAGCCCGCCCCCGGGCCCCGGCCCGCCGCCGAGGCCCCGGCCGCAGCCGGCACGACGCCGCCGCCGAGCGGCTGGGCCACGCCCGAGGACCGCGGCGCCCGCCGGGACGGCGACTTCCTCGGCACCGCCGTGCAGGCGGTCGGCGTGCTGGCCCAGATCGGCCTCACCTTCGGCGGCCAGGCGCTCAAGCAGGCGCTGTCCCGCCTCCCCAAGCCGTAGCCCGGGCCGTCCTTCGGCGGCCCGCACCGGAATGCCACCCGCCGGGCGCGTTGTTATGCTCCCGCGCCGTCAGCCGAATCTCCGCGCTCCTCGCGCGCGGGGAGCGGGGGAACCACTGTGGGCCGCGCCCAGCGCGACCCACCGGGGCGAATCGGGTCGCCTGACCCGTAGCGCCGTCGTCCGGCGCGAGCCCGTCAGCTCACCCCGTAGGCCGTTGGACGAGGACCAAGACCGACGTGCCGAACACCATCAGCGTGAAGCTGGGCGCCGCGCTGGCCGCCCTGGCCCTGACCATCCCCGCCACCGCCGTGGCCGCCGACCCGTTCCCGGGCGGCCTGAGCTTCGACGACCCCACCGCGCCGACGGTGTTCCCGGACGGCTCGACGCTGACCTCGCCGGTCGACGAGATGCTCGGCGACCCGGTCGAGTTCGCGGGGTCGCTCGCGGGCGCCCACCGCGGCGACCAGGTGGCCATCCAGCGACTCGCAGCCCACGGCTGGCGGACCGCGGCCACCACGACCGCCGGCTCCGGCGGCACGTTCTCGGCCCGCTGGCGGCCGCGCCGCCCGGGGCACGTGTCGGTCCGCGTCGTCCCGGCGACCGCCGCCGCCACCGTGCGCGCCGCCGACGCCCTGCCGGTGCGCGCCGTCTCCGTCTACCAGCCCGTGCGCGTGACGTGGTACGGGCCCGGCTTCTACGGCCACCGCACGGCCTGCGGCCAGCGGCTGACCAGGCAGCTGCTGGGCGTCGCCGACCGCCGGCTGCCCTGCGGGACGCCCGTCGAGCTCTACAAGGACGGCCGCACCATCACCGTCCCCGTCGTCGACCGCGGCCCGTTCCGGCGCCACGTGCGCTACGACCTCACCGCGGCGACCGCTCAGGCGCTCGGCGTGACGGCGACCACGGACGTGGGCACCATCGCGCCCCGCGTGCGCCGCCGCGCCCGCTGAGCGGGCCCTGACGGACCCTCAGGCGATCGGGACGCCCGCCGCCCGCGCGGCGAACATGCCCTCGTCGGCCCGGCCGGCGAGGTCGTCGACCGCCTCGCCGTCGTCCGGGCAGACCGCCACGCCGATCGACACCGACAGCGGCGCGCCGGCGAGCACGGCGCCCGCGATGGCGGATGCGACCCGCTCGCCGAGGTCGCGGGCGGCGCCCGCGTCGCGGTCGGGGCTGAGCAGCCACCAGCGGCCGAGCCGCTCGCGGACGACCAGGTCGGCCGGCGCCAGCTCGGCGGTGAGGCCGCGCTCGGCCGTCTCGAGGGCGAGGCCGACCTCGCGCCCGGTCTGCGAGGCCATCAGGCGGTCGAGGTCGTCGACCTCGGCGACGAGCACGGCGAACGGCAGCCCGTCGACGCGGCGGCGCTCCAGCCGGCGCTCGATCGAGGCCAGCCACGGCGGGCCGCTCTGCGCCGACGCCTCCCAGCTGGTGTCCACCGGGCGGACGCGCGTCACGACGGCGCCACCCGCGCCGGTGGCGAACACGGGGCCGGGCGGGCCGCCGTCGACGCCCGTCGGCGGGGCCGACGCGAGCTCCTCGGCGAGCGAGGTCAGCGCCTCGTCGTCGCCCGGAAGGGCCGGGAGATCGACCGCGTGGACGCCGGGCGGCGGACCACCTGCCCCCGCGGGCGGGGCGTCGATGCTCGGCTGTCGCGCGTGGCCGCCGGCCTCGTCGGGCTCCGCGGGCATGGACGGCGGCGGCTCGGCCGGCGGCGGCGCGACCGGCGACGACTCGACCAGCGGCGCTTCCGGCGCCGGCTCAGCGGCGCGCGACGCCGCCGCGGCGAGCGCGCCGGCCAGCGGACCGGTCCGGCGCTGGGTGTCGACGGGCCGGTCGACGAGCGCCGACTCTGCCACCCGCGCGCAGACGTAGGCGAGCCGGTCGCCGAGGTCGGCGATCAGCTCGGGGACGGGATCGCGCAGCTCGGCGCGCAGCGCGCGCCAGGCCGCGGCCCGCAGCGCCTCGACGCCCGCGGCGACCGCGGCGGGCGTCCGTGCGCCGGTGAGCCGCGCCGCCATGGCGGCCGGCGGAGCCCCGCCCTCGGGACCGGAGCTGACGAGTCCCTCGAGGTCGGCGTCGGAGCGCAGCGCGTCCAGGACCGCGCGGCAGAGCGCCGGTCCGCTGCGCGCCAGGTCGGCCGCGGGCACGGCCGCGACCTGCTGGAGCGGTGCGTCGGCGACGAGCGTGAGCAGCCACGCCTTCGCGAGCGCAGCCGCGTCGATCGCGGGCGCGTCGGCGACCGGGCGAGGCCGCCGGGCGTGCAGTCCAGCTCCATCCATGGCGGCGGCCATCTTGTCACTCCGGGGCGACGGGATCGCGCAGGACTGGCCGAAGATCGAGAATGGAGGCCGTGCCCGATCTGCCGTCGATCGCCGAGGCCCGCGCCACGCTGCTTGCCGCGGTCCGCCCGCTGCCCGCCTCTGACGTCCCGGTCGCCGGTGCATCGGGACGCATCCTGGCCGAGGACGTCACCGCCGCCCACGACGTCCCGCCGTTCGCCAACAGCGCCATGGACGGCTTCGCGGTGCGGGCCGGCACGGCCGGCCGCCGCCTGCGCGTCGCCGGCGAGTCGCGGGCCGGCGCGCCGCATGCCGGCGCGGTCGCCGACGGGGAGGCGGTCCGCATCTCGACGGGCGCCGCGCTGCCGGCCGGGGCCGACGCCGTGCTCCAGGTCGAGCTGGTCGAGCTCGACGGCGACCACGTCGTGCTCGGCGACGAGGTCGCTCCGGGCCGCAACGTCCGGCGGCCCGGCGAGGACCTGCGGGCGGGAGCGACCGTGCTCCTGCGCGGCACCCGCCTCGGGCCGGCCGAGATCGGGGTGGCGATCGGCGCCGGCCGCGCGACCGTCCGCTGCGCGCAGCGCCCCCGCGTGGCCGTCATCACGACCGGCGACGAGCTCGCCGAGCCCGGCGACGCGCTCGGCGCCGGGCAGATCCACGACTCCAACGGCCCGATGCTCGCCGCGCTGGCGGCGCGGACGGGCGCCGAGGTGATCGGGCGCGCGCATGCCGGCGACGAGGCCGGCGCCACCCGCGCGGTGATCGCCGAGGCGCTCGACGCGGCCGATGTCGTGGTCCTCGCCGGCGGCGTCTCCGTCGGGCCCCACGACCATGT
The DNA here is from genome assembly GCA_035765735.1 of Baekduia sp. Lineage (GTDB taxonomy): Bacteria > Actinomycetota > Thermoleophilia > Solirubrobacterales > Solirubrobacteraceae > Baekduia. The sequence goes on along the minus strand of DASTWY010000036.1, from coordinate 28,674 downwards.
CAAGCCGGCGCTCGCCGCGCTCGGGGTGCGCGAGCTGCTGTGGCGGGTGGCCCTGCGCCCGGGCAAGCCGACGTGGCTCGGGGAGCGCGACGGGACGATCGTCCTGGGGCTCCCCGGGAACCCCGTCTCGGCCTACGTCACCTTCGTCCTCTTCGCCCGGCCGGCCCTGGCCGCGCTGCAGGGCGCCGACCCGGCGCTCGACGCGCTGCCGCGGGGGACCGCCCGCCTCGGCCGCGCGGTGGCCCGCCACCCGGGCCGCGACGAGTGCGTGCGCGTCCGCACGCAGCCCGACGGCACCGTCGTGCCGACCGGCCCGCAGGGCTCGCACGTCCTTTCGTCCCTGCTCGGCGCCGACGCCCTGGCGGTGATCCCCCGGGGCGAGGGCGAGCTGCCCGCCGGTGCCGAAGTCGCGCTCGAGGCGCTCTGACTACCCCGGCGCCCATCGCCCCCCCGGGGGGGCCGGCGAGGGGCCGGAGCCGCGGGGCTGCGAGGACCGCGCCGGCGCGTCAGCCCTCGAGGTAGGCGAGCACGCGGTTGCTGAGCGCGGTCAGCGCGTGCGCGGGCTCCTCCAGCGCCAGCGGCCGATCGGCCAGCAGCGCGTCGAGCCGCGCGCCGAGCTCGGCGTCGGCGCGGCCCGCCAGCTGGGCGGCCGCCTGGGCCGCGCGCCGCGTGGCGTGCGGGTCGAGCGTCCAGATCGCCTCGAAGCAGCGGTCGGCGTCCCGCGGCGCGGCGCCGCCGGCGGGCGGCTGCTCCCACGCGAGCAGGCACGCGCAGTAGCCGGGGGCGTCGACCACGACGGCCCACTCGTTGCCCAGGGCGTCCTGCGGCGCGACGGGGATCTCCGCCGGCCCCCCGGCGGGATGCGCCGGCGCGACGAAGTCCGCGAAGACGACGGCCGCGTCGGCCTGGCCAGCGAGCCGTCGGTAGAGCGGCTCGACCGCGCGGTAGAAGCGCTCGCGCTGGAACGCCCCGAAGAGGACGGGCGCCGCGGCGTGCGCGAGCGTCTCGTGCTCGATCGCCCGTGACAGCGCGACGAGCGTGGACTTCCGGAGCACCTGCGGGCGGGCACCGTGCTCGATCGAGGCGACCGCGGTGTACAGCGACGGCCGGTCCGACACGCCGCCGGACCCCTGGGCGCGCTCGATCGCGGCGGGCACCGACAGCCCGCGATGGCGAAGCGCGACCACCCGGCGCAGCGCCTCGACGTCGTGCTGCGAGTAGCGCCGATAGCCGGACGCCGTGCGCTCGGGGATCGGGAAGCCGTAGCGCTGCTCCCACATGCGGATCGTGCCGGCGGCGATGCCGGTGCGCTCCGCGACGTCCTTGATGGCCAGCTCGGTCATGTCAGCCCTGCACCATCATGGAGCATGGTTCAACAGCGTGTTGAAAGTCGGCGTGCACGGGCACGGTGGAGGTACGCCCCACGCCGGTCGGGCGGTTCATCGCCGCCGGCGCCGGGCTCCGTATCGGACACGTGGACGCTTCCGCTCGCAAGACGATCGTGCTCACCGGCGCCACCGGCTACATCGGCGGGCGCCTCCTCCCCCGCCTGCTCGCCGACGGGCACGAGGTGCGCTGCGTCGTGCGCGATCCTGGACGCGCACGCCTGCCCGAGGGCGCCACGATGGTGCGCGGCGACGTGCTCGAGGGCACGGGGCTGCGCGCGGCGCTCGACGGCGCCGACGTCGCGTACTACCTGGTGCACTCCATGGGCGACGGGGTGGCCGGAGCGTCGTTCGCCGAGCGCGACCGGCGGGGCGCCGAGGCATTCGGGCGTGCCGTCCGCGCCGCCGGCGTGCAGCGCACGATCTACCTCGGCGGGTTGGAGGCCGGCGGCGCGGATGGGTCGGAGCACCTGCGCAGCCGCCACGAGGTCGCCGAGGTGCTGCGCCGGGAGGCCGGTGGGCTCGTCTACGTCCGGGCGGCCATGGTCATCGGCGAGGGCAGCGCCTCGTTCCAGATCCTGCGCGGGCTCGTCGAGCACCTGCCGGTCATGATCACGCCGCGCTGGCTCGACACGCCCACCCAGCCGGTGGCCATCCGCGACGTCGTCGGCACGCTGGCGGCGCTCGCGACGCGCGCGGACGTCCCCGACGAGGTGCAGCTCGGCGGCGCGGACGTGCTGACCTACCGCGAGATGCTGCGCCGCTACGCCCGCATCGCCGGGCGCCGCGAGCCCACGCTGCTCTCCCTCCCCTTCTTCACGCCGAGGCTCTCGTCGTACTGGATCGCCCTCGTGACGCCGGTCGAGCTGGGGCTCGTCCAGCCGCTGGTCGAGGGCCTGAGCGCCGAGACGATCGTGCGCCGCCCGCCGCCGCCGGGGCTCAACGACGCGCCGCTGGGCTTCGACGAGGCGGTGCGCGCCGCGCTGCGGCCCTAAGGTTGGTGGCGATGCCGGTGCTGCTCGCCCTCCTCGCGGCCGTCGTCGTCGCCCTCGCGGTGGTTGTCCACCGCCTCGGCGAGGGCCGCGCCATGGAGGGCGTCACCGTCCGGACGCCGACCGACGACACGAAGATCGACGGCGACGGGGCGGTGCGCTCGATCCAGGCCGCCGACATCCAGCTGCCCGCCGAGCTGCTGGCCGAGCTGTGGAGGCCCCAGACGCTCGAGCGCCTCGCCCGCACCTACTGGGCCTACCTGACGGCGGTGACGCTCGGGCTCATCCGCGTCTACTACACGGAGGGCGAGCGCTACGTCTGCCTGCTCTTCAAGCCGCTCAAGCTGCTCACGTTCCAGGCCCCGGAGTACGAGGCGGACGGCGACCGCGGCATCGTCCGCTGGCGCATCCAGCAGGGCCTGCTGGTCGCGCCGGCCGGCCGCGCGGGCGACGGCTACCTCGAGATCGACGTCCGGCGGCTGGACTGCGACGTCCCCGGCGAGGCGCTCGTCAACGTCGAGGTCGAGGTCGCCAACTTCTATCCGGCGATCGCCAACCGGCTGGGCCGGTTCCTCTACGCGAACACGCAGTCGCGCATCCACGTGATCGTGACCCACGGCTTCCTGCACCGCATCGCCCGGCGCCAGCTCGACGAGTCGGTCGCCGGCCGCTTCCGCGTCCCCGCCGCCGCCGACACCCCCGCGCCCAGCCGCGAGCGCTCCCCGCTCTGAACGACGTCGGAGACGCGCAGCCGCGAGTTCGCCCCCTGGGGCGAGGACGGACTCCCCTCAAGCGACCACGGAGACCCGCAGCCGCGAGTTTCGCCCCCTAGGGCGAACACTCGCCGAGGAAGACGAGCCCCCTGGGCGAGGCTTCCCTCACCCGTAGCGCTCGCCGATGAGCGCGCGGAGCTTCGCGCGGTCGTGTCGGGCGGAGATGCGCCGGACGGTGCCGCTGCGCGAGCGCAGGGCCAACGACTCGGTCGTCGCCGCCCGCGCGCCCTCGTAGCGCACGCCGTCGAGGACGTCGCCATCGGTCACGCCGGTGGCGGCGAAGAAGCAGTCGTCGCCCTGGACGAGGTCGTCCTGGGTGAGCTGGCGGTCGAGGTCGTAGCCCTGCTCGATCGCCGCCGTGCGCTCCGCGTCGTCGCGCGGCCACAGCTTGCCGACGAGCCCGCCGCCGAGCGACTTGATCGCCGCGGCCGAGATGACGCCCTCGGGCGTGCCGCCGATGCCCCACAGCAGGTCGACGGGCGAGCGCTCGCTGACGGCCAGCATCGAGGCGCTCACGTCGCCGTGCTGGATGAGCCGGACGCGGGCTCCGAGGTCGCGGATCTGCTGCAGCGTCTCGTCGTGGCGCGGGCGCTCGAGCATCACCACCATGATGTCGCCGATCTCCACTCCGCGGCGCTCGGCGACCAGCTCGATGGTCTTGGTCACCGGCCGGTCGAGGTCGAGCAAGTCGGCGATGTCGGGGCCGCCCGCCAGCTTCTCCATGTAGACGATCGGGCCCGGGTTGAACATCGTCCCGCGCTCGGACAGCGCGATGACGGCCAAGGCGCTCGGCATGCCCTTGGCGGTGAGCGTCGTGCCCTCCAGCGGGTCGACGGCGATGTCGACCTCGGGACCGGTCCCGTCGCCGATGCGCTCGCCGTTGTAGAGCATGGGCGCCTCGTCCTTCTCGCCCTCGCCGATGACGACGATGCCGTCCATCGGCACGGTGTCGAGCACGACGCGCATCGCGTCGACGGCGGCCTGGTCGGCGCCGTTCTTGTCCCCGCGGCCGACCATGCGCGCGGCCGCCAGCGCGGCGGCCTCGGTGGTGCGGACGAGGTCGAGAGCGAGGTTGCGGTCGGGTCGGGAGCTGGTCGCCATGCGCCGCAGCCTATGGGCCCGCGCAGGATCGTGCCGGCCGGCTCAGGCGACGCTGTTGGCGATCGCGACGAGCATGGGAACGCTCCACGGCCCCTGGGCGGTGAGCCGCAGGTGCAGGCCGTCGCGGTGCCAGCGCAGCTCGTGCACGGGGCGCAGCGACGGCTGCGCGGCGTCCAGTGGCGCCTCGCGGTGGACGATCCCCGTGGCGATCTCGGCGGGCGGCGAGACGCCGTCGAGGTCGCGGTCCGGCGGCGCCGCCGTGCCCGCGTACAGCGCCACGCGCCCGGGGGCCTCGTCGCGGGTGTCGTCGAGGTTCCACGAGATCTCGACCGCGCCGGGCCCGACGGCGCAGACGTCGACCCAGCGCGCCAGCGGCAGCGCGGCCCGCGGCAGCGGGACGCGGCGGCCCAGGTGCGCGTCGGCCTCGGCGATGCCCTCGAGCGGCTCCACCCCCGGGAGCTTCCTACGCGCGGCGGCGGCTGTCCACGGCGGCACGCAGACGTGCCATCCCCGCGGCGATCTCCTCGGTCGTGTGGGTGGTGAACGAGAGGCGCAGCGTCGCGCGGTCCGGCGGCCCGGCGTAGAACGGCCAGCCGGGCACGAAGGCGACGTCGCGCTCCAGGGCGTCGGCCAGCAGGGCCTCGGCGTCCCAGCCGTCGGGGAGCCGCGCCCACACGAACATGCCGCCGTCCGGACGCGTCCAGCGCGAGCCGTCCGGCAGGACCTCGGGGAGTGCGTCGACGAGCGCGTCGCGGCGCGGTCCGTACGCGGCACGCAGGCATGCGACGTGCGCGTCGAGGTCGTGCGAGGCCAGCCAGGCCGCGGCCGCGGCCTGGTCGACCGTCGACGTGTGCAGGTCGGCCGCCTGCTTGGCCACCACCAGGGGGCGGCGCAGCGCCTCCGGCGCCCGCAGCCAGCCGATGCGCAGGCCGGGCGCCAGCACCTTCGACAGCGTCGACAGCGCGATCGTGCGGTCCTGGGCGCCGGGCAGCGCGGCGATCGGCGCGACCGGCTCGCCGCGGTAGCGCAGCTCCCCATACGGATCGTCCTCGACGATCCACAGCCCGAGCCGGCCGGCGACGGCCGCGATCGCGTCGCGCCGCTCGCGCGGCAGCGTGCGACCCGTCGGGTTGTGGAACGTCGGCACCGTGTACAGCAGCTTCGGCCGCTCGCGGCGGACGAGGACGCTCAGCGCATCGGGGTCGATGCCGTCGTCGTCGCACGGCACCGGCACCAGCCGCGCCCCCGCCATCTGGAAGCTCTGGAGCGCGGCGAGGTAGCTGGGGTCTTCGACGAGCACCACGTCGCCGGGCTCGAGCAGCACGGCGGCCACGAGCGTCAGGGCCTGCTGCGAGCCGCTCGTCACGAGGACGTCGTCGGGGTCGGTCGCCAGCCCGCGCGCCCCGAGCCGGCGAGCGATCGCCGCGCGCAGCCGCGGGTCTCCCTCGGTGGTCGAGTATTGGAGGCTGCGCCCCGCGGCGCCGCTCTCCAGCGCCGCGGCGAAGGCCGTGCGCAGGCCGTCGGCGTCGAAGAGCTCCGGCGCCGGCAGCCCGCCGGCGAACGAGATGACGCCCGGCCGCTGGGTCAGGGCGAGGATCTCGCGGACCGGCGAGCTGGCGACGTCGCGCAGGCGGCCGGCGACCGGCGGCGGCGCGGCGGCGATGGCGGGCGCGCTCATCGATGCGGCCGCGCAGCCAGGACGGCCTCGAGCGTGAGGTCGTCGGGGAGGTCGAGCGCCGCGCGCAGCTCCGGCTGGGCGCGGTCGACGAGCGGGACCGGGACCGCAGCGAGCTGCTCGTCGTGCAGGGCCCGGCGCAGGTCGGCGAGCACGCCGGGGCGCAGCGTGCCGCCGCGGCGACCGAGCAGCAGGACGTGCACGGGGATCTCGTGCAGCCCGGTGGCGAAGGCGTCCGCCGCCCGCAGGTCGCGGGCCCTGCGCGCGGGCGCGTCGGCGGCGATGACCCGCGCGCCGCCGGTGCCGACGAGGTGCGCGCGCCAGTGCGGAAGGTGGGCGTCGCGGATCGCGCGCCGGAGGGCCGGGTCGGTGACGGCGACGACCCGCCAGGTGGCGATGCGCGCGGCCTCGGCGGCGCGACGGACGGCGTCGGGCTGGAACGGATCGGGGCGGAACGGCCGGAGCGTCGCGGGCGCGGACCGCAGGTCGTCGGCGAGCAACTGCATGCGAGGAACCTCCGAGAGGGCGATCGAGAGCGGGGACGACCAGACGCCGCACCCCGCGTGGCGGGGCCGCTAGGGGGCGCTGGCGATCGCTACTCGGCGCATGCGCGAGGAAGGGTAGCCGAGGACCGGCGCACGTTCCAGCGCTCCCCGCAGGGGGGCGAGCTGTCGGCGGACGACCCCTAGATGGGGACATGCCGCATCGACTCGACATCCATCGCTGCGCCGCCGCCGTGCACGCGTGCGGCGACGGCGCGGTCGTGAGCCATCGCAGCGCCGCGCAGCTCTGGGGCCTGCTCCCCGATGGCGGCGACGTGGAGCTGACCGTCCCGGACGGCCGCGCCGCGCCGCGACGCGCCGGCGTGATCGTGCACCGCGCCACCGACCTCGCGCCCTCGGCGCGCACCATCGAGCACGGGATCCCGGTCACCACGATCGCGCGCACGCTCTTCGACCTGGCCGGGAACGTGCCCGCCCATCAGCTCCGTCGCGCGGTCGAGCGCGCGCAGCGCTTCGACGGCGTCGACGCCCGGCTCGTCCGGGCCCTCCTCAGCCCCGGCGGCGGAACCGGCGGCGCAGCGGCGAGCGGCGGAAGTCCTCCTGCGCGAGCGCCGCGTTGACGGCGACCGTCGCCGCCTCGGTGGCGATCGCCGTCGCGCCGAGGAGGAGAAGCGGATGCCCTCGGGCCCGGCCCCGCAAACCCGCACCAGGCGGTCCGGCGGGGTCCTATTCGCCGCCCGGCTGCGCCGGGTGCTCGCGCGCCCAGGCGACGATCGCCCCCGACCCCACGACGGTGCTGCCGTCGTCGAGCAGCAGCACCGGGACGTCCTCCTGGCCGGTCAGGTCGCGGATCTCCTCGCGCTGGCCGCGCCGCGTCCACGGCAGGCCCTTGAAGCCGCCGACCCTCTGCAGCTCGTAGGCGTGCCCGGCCTCGTCGAGCGCCTTGGCCGCCCGCCCGCAGGGGTGCTTGACGATCAGCACGCCGCTGGCGCCGCGCTTGCCGGCCGGACAGGTGTAGAGGCGCATGCCGGCGATGCTCTCACGCAGGGTGCTCTGCGAACAACCGCGCCAGCGCCGCGTGCGTCTCGCGGGGGGCCTCGAGCTGCGGGACGTGGCCGCAGTCGAGCTCGAGCTGCTCGGCGTCGGGCAGCACGCGCCGCACGTGCTCGGCGAACTTGATCGGCACGAGCGTGTCCTTCCGCCCCCACACGAACAGGCTCGGCGCGCGAAGGGCGGCCAGGCGCGTCCAGAACCCGTCCTCGCCGTGGGGCTCCTCGAGGTAGATGTTGCGCGCCGCGGCGTAGAACGCGGCGCGACCGGCCGGTGTCAGGTACGAGCGCAGGAACTCGTCGACTCCGGCTGCCGTCCACGGCTCCGGGTCGCGCCCGATCGCGCGGCCGACGATCGCCTCCACCAGCCCGCGCGGCGCGGGCTGCAGCGCCCCGAGCTGGGGCGGCACGAGGCGCAGCAGCGGCGCCCACGGGCGGTCGCGCAGCCACGCCAGCGACGGTGTGAGAAGCCCCAGCGCGCCGACGCGCTCGGGGGCGGTCAGGCCCACCTCGATCGCGACGCGCCCGCCCATGCTGTTGCCGACCAGGTGCGCGCGCTCGAACCCCAGCGCGTCGAGCAGCGCCACGACGGCGCGGGCGAAGAAGGCCGCGTCGTAGGCGCCGGTGAGCGGCTTGTCCGAGTCGCCGAAGCCGGGCAGGTCGATCGCGATCGCGCGATAGGAGCCGGCGAGCGCGGCCACGGTCGGCAGGAACGACACCTTGGTCGCTCCGAGGCCGTGCAGCAGCACCACCGGCGGCCCCTCCCCCGCCTCGAGCGTCGAGAGGTCGCCCTCGGCGGTGTCGACCGTGGCGAACCGCAGGCCGGCGTGCTGGGCGGCGGTCGCGGCCAGGAAGCCGACGCCGAGATGCAGGTCGCGGCGCACCCGCAGGCGGCCCCGGCGGAACGCCTCCATCCCGGCGCGCGGGTCGTCGATCAGCGACGCCCACGTCGCGCGGTCGGCGCGCAGCAGCGCGTCGGGTCGGCCCTCCGTCGGCACCACGCGCGCCTGGTCGCCCGCCAGCAGGACGTCGACAGGCTCGTCGGCGAGGCCCTCGATCCGCAGCCGGGCCTCGGGCCGGCCGAGCTCGAACACGCGGGCGTCGTAGCGCTCGAGGAGGCGCTCGATCATCTCGTGCGGATGCTACGGGCGCGGCGAGGCCCGCGGGAAGCCCGGTGCGGCCTAGAGCCCGTAGGCCTCCAGCAGCTGGAGCCAGACCTCGCTGCGCGTCGGGAACGCCGGGACGGCGTGCCACAGGTCGTCGAGCGGCACCGCGGCCACGACCGCGATCGTCGCCGCGTGCAGCCACTCCGCGACGTCAGGGCCGACGAACGTCGCGCCGATCAGGACGCGGCGGTCCTCGTCGACGACGATCCGCGACGTCCCGCCGGCGCCCTTGCCGTGGAAGCTCGCGCCGGCCGTGCCATCGGTCGCGACGTCGACGGCCCGGACGCGCAGCCCGGCCTCGTGGGCGCTGGCCTCGGTGTGGCCGACGGCCGCCACGCTGGGCTCGGTGAAGACCACGCGCGGCGGCGGCCCGGCGTCGCGCAGGCGCGCGTCGCGGCCGCAGATCACGTCGGCGGCCAGGCGCGCCTGGTGCTTGCCCATGTGGGTCAGCGGCGCGCGACCGTTGGCGTCGCCGACCACGTAGAGCCAGTCGTGCCCGGCGACGCGCAGGTCGTCGCCGACCTCCAGCGGCCCGCCGCCCTCGAGGCCCACGGCCTCCAGGCCGAGGTCGCCGGTGACGTGCCGGCGCCCGGAGGCGACCAGGATCTCGTCGGCCTCGAGCGTGCCGACGCCCTCGACGGCGAGCCGCACCCGGCCGTCGGCCGTCCGCTCGGCGGACGTGGCGCGCACGCCCGTGTGGACGGCGACGCCCGCCCGCTCGAGCCCCGCGCGGACGAGGTCGGCGGCGAACGCCTCCTCGTGGGCCAACAGGCGCTCGTCCTGCTCGACGAGGCTGACACGGCTGCCGAGCGTGGCGAAGGCCTGCGCGAGCTCGACGCCGACGGGGCCGCCGCCGAGCACGATCAGCGTCCCCGGCACCTCCGAGGCGGCGGTCGCCTCGCGGTTGGTCCACGGGCGCGCATCGGCGAGCCCGGGCACCGGCGGGATCGCGGGCGCGGTCCCGATCCCGACCACGACCGCGCGCCGGGCGCGCAGCCGCACCGGGCCGTCACCGCCGGGCGACTCGACGTCGACCACGCGCGCGCCGGCGAGCCGCCCGTGCCCGCGCACCAGCGCCACGTCGCGCTCCTTCAGCCACGGCATCTGCGCCTCGTCGTCCCACCCATGGGTGACCTCGTCGCGACGCGCCAGCGCGACGCCCACGTCGAGCGACGCGGTCACCGCCTCGGCCGCGCCGGGCACCCGCCGCACCTCCGCCAGCGCCTGCGCCGGGCGCAGCAGCGCCTTCGACGGCATGCAGGCCCAGTACGAGCACTCGCCGCCGACCAGCCGGTCCTCGACGAGCGCCACCTGCAGGTCCCGCTGCCCCAGGCGGCCGGCGAGCACCTCGCCGGCCGGGCCGGCGCCCAGGACCACCACGTCGACCTCGCGCTCCTCGCTCATGCCGGCCGACTCTAGACCAGGCCTCCGGCGCCGCTGCGCCGTGTCCGGACGCCCGCGGGCGGCGACCCGACCCCGTCGCGTGAGAAGGTGGGTGCCAGGGAATGGCAGGCACGCGCATGGCAGGACGGTTCATCGGAGTCGACGTCGGGGGCACGAAGGTGTCCGTGGCGGTGCTCGACGGCACCCGCCTCTCGGAGCCGACGCTGCGCCCGACGGTCACCTCGAGCTCCGAGGAGCTGCTCGACCAGCTCGAGGCGGTCATCCGCGCCGAGGGTCCCGCCGACGCCGTCGGCATCGGCGTGCCGTCGGTCATCGACTTCGCCACCGGCACCGCGCGCCACTCCGTCAACGTCCCGCTCCAGGACGTGCCGCTGCGCCAGATCCTCACCGAGCGCCTGCAGATGCCGGTGTTCGTCGACAACGACGGCACCGTCGCGGCCCTGGCCGAGGCGCACGACGACGACCTGCGCGTCGTCGCGCAGAGCCTCGTCCTCTTCACGATCGGCACCGGCGTGGGCGGGGGCATCATCCTCGGCGGACGCGTCTACCGCGGGGCCACCGGCGCGGCCGCCGAGCTGGGCCACCAGCTGATCGGCGCGCAGCTCGAGGACGGCGCGCCGCCGCACGTCGACACCTGGCCGCAGCCGGGGACGCTGGAGCGTCTCGCGGCGGGGCGCGCGCTCGACGCGCTCGGCCAGCAGCGCGGCTACCGCGATGGACCCGAGGTGGTCGCCGCCGCCCAGGGCGGCGACGCCCGCGCGCTGGAGGCGATCCGCATCCTCGGCGAGCGCCTCGGCGCGGGCATCGCCAACGCGATCAACACCTTCGACCCCGACCAGGTCGTCATCGGCGGCGGCGTCTCGGCGGCCGGCGACCTGCTGCTCGATCCCGCCCGGGCAGTCGCCGCGCGGTTCGTCCTGCCCGGCGTGGGTACCCGGACGGAGATCCGCCTCGCCCGGTACGGCCCCCAGGCCGGGGTGCGCGGCGCGGCCCTGCTCGCGGGCCACGAGGCGCTCCAGGGCAGTCCCGAGGCCAGGGTACGCGTCGGCGGCTCGTAGCATCGACTCGGACCGTTACATCGAGGAGGCACCATGGGAACCGCCGCATCCGTCAACGAGCGACTCGCCCGGCTCACCGAGCTCGGCACCAGCGTCTGGCTGGATCAGATCCGTCGCTCGATCACCCACACGGGTGAGCTGCGGCGGCTCGTGGAGGAGTCGTCGCTGCGGGGCGTGACCTCCAACCCGGCGATCTTCGAGAAGGCGATCCTCGGCTCGCCCGAGTACGACGACCAGATCGCCGACCTGGCGCGCTCGGGCGCCGACGCGCGCGCCATCTACCAGGCGATCGCCATCCAGGACGTGCAGGAGGCGTGCGACGTCCTGCGGCCCGTCTGGGACGCCACCGACGGCTACGACGGCTACGTGTCGCTCGAGGTCGACCCCGACCTGGCGTTCGACACGCAGCAGACGGTGGAGCAGGCGCGCGAGTACTGGGGCCGGGTCGATCGCCCCAACCTGATGATCAAGATCCCGGGCACCGACGAGGGCCTCCCCGCCATCGAGGAGATGCTCTACGAGGGCCTGAACATCAACGTCACGCTGCTCTTCAAGGTCGAGCAGTACGAGAAGGTCATCGACCGCTTCATCGCGGCGATGGAGCGCCGCCACGCCGAGGGCACGTCGCTCGACATCCACTCGGTCGCGTCGTTCTTCGTCTCGCGCGTCGACACCGAGGTCGACAAGCGCCTGGAGAAGCTGGGCAACACCGAGCTGCTGGGCCAGGCCGGGGTGGCCAACGCGCGCGCCGCGTACCAGTCGTTCCTGCGGGTGTTCCACGGCGACCGCTTCGCGACGCTGCGCGAGGCGGGCTGCCCGGTCCAGCGCCCGCTGTGGGCCTCGACGGGCGTCAAGAACCCCGACTACTCGGACGTCATGTACGTCGACGAGCTCGCCGGCCCCGAGACCGTCAACACGATGCCGATGGCGACGCTCGACGCCGCCGCCGACCACAGCGAGGCGCGCGAGAACCGCGCGGCCATCGACCCCGGCGAGACGCTGCAGGCGCTGGCCGACGCCGGCATCGACATGACCGACGTCACCGACAAGCTGCTGCGCGACGGCATCGCCGCCTTCGTGACGCCGATGGAGCAGCTGCTGGCCGGGATCGGCTCCAAGCGCGAGGCGATCGTCACCGGCCGCCCCGACACGATCGAGTCCTCGATCCCGGAGCGCTACGAGCCGGCCATCGCCGCGCGGGTCCAGAAGGCCGCCGCCGACGACGTCGCCCGGCGGATCGCCAAGAAGGACGACACGCTCTGGGGCCCGGCCGGGCAGCCGGAGGTCAAGGACCGGCTCGGCTGGCTGCACATCCACGAGGACCTGCTCGACGAGGTCGACGACCTGCGGGCGTTCACCGCGCAGGCGCGCGCCGACGGCCTGACCGAGGCGGTGCTGCTCGGCATGGGCGGCTCGTCGCTGGCGCCCGAGGTCTTCCGCCGCTCGTTCGGCACCGCCGAGGACGGGCTCATCCTCCACGTCCTCGACTCCACCGACGCCGACGCCGTGCGCGACGTCGAGGCCGCCGTCGACGTCAGCACGGCGCTCTTCGTGGTCTCCTCGAAGTCGGGCGGGACCATCGAGACCCTGTCGGCCTTCCACCACTTCTGGGAGGCGACCGGCGGCAACGGCGCGCAGTTCGTCGCCATCACCGACGCCGGCACGTCGCTCGACCGCCTCGCGGCCGAGCGCGGCTTCCGGCGCGTGTTCCACAACAACCGCGAGATCGGCGGCCGCTACAGCGCGCTCTCGTACTTCGGCCTCGTGCCGGCGGCGCTCCTCGGCGCCGACCTGCACGCCCTGCTGCAGGGCGCCGCCGTCGCCTCGGAGGGCTGCTGCAACCCGGACGTGTCGCAGAACTCGGGCCTGTGGCTCGGCTGTGCGCTGGGCGAGCTGGCGCTCGCCGGCCGCGACAAGCTGACGTTCGTGGTCGACGAGCCGATCGCGAGCTTCGGCCTCTGGGTCGAGCAGCTCGTCGCCGAGTCGCTGGGCAAGCACGGCAAGGGCATCCTGCCGGTGGCCGGCGAGTCCGTCGGCGCGCCGGAGGCCTACGGCGACGACCGCGTCTTCCTCCACCTGCGCTCCGAGGACGACCCGGCGCACGACGACGCGATCTCGGCCCTCGCCGAGGCCGGCCAGCCGGTCATCACCGTGCACGCGACCGGCCCGGCGGACCTCGGCCGGGTGATGTTCTTCTCGGAGTTCGCCACCGCCGTCGCCGGCTGGGTGCTGGAGGTCAACCCGTTCGACCAGCCCGACGTGCAGGCGGCCAAGGACAAGACCAGCGAGGTGCTCGCCCAGGCGCAGCCGCCGGAGATCGCCGAGGCGCAGCCCGACGCCATCCGCGGGCTGCTCGACGCCGGGCCGCCGCACTACCTCGCCATCCAGGGCTACCTGCCGCCGAGCGAGCAGCTCGACGCGGAGGTCGCCGAGCTGCGCGCGCTGCTGCGCGACCGCTCGCGGATGGCGACGACGTTCGGCTACGGGCCGCGCTACCTGCACTCGACCGGTCAGCTGCACAAGGGGGGCCCGCAGGTCGGGCGCTTCCTGCAGCTGCTCCACGAGGCCGAGCAGGACGTCGAGATCCCGGACGGCGGGGCCGCACCGACGTTCGAGACCCTCAAGCGCGCGCAGGCCGACGGGGACCTCCTGGTCCTCCGCGACCTCGGCCTCCCGGCGGAGCGGATCGTCCTGCGCGGCGACCCGGCCACCGCCCTGCGCGAGATCAAGGAGAACCTCTAGGTCATGGCGCAGATCGGCTTCGTCGGCCTCGGCCGCATGGGCGGCAACATGGTGGCCCGCATCAAGCGGGACTCCGACCACGACGTGGTGGCCTTCGACTTCAGCGACGAGGCGGTCCAGCAGGCCGCGGGCCGCGGCGCCGTCGGCGCCTCCTCGCTCGAGGACCTCGTCGCCAAGCTGGAGCCGCCACGCACCGTCTGGGTCATGGTGCCGGCCGGCGACCCCACGCAGCAGACCGTCGACCAGCTCGCCGAGCTCCTGCAGGAGGGCGACACGATCGTCGACGGCGGCAACTCGAAGTGGACCGACGACCTGGCGCGCGCGGAGGCGCTCAAGCCCACGGGGCTCCACTACGTCGACGTCGGCGTCAGCGGCGGCGTCTGGGGCCTGGAGGTCGGCTACTGCATGATGGTCGGCGGCCCCGACGAGGCCGTCGAGCGGCTGGCGCCGTTCCTCGACGTGCTCGCCCCGCACCCCGACGAGGAGCACGGGCCGGGCTGGGGCCACATGGGGCCGACCGGCTCGGGCCACTACGTCAAGATGGTGCACAACGGCGTCGAGTACGGGATGATGCAGGCCTACGCCGAGGGCTTCGCGCTCTTCGACGCCTCCGAGTTCGAGCTCGACAACGCGCAGATCGCGCACCTGTGGATGCGCGGCTCGGTCGTCCGCTCGTGGCTGTGCGAGCTGGCCGCGCGGGCGTTCGAGCAGGAGGGCAACGACCTCGCGGCGCTCGAGCCGGTCGTCGCCGAGTCGGGCGAGGGCCGCTGGACCGTCGAGGACGCCGTCGAGAAGCGGATCCCGCTGCCGGTGATCACCGCGGCGCTGTACGAGCGCTACAGCTCGCAGGGGCACAACGCCTTCGCCGCGCGCGTCAACGCCGCGCTGCGCGCGCAGTTCGGGGGACACGCCGTGCAGCGGCGGGCGGACGGGTAGGACCCCGGCATGGCGACGGCGACGCAGCCGGTGGAGGCGCCCGAGAACCCGCTGGTCGAGGGGCTCGAGCGGCTGCCCGTCCGCCCGACGACGCTCGTCATCTTCGGCGCGACCGGCGACCTGGCGCGCCGCAAGCTCCTGCCCGCGATCTACAACCTCGCCCACGAGGGCGCCCTGCCCGAGCGGTTCAACCTCATCGGCAGCTCGCGCTCCGCGCTCTCCCACGAGGAGTTCGCCAAGCAGGCCAGCGAGGCCATCCGCCAGTTCAGCCGCCGAGAGCCCGACCAGACCGTCCTGCACGAGCTGCTGTCCAACGTCCGCTACGTCCCGGGCAGCTTCGACGACGAGAAGGTCTACGACCAGCTGCGCTCCGCGCTGGAGGCGTTCGACGAGGACGCCGGCCAGCCGCTCAACCGCGCCTTCTACCTCTCCACCGCGCCGGAGTTCTTCCCGGTGATCGTGGAGCGCCTCGGCCGCCACGACCTCCAGTGCCACGACGGGGCCGAGGTCCGGGCGATCATCGAGAAGCCGTTCGGCACCACGCTGGCCGAGGCCAAGGAGCTCAACCACCGCGTGCTGTCGGTGTTCGAAGAGCGCCAGGTCTTCCGCATCGACCACTACCTCGGCAAGGAGACCGTCCAGAACCTGATGGCGTTCCGGTTCGCCAACGGGCTCTTCGAGCCGGTCTGGAACCGCAACTACATCGACCGCGTCGAGATCACCGCCGCCGAGGACATCGGCATCGGCTCGCGCGCCGGCTACTACGACCACGCGGGCGCGCTGCGCGACCTGGTCCAGAACCACATGCTCCAGCTGCTCTGCCACGTGGCGATGGAGCCGCCGGTGCACTTCGAGGCCGACGAGATCCGCGACGAGAAGGTCAAGGTCCTGCGCTCGATCGAGCGGCCGGAGCCCGACGACATCGACCAGATCGCCGTGCGCGCGCAGTACGCCTCGGGCACCGTCGGCGGCGAGGAGGTCCCCGGCTACCTCGACGAGGAGGGCGTCCCCGACGACTCCACCACCGAGACGTTCGCGGCGCTGCGGCTGCACATCGACAACTGGCGCTGGGCGGGCGTGCCGTTCTACCTGCGCACCGGCAAGCGGCTGGCGCGCAAGGTCACCGAGATCGCCATCACGCTCAAGCCCGTCCCCCACCTCGCCTTCCAGCAGGACGGCGGCTCGCTCGGCGTGCGGCCCAACCAGCTGATCCTCACGCTGCAGCCCAACGAGGGCGTGTCGCTGTCGCTCGGGGCCAAGATCCCGGGCACGAGGATGCGGATCCGCCCGGTCAACATGCAGTTCCTCTACGGGACGTCGTTCATGTCGCAGTCGCCGGAGGCCTACGAGCGCCTGATCCTCGACGCCATGCGCGGCGACGCCACGCTCTTCACGCGCAACGACGAGGTCGAGGCGCAGTGGGAGATCTGCGACCCGATCGTCCAGGCGTGGGCCGATGCCCCAGGGCCGCTGCCGCAGTACGAGGCCGGCACGCACGGGCCGCCCGAGGCCGACCGGCTGCTCGAGGGCGACGCCCGCTGGCGGGCGGTCTAGGAGCCGGCGCATGGCGGCGACGGGCACGGTCGACACCGTCTGGAGGGCGAGCGACACCACACCGGGCGACATCGAGGCGGCGCTGCGGCACGGGCTGGCCGAGGTCCACCGCCAGAACCAGAGCTACTCGCCGGCGCGGGTGCTCAACCTCGTCTGCGTCGTCGACGCGCAGTACAGCGGCGAGATCGCCAACCGCCTGCGCGGCGTGGGGCGCTACCACCCGTCGCGCACGATCGTGTGCGCCGTCGAGCCGCGCCGCGCCAAGCTCGACGCCGTGGCGACCATCTCCGCGCCGGCCGAGGTCGGCCGCGGCGAGCTCGGGCTGCTGCGCGAGACGGTGGTCGTCCGCGTCGGAGACCGCCACCTGCGGCACCTCGACCGGATCGTCGACCCGCTCGTGGTCACCGACCTGATGACGTGCGTGTGGTCCCCGCACGGGCACGCCGAGGCGGTCGACAGCCTGCTGCCGCTCGCCCAGGTCGTGCTCCTGGACTCCGTCGACGAGCCCGAGACCGACGAGGCCCTGCACCGCGCCCATGACCTCTCCCGCTCGGCGTACGTCGTCGACCTGGCGTGGCTGCGCTCC
Source organism: Baekduia sp. (assembly GCA_035765735.1). GTDB lineage: Bacteria > Actinomycetota > Thermoleophilia > Solirubrobacterales > Solirubrobacteraceae > Baekduia. The sequence continues at coordinate 11,750 of DASTWY010000036.1, read as the reverse complement.
ACGCCGTGGCGCGAGCGGATCGCCGCCACCTTCGACCCCCCGCACCTGCGCCCCGAGCTGCAGCGGATCGCCAGCGTGACGATCCGCCACCACCCCGACTCGGCCGTCGTCGGCGCCCTCCTGCTGGGCTGGCTGGCGTCGCGGCTCGGGTGGCGGTGCACGCCGATGGTGTACCGGTCGGGCGTCTGGCAGGGCAGCGTCAGCACGCGCCGCCTGGACGTGCGCCTGCGGCTGGAGGCCGATTCGTCGCTCCAGGTCCGCGGCCTGGCGGGCATCACGGTGGAGACGGCGTCGGGGCGGCACTTCTCGCTCGATCGCGGCGCCGGAGGCCTGCGCGCGCACTACCGCCACGACCGCGGAACCGACCGCACGTGGACGGTGCTGGGCGCCTCCCGCGGAGAGCCGGGCATCCTCGGCGAGGGCATCCGCCAGGCGCTGCTGCGCGACCCGACCTACGCGCCCGCCCTCGCCGCCGCCGAGCGCCTGCTGGGATGACGGTCGTCCGACCGTCCACCGCGGGGCCCGCGCGCTGCCGTGCCGGCGCACAGGCTGCCGATCCATCGCCCGCCCCATCCGCGATCATGGAGGCCGCCGCATGCCCGTCCAGCTCGTCCGCCAACCCGATGCCGAGGCGCTCGCCCGCCACGCGGCCCGCGACCTCGCCACCTCGATCGCGACCGCCCGCGCCGAGCGCGGCGTCGCGCACGTCTGCCTGGCGGGCGGCTCGACGCCGATGCGCTGCTACGAGCTGCTCGACGGCCTGATCGACGACTGGACGGGCGTCCACCTCTGGTACGGCGACGAGCGCTGCGTCCCCTACGACGACCCGGACTCCAACCACGGGGCGGTCAAGGAGCGGCTGCGGGCGCGCGGCGCCACGTGGCACCCGATGCCGGCGACCCTGGGGCCGTCGGAGGGCGCGATCGAGTACAGCCGCGAGCTGGGCTCCACCGTCCTGGACATCACGCACCTGGGCATGGGCCCCGACGGCCACACGGCGTCGCTGTTCCCCGAGCATCCGCTGCTCGACGCCCATGGGGTCGCGGCCGGCATCACCGACTCGCCCAAGCCGCCGCCCGAGCGCATCACGCTCACGCTCGCCAAGCTCAACGAGTCGCGCCGGATCGTGCTGCTGGTCAGCGGCGAGGGCAAGTCCGAGGCGCTGGCGCGGGTCATGGCCGGGCCCGACCGCGCCACGCCGGCGTCGCTGCTGGACCGCACGAAGCTGCTGGTCATGGCCGACAACGCCGCGGTGCCCGCGTGACGGCGCCCGAGGGGCGCATCTGGCTCATCCGCCACGCCGAGACGGCGTGGTCGCGCGACAAGAAGCACACGGGCCGCACCGACGTGCCGCTGACCGATCGCGGCCGCGACGCGGCGCGGGCGCTGCGCGAGCGGCTCGCCAGGGAGCGGTTCGCCGCCGTGCTCGTCAGCCCGCTCGCGCGGGCGCGCGAGACGGCCGAGCTGGCCGGCCTCGGCGACCGGGCGCAGGTCCGCGAGGACCTGGTGGAGTTCGACTACGGCGACTACGAGGGCATCACGACCGCCGACATCCGCCGGGAGCGCCCCGGCTGGTGGCTGTGGCGCGACGGCGCACCCGGCGGCGAGACGCCCGGTGACGTGGGCGCGCGGGTGGACCGGGTCATCGGCGAGGCCCAGCCGCTGCTGGACGGCGGTGACGTGGCGATCGTCGCCCATGGCCACGTCCTGCGCGTGCTCGCGGCGCGCTGGCTCGAGCAGCCGGCGGCCTTCGGCGGGCGCCTGGCGCTGGAGACGGGCGCCGTCTGCACGCTGGGCTTCGAGCGCGAGGTCCGCGTGCTCACCGGCTGGAACGCCTGACGCCCCCGGCGCGCCGGTCAGCCGTCGAGGAAGGTGCCGCGCTCGCGCACCATCGCGGCGGCGCGCTCCAGGGCGGTCGCCATCGGCTCGGCGTCGGCGCCGACCGCGTCACGGACGACGACGGCGTCGAGCTCGAGGTTGCGTGCCAGGCGATCCAGCGGGAAGGCCCGCGCCTCGAGCACCCGCGCCAGCCAGGCGACCTGGGCGTCGAGCTCCACGGACCCGGCGACGTCCAGCGCCGCCCAGTTGAGCAGGTGCTGGTTGTCGTGGACGCACCACAGCCGGGCGGCCTCCCCGTAGCGCTGGTCCTCGTCGGAGAACTCGTCGTAGTACCGCGCGCAGACCGCCTCGGCCAGCGCGACGAGGTCGAGCACGCCCTCGCCGTCCGGCGCCGGTGCCTCGCGCGGCGCCGCCATGCCGCTGGGCGGCGCCACCCGGCGGTCCGGCCCGCCGCTCACTCGGCCACGACCTCGTAGGTGTGCAAGTGCTCGAGCCGCTCGAGCGCGATGGCGTCCTTCAGGCCCGCGTCGACCCGGTCGTGCGAGACGCGGTGCTCATGGGACTTCATGTACGCCTTGAAGTGCTCGCGGTCGTCCCACCGGCTGACCATGAGCACCTCGCCAGGGTCGCGATCCGACCGCCAGACCTGGAGGTCGATGAAGCCCTCGAAGCCGTCGACGAGGCCGGCGCGCGCCCGGAAGGCCTCGACGAGCTCGTCGACGCGGTCCTCGGCGACGCGCAGGCGCGAGACGGAGACGTACATCGCCGCCGACCCTACCCGGGCCGGCGGCGATGCAGCAGCGGCGCGTCAGCCGTGCGCGGGCTCCGCCTGCGCGCGGGGCTCGTGCGAGAGCTTCGGCAGCCACGCCAGCGGCTTGGGCAGGTACCAGTTCCAGTCGCCCAGGAGCTTCATCGTCGCGGGCAGCAGGACCGCCCGCACGAGCGTCGCGTCGATGAGGATCGCCGTCGCGAGGCCGACGCCCATCATCTTGAAGTCGAGGTAGCTCAGCGTCGCGAAGATGCCGAACACCGCGACCATCACGACCGCCGCGCTGGTGACCGTCGAGGCGGTCGTCCGGATGCCGTGGGCGACCGCGTCCTCGGTGCGCATGCCGCGATCGACGGCCTCGCGCACCCGGCTGAGGATGAACACGTGGTAGTCCATCGACAGGCCGAAGAGGATCACGAACAGGAACATCGGCAGCCAGCTCGTGATCGAGCCCGTGCTGCGGAAGCCCAGCAGCGACTCGCCGTGGCCGTCCTGGAAGACCCAGGTCAGCACGCCGTAGGCCGCGCCCACCGACAGCAGGTTCAGCACGATCGCCTTGATCGGGATGACCAGCGAGCGGAACGTGACCAGCAGCAGGACGAACGCCAGGCTCAGCACGAAGCCGAACACGATCGGCCAGCGGCTCTTCATCAGGTCGTTGAAGTCCCGCGACCCGGCGGTCATGCCCGTCACGTAGGCGTCGACGCCGGCGCGCTGCTCGAACTGCGGGACCACGTCGCTGCGCAGGACGTCGAGCGCGTGGTTGGAGCGCGCGTCGGTGCCGCTGCCGGCGATCGGCAGGTCGACCTGGAGCACGTGGCCGTCTGGCGACACCGTGGTGTCGATCGGGCGCTCCACGACGCCGGAGGCCAGCGCGTCGCGCTCGAGCTCCTTGACCGCCGAGGCGATCTGCGGGCTGCGCACGTCGGCCGCCTTGACGACGACCACCGCCGGGATCTCGCCGCCCGGGAACGCGGTCTGCATCCGGTCGTAGACCTGCATGATCGGCAGGTCGCGCGGGATCGCGTCCGTCCCGCTGTTGGCGGTGTGCATGTGCAGCATCGGCAGCGCCATCGCCACGAGCACCCCGGCCGACAGGACGACCGCGGCCTTCGGGCGGCGCAGCACGCGGTCGAGCACGGCGTTCCAGGCGCGGCCGCCGCGGTCGAGGTCGCGCTGGCGCGCGGCGGCCATGCGCTTGCCGAGGAACGGGATGCGGCCGCGGTCCAGCCAGCGTCCCGAGCCCGACAGCAGCGCCGGCACGACGGTGACCGAGCCGAGCATCGCCACGGCGACCACGAGGATCGCGCCGATGCCCAGCGCCGTGAACGTGCGGTCGCCGGCCAGCAGCATGCCGGCCATCGCGACCATGACGGTGAAGCCGGAGACCAGCACCGCGCGCCCCGAGGTGGCGGCGGCGATCGCCACCGCGTCCTTCGGCGTGGCGCCGCGGGCCTTCTCCTCGCGCTCGCGGCGCAGGTAGAACAGGGTGTAGTCGACGCCGACCGCGAGGCCCACGAGCAGGACGATCTCGCCGATGAACTCGTCGAGAGCCACCAGGTGGCTGATCGGCCCGAGCAGTCCGAGGGTGCCGACCACGGCGGTGATGCCCAGCAGCAGCGGGACGCCCGCCGCGACGAGCGCGCCGAAGGTCAGCACGAGGATCAGCAGCGTGACGGGGATCGAGAGCATCCCGGCCTGCTGGAAGTCGTCGCCGAAGGACTTCGACAGCGCCTTGTCGGCGCTGGCGTCGCCGAACTGGCCGATCTCCACGCCGGGGTGCGCGTGGGCGGCGGAGCCGACGGCGGCCTCGACGGCGTCGACGCGCTCCTTGGCCAGCGTGCTGTCGCCGGCGATGTGGAAGCGGACCAGCGCGGAGCGGCCGTCGGGCGAGATCTGGGCGCCGTTGCCGGGCGCGTAGGGCGATGCGACGTCCTGGACGCCGGGCTGGCGCGCGACGCCGGCCACGACGGCGGCGACGGCGGCGCGGACCTCGGGGGAGCGGGCGGTCGCGCCACCGTCCTTGGGCTGGACCAGGACGGCCTCGTCGGCGCGGTCGGGGTACGCGTCGTCGACGATGCGATCGGCCCGGGCCGAGTCGCCGTGGCCGCCCTCGTTGGCGGGATGGACCGTGCCGACGGCGCCGCCCACGATCGCGGCGAGGATGACGAAGGCGAGCCACCCGGCGATGGCCTTGCCGCGGTGCCGGGTGCTCCAGCGGCCCACGCGGGCCGCCAGGGTCGGGGAGGAGTCGAGCATGGCCGGGATCCTGGCGGAGGAGCGCTCGGCGCCGGGACCGGCGTGCTCCCGTCCAGGGGTGCGGCCAACCCCACGATCGATCCCGCGGGCTCGCCGCTACTCTCCACGCGGCGCTGACCCCGGCGCCGCCGGCCCGTGGATGACGGCCGGCCTCTCCCCACCAGCACCATGGACGCTCAGATCGACCTCCCCACCGCTCCCGCCACCCGGCCGGAGCCAGGCACCAACGGGCATCAGCCGCACCCCGACGAGCACCCGCCGCGGGCCGGCGCGATGGACCCGGGCTTCGCCGAGGTCCGCGACACGACGCCGTTCGTCGAGCGCACGCCGGTCCGCTCCGCGTTCCCGCCGATCGCCGACTACGGCTATCTGAGCGACTGCCACACCGGCGCCCTCGTCGCGCCCGACGGCACCGTCGAGTGGCTCTGCCCGCCGCGCTTCGACGCGCCCAGCGTCTTCGGCGCGGTGCTCGACCGCTCGGCCGGCGGCTTCCGCCTCGGCCCCAGCGCCATGGGCGTCCCGGCCGGACGCCGCTACGAGCCCGGCACGATGATCCTGGAGACGACGTGGATGACGCCCACGGGCTGGCTCGTCGTGCGCGACGCACTGGTCATCGGCCGCTGGCGGGAGCGCACCCAGGGCACGGCGACCGCGCACACACGCCCGCCGACCGACTACGAGGCCCATCACGTCCTGGTGCGCACGATCACCTGCATCCACGGGCAGGCGCAGATCGAGCTGCTGTGCGAGCCGATGTTCGACTACGGTCGCACGCCGGCGACCTGGAGCGCCGTGCCCGACGACGCCGCGGCGCTGGACGCCACCGACGGCCAGCGGACGCTGCGGCTGATGTCGGACCTCAACCTCGGGATCGAGGGCGGCTGCGTCCGGGCGCGGCACCGGCTCGAGCGCGGCGAGACCCGCTTCTGCGCCCTCTCGTGGTCGCGGCTGCTCGACGGCCCGCGCACCGCCGAGGAGGCCACCGCGGCGCTGGAGACGACGAGCGAGTACTGGCGCGGCTGGCTGGCCGATGCCGACTTCCCCGACCACCGGTGGCGCAACCACCTCGAGCGCAGCGCGCTCACGCTCAAGGGCCTCACCTACGCCCCGACCGGCGCGCTCGTCGCGGCCGCGACCACGTCGCTGCCCGAGACGCCCGGCGGCGTGCGCAACTGGGACTACCGCTACACCTGGATGCGCGACGCCACGTTCACGCTGTCGGGGCTGCACTCGCTCGGCCTCAACTGGGAGGCCGACGACTTCATCCAGTTCGTGGCCGACCTCGGGCGCAACGAGGACGGCGGCCTGCAGATCATGTACGGCATCGGCGGCGAGCGCGTGCTCGAGGAGCAGACGCTCGACCACCTCACCGGCTACGAGGGCGCCCGGCCGGTCCGGATCGGCAACGACGCCTACCGCCAGCGCCAGAACGACGTCTTCGGCGCGGTGCTCGACTCGCTGTGGCTGCACGCCAAGGAGTACGGCCACAACTCGGCGCGCCTCTGGCCCGTCATCTGCGACCAGGTCGAGCAGGCGATCGCCTCGTGGCGGCTGCCCGACCAGGGCATCTGGGAATCCCGCGGCGAGCCGCAGCACTACGTCAGCTCGAAGCTCATGTGCTGGGTGGCGCTCGACCGCGGAGCGCGTCTCGCCGCGCGCCGCGGCCGGGACGACCTCGCCGACCAGTGGCGGCTCGTGGCCAACGAGATCCACGCCGAGATCTGCGAGCGCGGAGTCGACGAGCGCGGCCGCTTCACCCAGCACTACGGGTCGCGCAACCTCGACGCGTCGCTGCTGCTGATCCCGCTCGTGCGCTTCCTCCCCCACGACGACCCGCGCGTGCGCGCCACCGTCCTGGCCGTCGCCGACGAGCTGACCGAGGCCGGGCTCGTGCTGCGCTACCGCACCGACGAGACCGACGACGGGCTCAGCGGCGAGGAGGGCACGTTCCTGATCTGCTCGTTCTGGCTGGTCAGCGCGCTGCTGGAGATCGGCGAGCGCAAGCGCGGGCGCGCGCTCTGCGAGCGCCTGCTGTCGCTCGCCTCGCCGCTGGACCTCTACGCCGAGGAGCTCGAGGCGTCGACCGGCCGCCACCTCGGCAACTTCCCGCAGGCCTTCACGCACCTGGCGCTCATCAACGCGGTGATGCACGTCATCCGCGACGAGCAGCACAACCCCGTCGGCTGACCTGGGGCGCCGGAGCGTCCCGGCGCCAATCGTGGAGATTTCTCACCCTCGCTGGGCAACGCTGCCCCGTAGACTGCTTTCCTGAAGATCGTAGTCCTGCGGCGCCCGGGCACGGATGACCCGGCTGGCCCGCTGCAGGTCACCGAGGGACCCGTCCGTCCAACCCATGCAGCGCCTCCTGCAGAGCGTCGAGCGTCTCGCGCGCCTTGCGCAGCGCGATGCCGGCCTGCCCGCTGTTCAGCGCGCGCTGGCCGAGGAGCTCCTCGCCGTGCTGGAGGTCGACCAGGCCCACGTCGTCGTGCTCTCCGGCGGCCGTCCGGCGAGCGGGATCGTCGTCTCCGACGGCGCCGATCCGGCCGAGTACGTGCTGGCGGCCACGGCCGGCACCGACGCCTTGAGCTGGGTCGCCGAGGCCGGGCGTCCCGCGACGATCCCGGACGCCGCCGTCGACGGCGCGCTGCCCGCCGACCTCGTGCGCGGCTACGGCCTGCGGACCGCCGCCGTCCTGCCGCTGCGCACGGGCGAGGCGGTCCGCGCCGTCGTCGTGCTCGGCTCCCGCAGCGCCCGCGCCTGGCGCGACGAGGACCTCCACGCAGCCAGCGCGCTGACCGACCTGGCGGGGACCGCGATCGCGCTGCGCGACGCGCGGCTGGCGGCGGCCATCGACCCGCTGACCGGCTGCCTGAACCACGGCGCGATGCGCGAGCGCCTGGCCGAGGAGATCGCCCGCGCGCGCCGGCAGGGCACGCCGCTGGCGCTGACGATCCTCGACCTCGACGACTTCAAGCGGATCAACGACACCTACGGGCACCCGACCGGTGACGCGCTGCTGCGCCACGTCGCCGAGGCGCTGCAGGGCGAGTACCGCAGCTTCGACCAGGTCGCGCGGTACGGCGGCGACGAGTTCGTGGTGATCCTGCCGAACGTCCGCGGGCCCCGGACCGACGTGGCGGCGGGGCGCGCGCTGCGCGTGCTGCGCGAGCTCCAGATCACGCCGCCGGACGGCGAGCCGGACGGCATCACGGTCTCGTGCGGCGTCGCTGAGTGGGCCGAGCCCGAAGGGCCCGCCGAGCTGCTCGAGCGCGCCGACCGCGCGCTGCGCGAGAGCAAGGCGTCGGGCAAGGACGGCCTCGTGCGGGCCCCCGCACCCGCGAGCTGACGCGCACGAAGTTGACGCCCGCGTCACCGTACGGGATAGGGTTCCGCGCCATGGACATCTCAGGTAGCGGCGCCCTCGTCGTCGGTGGCGCCTCGGGTCTCGGCGAGGCCACCGCGCGGCGACTCTCCGAGCAGGGCGCGGTCGTCACGATCGCCGACGTCAACGCCGACAAGGGCCAGGCCCTCGCCGAGGAGCTCGGCGCGCGGTTCGTCGCGGTCGACGTCCGCGAGGAGGAGCAGGTGCAGGCCGCGGTCGACACCGCCGCCGAGGCCGAGGGCGGCCTGCGGATCGGCATCACGTGCGCCGGCACGGGCTGGGCGCAGAAGACCGCCGGGTCGAAGGGCCCGCACCCGCTCGAGCCCTTCAAGATCATCCTCGACATCAACCTCATCGGGACGTTCAACGTCCTGCGGCTCGCCGCGGCGAAGATGATCGGCAACGAGCCGAACGCCGACGGCGAGCGCGGCGTGCTCATCAACACAGCGTCGGTCGCCGCGTTCGACGGCCAGATCGGCCAGGTCGCCTACTCCGCCTCCAAGGGCGGCGTCGTGGGCATGACGTTGCCAGTCGCCCGCGACCTGGCGCAGTACGGCATCCGCGTCAACACGATCGCCCCGGGCCTGTTCGACACGCAGCTGCTGGCCGCGCTGCCCGAGGAGGCGCGCGAGTCGCTGGGCAAGACGATCCCGTTCCCGCCGCGGCTGGGCCGCCCCGTGGAGTACGCGATGCTCGCCGAGCAGCTCGTCGTCAACCCGATGATGAACGGCGAGACGATCCGCCTCGACGGCGCGATCCGGATGGCGCCCCGCTGAGACACCCCCGCCGGTGGGGCGCTTCGGCGTCGCCAGGCGGGGCTGAGCCGCCCCACCACCGCGCGCCGTCGCGGGTGGGGCGCTTCGGCGTCGCCATGCGGGGCTGAGCCGCCCCACCACCGCTGGGGCGCGCGGCTACAGGATGGTCGTGATGCCGGCCAGGCCGAGGGCGTTGCCCTTGGCCAGGGCCGGCGTCAGCACCGCGGCGACCGCGCGCGGCGGCGCGGGACGGGGCTCCAGCGCCATCGTCCAGGTCAGGCGCGTGCCGGTGGCCGTCGGCTCCAGCAGGAAGTCCTCCGCGAGCGCGTTGAGGACACGCCGGCTCTGCCGCGTCACGCGGAACGTGGCCCGCCGCGCCGGCTCCCAGCGATAGAACTCCTCCTCGACCGTGACGAGCTGGGCGATCCGCAGCAGCCGGATGGCGCCGGGGCCGTGCGGCGTCACCCACCGCAGGCGGTCGAGCGCGGGAACCCACGACCACATCCGGTCGCTGCCCAGCGCCTCCCACACCCGCTCGGGCGCCGCCTCGAGCTCGACGGTCGCGGGGACCACGAGCGGCGCGTCCTCGAAGAAGCGGTCGTCGATCGGCCTCAGGTCGTACGGCACGCCCGAAACCCTCCCAGAACGCACGAGGGCCCGCCGAATGGCGGGCCCTCGCCGAAGGACTCGCGCAGAGCGCTCGCCTTCGGTCGCGGGTGTCGGCCCAGGGGCCGAACCCGCAGCGTCGCGTTCTCCGACGGCGTCTTAGGAGATCCGCTCGATGATCATCGCCTCGCCCTGGCCCTGGGCGACGCACATCGTCTCGATGCCGATCGTCTTGTCGAGCGTCTCGAGATCGTTGAGCAGCGTGGTCATGATGCGCACGCCGGTCATGCCGAACGGGTGGCCCAGAGCGATCGCGCCGCCGTGCGGGTTGAGCTTGTCCATGTCGATGCCGCACTCGTCGGCGATCGGCAGGACCTGGGCCGCGAAGGCCTCGTTGAGCTCGACGATGTCGACGTCGCCGATCGACATGCCGGCGCGCTCCAGCGCCTTCTTGATCGCGCCGATCGGGGCGACGCCCATGTACTCGGGCTCGTTGCCCCACGTGGCGGCCGTGATGACGCGGGCGCGCGGCGTGAGGCCGAGCTCCTTGGCCTTGTCGGCGCTCATGACCAGCGCGGCGGCCGCGCCGTCGTTGAGCGGGCACGAGTTGCCCGCCGTCACGGTGCCGCCCGGCTTGAACGCCGGCTCCAGCGTGGCGAGCTTCTCGTAGGTCGACGACGGGCGGGGGCCGTCGTCCTTGGACACGACCGTGCCGTCGGCGAGCGTGACCGGGACGATCTCGCGGTCGAAGACGCCGTTCTCCTGCGCGGCGACCGCCCGCTCCTGCGAGCGCTGGGCGTAGCGGTCCTGGTCCTCGCGCGAGACGCCGTACTTCTCGGCGACGTTCTCGGCCGTCAGGCCCATCGCGATGTAGGCGTTCGGCGTGCCGTCCTTGCCCTGGAGCTTCTCGTTCTGGTCCTCGGGGTGGGCGGCCTCCTGCGCGGCGTTGTAACGCGAGACGAACTCGACGCCGCCGGCGATGTAGACGTCGCCCTGCCCCGCCGCCACGGCGTTGGCCGCGTTGCGGATCGCGTCCAGGCCGGAGGCGCAGTAGCGCGAGACGGTGTTGCCGTTGGTGGTCTGCTCGAGCTTGTCGGACAGCAGGACGGCGATGCGGCCGATGTTGTTGGCCTGCAGGCCCTGCGGCAGGCCGCAGCCGGCGATGACCTCCTCGACGCGCTTCGGATCGACGTCCGCGTTGCGCTCGAGGAGCTGGTCGATGACGAAGGCGAGGGTCTCGTCGGGGCGCAGCGAGGCGAGCGAGCCCTTGAAGGCTCGGCCGACGGGCGTCCGGACAGCGTCGACGATGACGGCTTCGGGCATGGATGGGTCCTTTCGGAGATGAAGCCCGGCGGTCGCACTCCACGGGCAGGTTTATCCCCCGGCGGTCGCACTCCACGGGGCCTATGACCTCAGTCTATCCCCGGACATCCCGGGGACGGCGCGGAACCCTACTCCAACGTTCATCTGAGCGCCCCCACCCGCCCCCCGGGAACCGTCGAGGGACGACTGAACCACCGCCACGGTGGTTGTGTCGTCCCTCGACGCCGGGGCGGGGCTCAGCCGAAGGTCACGCCGAAGCGCTCGCAGAGCACCGGGACCGACGCGAAGTCGAACTCGAGCCCATAGCGCGCGCCCAGCGCGCCGAGCCACTCGAGCTCCGGCGGACCGGCCAGGCTGGCGTCGACGAGCTCGTCGAAGAAGTCCTCGAAGCCGCCGGGGGCGATGATCTCGAGGATCCGGCACGGCTCGTCGCCGGCGTTCCAGAACGTGTGCCACTGGTTGCGCGGCTTGAACACGAGGTCGCCCGGGCCGGCCTCGACGACATCGTCGCCGAGCAGCGCGCCCATGCGCCCCTCGAGCACGTAGCTGTACTCGTCCTCACGGGAGTGGCGGTGCAGCGGCGCGGCGAGCGCGCGCGGCGACATCGGATGCTCGACCAGCGAGAAGCGCTGACCGGCCTCGGCGCCGTCGACCATCCAGCGCACGCCGATGCTGCCCAGGAAGCCCGCCTCGGCGTCGTCGGGGCCGATCAGCTTGGGACCTGCGACCGTCGTCTCCATCGTTCCTCCTTTGGTTGGACAGCAATGTCGCGCGAAAGCGTAACCGCGTCCGCGGCATGTGTCAAACTTCGTGCAAC
>DASTWY010000035.1:0-57343 GCA_035765735.1 Baekduia sp. | reverse complement strand
AAGGAGGCGTTCGCGATCGTCGACGGCGGCGGCGCCTTCCTCGGCCTCGCGCTCGCGCCCGGGATCGACCGCGAGGAGGGCCAGGCGGAGCTCGGCTACGTCGTCGCGGCCGAGGCGCGCGGGCGGGGCGTCGCGACCCGCGCGCTGAGCCTGCTGACCGACTGGGCCCTGGACGAGCGCGGCCTCCAGCGGCTCACGCTGCTCATCTCGATAGACAACCACGCGTCGAAGCGGGTCGCCGCGCGCAACGGCTACGTCCTCGAGGGCGTCCTGCGCTCGCTGGCCTTCAAGCAGGGGCGCCGCGCGGACACCGAGCTCTGGTCGCTCCTGCCCTCCGACCGCGCCGCTAGCCGAACGTGAGGCCGAACCGCTCGCAGAGCGCGGGGACCGACTCGAAGTCGAACTCCAGGCCGTAGCGGGCGCCGAGCCCGGCGAGCGCCTCCGGCTCCGGCGGGTCATCGGACTGCCCGGCCGTCACCAGCTCGTCGAAGAAGTCCTCGAAGCCGCCCGGGGCGATGATCTCCAGGATCCGGCAGGGCTCGTCGCCGGCGTTCCAGAACGTGTGCCACTGGTTGCGCGGCTTGTGCACGAGGTCGCCGGCCTCCGCGAAGACGACCTCGTCGCCCAGCAGCGCGCCCATGCGCCCCTCGACGACGAACGAGTACTCGTCCTCGCGGCTGTGGCGATGCAGCGGCGCGGCCAGGCGCCGCGGCGGCAGCGGGTGCTCGACGAGCGAGAACCCGCCTGCGTGGGTCTCCTCGGAGTCGATCACGAAGCGGACGCCGATCGAGCCGAGGTTGCCGGCCTTGCCGTCGCGCGGGCCGACGATCTTCGGGGCGGGAGAGGTCTGCATGGCTCCGTCCTTTCAATGAACGTTGTGTATAGCGAATGGCGGCACTGTATCATCGCTATACGCCGTGTCAACCCAAAAGCGAAAGTACGAGCTGAAGGCCCGCGCCGAGGCCCAGCAGGCGACCCGCGACAAGATCGCCGCCGCCGCTGCGGCGCTGCACGAGGAGGTCGGCGTCGGCCGCACGACGGTGGCCGACATCGCCCGCCGCGCCGGCGTGCAGCGGGTGACCGTCTACAACCACTTCCCGGACCTGCAGGCGCTGCTGCCGGCGTGCACCGGCCACTGGCTGACCGAGCACCCGCTTCCCGACCTGGGGCCCGCCTTCGCCCTCGAGGACCCCGCCGACCGCCTGCGCGCGGCGCTGGCGGCGTTCTACGGCTGGTACCGCGAGAGCGCGACGATGCAGCGCCGGACCTGGGGGGAGCGGGCGACGGTCCCCGAGCTCGACGCGTTCATGGCGCAGTCGATCGACCCGATGCTGGCCGAGCTCGCAGGCGGCCTCTCCGCCGGCTTCGACCATCCGGGGGGCCGCGCGCTCGTCGCGCTGGCGCTCGGCTTCTGGACTTGGGACCGGCTCGACCGCGAGGGCCTGGACGACGCCGCCGCGGCCGACCTGATGACCGGCGTGGTCGCGGGGACGCCGGCGGCCGTCTAGAGCTCGTCTGGCGGGTCGGTCCAGTACTCCCAATACGCCCGGGCCACCATCCGCCGCGTGAACGGCGAGGTGTCCTCGGGCAGCGCCTCGCGGTGCACCCACCGTGCCTCGGCGATCTCCGCCGGGTTCGGCGTGATCGCCCGGCCGTCGATCTCGACGGCATAGGAGTGCAGGACCTCGCGCTTGCGATCGCGGCGTGACGGCGTCGTGCCGGTGGAGATGACCGCGACCGGCGCGACCCGCAGCTCCTCGAGCAGCTCGCGCCGCAGCGCCTCCTCGGGGTCCTCGCCCGGCGCCACGAAGCCGCCCGGCAGGTCCCACTGGTCGCGGCGCGCATAGGTGTGCCGGATCAGCAGCACGTCGTCGCCGCAGCGGACGACGACCTTCACCCCGCTCGTGCGGGGCCGCGAGACGAACCACCACGGCCGCAGCACGAGGTAGCCGAGCCGGTACGCCCGGCGCAGGCCCTCAGGGGTGAGCCGGCGCCGCAGCCGTCCCTCGACCGCCTCCGCGACGCGGAACGACAGCGCCGGGCGCTCGCTCATGGCGCCGGCCTCACGCCGCCGGACGACCGGCGCGCGCGGCAGCGGCGGCGCCCGGCGGGCGATCGATCGCGGCGGTGGTCACGGCCGTCCCATCCTACGGGTCGCCGAACGGCTGGACCGCCGGTTCGGCGGGAGCCTCGCGGGCTCCGTGCTCGTAGGCGCCCCCGTGCGCCGTGCGCAGGGTGCGCCCCGCGCCGCGCCCGCCCTGGACGACGAGCTCCAGCGGCGCGATCGAGCAGTTGGCCACGTGGTGCTCGGAGCCGTCGGGGTCGGCGTAGCGCCACACGACCGTGCGCTCCAGCGGCGACCGCGCCGTGAGCCGCAGCTGGCCGGGGATGACGAGCTCGACGTGCCGAGGGCCCGCCTTGACCGCCACACGACGCCGCAGCCCGCCGAGCCGGAGGCGCTCGCCGTCGACCGACAGGGCGCCGTTGGCCACCCACGGCGTCGTCGCGCCGCCAAGGCGCACGCGCCCGAGCGACAGGTCCAGCCACGCCTCCGGAGCGCCCTCGAAGAGCGCGCCGTGCAGCCAGATCCAGCGCTCGGCGTGCTGGGTGCCCCAGTTGTGGCCGACCATGCCGGGCCAGCCGTCGAGCTCGAGCATCGCGTCACCCATGTGAGCGACGCCGGAGACCCGCACCGCCGGGCGCGGGCTCTCGAGCTTGGTCCGGGGCAGCCGAGCTCGGTACATCCACGCCGCGGGCAGGTGCGACAGGGGCGGCTCGTCCCCCTCCCATGCCAGGTCCCAGCTCGCCCGCTCCCCCACCCCGCCGTGGACGCCGTCGGCCGCGAAGCTGCTGTGGCCGACGTGCAGGCCTCCGGCCGGCAGCGGCGCGGGGCCGTCGAACGACGCCTTGTGCGCCAGCGGGTGCGGCCAACGCGCGTCGAAGAGCGTGATCCAGCATGAGCCGACCGGATCGCGCCCGGACGCCTGATGGACGGTGTGCCGCAGCCAGACCGCGCGCGGGGCGCGCGGGTCGACGGCACGGACGTAGAACGACTCGTAGCCGCCCGTGTCGCGCGCGAAGCTCGGGAAGCGGGCGGCGGTCATGGCCGGCGGCCCGTCGCCCTACAGCCCCAGGTCGCGGACGCCGAGCTCGTCGAACCCGATGTGGTGCGCCAGCTCGTGGCGGACGGTCACCGTCACCTGATGGCGCAGGAGGTCCGGATCGTGGCCGAAGTCGCGGCGCAGCGTGTCCCGGAAGATGATGATCTTGTCGGAGAAGTTGTCGCGGCTGGCCCCGTCGCCCTGGTAGAGGCCGTAGGCCCCGTGCCGGCGCCCCTGGTCGGAGATGACGACCGCGACGTTGCGGTCCAGCGCCGCCCGCAGCAGGTCGGGCAGGTCGTCCAGCGCGTCGCGGACCAGCTCGGCGAACCCGTCGTCGTCGTAGGGGTCGGGCTCGAGGAAGGCCTGCTCGTCGGGCTCGGCGGCGGTGCCCTCCCGGGCCAGCCGCTCGGCGCGCAGCACGACCTGCTCGAAGTCCGCCTCGGACTCGGGCTCGCGCCAGTCGGCCAGCCGGAGCCCCACGACCGCCATCGCGCCGAGCATCGCCGCGGCCACGACGACCACCACGCCCAGCACCTCGGCGACCCGCAGGGCGCCGATGGTGCTGAAGCCGCCCTCCAGCACCACGACGATCGTGAGCCCGAGGCTCAGCGCGAACGCGGCAGCGAAGAGGGTGCGGCGCAGGGGCATGGGCGTGGTGCGAGCCTACCGCTGCATCTGCCGAGCGATCACGACGCGCTGGATCTCGTTCGTGCCCTCGTAGATCTGCGTGATCTTGGCGTCGCGCATCATGCGCTCGACGGGGTACTCGCTGACGTAGCCGTAGCCGCCGAGCACCTGGACGGCCTCGACGGTCACCGCCATGGCCGTGTCGGAGGCGAAGAGCTTGGCCATCGAGCTGTACATCGCCTTGTCGGCATCGCCGCGGTCCATCTTCGCGCAGGCCTTGTAGAGCAGCTCGCGGGCGGCGGCCGTCTTGGTCTGCATGTCGGCGAGCTTGAACTGCAGGCCCTGCAGCTCGAAGATCGGCTTGCCGAACGCCGTGCGCTCCTTGGCGTACTGCACGGCGTAGTCGATCGCGCCCTGCGCGATGCCGACCGCCTGCGCGGCCGCGCCCAGGCGCGTGCGCTCGAGCGTGCCCAGGGCGACGCTCATGCCCCGGCCGACCTCGCCGATGACGTTCTCCTGCGGCACCCGGACGTCCTCGAAGACCGGCTGGCCGGTCGGCGAGCCGTGGATGCCCATCTTGTGCTCGTACTTCGGCACGGAGAGGCCCTCGCGGTCCTGCTCGACGACGAAGGCGGTCACGCGGCGGTTCTCGCGGTCGGTCGAGGCGAAGACGACGTAGAAGTCGGCGATCCCGGCGTTGGTGATCCACGACTTCGTGCCGTTGATGACCCACTCGTCGCCGTCCAGGCGCGCGGTCGTGCGCATGCCGGCGGCGTCCGAGCCGGACTCCGACTCGCTCAGGCAGAAGGCGGGCGACCACTCGCCGGTGGCGCACTTGGGCAGGAAGCGCTCCTTGAGCGCGTCGGAGCCGAAGAGCTGGATCGGCAGCGAGCCCAGCTCCTGGACCATGAGGATCAGCGCGACCGACGCCGACGCCTTCGCCAGCTCCTCGACCGCCATCTGGAGCATCAGGGTGCCGGTGCCGGTGCCGCCGTACTCGGTCGCGTAGGGCAGGGCGAGGATGTCGTTCTCGGCCAGCAGCTTGCGGATGTCCCACGGGTACTCGTCCGTCGCGTCGATCTCCGCCGCGCGCGGGGCGACCCGCTCGGTGGCGATCTGGCGCACCAGGTCGCGGAAGTCCTTGTGCTCCTGGGGGATCGCGTAGACATCGGCCAGCGTCGTGCTCATGAGGGTGAAGCGTATTGGCCTGGGGTAGCACGCATCCCATGGGCATCGGAACCTCCCTCCTGCTGATCGCGGTCGGGGCCATCCTGCGCTGGGCGGTGACGGACTCCATCTCGGGCGTCAACCTGGCCACGGTGGGGCTGATCCTGCTGATCGTGGGCATCGTCGGCCTGGCGATCTCCCTCATCTGGATGCTCGGGTACAACCGCCGCGGCGCGGACACCGTCGTGACGCACGAGCGCTACGCGGACCCGCCGCCGCGGTATTGAGCCGCGGGTAGGCTGCGGCCGGTGCCTGTCGCATCGGCGATCCGCGCGGCGACCGACCGCGAGCTGCCGCTCGTGGTCGAGATCCTGCGGCGGGCCGGCTTCGGCACGCAGGTCGCGCGGCTGCTGGAGTACCCGCGCCGCTCGCCGCACGGCGCGATCCTCGTCGCCGAGGGCGACGGCGGCGAGATCTGCGGCGTCGCCTGCTGCGCCGCCTTCGACGGCACGGGCTGGATCGGGGCGCTCGGCGTGGCGCCGGACGCCCGCCGCCGCGGCATGGGCTCCGCCCTCACCGACGGCGCGGTGCGCTGGCTGCGCGGCCGGGGCGCCCGCACGGTGCTGCTGTACGCGACCGAGGCGGGCCGGCCGATCTACGAGCGGCACGGCTTCGTGGCCGAGCAGCGCGCGACCGCCTGGCGCGGAGCCGCCGGCGCGGCGCCGCCGGTGCCGCTGCGCCGGCTCGCCGAGCGCGACCGCGCCGCGCTGCGCACCATCGACGCCGAGGCGACCGGCGAGGATCGCGCCGCGGTGCTGGAGGCGATCCACCCGCTGGCCGGCGTCGCCGCCGACGACCGTGACGGGGCGCTGGCGGGCTGGGCCGTGTCGTCCCCCTGGGGCCTGGGCACCGCGATCACCGCGCGCACGCCGGAGGCCGGCGTGGCGCTCATGGCCGCCGCCACGTCGGGCCCCCGCGGCGGCACGCTGATCGTGCCCGACCCGAACCCGGCGGCGCGCGACGCGCTGGCGGCGTGGCGCTTCGTGCGCCTCAACGACGCGCTGAGGATGCGCCTCGGCCCGGCCGTCGCCTGGCGGCCCGAGCAGCAGTTCGGGCTGTTCAACCTCTTCTGGGGGTGATCCCCGCGTCCGCCGGGGGTTCCTACACTCCCGGGCTGAGGATCGTCACCGACACGAGCGAGCATCCCTTGGCCGACCCCGAGCTGGAAGTCACCCCGCAGGACGTCAAGCAGCGCCTCGACGCAGGCGACGTGCAGGTCGTCGACGTGCGCGAGCGCTACGAGTGGGACGCCGGCCGCATCCCCGGCGACGTCCGCCACATCGAGCTCGAGCGCCTGAGCTCCCAGGCCGCGGCGATCGACAAGGAGCGGCCGGTGGTGTTCCAGTGCCGGCTCGGCGCGCGCTCGCTGATGGCGGCGCAGGCCTTCCGCCGGGCCGGATACGACGCCTACTCGCTGGCCGGCGGGCTGCAGGCGTGGCACGACGCCGGGCTGCCGCTCGACCCGCCGGACGGCACGGTCGCCGACCACTGACCCGCCGCCGGCCGATGCACCGGCAGCCGGAGCGTCACGGAGCGTGACGCCCCGGCGCCCGGGGTACTGCGCGGGCCATGTACATCGGACTCGGCACGCTCATCGTCATCATCATCCTGGTCATCCTCCTGACCTAGGCGAGGATGACGAAAGGCCCGCCGGACGGCGGGCCTTTTCCGTTGCGGTGCGGTCGCCGCGCCGCGGTCCTCAGACGCGGACGACGTTGATGGCCTTGGGGCCCTTGTCCCCGGCCTCCTCCTCGTACGTCACGCGCGCGCCCTCCGGGAGCGAGCGGTAGCCGTCCGCGACGATCGCGGTGTGATGGACGAACAGATCCTTGCCGCCCTCGTCCGGGGTGATGAAGCCGAACCCCTTGTCGTCGCTGAACCACTTCACGGTTCCGCTGGCCATCTCAGCATTTCCCTCCTGGTCCTTGCCGGATCTCATCCCCGGCCCATTCGCGCGGAGAACGTACCAGAGGTGACAAGGGGCCCCCGCTGAACGGGCCGTCGGCCCTCAGGACGCGTCGATGTCGATCTCGCGCTTGAGGATCTTGCCCGTCGGCCCCTTGGGCAGCTCGTCGACGAACCAGATGTGGCGCGGGTACTTGTAGGCGGCCACGTTGGCCTTGACGTAGTCGCGCAGCTCGTCGGCGCCGATCTGCTCGCCGTCCTTGAGCACGACGGCCGCCCCGACCTCCTCGCCGAGATCGGCGTGCGGGACGCCGACGACGGCGGCCTCGCGCACCGCCGGGTGCTCGTAGAGCACCTCCTCGACCTCGCGCGGGTACACGTTGTAGCCGCCGCGGATGATCAGGTCCTTCTTGCGGTCGACGATGAAGAAGTAGCCGTCCTCGTCCACCCGCGCCATGTCGCCGGTGTGGAACCAGCCGCCGCGCATCACCTCGGCCGTCGCGTCGGGGCGGTTCCAGTAGCCCTTCATGACGTTGTGGCCGCGGATGACGATCTCGCCCACCTCGCCGGCGGGCAGGTCCTGGTCGTCGTCGCCGACGACCTTCATCTCGACGCCCTCGATCGGCGTGCCGATCGAGCCCGCCTTGCGCTCGCGGTCCGGGTGGTTGAACGAGGCCACCGGCGAGGTCTCCGACAGCCCGTAGCCCTCGAGGACCTTGCAGCCGAACGCCTCCTCGAAGCCGCGCAGCAGCTCGACGGGCAGCGAGGCGCCGCCCGATGCGCACACGTGCAGGGACGAGGTGTCGTAGTCCTCCCGCTCCGGGAGGTGCAGCATCGCCCCGTACATCGTCGGCACGCCCTCGAAGACGTCGACCTTGTCGCGCTGGATGATCTCCAGCGCCTTGGCCGGGTCGAAGCGCGGGATGAGCGTCAGGCAGCCGCCGGACAGGATCGTCGCGTTCATCGCGCACGTCTGCCCGAACGAGTGGAACAGCGGGAGCGCGCCGAGCGTCACCGCCGACTCGTCGAGGGCGAAGAGCCCCGCCGCGATGGTGCAGTTGCGCGTGAGGTTGTCGTGTGTGAGCTCGGCGCCCTTGGGCTGGCCGGTGGTGCCCGACGTGTAGAGCAGCACGGCGGTGTCGTCCCCGGCGCGCTCCACCACCTCACGGTCGGGTTCGTGGGCGAAGATGACGCCCTCGATCTCGCCCGGCTTGACCTCGATCAGCTCCGCGCCGGCCTCCTCGGCGCCCTGCCGCGCGGCGTCGGCGAAGTCGTGCCAGGCGAAGAGGATCTTGGCGCCGGGGTCGGTGAGGTAGTAGGCGACCTCCCGGCCCTTGAGCAGGACGTTCATCGGCACGACCACGCCGCCGGCGCGCAGGGCGCCGTAGTAGGCGACCGGGAAGTACGGGACGTTCGGAAGCATGATCCCGACGCGGTCCCCGGGCTGCAGGCCCTTGGCCTTGAGCATCGCGGCGACGCGCGCGCTCGCCTCGTCCAGCAGCGCGTAGCTGAAGACGGCGTCGTCGAGCTTCAGGGCCGGCCGGTCGCCGTGCTCGGCGGCCGAGTCCGTCAGGATCGTGGCGAGGTTCCCGCTCATGGGCGGGCACCATATCCCGGCGGGCTCGGCCGCGGACCCGCTAGGCGGCCTCGCCGCGGGCGGCCGACAGCTTGGCCACCGCGCCGCGGATGATCCGCGAGACCTGCATCTGCGAGACGCCGACGATCGTGCCGATCTGCTCCTGCGTGAGGTCCTCCTCGAAGCGCAGCTTCAGCACGCGCCGCTCGCGCTCGTCGAGGCGCTCGAAGAGCCGCGAGAGCGTCGCGCGGTGCTCGGCGCGGGTCAGCTCGGGGTCGATGACGCCATGGGCGTCGGCGAGCGTGGCGTCGTTGTCGTCGCTGTTGCCGCGCGGCGCGTCGAGCGAGGCGGCGCGCATGCCCTGCTGGGCCTGCAGCGCCTCGAGCACCTGCTCGTCGGAGAGCTCGAGCGCCTGGCCGATCTCGCGGACCGACGGGGCGCGGCCGAGGCGGGTGGTCAGCTCGGTGCGGTACTTGTCGACCTCCAGCGCGCGCTCCTGGAGCTCGCGCGGCGGCCGGACCGACCAGCAGCGGTCGCGGAAGTGGCGGCGCAGCTCGCCGACGATCGTCGGCACGGCGAAGCTCGAGAACGCGATGCCGCGCTCGGGGTCGAAGCGATCGACGGCCTTCAGCAGGCCGAGGCTGGCGACCTGGAGCAGGTCGTCGAACGGCTCCTCCGCCTTGCGGTAGCGCTTGGCGATCGAACGCGCGAGCGGCAGGAAGCGCTCGACGAGGGCCGCGCGCAGCTGCTGATCGCGGGTCTCGGCGTAGGCGGCGAGCAGCTCCGCGTCGGTGCGCGGGCGGCGCTGCGTCTCCGGGGTGCCGGGGCGATGCGTGGTCAGAGCCGTCATGCGCCTCCACTTGCCCATGCCCCCGCTGTCGTAAACGGTCTGTTGGCGCCGGCCTACTCGTCAGCGCCGGGGCGCCGGCGGGCGCGCTTGGTCTCCGAGCGGCGCGACTTGGACTCGAGGCGGCGGCGGCGCGAGGCCGCCGTCGGCTTCGTGGCCTTCCGGGGCCGCTGGACGGCGAGCGCGCGGCTCAGCCGCTCCTCCAGCCGGCGCAGCGCCAGCTCGCGGTTGCGCGTCTGGCTGCGGGCGTCCTGGGCCACGGCGCGGACGACGGGCCCGCAGCGACCGACGACGCGGCGCTTCTGGTCGTCGCTGAGCGCCTCGGACGCCGCCACGTCGAAGCTCGCCTCGATGCGCGACGCCGTGACGTTCGCGTGCTGCCCCCCGGGCCCCGACGAGCGGCTGGCGCGCAGCACGACCTCCGACAGCGGGATCCGGACCCCGTGGCCGGGGCGCAGCTCCTCGCTCATGCCGCCTCGGCCCAGCGGTCACGGCACGCGCAGGCGATGCGGACCACCTCGGCGGGGTCGTCGGTGACGGCCAGCAGCCCGGGCTCGGCGGCGTCGATGAGCCCGTCGGCGACGAGCTGGTCGCGGATCCAGCCGACCAGCGGTCGCCAGAACGGGGTCCCGACGAGGACGATCGGAAAGTCGCGGATCTTGTGCACCTGCTCGAGCACGAGCGCCTCGAACAGCTCGTCGAGCGTCCCGAAGCCGCCCGGGAGGGCGATGAACGCCGTCGCATAGCGGACGAACATGAGCTTGCGCGTGAAGAAGTACTGGAACTCCAGCGCGAGGTCCTGGTACGCGTTCGGCTGCTGCTCGTAGGGCAGCTCGATGTTCAGCCCGACCGACGTCGCCCCCGCGTCCTGTGCCCCGCGGTTGGCCGCCTCCATGATCCCGGGGCCGCCGCCGGTGATGATCGCGAACCCCTCACGACCGAGCTCGGCGGCGACGTCGCGTGCGAGGCGGTAGTACGGGTGGTCGCGCGGCGTCCGCGACGAGCCGAACACCGACACCGCCGGCCCCAGCGGCCGAAGGGCCGCGAAGCCCAGCGCGAGCTCGCGCTCGATGCGCGCCAGGCGCTCGGCCTCGGTCCGCGTCGCCACGACGGCGCGGCGCTTGGTGCCGAGGAGCTCCTCGTCGTGGGTGCTGGGATGGCGCTGGGACACAGCCGGGTTGTATCCGACCTGGCCCCGGACGTGCGAGCGGCGGGCGCCCCTCCGGAGGGCGCCCGCCGCCGCGTACCCCTGCGCGAAGTCGGTCTAGAGGCCCTTGGGATGGACCGCGACGAAGCCGCTGCCCGACCGCATGTCGGCGTGCCAGCGCGTGCCGTCCTGCGAGCGGCCGCTCGTGTCGAAGCGGATCCCGGCCACCACCATGTACATGTGGCCGCCGTTGGCGTACAGCGTGACCCAGTCGCCGCGGCCGCGCTCGCCCCAGCTCTCGAAGCTGCCGGAGGGCATCGACGCGTCCAGCAGGCCGGCGCCGTGCAGCGCGTAGGACACCGAGCCGGAGCAGTCGTATCCGCGGTCCTTCCAGCTCCCGTGGCCGCCGCCGTAGATGTACGGCTTCTTCGCGATCTCGTTGCCGGCCGCGATGATGTCCTTCACGGCCTGCGGGGCGTCGGCCGGCGCGACGGCGAAGCCGTCGGCGTCGATGGTGGCCTTCGCGCCGGGCTGCTCCTGCAGCGTGCGCGACTGGGCCGGCGTCGTCTGGTCGCCCTCGACGAGCGAGCGCAGCGCCGCGATGTCGGCCGCGTCGACGACGCCGTCCTTCGCGATCTCCTGGTCGCGCTCGAAGCGCCGGACGCTCCTGGCCGTGCCCCGGCCGAACTCGCCGTCGACCGACGTGGAGAACCCGGCACGGCGCAGGTAGTCCTGCAGGACGCGCACGTCGTGGCCGCTCATGCCGCGGCGGAGCGGGATGCGGTCGCCGAGGTGCTCGGCCCGCTGGCCGAGGCTGTGCAGGTTGAAGCCGCCGCTGACGTTGCGCGCGACCGACCCGTCAGTCGCGTGGCGCAGCGCCACGAACGTCTTGCGGTCGACGACGCCGGTGACCTCGAGCCGCGCGGCGCGCTGGAAGGCGCGGACGACCCGCGCGGTCGCGGGGCCGAACTCCCCGTCGCGGCCGGTGGTGAAGCCGGCCTTGGTGAGCAGCCGCTGGATCCGCCTGACCGCCTTGCCGTGGTCGCCGCGCTGCAGCGTCGTCCTGTGCGCGGACCTGGATCCAGCCACCTGCGCATCGGCCTGCGCGAGCGCGGGCACGAACAGGAGCGTGGCGGCCGCGAAGCTCGCGGCAAGGCCTACGACGGACGAACGGAACGGCGACAACACGACCCCTCTCTTTGGCGGCGCCTACGGGGTTAGCTGTCGGGCTCGCGCCAAGAGAGTGGCGCTACGCCGCGCGATGGCGGCGATTCGCCCCGTGGCCGGACGGATCCGGCCCGTGGGTCCCCCGCTCCCCGGCGACGTGCACCGGGGATTCGGCTGGTGAAACGACCGGCGGAGCGTAGCGAAGCCGTCCGTCGGAGGGTTTTATGTCGCCCCGGTTGTCTGGTCGCGGACGGGAGCCTCTGCCGCTGCGGCGCACCGGCCCTCGGAGGGGTGGACGAACCGGCGGCTCAGCCGGCGTGGCCGAGCGCCGCGAGCGCCACCGCGAGCGCGACCTCGGCCCGGGTGCGCAGCGACGGCTCGAGCACGAACTCCCCTGGCGCGTGGGCCTTGCCGCCGCGCGGTCCGAGCCCGTCGACGGTCATCGGGATGGCCGCCGCGAAGTGGCTGGCGTCGCTGGCGCCGCCGCGATCGGCGGGCACGACCGGCCGCCCCAGCAGCGTGCTCGCGTCGGCCAGCAGGCCGGCCGTGGCCTCGCGGGCATCCATGCCCGGCCATTGCCGGACGAGGCCGGCGGTCAGCGTCGCCCCGTCGACGGACGCGGGGATGGCGGCGAGCACGCGCTCGAAGGCCTCCAGCCGGTCCGCGCGGACGTCGGCGATCAGCCGGCCCGACGACGGCACGACGTTGAAGGCGTCGCCGCTCTCGAAGACGGTCGGCACCGCGGTGAGGTGGTCGTCGCCATGCGGCGCGTGGCACCCGGCGACGGCCTGCGCGGCGGCGGCGAGCGCCAGCAGCGCGTTGATGCCCCGGTCCGGCGCCGCGCCCGAGTGCGCGGAGCGCCCGGCGGCCATCACCTCGACGGTCCCGGCGGCCTTGCGCTTGACCACGACGGCGTCGCGGCCCTCGGGGTCGAGCTCGCCGGCCTCGAAGCAGAGGCAGGCGTCGAAGCCGGCGAAGCGCTCGACGTGCGAGAACGGGCCCACCCGCCACTCCTCGTCCATCACGAGCAGCAGCGCCACCTCGGCGAAGCGCTCGGGCTCCTCCGCCAGCGCGCGCAGCACGCCGATGGCGAGGGCGTCGCCGCCCTTCATGTCGATCGAGCCGGAGCCGACCAGGTGGTCGGGCTGGCCGGGATCGGGCGCCAGCGGCTCGTGGCCGTCGTGGGAGACCACCGTGTCGAGGTGGCCGAGCAGCAGGATCCGCCCGCGGCCCGTGCCGCGGACGCGCGCGACCAGGTCGGGGGCGTGGTCGGGCGAGGAGCACGGCACGTGCTCCACGGTCGCGCCGTCGGGCAGCAGCGCCGCGGCGATCGCGGCGGCCTCCGTCGCGCCCGGGATGTCGCCGGAGGGCGACGAGACGCCGACGAGCGCCTCGAGCTCGCGGGGCGCGCGCGCGGCGATGGCGGCGGCGTGATGAGCGATCCAGGGGTCCACGCCCGTACAGTTGCACGTCATGGCCAAGGGACCTCAGGTCGGCGAGCCGGCGCCCGACTTCTCGCTGCCGGGCACGGACGGCGACTTCCGCCTCGCCGACCACCGCGGCGAGCGCGTCGTGCTGCTCTTCTATCCCGGCGACGAGACGCCGGTCTGCACGCGCCAGTTCTGCTCGTACCGCGACCGCGCCGACGACTTCGCCGCGCTCGACGCCACCGTCGTCGGCATCTCGCCGCAGGGCCTCGACAGCCACGCGAGCTTCGTCGCCCGCCATGGCCTGACCGTGCCGCTGCTCGCCGACGTCGACCGCGCCGTCGCCGGCGCGTATGGCGTCTCCCGGCGCATGCTCGGCACCCAGCGGGCCGCCTTCGTCATCGACGAGGACGGCCGCGTCGCGTGGAAGAAGCTGCACGCGCTGGGCCTGGACTACGTGAGCGTCGACGAGCTGGCCGAGGTCCTGGCCGGCCTCGGCGCGCGGGCGCGCACCTCGAGGTAGCGGTTCCGTTCGGCGAACCCCCGGTTCGCCGAACGGAACCACTGCCCGCGGGACGGCTGCGCTTTACCCGAGGACCTGGGCCAGCCGGCCCTCGAGCGCCTCGGCGAGCGCGGCACGGACCGGACCCTCCGCGTAGCGCTCCACGGTCGCCGCGAGGAAGCCCTCGACGACCAGGCGCTCGGCCGCCGTCCGCGACAGGCCGCGCGAGCGCAGGTAGAAGATCTGCTCGGGGTCGATCTGGGCGATCGCGGCCGCGTGCGTGCACCGCACGTCGTCGGCCAGGATCTCCAGGCCCGGGATCGCGTCGGCGTGCGCCTTCTTGCCCAGCAGCAGGTTGCGCGCCTCCTGGAAGGCGTCGGTGCGCTGCGCGCCGGGGTCGACCTTGATCATGCCGCGCCACACCGCGCTGGAGCGCCCGGCGATCAGCCCGCGGAACGCCAGGTCGGAGACCGTGTCGGCCGCCGCGTGCTCCTGCAGCGTGTCGTAGTCGACGTGCTGGCGGCCGCGCGTCGCGTACGCGCCGGTGACCTTGGCGTTGGCGCCCTGGCCGGCGAGCGTCGACTCGAGGAAGACCTTGCCGTTGGCGCCGCCGAAGCCCAGCGTCGTCCAGTCGAGCTCGGCGTCGCGGCCGACGATCGCGCGCTGGGACCCGAAGACCCACGTCTTCTCGTTGACGGCCTGCGCGCCGAGGTACCGCAGGTTCGCGTTGTCGCCGACGACGATCTCGACGACGCCGTTGACGACCGCTGCCTCGTCGTGCGACGAGACGACCTGGTCCCACACCTCGGCCTCGGCGCCCTCCTCGAGCACGATCAGCGTGCGGTGGTGCAGCGTCGTGCCCGGCCGGTCCTGGACCGTCGTGAGGACGATCGGCGCCTCGACCTTGACGTTGCGCGGCACGTACACGAGCGTGCCGTCGGTCCACCGGTCGGCGTTGACGGTGACGAAGTACGACGGGCGCACCACCGTGCCGAAGTGGCGGCCGACGACCTCGGCGTGGCGCTCGAGCGCGGCGCGCAGCGGCGCGACGATCGGGCCTTCGACACCGTCCCCACCCACCCCCTCCTCGGTGGGTCCGACGGCGCCCTCGGGGGCGAACAGCGGCGTCGCGCTCCCCGTGTCCCCGGCGGGGGCCGCCGGGAACGCGTCGAGGTCGAGCTTGTCGATCGGGGTGAACTCCCAGCCGGGCGTGCCCTTGAACGTCGGCAGCTCGACCGAGAGCTGCGGCGTCGAGTCCGCGACGGGAGCGGCGGGACTAGCCAATGGAACCCTCCATCTGCAGCTCGATCAGGCGGTTCATCTCGACCGCGTACTCCATCGGCAGCTCCTTGACGATCGGCTCGATGAAGCCGTTGACGATGAGCTTGCCGGCCTCGTCCTCGGGCAGGCCGTGCGACTGCAGGTAGAAGAGCTGCTCCTCTCCGACCTTCGAGACGGTCGCCTCGTGTCCGACGTCGACGTCGTCCTCGCCGATGCGGATCGTCGGGTAGGTGTCCGAGCGCGAGTGCTCGTCGAGCAGCAGCGCGTCGCAGACGACCTTGGACTTCGAGCCGTGGGCGCCCTTGGCGACCTCGAGCAGACCGCGGTACGACGAGCGGCCGCCGTCCTTGGAGATCGACTTGGCGAAGATGTTGGACGTCGTGTTCGGCGCCGCGTGGACGATCTTCGCGCCCGCGTCCTGGTGCTGGCCCTCGCCGGCGAAGGCGATCGAGAGCACCTCGCCGTGGGCGCGCTCGCCCATGAGGTAGACGGACGGGTACTTCATCGTCAGCTTCGAGCCGAGGTTGCAGTCCACCCACTCGACGGTGGCGTCGGTCTCCGCGATGGCGCGCTTGGTCACCAGGTTGAAGACGTTCTGCGACCAGTTCTGGACCGTCGTGTAGCGGATGCGCGCGCCGGGCTTGGCGATGAGCTCCACCACGGCGGAGTGCAGCGAGTCCGACGAGTACGTCGGCGCGGTGCAGCCCTCGACGTAGTGCACGTAGGAGCCCTCGTCGGCGATGATCAGCGTCCGCTCGAACTGGCCCATGTTCTCCGTGTTGATCCGGAAGTAGGCCTGCAGCGGCATCTCGACGTGGACGCCCGGCGGCACGTAGACGAACGAGCCGCCCGACCACACGGCGCTGTTCAGCGCGGCGAGCTTGTTGTCGTTGGCCGGGATGATCGTCGCGAAGTACTCCCGGACGATGTCCTCGTGCTCGCGGAGCGCCGAGTCCATGTCGAGGAAGATCACGCCCTGCTGCTCGAGGTCCTCGCGCACCTGGTGGTAGACGACCTCGGACTCGTACTGCGCGCCGACGCCGGAGAGGAACTTGCGCTCGGCCTCGGGGATGCCGAGCCGGTCGAACGTGCGCTTGACGTCCTCGGGGACGTCGTCCCACGAGCGGCTGGCCTTCTCCGACGAGCGGACGAAGTAGTGGATGTTGTCGAAGTCGACCTCGGCCAGCATCGGCGAGCCCCACGTCGGCATCGGGCGAGCCAGGAAGTGGTCGAGCGCCTTGAGGCGGAACTCGCGCATCCACTGCGGCTCGCTCTTCATCTCCGAGATCGTCTCGACGATCTCGCGGTTGATGCCCTTGGGCGCCTTGTAGAGGTAGTTCTCCGCGTCGTGGAAGCCGTAGCGCTCCGTGTAGTCGGAGCCCAGGCTCCGCAGGGCGGCCTCCTCGGCGGTCAGGACCTTCGTGGACTCGGGCGTGACAGCCATGGTGGCTACTCGACCTCCAGCTTGATCAGGTCGCCCTCGAGCCGGATGGGGAACGTGTCCACCGGCTCGTAGGCGGGAAGGGTCTTCGGGACGCCGGTGCGCAGGTCGAAGATCGAGCCATGGCGCGGGCACTCGATCGTGCACGCGGCCTGGTCGAGCGTCCCCTCGGCCAGCGGCCCGTCGTCGTGCGAGCAGCGGTCCTCGATCGCGTACAGCTGGCCGGCGCAGTTCACGACGGCGATCTCGAGGTCCTCCCACTCGACGACGCGCATGGCGCCCGGGGGGAGCTCGCTGAGGGGGCAGATGTCGATGATCTCGGGCAACGGCGGCAAATCCGACTTCGGTAGGAGGGATTGTATCGAGGGAGGCGGCGCGGCCCCGGCCCGGCGGACCTGACAGGAGTAATGTCGCGCGGTGGCTCCTGCCGTGGACGGCGCGACCTTGCGGATCCGGTTGCTGGGCGGCTTCTCCGTCGAGATCGGCGGAGTCGCGGTGCCCGACACGGCCTGGCGCCTGCGCAAGGCGCGCGCGATCGTCAAGGTCGCTGCGTTGGCTTCCAACCGCCGCGTGCACCGCGACGTCGTCTGCGAGCTGCTGTGGCCCGACCGCGACGCGCGTGCGGCGGCCAACAACCTCCACCAGGCCCTGCACGCGGCCCGCCGCGCCCTGGGCGACGCCGCCCTGCTGCCGCTGGCCGACGACGTGCTGGCGCTGACCGCCGACGCCTGGGTCGACGTCGACGCGTTCGAGGCGGCGGCCCGCGCGGGCGACCCGGACGCCGCGCTGGCGCTCTACGCCGGCGAGCTGCTGCCCGAGGACCGCTTCGCGGACTGGGCCGCGGCGCGGAGGGCGGCCCTCGAGGAGCAGTGGCTGGACCTCTGCGCGCGCGCCGCGGACGGCCGCCTGGCCGCCGGGGACGCCGCCGGCGCCGTGCGGCTGCTCGGGCCCGCCGCGACCGGCTCGCCGCTCCACGAGCCGACGCGGCGAGCGCTGATGCGCGCGCTCGCGGCCGCCGGCCGCCGGCAGGACGCGCTGACCGAGTTCGAAGCCCTGCGCCACGCCCTGCGCGAGCAGACCGGCGCCGACCCCGACCCCCAGACGCGCGCGCTCTACCGGGAGCTGCTCCAGGGCGCCGCACCCGCGCCGGCGCTCCGCCGGTCACCGGCCCCGCGTGACGGGCCGCGCCCGGGCGCGCTGCCGGTCCCGCTGACGAGCTTCGTCGGACGCGAGCGCGAGCTCGCCGAGCTGCATCGGGTCCTCGACCGGGACCGGCTCGTCACCCTCACCGGGCCCGGCGGCGCCGGCAAGACGCGGCTGGCCATCGAGCTCGCCACCGCCCGCGCGGCGCGGGCCGGCCTCCCCGACGGCGCCTGGTTCGCCGATCTCGGCGCGCTCGCCGACGGCCAGCTGGTGCCGCAGGCGGTCGCGACCGCGCTCGGCGTGCCGATCCCCGCCAACCGCCCGGCGCTCGACGCGCTCGTCGCCCATGCCGGAGCGCTCCGCGGGGCGCTGCTGGTCCTCGACACGTGCGAGCATCTGCTCTCGGCCTGCGCCGCGCTGTGCGAGGCGCTGCTGGCGGCGGGCGCCGGCATCCGGATCCTGGCGACCAGCCGCGAGCCGCTGCGGTGCGCGGCCGAGGTCGCGTGGCGGGTGCCGTCGCTCGTCGAGGCGCCGCGGCTCTTCCGCGAGCGGGCCGCCGCGGTCCGGGCGCGCACCACCGCGGGCGACGGCGCGTGGTCGATGGACGAGGAGCAGGCGATCGAGGCGATCTGCTGGCGGCTGGAGCGGATGCCGCTGGCCGTGGAGCTCGCGGCGGCGCAGACCGGTGGTCTGACGGTCGCGCAGATCGCCGCCCGCCTCGACGGCGCCCTCGACGTGCTGGGCTCCGGGGCGCGGACCGCGCTCACCCGTCAGCAGACGCTGCGGGCGACCCTCGACTGGAGCCACGACCTGCTGACGGCCGGCGAGCGGACCGTCTACCGGCGCCTGGCGACCTTCGCCGGGGCGTTCACGCTCGAGGCCGCCGAGGCGGTCGTCGCCGGCGTCGACGTCGAGGCGCGGCACGTGGCCGCCCTGCTGGCGCGGCTCGTCGACAAGTCGCTGGTCGTCGCCGAGCGCGGCCGCTTCCGCCTCTCGGACCCGATCCGCCAGCACGGTGCCGAGCACCTGGTCGCGGCCGGCGAGGACGTCGCGGTCCGCCGGCGCCACCTGCGCTGGTGCCTGGAGCTGGCGCAGGCCCACGACCCGCTGCGGGCCGGCGGCGACGACGAGCCGCTGGCGGTGCTCGAGGCCCACCACGACGACCTGCGCGCCGCGCTGGGCTTCGCGCTGCGCGCCGAGCCCGCCACGGCGCTCCTGCTCGCCACCCACCTGTGGCGCTTCTGGCTGGCGCGCTCGTGGTTCGTCGAGGGCACCCGCTGGATGGACGCCGTCCTGGCCGCGGCCCCCGATCCGACCCGCCCGCGCGTGGAGGCGCTGCTGGCGGCAGCCGGCCTCGCGCTGCGGCGCGGCGACGCCGACGGCTACCTGCGCCGCGTCGGCGAGGCCGGCGAGGTCTACCGGCTGATCGGCGATCCGGCGGCGCGCGCCGAGGCGCTCCAGCAGCACGCGATCTTCGAGGAGTACGTCCGCTCCTCCGAGCGCTCGGCGCGCCTGTTCGACGCGGCGATCGCCGCCGCCGAGGAGCTGGGCGCGCAGCGCGTCGCCGCCAGCGCCGTCCATGCCTCCGCGCTGACGCCCTGGTCGCGCTCCGACCCGCCCGGCACCCGCCGGCGGCTCGCCGACGCCATCGAGCGGCTCCGTGCCCTCGACCCCGGCGACGAGCCGTTCCTCCAGGAGGTGACGCTCGGGATGGTCGTGCTCCCCGAGGGGGCCGGCGGCGCGCCGCGGCTGATCTGGGAGGCCACCGTGTTCGGCTTCCGGCGGCTCGACCGCGATCGCGGGCTGGCGCTCGCGCTGGGCAACCTCGCCCGCGTCGCCCGCGCGCAGGGCGCGTTCGACGAGGCAGCGGTCGTGCTCGAGGAGGCGCTCGCGCGCAGCCGGGCGGCGGGCGACGCGACCGGCGAGGCGCTCGCGCTCGTCCACCGCGGCCACCTCGCGCGATCGCGCGGCGAGCCGGGCGCCGCCCTCGACGACCTCGAGGAGGGCGCGGCGCGGCTGCGCGCGCTCGGCGAGCACCGCGACGCCGCGGTGGCCACGCTCGGGGTCGCGCTCGCCCGCGGCGCCGCCGGCGACCTGTCCGGCGCCCGCGCCGAGCTGGAGCGCACGCTGGCCTCGTTCCTGGCGACCGACGACCTGCCGGCGATCGGCGGCGCGCGCGTCGACTGGGGTTTGCTCGAGGAGCGCGCCGGCGATCTCGAGCGCGCCCGGGCGCTGTACGCGGGCTCGGTCGACGCCTGGCGCGCGCAGCGCGTCGAGCGCTTCGCCGGCTGGGCGGGGCTGGGGCTCGGCGCCATGCTCCAGCGCCTCGGCGAGCACCACGGCGCCGAGGCGGCCCTGCGCGGGGCGCACGCCTCGCTGCGCCACGCCGCCGACGACCCGGGCGCTCGCGAGGCCGAGCGGCTGCTCGGGGATCAGGCGGTGCTAAGCGGGGGCAAAGAGGCCCGGACGTAGCGTCGGCGACACCCATCCCCGATGCCCTCAGGAGGGCCGCATGAGCACCGTGCACCCCACCTCCACGACCATCACCCTCGACGCCGGCGCGATCCAGGAGCTGCGCGACAGCGTGCGCGGCGATGTCCTCGCCCCGGGCGACCCCGGCTACGACGGCGCCCGCACGATCTGGAACGGCATGTTCGACGACCGGCGGCCGGCGCTCGTCGTCCGCTGCGCCGGCGTCGCCGACGTCCTGCGAGCCGTCGAGCTCGCCCGCAGCGAGGGCCTGGAGGTCGCCGTCCGCGGCGGTGGCCACAGCATCCCCGGCTTCTCGACCGTCGACGGCGGGATCGTCATCGACCTCGGCCCGATGAAGGGCGCGCGCGTCGACCCCGTCAACCGCCGCGTCGTCGCCCA
Source organism: Baekduia sp. (assembly GCA_035765735.1). Classification (GTDB taxonomy): domain Bacteria; phylum Actinomycetota; class Thermoleophilia; order Solirubrobacterales; family Solirubrobacteraceae; genus Baekduia. The sequence continues at coordinate 37,081 of DASTWY010000035.1, read as the reverse complement.
GGCGGGCCTGCAGTGGCACGAGCTCGACCACGAGACCCAGGCCTTCGGCCTCGCGTCCACCGGCGGCCTCATCTCGACGACCGGCATCGCCGGCTTCACGCTCGGCGGCGGCATCGGCCACCTCGTCCGCAACCTCGGCCTGGCCTGCGACCGCCTGATCGGCGCCGACGTCGTCACGGGCGACGGCCGCCTCGTCCACGCCGGGATCGGCTCCGACGACGACGCCGACCTGCTCTGGGCGCTCAAGGGCGGCGGCGGCAACTTCGGCGTCGTGACGTCGCTCGAGTACCAGCTCGAGCGCATCGGCCCGATGATCTACGGCGGGGCGCTCTTCTTCGCCGGCGACCGCGCGGCCGAGATCCTGCGCTTCTTCCGCGAGTGGAGCGCGTCCGGGCTGCCCGACGAGCTGACCCCGATCATCAACCTCACGACCGCCCCGCCGGCGCCGTTCGTGCCGAAGGAGCTGCACGGCCATCCGGCCGTCGGCGTCATCGCGTGCTGGTCGGGCCCCGTGGAGGAGGGCGAGCGGCAGCTCGCGCCCGTCCGGGAGCTGGGCGGCGTCGCCCTCGACCTCATGGGGCCGATGCCGTACACGGCGCTGCAGCAGATGATCGACCCGCTGTGGGCCCGCGGGGCGCGCAACCACATGAAGGCCGGCTACCTCGACGGGCTGCCCGACGCGGCGATCGACCGCCTCGTCGAGGGCTACCTCGCCAAGCCCACCCCGGAGTGCGAGATCCACATCCACCTCATGGGCGGGGCCGCCGGCCGGGTCCCCGCGGACGCGGCCGCGTTCCCGCACCGCGACGCCCCGTTCGTCCTCAACCTGCTCTCGCGCTGGCACGACCCGGCGCAGGACGAGGCCGGGCTGATGTGGGGCCGCGACACCTACACCTCGGTCCAGGAGCACACGACCGGCGGCGCCTACATCAACTACCTCGACGACGAGGGCGCCGAGCGCGTCCACGACGCCTACGGCGACGCGAACTTCGCCCGCCTGCAGGCGATCAAGGCCGCGTACGACCCCGACAACGTCTTCCACCGCAACCAGAACATCCCGCCCGCGAGCTGAGCGGCTGGGCGGCTGCGCATCCGGTGCAGCGGCTCCGCAGGGAGGCGATCTCCTACCCTGCGGGGCCGCATGCCCGCCCCTTCCGCCTCCGCTGCCGCCACCGCCACGCGCGACGACCTCCGCAACGTCGCGATCATCGCCCACGTCGACCACGGCAAGACGACGCTCGTCGACGCCATGCTGCGCCAGTCGGGCGCGTTCCGCGAAGGCGCTCAGGTCGAGGACCGCGTCATGGACTCGATGGACCAGGAGCGCGAGCGCGGCATCACGATCCTCGCCAAGAACACCGCGGTCCAGTACGGCGAGACCAAGCTGAACATCATCGACACGCCGGGCCACGCCGACTTCGGCGGCGAGGTCGAGCGCGGGCTGACGATGGTCGACGGCGTGCTGCTGCTCGTCGACGCCTCCGAGGGCCCGCTGCCCCAGACGCGCTTCGTGCTGCGCAAGGCGCTCGAGGGCAAGCTGCCCGTCGTGCTCGTCGTCAACAAGATCGACCGGCCGGACGCGCGCATCGCCGAGGTCGTCCACGAAGTCGAGGAGCTGTTCCTCGACCTCGACGCCGACGAGGACCAGCTCGAGTTCCCGATCGTCTACACCAACGCCAAGGCGGGGACGGCCTCGACCGACCCGACGACGCCGGGCGAGAGCCTCAAGCCGCTGCTCGACCTGCTCGTCGAGACGGTGCCGCCGCCGGCCTACGACCCCGAGCACCCGGCGCAGGCGCTGGTGACCAACCTCGACGCCGACCCGTACCTCGGGCGCCTGGCGATCTGCCGCGTCCGGCAGGGCACGCTGCGCAAGGGCCAGGACATCGGCTGGTGCCGTGCCGACGGCGAGACGGTGACGCGGGCCAAGATCTCCGAGCTGTTCGTGACCGACGGCCTCAAGCGGGTCGCCGCCGACGCGGCCGGCCCGGGCGAGATCTGCGCCGTCGCCGGCCTGGAGGACGTCACCATCGGCGAGACGCTGGCCGACGCCGAGGACCCGCGGCCGCTGCCGGTCATCCGCGTCGACGAGCCGTCGATCGGCGTGACCGTCGCCACGTCGACATCGCCGTTCGCCGGCCGCGAGGGCAACAAGCTGACCGCGCGCCAGATCCAGGCGCGGCTCGACCAGGAGCTGATCGGCAACGTGTCGATCCGCGTCGAGCCGACCGAGCGGCCGGACGCGTGGGAGGTCCAGGGGCGCGGCGAGCTGCAGCTCGCGGTGCTGGTGGAGACGATGCGCCGCGAGGGCTTCGAGCTGCTCGTCGGCCAGCCGCGGGTGGTCACGCGCGAGGTCGACGGCGTGATCCACGAGCCGATGGAGCGCATGACGATCGACGTGCCCGAGGACTACGTCGGCGCCGTCACGCAGATGCTCGCCCTCCGCAAGGGCCGGATGGAGCAGATGACCAACCACGGCACCGGCTGGGTCCGCATGGACTACCGCGTGCCGGCGCGCGGCCTGATCGGGTTCCGCACCGAGTTCCTCACCGAGACGCGCGGCACCGGCATCGCGCACTCGGTCAGCGACGGCATGGAGCCGTGGCACGGCGAGCTGCGCACGCGGCCGAACGGCGCGCTGGTCGCCGACCGCCAGGGCGCGGTCACGTCGTACTCGTGCTTCCAGCTCCAGGAGCGCGGCACGCTGTTCGTCTCCCCCGGCGACGACGTCTACGCCGGCATGGTCGTCGGCGAGAACTCCCGCGCCGAGGACCTCGACGTGAACATCGTGCGCGAGAAGCACCTGACCAACGTGCGCTCGTCGACCGCCGACGAGCTCGAGCGGCTGGTCCCGGCGCGCAAGCTGTCGCTCGACCAGGCGATGGAGTGGCTGCGCGAGGACGAGTGCGTCGAGGTGACGCCGCAGTCCGTCCGGATCCGCAAGTGGGCGCTGGACGCCAACGAGCGCCAGAAGGCCGCCCGCCGCGCGAAGGCCGGCGCGGCGCCCCGGTAGCCCATCCGCAGCGTCGAGGGACGAATCATCCACCGTGGCGGTGGTTCAGTCGTCCCTCGACGCTCCTGAGGGGGCGGTGGAGGGCGGCGTCAGGGGCTCGAGGACCATCACCGCGATGTGGCGGTGGGCGGCGCGGCGCTCGTAGGTGCTGAAGCCGGGGTAGATCTGCAGGCCCTCGTCGATGATCTGCCGGCGGCGCTCGCCCTCGACCTCGACCGCGCGCACGCGCTGCGCGTGCCCGTCGACGGCGATCGTCGCCTCCGGGTGAGCGCGCAGGTTGTGCAGCCACGCCGGGTGGCGCTGCTGGCCGAAGTTCGACGCCACCACGGCGACGCCGCCCTCCACGGGCAGCCCCAGCAGCGGCACCGTGCGCGGCTGGCCGCTCTTCGCGCCGGTCGTCGTGAGCATCACCACGGGCAGCCCGGCGACGAGGCTGGCGAACGTGTGGCGCCCGCGCGTGGCGCGGAACACCGGCCGGTCGACGTGGTGCAGCGTGCGCGAGAAGAGCCAGGAGCCCGGCCCGGTCGCGGCGAAGCGGCGCAGGCCCCGCTGGAAGGGGTTGGCCTGGGCGAAGGTCGGCGGCGCGGGCACGGACCGAGCGTCGCCCGCAGGTCGGCCGCTGTCAACCAACCCAGCACGCCATGCGCTCTCGGGCGAGAGATCGTGCGCGCTGGCGCCACACGTGCCGGCCGGGACACGCGATGCTGACGACGCTTGCCCTCGCCGTCGTCCCGCTCGAAGCCCATCGCCGTGCCATCGCCCAGCCGGATGCCGATCACGCTGGTCGCCGCGCTGATCGCGGCGTCGTGCGCCCTGCTCGCCGTCGTGCCGGCCGCGCAGGCCGCGAGCCGCGCGTCCCGAGCCACGGCGGGGCACCACCACGCCACGCGGCATCACGCCAAGCGCCGCCACCGCAAGCGCTGCCCGCGCGGGCGGGTGCGGCTGCGCGTCCACGGCCACCGCCGGTGCGTCGCGCCGCGGCTGGCGCACGCGCCGTCGGCGAGCTCGCCGGCGCTGCCGGCGCTGCGCGCCGGGATGCTGCGCCTCGCCGCGCGGGGACGCACGAAGCATGGCCGGCTGCGCCTCCACGTGCCCAAGCGGATCACGCGCGCGATCGTCCCCGCCGAGGCGGCGCTGACCGCGGTGGCCAGCGCGCAGTCCGCGCGCGCACGCCGTCCCGCGACCGCGCATGCCGCGCTCGACCCCGGCGTCCTGGACCACCTCCCGCCCGGCACGCCGACCGAGACGCTCGAGCGGGAGGGGTGGAAGGTCGAGACGCACCTCGACGCCGAGGCGCCGTCGGTCACCGTCCGCCGCGGCTCGCAGTCGATGACGATGCGCCTGGGCATCGAGGCCACGTCCGGCGAGTGCCCGGATGCCGACGGCGAGGACGCGGGGCGCTCGCCGGTCATCTACGACATCGACGTGGCCTTCCCGGTGCAGCCCGGATTCAAGGCCCCCGAGGGGGTCAGGGGCACCCCGGCCACCGCGTTCCTGCACCTCCAGAGCGACCTGACGAGCACGACGCGCTCGCACGACACCGACGACGCCCACCTCGTCGACCTGGACCTGCACGCCAAGTACGTCATGAACCTGCAGCTCGGCCTCAAGGACGCCGCCGGCAAGGTGCTCGTGACCAACGAGCCCACGCTCGCGACCGTGCACCTCGACGCCACGCACGTCAAGCCGATGCCGGAGCACGGCGGGGAGCGGGCGTGGATCACGACGCTCCTGCGCCACACCACCTACTCCGCGGTGTTCGCCAACATCTCCGACCAGCGCGGCGCGCTCGAGGGGGCGCTGATGTCCTGGGGCTTCGCGGCCATCCACGCCAGCCGGCGCTACCGGCAGGTCGAGTCCGAGCACTGGCAGAAGGACTGCCTCGACATCACCGCCGCCGCCGACAAGCAGCAGCTGCACTGGGGCGAGCACAGCACCGTGACGGTCACCGGCGTGACGGCGCGCGGCGGGACGCTCCGCACGCCGATCGCGCTCACGACGACGACGCACAGCGGAACGCTGACGCCGAGCTCCCCCACCTTCAACGGCGTTCCGATCCCGCTCGACTTCGCCAAGGCCGCCGAGGCGGGCACCGGGAGCGTGACGTTCGCGGCCAAGAGCCGGATGGGCCTGGGGCAGACCACCGTCTCCTTCGGGGAGCCGCCCGTCGAGCGGGCGGTGCGCCTCACGTCCGACGCCACGCAGACCTTCGACGGCGGCGACCACGGCACCGGCACGGCGTCGTGGGCGGTGTCCGCCGACGTCGCGCTGTCGGACTACGCCGGCGACGACCGCACCGGCCCGATCGCGCCGAAGGGCAGCGGGCCGCTCACCGAGACCGCGTTCTCCTACAGCCGGCACGGCGCGCTCGCCCACTGCCAGGACGGCAAGGCGATGAGCGAGGACTTCGACGGCACGGGCACCGACCCGGGGACGCTGGTCGTCGACGCGGCTTCCGTCGTCGTCGGTGACGACGGGGTCTCGGGTGACCTCGACTTCCGGGTCGTCGCGCCGGTCGAGCACGAGCTGGACGTCGTCCACCCCGGCGCGTCCGCCTGCGCCGAGTTCCAGACCACCCTCGACGAGACCTCGTGGGCGAACAGCCTGCGGGGGCTCGCGTCGCCGCCGATCGCCGGCGTCAGCGTCACCGACGACGGGCAGGGCCACGGCGGCCGCATCTACCACGTCAGCGGCGGCTGGCAGCGCGGGACCGGGGAGGTCATGGCGTACCGCGACCTGACGTTCCCCTACGGCGACGTGTACGGCCCGATGCAGGTCCACCTCCGCCTCGAGCTCATCGAGCGCCGCTGACGCGCAGCTCGGCCACGTCGCGCTCGAGCGCCTCGCGGGCCCGGCGCTCGTCGTCGAGCGCGGCGCGCAGCGCGTCGAGGTCCTCGTCGCCGGCGGCGCGGAACGCGCGCTTGGCCACGGCGGACGTGCCGATCAGCGCGCAGATCACCACCACGATGACGGCCGGCACCTTCGACACGCTGCCGCCGGTCGACGAGCTGTAGATGTCGCCGCCCCAGAGGCCGACCGCGAGCACGGCGATCCACATGGAGGCGATCGCCAGGCCGGCCCACGGAGCGCTGGCCTCGAAGCGCAGCGTCCGCCGCGCCGGCGGACCGGCGGCGGTCTGCAGGGTGGGGGCGGGAGCGGGAGCGGTGGACACGGCGGCCTCCTCGGAACCTCGACGGTGGCCCCGATCGTCGCCCCGGGGCGCCGCGGCGCCATCCGCAGGGGCCCGCAGGCGCGGCGCGGGGCCCTACGGAACCGCCGCCAGCGCAGCGCAGCCCTCGACGACCGAGGCCGCCCAGCGGCGCGTCGAGGCCCTACAGCGCGTCGCGGCTGGCGGGCGCCGAGGCGTCGGGCGTCTCGGGCTCCCAGTCGACCTCGTGGCCGAGGCCGGCGGACTTCAGGACCTTCAGCGACAGCAGCGCGCACTTCATGCGCGTGGCGCTGATGTCGATGCCCAGCAGGTCGAGGATGAAGGCGCGGTCGAGCTTGAGCAGCTCGTCGACGTTCATCCCCTTGACCTCGTCGGAGGCCATCGAGGCCGCGGCCTGCGAGATCGCGCAGCCGTGGCCATCGAAGCGGACCTCCTCGATCGTGCCGCCGTCGTCGACCTTCAGCATGACCTTCAGCTGGTCGCCGCACAGCGGGTTGTGGTCCTCGGCCTGCAGGTCGGGGGCCTCCATCGGGCCCCAGTTGTGCGGGCGCTTGTAGTGCTGGAGGATCTCCTCCCGGTACAGGTCGTCCATCAGGCGAAGATCCTCTGAACCTGGGCGAGGCCGTCGACGAGGGCGTCGACGTCCTCGCGCGTCGTGTGGACAGCGAACGACGCGCGCGTCGTCGCCGACTCCCCCAGCCGCTGCATCAGCGGCTGAGCGCAGTGATGGCCGGCGCGGACGCACACCCCGCGGCTGCCGAGGATCTCGGCGACGTCGTGCGGGTGGATGCCGGCCAGCGCGAACGACACCAGCGCGGCGCGGCGGTCGGGGTCGGCCGGGCCGTGGATGGTGAGGCCCTCGACCTCCCGGAGGCGCTCCAGCGCGTAGGCCGTCAGCTCGCGCTCGTGGGCGCGGACGTTGTCCATGCCCAGCTCGCGCAGCCAGTCGACGGCGGCCCCGAGGCCGATGACCTCCGCGATGGCGGCGGTGCCGGCCTCGAACCGGGCCGGCGGCGCCGCCCAGCGGACGTCGTCGAACGACACGGACGAGATCATGTGCCCGCCGCCGATCAGCGGCTCGGTGTCCAGCAGCAGGTCGTGGCGCGCGTGCAGCACGCCGACGCCCGTGGGGCCGTAGGCCTTGTGGCCCGTCCACGCGTAGAAGTCGGCGTCGATCTCCGCGAGGTCGACCGGGAGCTGCGGGACGGCCTGCGAGCCGTCGACGACCGTGACCACGCCCTGCTCCCGCGCGCGGCGCACGACCTCGGCCACCGGGACGATCGTCCCGACGACGTTCGACACGTGGGTCACCGCCAGCACCCTGGCGCCCGGCAGCAGGCGGTCGAGCGCGTCGAGGTCGAGCAGGCCGTCGTCGTCGACGGGAACCTCGACCAGCTCGGCGCCGACCTCCTTGGCCAGCATCCACCACGGCACGAAGTTCGAGTGGTGCTCCATCCGGGTGACGAGGATGCGGTCGCCGGCGCCGACGTGGCGGCGCCCCCACCCGGACGCCACGAGGTTCAGCGCCTCGCTGGCGTTGCGGGCGAAGACCGTGTCGCGCGGCGACCAGCCCAGCCACTGCGCGATGCGCGTGCGCGCGCCCTCGAACAGCTCCGTCGCCTCCGCGGCGAGCGGGTAGACGCCGCGATGCACCGACGCGCGGTGGTGGCGGTAGTAGTCGTCCATCGCCGCGAGCACGGGCTCGGGCGTCTGCGACGTCGCAGCGCTGTCGAGGTACGCCACGCCCTCCCGCTTGAGGCTCGGGAAGAGGGCGCGGACGTCGAGCTGGGCGGTGGCGGCCATGGCCTAGGCGCTCGCGCCGACCTCCGCGCGGATGCCGGCGTAGCCCTCGCGCTCGAGCTGCTCGACGAGCTCCGAGCCGCCCTCCTTGACGATGCGGCCGTCCATCATGATCGACACCCGCGACGGCTGCACGAGGTGCAGGATCCGCTGGTAGTGGGTGATGATCAGGACGCCCATGTCCGAGCCCTTGGCGATCGTGTTGACGCCGTGGGCGACGACGTTCAGCGCGTCGATGTCGAGGCCCGAGTCGGTCTCGTCCAGGACGGCGAGCTGCGGCCGCTGGAGCGCGAGCTGGAGCACCTCGAGGCGCTTCTTCTCACCGCCGGAGAAGCCGTCGTTGAGGTAGCGGGCGGCGAACTCCTTCGGGACGTTCGTGAGGGCCATCGCCTCCTCGACCGTCTTGCGGAAGTCCTTCAGCGAGATCTCGCCCTCGCCGCGGGCCTCGCGGTGGGCGTTGAGCACCATGCGCAGGTACTTGGTGATCGTCACCCCCGGGATCGCGACCGGGTACTGGAAGGCCATGAACAGGCCGGCGCGGGCGCGCTCGTCCGGGTCGGCCTCGGTGATGTCCTCGCCCTGGAAGATGATCTGGCCCTCGGTGACCTCGAGGCCCGGGTGGCCCATGATCGTGTTGGCCAGGGTGGACTTGCCTGAGCCGTTGGGGCCCATCAGCGCGTGGATCTCACCCGTGTTGACGGTGAGGTCCAGGCCCTTGAGGATCTGCTTCTCCCCGGCCTGGACATGGAGGTTGCGGATCTCGAGATCGGCCATGGCTTCCTGTCTTGTTCTCGGAGTCGGTGTCGGGTTCGGCGCGCGCTAGGCCACGGCCGCGGTCGTCTCGTCCGCGGTGAGGGTGGCGGCGGCGGTGCTGCGGTTGGAGAAGGCGACGAGCTCGGAGAGCGTCGTCTGCGCGAGAGCCTTGACGACCCCCGCCTGGACGCGGGTCCACAGCAGCTTGGTGGCGCAGCCGTGGCCGCTGTCGGCGTGGTGGGAGCAGACGACGCGCCCGGAGGCCGGACCCCCATCGTCCTCGACGAAGCAGGTCATCGGCGCGACCGCGCCCTCGAGGGCGAGGACGACCTCATCCATGTGGATCTCCGCCGGCGGGCGCGTGAGGCGGTAGCCGCCGTGCGCGCCGCGGGTGGACTCGACCAGGCCCGCCTTCTTGAGGAGCGCGACGATCCGCTCGAGGTAGGCGAGCGGGAGCGCCTCGGCCTCGGCGATCGCCTTGAGCGAGACCGGGCCGCCCACCCCCGCGCCGGCGGCATCGCCGGACCCGTCGTGCTGGCGACCCAGCTCGACGAGGAGCCGTACGCCGTACTCCGCCTTGGTCGTGAAGATCATCGTGCCCTAATCCTACCGCGCAGGTCGGAGTAAGGAGAACGGGCGGGCAGGCGCCCGACGGGCCCCGAAGCACGCGATTCCGGGCCCCGCCGGACGGGCATCGCGTGGGCATGCCTGTCGCGATCGTCACGGCCGGGGACTCCGGCATCGGGAGGTCGACCTGCGCGCTGCTCGCGCGGGACGGCTTCGACCTCGGGCTCACCTGGCGCTCCGACCAGGAGGGCGCCGAGCGCACCGCCGAGGAGATCCGCGCCGCCGGGCGGCGCGCCGAGGTGCGCCGGCTCGACCTCTCCGATCCGACGAACGGCCCGCGCGTGCTGGGCGAGCTGGCCGATGCCCTCGGCGGCGTCGACGTGCTCGTCAACAACGCGGGGACGGGCGACTCCACGCCGTTCGTCGACGTCGAGCTGGACCGGTGGCGGCACGTGCTCGACGTCGACCTGACCGGCGCGTTCCTGTGCGCCCAGGCGGCGGCGCGGCGGATGGTCGCGCAGGGCCGCGGCGGGCGGATCGTCAACGTGACCTCGGTGCACGAGCACATCCCGCTCGTCGGCTCGGCCGCCTACTGCGCGGCCAAGCACGGGCTCGGCGGCATGACGAAGGTGGCGGCGCTGGAGCTGGCGCAGCACGGCATCACCGTCAACGCCGTCGCGCCGGGCGAGATCGCCACGCCGATGACCGGCAACGAGGACGTCGACCCGCACACGATCGACCGCCCCGCCATCCCGGCCGGGCGCCCCGGCCACGCCGACGAGGTCGCCGCGGTCGTCGCGTTCCTCGCCTCGCCCGGCGCCCAGTACGTCACCGGCTCCTCATACGTCGTCGACGGCGGGCTCTCGCTCATGGCGGCGGTGCAGGAGGGCACGGCGCCGGCAGCATCGTCCTGAGCCGGACTCCGGCAGACTGCGCCGTCATGGTCCGCCGACGACTCGCCGCCTTCGCCTGCGCCGTCGCGGGGGTCGCCCTCGCGCTCCCGGCGCTGGCCGCCGCCGACGCCCAGGACCCGAGCACGAACCCGTGCCGCGACCCGTCGCTGGCACTCGTCTGCCCCGACCTGACGATGACCCCGCCGTCGGACCTGCACGTCGTCCGGGCCGGCGGCAGCGTCCGGCTCGAGGCGACCAACCACATCATCAACATCGGGCAAGGGCCGCTCGAGCTGCGCGGGACGCGGCGGCCCGGCAGCCACACGTTCGTCAAGGCCTACCAGGCGATCCGCAGCCGCACGCGCGGGCACGTGTTCTTCCCCGAGGCCGGCTGGATCTACTGGAAGGCCATCCCCGGCCAGGGCCACTACTGGAAGTACTGGCGCGCAGCGCGCTTCGAGCTGTGGACGCTGAACCCCGACGGCAGCCACGGGCGGCTCGTGCGCATCGGCCCCAAGCTCTCCTACTGCTTCCGCGACCTCGACCGCGTGCACAGCTGGGCGCGCACGCCGCGCGGCGCCGTCTACCCCGGCTGCAGCCAGGACGTGACGCGCCGGCACATGCAGCTGGGCGTCTCACCGGGCTGGGCCGACGTCTACCCCTTCAGCTACCACGAGAACTGGATCTCGGTGACGGGGCTGCGGGGCTGCTTCGCCTTCGTGCACCGCGCCGATCCGGACGAGGAGCTGATCGAGCAGCGCGAGGACAACAACGCCGGCCAGCGGATCGTCCGGCTGCCGCCGCGGGGCGGCAGCGTCGCGCCGCGCGGATGCCCGGGCGCGCGGTAGGATCGGCCTCGCATGCTCGCTATGACCGCCTGGCAGGCCACGTTCGGCCTCGTGATCGTCTTCTTCGTGTTCTTCCCGCTGCTGGCCCACGGCCTGCTCGGGTTCGCCGTGGCCCAGTCGCTGGGCGAGCGGCAGGAGAACCTCGAGTTCCTCGAGGGTCGCCAGGACGAGTCGCGCGGCTAACGCTTCAGCGCCTCGGCCCTGACCGGCTCGCCCGACACGAGCAGCTCGCGGGCGCGGTCGAGATCCGCGTGGCCGCCGGCGCTCAGCGCCGCCGCCAGCCGGCCCTCTCGCAGGTACCAGATGGTGAAGGCGCCCGCGGCGGGGTCGCCGTCGACGACCTCCTCATCCCACGCCTCCGCCGGGCCGACGTACTCGAGCGTCGCCCAGTCGGCCAGGTCGGTCCAGAAGTAGGGCACCTCGACGTGGTCGGCGCCGGCGCCGAGCATGTTGCGCGCCACCGTGCGCCCGTGCGCCGCGGCGACCTCCTCGTGCTCGATGCGGACCGGGCGGCCGTGGATCGCGCTGTCGTACTCGCACATGTCGCCGGCGGCGTACAGCCCGTCGGCGCCCACGACGCGCAGCCGGCCGTCGCAGCGCACGCCGCCGTGGGCGCCGAGCTCCAGGCCGGACTTGCGCGCCAGCATCACGTCGGGCTGGGCGCCGACGCCGCAGACGACCACGTCGGCTGGCAGCGCGCGTCCGCCCGCCAGCACGACGGCGCCGACGCGGTCACCGCCGTCGGCGGCCTCGAAGCGCTCGACCTCCACGCCGCAGACGACCTCCACCCCGTGCTCCTCGAGCACGCGGCGCACGTAGCCGCCGGCCTGCAGGCCGAAGCTGCGCTCCAGCGGCTCCTCCTCCTGCAGGACGACCGTGCAGCGCCGGCCGAGGGCGGTCAGCGTCGCGGCCACCTCACAGCCGATGAACGACCCGCCGACGCACACGACGCGCTCGGCGCCCGCCGCGTCCTCGCGCAGCGCGTCGGCGTTGCCGAGCGCGCGCAGGTAGTGGATGCCCTCGAGCTGCGCGCCGTCGACGGGCAGGCGCCGCACCATCGCGCCGGTGGCCAGCAGCGCCGTGTCGTAGGCGACCGTCTCCTTGGTGGAGAGCGTCGCCGTGCGCGCCGCCGGGTCCAGCGCCAGGACCGAGGTGCGGGTCAGCACCTCGACGTCGTCGGGCACGGGCAGGAAGGCGTCCTCGCGCGCCTCGGTGCCGCCGAGGTAGCCCTTGGTGATCGGCGGCCGGTGGTACGGCGGATCCAGCTCGCGGCCCACCAGCAGCACCGAGCCCGGGGCGCCGGCCTCCCGCAGCGCCTGGGCGCAGGTCGCCGAGGCGATGCCGCCGCCGATGAGCAGGTGATCCACGCGCCGGTCGGCCATGGCCGGGGTTCTAGCACCGCGCTCGCAACATCGGACGTCAGGGCTCAAGTCGCGCCCCCGGCCTGCCGAGGCGGGCCCTATGCGCCGCGCCGCCCTCCTGATCGCGTGCTCGCTGGCCGCCGCCCTGGGAATCGCCGGCCCGGCCGGCGCGGTGACGCTCCAGACGCGCGTCGTCGGCGGCGTCGACGCGGGCCCCGCCGACGTCCCGTGGCAGGCGCTCGTGGTCGTCAGCGGCCGCCTGTGCGGCGGCTCCATCCTCGACGCCCGGCACGTCCTCACCGCCGCGCACTGCGTCCTCGACCATGGGGCGGCGGCTGCTCCCGCGGACGTCGACGTCCACGCCGGCGTCACCGACCTCGGTGACCTCGACGCCGGGCAGCACCCGGCCGTCGCCGCCGTCGAGGCCGACCCGGCCTACGACGCGAGCACCTACCAGCACGACGCCGCGGTGCTGACGCTCGACGCCGCGGGCCTCGACCTGTCGACCGGAACGGCCCGCGCCATCGCGCTGCCCACGGCCGGCTTCGAGATCCCGTCGGGCGCCGACCTGACGGTCAGCGGCTGGGGCACCACGCTGGCCCGCTCGCCCTACGACGGCGACAACGCCGACCCCATCAGCCAGCGCCTCCAGATGGCGACGCTCCACCCCGCGAGCGGGTGCGACGTCTACGGCGCCAGCTTCGACGCCACGCTCCAGCTCTGCGCCGGCCAGACCGGCACCGACGCGTGCCAGGGCGACAGCGGCGGCCCGCTCGCCGAGCTGGTCGGCGGCACGTGGACGGTCGTGGGCATCGTCAGCGCGGGCGCCGGCTGCGCGTGGTCGGGCTTCCCCGGCCTCTACACGCGCGTGGCGGCCCGCAGCATCCACGACTTCGTCGCGGAGCGGCTCGACCTACCGGTCAACGAGTCGCCGCCGACGTTGAGCGGCAGCCCCGTCCCCGGCGGGACGCTGACCTGCGCCCCGGGCACGTGGGCCAACGCCAGCCAGTTCGTCTTCCGGATCGTGCGGGGCGACGGCTCCGTCCTGGCCGAGGGGCCGACCGTCACGCTCAGCGCGGCCGACGCCGGCTCGACGATCCGCTGCACGGTCGAGGTGGCCGGCGCCGCGAGCACCGACAGCGCCACGTCGGACGCCGTGACCGTCGCGACGCCGCCGGCGCCGGCTCCCGCCCCCGCGCCGCAGCCCGCCGCCGCGGCGACGGCCCCGCCGGCCCAGCCCGCGCCGGCCGCGGCGTCGGCGGCCGCGCCCACCGACACGGCCGCGCCCCGTGCCCACATCGCCCGGGTGCGGTGCTCGCGGCACCGCCGCTGCGTGCTGACCGTCCGCGTGCGCGACGCCGCGCCGAGCGCCGGCCTGCGCACGCCCGTGGCCCGGGTCCGCATCCGGCGGAGCCAGCGGTGCCGGCGCCATCACCGCGCCGCCCGCTGCGCCAGGACCATCACCCGCCGGTTGCGCGTGCGCCACCTCCACGGCTCCACGTTCCGCGCCGTCGGCCGCCGCCTCCCCGCCGGGCGCGGGCGGTTCGTGGTCGTCGCCCGCGACGCCGCCGGGCACCGGAGCGCGACGCGCGCCTCGCGGCGGCTGCGCTGACGCCCCCGCCCCGCGGGCGCCCGCCACAGCTCCAGGTCCTTCCCCGGCCCACGCGCCGGCATGCTGTAGTACCGCATTATGCGCGCGCCGGACGTGGCGCGCGGATCTGTCGTGGAGGAGACCGCTGTGACCCCGTATCCCGCCCTGATGACGCCGCTGCGCGTGGGGCCGATCACGCTTCCCAACCGCGTGGTCTCGACCTCGCACCAGACGCAGCTGGTCCACGACCACCTGCCCACGGCCGACTTCCTCGCCTACCACGAGGCGCGCGCGAAGGGCGGTGCGGGCGCGATCTTCCTCGAGGCGACGGCCGTGCACCCCACCGGCCTGCTCAACCCGCACACGCTCGGCGGCTACCTCCCCACGATGGTCGACGGCTACCGGCGGGTCGCCGGGGTCGTCCAGCCGCACGGGACCAAGGTGCTCGTGCAGCTGTTCCACGGCGGCCGGGAGCAGTTCGGCGGAGCCCCGCGGGCGCCTGCCGTCGCGCCGTCCGCCGTGCCGAGCCCCCGCTTCCACTCCGAGCCCCGCGCGCTGACGCGCACCGAGATCGCCGAGCTGGTCGCCGGCTTCGCCCGCGCCGCCGGCAACGCCCGCGACGGCGGCCTCGACGGCGTGGAGGTGTCGATGGCGCACGGGTACCTCGCCGCCCAGTTCTTCACCCCACGCCTCAACCAGCGCGACGACGACTACAACGGCGACCTCGACGCCCGGCTCCGCTTCGCCGTCGAGGTGCTGGAGGCGATCCGCGCCGAGGTCGGCCGCGACATCGCCGTGGGCGTGCGCCTGGCCGCCAACGAGATGGCGCCCGGAACCGACGGACGCGAGGAGTGCGCGGTCGTCGCCCGGCGGCTGCGTGCGACCGGCCTCGTGGACTTCGTCTCGATGGCCCTCGGCCACTCGGCCTCGTACGTCGGCTCGACGTGGATCGCGCCGCCCGCGCCCGTGGCGGAGGACGCGATCGCGGCGGAGCTGCCCCGATGGGGCGGCGACGACGTGCCGCTCATCGGCACCACGCGCATCGTCGACGTCGAGCACGCCGAGCAGATCGTCGCGTCCGGCCAGGCCCACGCCGTCGGCATGACCCGCGCGCTGATCGCCGACCCGGAGCTCGTCGCCAAGGCGCAGGCCGGCCGCAGCAAGGACGTCATCGCGTGCATCGGCTGCAACCAGGCCTGCATCGGCCACTACCACGCCGGGCTGCCGGTCGGCTGCGTCGTCAATCCGCGCACGGGGCGCGAGCGGCGTCTCGGCGACGTCGCGCGCGAGCCGCGCACGGTGCTCGTCATCGGCGCCGGCCCGGCCGGGGTCGCGGCCGCGGTCGAGGCGGCGCGCGCCGGCGACGCGGTGACGCTGGTCGAGCGCTCCGCCGGCATCGGCGGCCAGCTGGCCCTCGCGGGCCGGGCGCCGGCGCACGCCGAGGTGTGGCGCCGGTACGAGCGCTCGGCGCGGCGCGACCTGGAGCGCGCGGGCGTGACGCTGCGGCCGGCCACCGTCGCGGACGCCGCGATGGCCGCGGGCTTCGATCGCGTCGTGCTCGCGACCGGGGCGGCGCCGTACCTTCCGGACCTCACGGTGCCCGACGGCGTGGCGGTGCTCGACCCGTGGGAGGCGATCGCCGACCCGGCCGCCGTCGCGGGCCCGGTCCTCGTCGCCGACTGGGGCGGCGAGTGGACGGGCCTCGACGCCGCCGAGGTGCTCGCCGGCGCGGGCCTCGAGGTGACGCTGGCCTGCGCGGCCCCCGCGCCCGGCGAGACGCTGCACCAGTACCAGCGCAACGCCTATCTCGGCCGGCTCGACGACGCGGGGGTGCGGCTCCGCCAGCACCTGGAGCTCGCGACCGCCGACGGCGCGCTCGCGCTGCGCCACGTCTTCTCCGGGCGCGTCGAGCCGCTCGGCGACGTCGCGACGCTCGTGCCGGCGCAGGGCCGTCGGCCCGACGACGGGCTGTGGGCGGCGCTCGAGTCGCACGCGGACGCGGTGCGCGCCGGCGACGTGCTCGGCCCGCGCAGCCTGGAGGAGGCCGTCCTCGAGGGCTTCCTGGCCGGCCGCGGCGTCGGTGAGACTCCGTAGGGGCCGCCGCGGCGGATACGGTTCAGCGACGGTGTCCGAGCCAGTGACGGTGCAGCAGGCCGAGCCGCGGGAGCGGGCGCTGGCCGCCGCCGAGCGGCTCGTCGCCGTGCACGGCTTCGAACGCGTTCGGCTGCGCGACGTCGCCAAGGAGGCCGGGGTCTCGATCGGGGCCCTGCAGCACTACTTCGAGACGCGCGACGGGCTGCTGCGCGAGACGTTCATCTGGTCCGCCGGCCGCCGTGCGCGCGAGTGGGCGGCGGCGGCCGACCACGCCGGCGACCCGTGGGCGCGGCTGGTCGCGCTGCTCGAGCGCGCCTTCCGCGAGGACGAGTTCGAGCTGCGCTCGACGATCTGGGTCGAGTTCGTGGCGGCCGGCTCGCGCGACGAGGAGATCCGGGCGATGCTGGTCGACCTCTACGAGCAGTGGCGCCGGCCGCTCGAGGCCGCGATCGCCGACGGCGTCGAGGCGGGGCTGTTCGCCCCGGTCGCGCCGGTCGACGACATCGCCGACGTCCTCCTCGCCCAGATCGACGGCGCCGAGATCGCGGCGATGGTCGCACCGAGCCGCGTCACCGTGCCCCGGCTGCGCGACCACGTGCTCGCCGTCGCGCGGATGGCGCTGCGCGTCGAGGCGGACGCGCCGTAGCGCTCAGCGCGCGACCGGCGCCGCCCGCAGCAGCGAGCGGTAGGCCGTGACGGTCTGCCGCGCCACGTCCGTCCAGTCGAAGCGCAGCACGTGCTCGGACGCCTGCGCCACCAGCCGCTCGCGCAGCGCGTCGTCGGTGAGCACGCGCTCCATCATCTCCCCGAGCGACGCGGCGTCGCGCGCGGCGAAGCGCAGTCCGGCCTGCTCGTGCGGGACGACCTCGCGCAGGCCGCCGGTGTCGGCCACGATGCACGGGCAGCCCGAGGCCATCGCCTCCAGCGCGACGAGCCCGAACGGCTCGTAGATCGACGGCACCACGGTCAGGTCGGCGATCCGGTAGAGCGAGTGCAGGACGTCGTCGCCGATCCAGCCCATGAACGTGCCGTGGTCCATCAGCCCGAGCCGGCGGGCCTGGTCCTTGAGCTCCCACTCGTGCGTGCCGGAGCCGGCGACCAGGAAGCGCACCCCGCCGACGCGCGCGATGACCCCGCGGGGCCCGGCGAGCGCCTCGAGCGCGTGCTGGAAGCCCTTCTCGTACACCAGGCGGCCGACGAGCAGCACGAGCTTCTCGTCGGGCCCGGCGAGCTGCGCGCGCAGGGCGTCGAGGTCGCGCACCGGCTGCAGGTCGCCCGGGTCGATGCCGTTCGGCGTGACCGCGATCCGTGACTCGTCGATCCCGAAGACGTCGGCGACGTGGCCGCGCATGTAGTGCGAGCAGACCAGGACCTGGTCGGCCACGTGGACCATCCAGCGCTCGGTGCGGTGGATGTCGGACTGCGGCGGCTTGTGGACCCAGCCCTGATGGCGGCCGTGCTCGGTCGCGTGGACCGTCGCGACGAACGGGCAGCCGATGCCGTCGGCCAGGCGCTTGGCCGCGGCGGCGACGAGCCAGTCGTGGCCGTGGACGAGGTCGAAGCGCAGCTCGGCCGCCAGCTCGCGGCCGCGCCGCAGCAGGTCGTGGTTCATCCGGCCGACCCACTGGACGAACTCCGGCAGGGCGCTCGGGTAGTGCGGCTCGCGCACGCGGTGCACGTGCACGCCGTGGCGGATCTCGTCGAGCGGCCCGTGCTCGCCGGCGCGGGTGAGGACGTGGACCTCGACGGGTGGGTCGGGATCGAGTCCGACGAGGGCCTCCGACAGCTTGCGCACGGCCCGCGCGAGCCCGCCCTCGACGATCGGCGGGTACTCCCACGACAGGACCAGGATGCGCAGCGGCACGGCCCCCGGATGGTATTCGCCCGCGTTCCCTGGCGTCACCCCCGGCGGGCGGGCCTCCCACCCCGGCCCCCACCGCCCCGGGCGTCGAGGGACGACTGAGCCACCCATGCGGTGGTTGAGTCGTCCCTCGACGCCCTGGTGGGTGGCCGGCGGAGGGTCAGCTCACGCGCTCGAGCAGGGCGCGGCCGTCGGGGCCGAGCACCCCGGCCAGCGTGGCGCCGTCGGGCAGGTCGTGCTCCTCGCCGCCGAGCACGTCGCGCCAGCGCCCGCTCACGCCGGCCGGCAGCTGCCAGCCGTCGACGCCGGTCGCCGCATCGCGGACGGCGCACGCCACGAGCACGTCGTCGCCGCGCAGGAACGCGACCACGTCGTCGCCGGCCGGCACCGGTGTGTAGCCGCCCGCGAACGCCTCGGGGCGCCGGCGCCGGAGGTCGAGCGCGGCGGCGACCAGGTGCAGCTTGACGTGCTCGCGCGTCGGCGGCTCGCCGGAGCGCAGCGCCGCCAGCGCCGCCCGCCGCTCGTCCCAGTCCACGGGGCGCCGGTTGTCCGGGTCGACCAGCGACAGCGCCCAGAGCTCGTCGCCCTGGTACACGTCGGGCACGCCGGGCACCGTGAGCTTCAGCAGCGTCTGGCCCAGCGCGATGCGCTCGCCGAGGGCGGCCACCCGGTCGACCACGACGTCGAAGCCGTAGCGGAACGGGCCGTGGTCCAGGAGCGCCACGGCGAAGCGCTTGACCGCCGCCTCGTGCTCGAGGTCGGGCTCGATCCAGTTCGAGCCGAGCTTCGCCTCGCGCATGGCCTTCTCGAGGTACGCCTCGAGCCGCTCGGCGTCGATCGGCCAGGCGCCGACGAGGGTCTGGTAGATCAGCAGCTCCTCGGCCGGCGTCGGCGCGCCGCCGGAGCGCAGGGGCGCGTCGACTCCCGCCGTTGACCGCTTCACCGAGCGGAGCTCGGCATTCACCTCGAACCACGACCGCACCGCGCCGCACCACTCGTCGGCCATCGCGCTCAGCGCGCACAGCCGCGCGCGCACGTCGCCGGAGCGCTTCGTGTCGTGGGTGGTGGAGACGAGCAGGTTGCGCGGCGGGCGCCGCAGGTTGCCCTCGTGGAAGCGCTGCACGGTGACGCCGAAGCGGCCCGGGTCCCCGCCGACCTCGTTGAGCGCCAGCAGGCGGACGTAGCGGTAGAACGCCGTGTCCTCGACGCCCTTGGCCATGACCGGCGGCGTCGTCTGCTGGAAGCGCACGACGAACTCGTCCGGCACGTCGTCGCGCCGCTGCAGCAGCACGGCCTCGCGCACCTCGCCCGGCAGCCCGTTGCCGGCCGCCTCCCCGACCGCCGCGCGGTCCTCCTCGGCCACGTGCCCGGGGCCGGGCTCCACGTACGTGCGATAGACGGGCAGCGACGCCAGCGCCTCCTCGAGCGCGGGCGCCCCCGGCCACAGCCGCCGCAGCCGCTGCACCTCCGGCTGGAACGTCCCGCGGGCCTGCTCCAGCTTGGCCTCGTGCGCGACCTCGGCGAAGCTCCGCGTCTCGCCGGTCAGCGAGGCGTGCAGCTCGGTGAGCGCCGGCTCGGCCGCGGGGTCCACGAACAGCGCCGCCACGTCGTTGGCGAACTCGTAGCCGACGGTGCCCTCCACCGGCCAGTCCGCGCGCAGGCGCTCGTCGGGGTCGAGGATCTTCTCGACCCAGACGTGCTCGGCGCCGCCGTCGCGCAGCCGCCGCAGGTACTCGACGGGATCGGCGAGCCCGTCCGGATGGTCGACGCGCAGCCCGTCGACGACGCCCTCGGCCACGAGCCGCAGTGCCAGCTCGTGCGTCTCGGCGAAGACCTCGGGGTCCTCCATCCGCACGCCCGCCAGCTCGGAGATGTCGAAGAACCGCCGCCACCCCGGCGGCAGCTCGGCGTCGGGGTCGAGGTCGAAGAACTTCGCGCGCAGGCGTGGATCGGACCAGTACGGGTTCTCGTCGTCGGCCGCCATGTGGTTGGGCACGATGTCGAGGACCAGCCCGAGGCCGTGCTCGTGCGCGGTGTCGGCCAGCGCCCGCAGGCCCTCCTCGCCCCCGAGCGCGTCGCTGACCCGGCGCGGGTCGACCACGTCGTAGCCGTGCGTCGAGCCCTCGCGCGCCTGGAACGACGGCGACAGGTACACGTGCGACACGCCGAGGTCGGCCAGGTACGGGACGAGGTCGCGGGCGGCGGCGAAGTCGAGGTCGGTGCCGAGTTGCAGCCGGTAGGTGGCCCGGAACGGCCGCTCGGGGCCCGACGGCCCGGCGGTCACGCCGCCCTCCGCAGCACGGTGATCGACCGGGCGGTCACGTAGCAGTCGCCGCGCGCCCGGTAGCTCTCGACGCCGGGCTCGCGGTCCGGGTCGGCGGTCGTCAGCTCCACCGTCCACTGCGTGCCGAAGCGGTGGGCGGGGAGCTTGAACACGGCGTCCTCGTGGTGCGGGTTGAAGAGCACCAGGAACGAGTCGCCGGTCAGCGGCTCGCCGTGGCGGTCGCGCATGCCGGTGGCCGCCCCGTTGAGGAACGCGCCGAGCCACCGCTGCTCGGGGTTCTCCCAGTCGCGGCGCGTCATCCGGCGCCCGTCGAGGCGGAACCACCACACGTCGGGCAGGCCCGGCGCCGGCTGCTCGCCGGCCAGGAAGTGCTCGCGCCGGAAGACCGGCTCGTCGCGGCGCAGGCGGATGAGCCGCTTGGTGAAGTCCAGCAGCGCCTCGCCGTCCTCGCCCAGCTGCCAGGCGTACCAGGACAGCTCGTTGTCCTGGCACCAGCCGTTGTTGTTGCCGCCCTGCGTGCGGCAGAGCTCGTCGCCGCCCAGGAGCATCGGCACGCCCTGGCTGAGCAGGAGCGTGGTGAGGAAGTTGCGCTGCTGGCGGGCCCGCAGGGCGAGCACCTCGGGGTCGTCGGTCTCCCCCTCCGCCCCGCAGTTCCACGAGCGGTTGTCGTCCGTCCCGTCGCGGTTGCCCTCCTGGTTGACCTCGTTGTGCTTGTCGTTGTAGGAGACGAGGTCTCGCAGCGTGAACCCGTCGTGCGCGGTGACGAAGTTGATCGAGGCGAACGGGCGTCGGCCGTCCTCGGCATAGAGGTCCGACGAGCCGGTGAAGCGGTTGGCGAAGTCGCCGATCGGCGCCTGACCGCGCCAGAAGTCGCGCATCGTGTCGCGGTACATCCCGTTCCACTCGCTCCACAGGACCGGGAAGTTGCCGACCTGATAGCCGCCGGGACCGACGTCCCACGGCTCGGCGATGAGCTTGACCTGCGAGAGGACGGGGTCCTGATGGATGGTGTCGAAGAACGCCGACAGGCGGTCGACGTCGTGCAGCTGCCGGGCCAGGGCGCTGGCGAGGTCGAAGCGGAACCCGTCGACGTGGCACTCCAGGACGAAGTAGCGCAGCGAGTCCATGATCAGCCGCAGGACCGCCGGGTGGACCGAGTTGAGCGTGTTGCCCGTCCCGGTGAAGTCCATGTAGAAGTGCGGGTCGTCGGGCGACAGCCGGTAGTAGCTGGCGTTGTCGACGCCCTTGAACGACAGCATCGGGCCGAGGTGGTTGCCCTCGGCGGTGTGGTTGTAGACGACGTCGATGATCACCTCCATCCCCGCACGATGGAGGGCCTTCACCATGCCCTTGAACTCCTTGAGGCTCTCGCCCGGCGTGTGGTTGGCCGCGTACGGCGAGTGCGGCGCCAGGTAGCCGATCGTCGAGTAGCCCCAGTAGTTGCTCAGCCCGTGCTCGTGGAGGAACGACTCGTCGGCGATGTGGTGGATCGGCAGCAGCTCGACCGCCGTGACGCCGAGGTCCTTGAGGTACCCGATGACCTCGTCGCTGGCCAGCCCGGCGTAGGTGCCCTGCAGCCCCTCCGGGAGGCCGGGGAAGCGCTTGGTGAACCCGCGGACGTGCGTCTCGTAGATCACCGTGTCGGTCCACGGGATCTGCGGCGGGCGGTCGCCCTCCCAGTCGAAGCCCTCGTCGACGACGACGCACTTCGGGATCGCCGGCGCGCTGTCCTCGTCGTCGGGCTCGAGGTCGGCGTCGTCGGTGATCTCGCCGTCGGGCGGCGTGTAGGGCAGGACGTTGGCGGCGTCCCACTGCACGGTGCCGTCGATGGCCTTGGCGTAGGGGTCGATGAGGAGCTTGGCCGGGTTGAACCGGTGGCCCTCGGTCGGCGCGTACCGCCCATGGACGCGGTAGGCGTAGCGCTGCCCGGGGCCGACACCCGGCAGGTAGCAGTGCCAGTTGTGGGCGGTGTGGTCGGCGACCTCGACGCGCTCCTCGCGGCCGTCGGCGTCGAACAGGCAGAGCTCGACGCGCTCGGCGTGCTCGCTGAACAGCGAGAAGTTCGTGCCCTCGCCGTCCCAGCTCGGGCCGAGCGGGAACGGCCGTCCGGGCCAGACCTCGAGGCTCACGCCGCGCCCTCGGCGAGGACGCCGCTCAGCGGCGGCAGCGCGACGCTGCCATCCGGTCGCAGCTCCGCTGCGTCGTGGGTGGAGAGGATGAGCTCGCGGGCCTGGACGGGAACCGCCTGGCCGGCGTGAGAGAAGTTCATGATCATGGTGAAGTCGCCGCGGCGGACCCGGATCCAGCGTGCATCCTCGTCGAACCGCACGTCGTCGACGGGCCCGCGCGGCAGCAGCCGGCGGGCGCGCAGCAGGCGCGCGTAGAGGTCTCGGAGCTGCGGATCGCCGCGGCGCGTGAGCTTGGAGCGCTCGAACGTCGCGGGATCCTGCGGGTCGGGGACCGCTTCCCCGCTGAAGGTGGCGAACGACGCGAACTCGCGCCGCCGGCCTTCCCGGGTCGCGGTCGCGATCTCCTGGTCGATGTGGTCGGTGAAGAACTGGAACGGAGCCTCCTCGCCGTACTCCTCGCCCATCCAGAGCATGGGCGTGTAGGGCGAGAGGAGGGTGCAGAAGGCCGCGAGCGGTCGGGCACCGGCCGGAAGCCGGTCGCCGACGGCGCGGTTGCCGACCTGGTCGTGGTTCTGGTCGAAGACGATGAAGCGCTCCGGCGGGCAGCCGGCGGCCGGTGCGCCGAAGCGGCGCTCGCGGAACGCCGACCAGCGGCCGTCGTGCAGGTGCGGGTCGCGCAGGACGTGAGCGAGGTCGGCGATCCGGCCGAACTCGGCGTAGTAGCCCTCGCGCTCGTCGGTGACGACGGTGCGGATCGCGTGGTGGACGTCGTCGGCCCACGCCGCGTCGCACCCCCAGCCGCCGTGCGCGGCGTCGCGGACGACCTTGGGGTCGTTGAGCCCGGACTCCGCGATCACCAGCGCGTGCCAGCGCTCGGCGTGCACCCGCCGCGTGAGCTCGGCGACGAGGTGCTCGGCGCCCTGGTCGAAGATCGCGTGGATGGCGTCGAGCCGCAGGCCGTCGAGGTGCAGGTCGCGGATCCACATCTCCGCCGCCTGGCAGGCCCACTCCCGCACCGGGCCCGACCACGCGCCGTCGTAGTTGATGGCCTGGCCCCAGAACGTGGAGTACGTGCCGGTGAAGTAGTCGCCGAAGGCGCGCAGGGCCTGCTCGCCGGAGGCGCCGACGTGGTTGAGGACGAGGTCGAGGACGACGCCGAGCCCCTCGCGATGGGCGGCGTCGACGAGCCGCTGGAGGCCGTCCGGCCCGCCGTAGGCCTCGTGCGCGGCCCAGAGGTAGACGCCGTCGTAGCCCCAGCCGCGGCGGCCGGGGAAGTCGGCCACGGGCATCAGCTCGATGGTCGTGACGCCCAGCTCGCGCAGCTCGGCCAGGTGCGGGATGACGGCGTCGAAGGTGCCCTCCTCGGTGAACGTGCCGACGTGCAGCTCGTAGAGCACGAGCTCCTCCAGCGGCGTGCCCGTCCACTCGGCGTCGTGCCACTCCCACGCGCCGGGGTCGACGACCCGCGACGGACCGCGCAGGCCCTCGGGCTGGAAGCGGCTGCAGGGATCCGGCAGCCGCCGGCCGTCGATCGCGTACCAGTAGTCGTCGCCGGCGCGCGCCGGCACGGTGGCCGACCAGACGCCCAGCCCCTCGTCCTCCATCGCGTGCTCGGCGTCGCCCACGACGAGCGTCGGCTGCGCGTGGCGCGACCAGATGCGGAAGCGCACGCGCCCGTCGCCGACGGGGCATGCGCCGAGGGGCTGCTCCCAGGGCAGCGTCGAGCGGGACATCGTGAGCACCGTTCCCACTCGCGACCGCTTCGGAACCCGGCGGCGGCGCCCGGAGGCGCCGCCGCGGCGGGGATCAGAAGACGTGGGCGCTCAACCAGCTACCGAGCAACTGGGCCCGGGTCGAGCCCATCCACGCGGCAAGCTCAGAACACATGGGCGCTCAGCCAGTTGCTGGCGAAGAACGCCGCGAACAGCGGCACGAGCACCCACATGATCGGGTGCACCTGGCGCGCCTTGCCGCGCGCGATCATCGTGACCACGTAGCCGAAGACGCCGAAGCCGATGCCGGCCGAGATCGAGAACGTCAGCGGCACGCCGGCGATGACCAGGAACGCCGGCACGGCGCTCTCCGGGTCGTCCCACTCGATGCCCTTGACGAGCTGGATCATCAGGTAGCCGACCATCACCAGCGCCGGGGCGACCGCCGGGTGGATGACGGTGTCCTTGGAGACCTCGACGCCCTGGCCGACCACCGCGATCAGCGGCACGAAGAAGATCGTCAGCGCGAACAGCACGCCGGTGACGACCGAGGCCAGGCCCGTGCGGGCGCCCTCGGCGACGCCGGCGCCGCTCTCGACGTACGTGGTGACCGACGAGACGCCCATCGCGCCGCCGCCCAGCGCCGCCGCCGAGTCGACGAGCAGCAGCGGGCGGATGCGCGGCACCTCGCCGCGCTCGTCGAGCATGTCGCCGGCGCTGGTGACCGCGTACGCCGTGCCGACCGTGTCGAAGAAGTCGGTCATGAACAGCGAGAAGATCACCGGCACCAGCGCCCAGGTCAGCGCGTCGCCCAGCGAGTCGGGGTCGAGCCCGTCGCCGATGGTCGAGAAGCTGTCGGACCCCGGCCACTGCGCCACGGCCGTGGGGCCGTCGAGCACGCCGAAGATGAGGCCGAGGACCGTCGAGGTGGCGATCCCGGCGAGGATCGCGCCTCGCACGTGCGCGGCCGCCAGCGCCAGGCCCACGAGGATGCCCGCCAGCGCGATGAGCGCCGGGCCGGTGGTCAGGTCGCCGAGGCCGATGCCCGTCGCCGGGTTGTTGACGACGATCCCGCCGTCGCGCAGGCCGACGAGCGTGATGAACAGGCCGATGCCGACGCCGATGGCCAGCTTCAGCGAGGTCGGCACCGCGCGGACGACGGCCTCGCGCAGGCCGGCGAGCACGAGCACGACCGCGACCGCGCCCTCGAGCACGACGCAGGCCATGCCGACGTCCGGCGAGACCTTGCGGCCGAGGATGATGTCGAAGGCGACGACGGCGTTGATGCCGAGGCCCGAGGCCAGCGCGAACGGCAGGTTCGTGGCCAGGCCCATGAGGATCGTGAAGCCGGCGGCCGCCAGCGCGGTGGCGACGGCGACGGCGCCGAAGGGCAATCCGGCCGACGACAGGATCGCCGGGTTGACGAACACGATGTACGACATCGTGAGGAACGTCACGACGCCGCCCAGGATCTCCCGGCGGACGGTGGTCTGGCGGTCCGCCAGCGAGAAGTAGCTCAGCACGGCGCGCATCGTGACGGACGCACCCGACGTAACGATTCCTGGTGCGGCGGCTCAGTCCGACGGCGCGAGCCACAGCACGCCGAGCGGCGGCAGCCGCAGCGCCGCCGACGCCGGCTGGCCGTGCCACGGCAGCGCCTCGGCCTCGACCGCGCCGCCGTTGCCGACCCCCGAGCCGCCGTAGGTCTCGGCGTCGGTGTTGAGCAGCTCGCGCCAGCGGCCGCCGTGCGGCAGGCCGACGCGGTAGCCCTCGCGCGGCACCGGCGTCAGGTTCATCACGCACACGACCGCGCGGTCGTCGTGGCCCTGGCGCGCGAAGGCCATCACGCTGTTCTCCGCGTCGTTGGCCTCGATCCACCAGAACGCCGACGGGTCGTCGTCGCGCTGCCAGAGCGCCGGCTCGTCGCGGTAGACGCGGTTGAGGTCGCGCACCAGCCGCTGGACGCCCGCGTGGCCGCTGGCCTCGTCCTCGACGAGGTGCCAGTCCAGCGACCGCTCCGCCGACCACTCCTGCTGCTGGGCGAACTCCTGGCCCATGAACAGCAGCTGCTTGCCGGGATGCGCCCACTGGTAGGCGTAGAGCGCCCGCACGTTGGCCAGGCGCTGCCAGTGGTCGCCGGGCATCCGCGAGTAGATGGTGCCCTTGCCGTGGACGACCTCGTCGTGGCTCAGCGGCAGGATGAAGTTCTCGCTGAACGCGTACATCAACGAGAACGTCAGCTCGTGATGGTGGTAGCGCCGGTGGATCGGGTCGTGCGCGAAGTAGTCCAGCGTGTCGTGCATCCAGCCCATGTTCCACTTGAAGCCGAAGCCGAGCCCGCCGACGTGGGTGGGCCGCGAGACGCCCGGCCACGCCGTCGACTCCTCCGCCGCCGAGATCACCCCGGGCTGGCGCTGGTGCAGGACGGTGTTGAGCTCCTTGAGGAACCCGACGGCCTCGAGGTCCTCGCGGCCGCCGTAGGCGTTGGGGATCCACTCGCCCGCCTTGCGCGAGTAGTCCAGGTAGAGCATCGACGCCACGGCGTCGACGCGGAGCCCGTCGGCGTGGTACTCGTCGCACCAGAACAGGCCCGAGCCGAGCAGGAAGTTGCGCACCTCGTTGCGGCCGAAGTTGAACACGAGCGTCCCCCACTCCGGGTGCGCGCCGCGGCGCGGGTCCTCGTGCTCGTAGAGCGCGGTGCCGTCGAAGCGCGCCAGGGCCCAGTCGTCGCGCGGGAAGTGCGCCGGCACCCAGTCGAGGATCACGCCGAGGTCGTGCTCGTGCAGCCGGTCGACGAACGCCTTGAGCTCGTCGGGCGAGCCGAGCCTCGGGTCGGGCGCGTAGTAGCCGGTGACCTGGTAGCCCCACGAGCCCGTGAACGGGTGCGCCATGACCGGCAGCAGCTCCACGTGGGTGAACCCCATGTCGGTCGCGTACGCGGCGAGCTGGTCGGCGAGCTGGACGTAGCCGAGCGAGCGCTCAGGGTCGTCCGGGTCGCGGCGCCAGGACCCGAGGTGCACCTCGTAGATCGAGACGGGCTGCTCGTGCGGCACCTGCCCGTGGCGGCGCTCGAGCCACTCGCCGTCGCGCCACTCGTGCCGGCTGCGGGCGACGATGGCCGCGTTCTTGGGCGCGACCTCGACCTGCCGCGCGTACGGGTCGGTCTTGACCCGCAGCTCGCCGGCCTGCGTGCGGATCTCGAACTTGTACAACGTGCCCGCGCCGAGGCCCGGCACGAAGAGCTCCCAGATGCCCGAGGAGCCCAGCGAGCGCATCGGGTGCTGCCGCCCGTCCCAGGAGTTGAAGTCGCCGACCAGCGCCACGGCGCGGGCGGCCGGCGCCCAGACGGCGAACGCGGTGCCGGCGACGCCGTCGACCTCGCGCTCGTGCGCGCCGAGGCGCTCGTAGATCTCCTCGTGGCGGCCCTCGCCGGCCAGGTGGACGTCGAGCTCGCCGACGGTGGGCAGGAAGGCGTACGGGTCGGCGGCGCGCGCCGTCACGCCGCCGGGGTAGCGCGTCTCGAGCTCGTAGCGCAGCGGCGGCTTGCGCCCGTCGAGCCGCGCCGCCCACAGGCCGGCCGGATGGATCTGCTCGGCCACGCACGCGGGCCCCTCGGCCACGTGGACGACGACCCGCTCGGCCCCGGGGCGCCACGCGCGCACGACGCTGCCGCCGTCGCCGTCGTCGTGGAGCCCGAGCAGCCCGTGCGGGTTGGCCAGCTCGCCGCGCGCGAGCGCGTCGGCGTCGCGCTGCCAGGCCTTGGTGAACCGGTCCCGCATCGTGCCGCTCGTCCCTTCGCCGCTCTTCGGAGCCTCTTCGCGCGCGCTCATGCGTCCTCCTCCGGCTCGGGCGCCAACAGCCGGACGATCCCCGCGACGGGGATCCGCACCCAGTCGGGGCGGTTGTCCAGCTCGTAGCGCAGCTCGTAGACCGCCTTCTCGAGCTCGAAGACGGCCAGCAGCCGCTCCACCGCCGGGCGCCCGGGCGGCAGCAGGCTCTGGTCGGTCTCCTCCAGGTAGCCGTCGAGGAACGCGCTGCGCGCCTCCTCCTCCCACCCGGCGGGGACGTCGGCGCCGTGCAGCAGCTCCGCCGCCGTCGCCGCGTAGGCGAACGAGCGCAGCATGCCCGCGACGTCGCGCAGCGGCGAGCGCTTGCGGCGCCGCTCGACCAGCGAGCGCGCCGGCTCGCCCTCGAAGTCCAGGACGATCCACTCGCCGTCGCCGCTGCGCAGCACCTGCCCGAGGTGGTAGTCGCCGTGGTGGCGGATGATGCGCCCCGCCGACCCGGCGTGCGTGAGCTGCCGCAGCCGCTCGCGGACCTCCTCGCCGCGGCCGCGGATCGGATCCAGCGCCTCGTCCTCGGGCAGGTCGACGAAGACGTGCTCGATCTCCTCCTCGACCGTGGCCGTCAGCAGGCCGAGCGACTCGACCGACGTCTCCTCGGGCGCGAACGCCGGGTCCTGGTTCTCCGACGCCAGCACCGTGTGCAGCCGGCCGGTCACCTCGCCGAGCTCGCGGGCGCGCGGGATGAACCGCGACGGGTCCTCGCGCAGGTCGGCGAGCGCCAGGTCCCAGCCGTCGATCGAGCCGGCCAGGTAGGCCTGGACGATCCCGAGCGTCGCGTCGATCAGGCGGCCGTGATGGCCGAACCACCCGCGCAGCGCCGCGATGTGCGGGAACTCGCGCTCGGTCAGGAAGCGCAGGATCTCGAGCTCGGGGTTCGGCCCGGCGCCCAGCCGGCGGTAGGCCTTGAGGACGAGCCGGTCGTCGAGGACCACCGACGAGTTGGACTGCTCGGCCCCCATCGGCCGCACGTCGCCGACCTCGCCCAGCTCGCCCAGCGCGCGGAACTCGGCCACGCCCTGGGCGGTCTCGATCTCGGTGCCGGCGGCGATCAGCTGGGCGATCGTGCCGACCATCGCGGGATCGGTCATGGCGTCGTAGATCGCCATGCCGTCGGTGACGCAGATCACGCCCTCGTCCCACTCGCCCTCGGGGCGGGCGCCGATCGGCAGCTGGTAGAGCTCGTGCGTGCCGGGCAGGAACTCGACCTCGAGGACGGCGAGCACCAGCGGCTGGTCGCTGAGCGGGATCGTCTCGAGCAGCCGGAAGTGGGCCACCTCGCGCGACTTCGCGCCGAACCAGCGCTGCCGGACGACGAACTCGCGCAGCGCCTCCTCGTCGGGCAGGCGCAGCTCACGGACCGGGGTCATGCGTCACCGCTTCCGTCGTCGTCGGCGGGCTTCTCGAGCACGAACCAGAAGAAGCCGCGCGGGCCGAGCGTCAGCAGGTACGGCAGCTCGCCGATGCGCGGGAAGCGGCTGCGGCCGAACATCTCCACGGGGTGGCGCCCCTCGAACTCCGAGAGGTCCAGCTCGACCGCCTGCGCGGAGCGCGCGACGTTGTGCACGCAGAGCACGACGTCGTCGGCGTACGTGCGCAGGTGGGCGAAGATGCGCGGGTTCTCGGGACGCAGCGCGCGGTACTCGCCGAGCCCGAAGACGGGGTGCTCCTTGCGCAGGGCGATGAAGCGGTGCAGCCACCGCAGCAGCGACGTGGGCGTGCGCAGCTGCGCCTCCACGTTGACCGCCTGGAAGCCGTAGACGGGATCCATCAGCGGCGGCGCGTAGAGCTGGGCGAAGTCCGCGCGCGAGAAGCCGCCGTTGCGGTCGCCGGTCCACTGCATCGGCGTGCGCACGCCGTCGCGGTCGCCGAGGTAGATGTTGTCGCCCATCGCGATCTCGTCGCCGTAGTAGAGGACCGGCGAGCCCGGCAGCGAGA
This sequence comes from Baekduia sp., assembly GCA_035765735.1. Classification (GTDB taxonomy): domain Bacteria; phylum Actinomycetota; class Thermoleophilia; order Solirubrobacterales; family Solirubrobacteraceae; genus Baekduia. The sequence continues at coordinate 7,226 of DASTWY010000035.1, read as the reverse complement.
AGAGGATCGCCGTCATCAGCTCGATCTCGTCGCGCCCGTTGTCCAGCAGGGGCGCGAGACGGCGGCGGATGCCGAGGTTGAGCTTCATGCGCGGGTCCTTGGCGTACTCGGCGTACATGTAGTCCCGCTCCTCGTCGGTGACCATCTCGAGCGTCAGCTCGTCGTGGTTGCGCAGGAACAGCCCCCACTGGGACGTGCGCGGGATCGCCGGCGTCTTGTCGAGGATCTCGAGCATCGGCGTCGCGTCCTCGCGCCGCAGCGACATGAACATCCGCGGCATCACCGGGAAGTGGAAGGCCATGTGGCACTCGTCGCCGTCGCCCTTGCCGAAGTACTCGACGACGTCCGCGGGCCACTGGTTGGCCTCGGCGAGCAGCACGCGGTCGGGGTACTCCTCGTCGATGGTCCGGCGGACCTTGCGCAGGAAGGCGTGGGTCTCCTCGAGGTTCTCGCAGTTGGTGCCCTCGCGCTCGTAGAGGTAGGGCACGGCGTCGAGCCGGAAGCCGTCGAGGCCGCGGTCCAGCCAGAACCGCAGCACGTCGAGCATCGCGTCGTGGACCTCGGGGTTGTCGTAGTTGAGGTCCGGCTGGTGGGAGAAGAAGCGGTGCCAGTAGTAGGCGCCGGCGACGGGGTCCCAGGTCCAGTTCGACGGCTCGGTGTCCGTGAAGATGATCCGCGCGTCCTGGTAGCGCTCGTCGGTGTCCGACCAGACGAACCAGTCCCGCTTGGGGCTGTCGGGCGCCGAGCGCGACTCCTGGAACCACGGATGGTCGGACGAGGTGTGGTTCATCACCAGGTCGGCGATGACGCGCATCCCGCGCTCGTGCGCGGCGAGGATGAAGGCCTCGAAGTCCTCGACCGTCCCGTAGTCGGGGTGGATGGCGTAGAAGTCGGCGATGTCGTAGCCGCCGTCGCGCAGCGGGCTGGCGTACATCGGCAGCAGCCACAGGCAGTCGACGCCGAGCCACTGCAGGTAGTCGAGCTTCTCGATCAGGCCCAGGAAGTCGCCCGACCCGTCGTCGTTGCCGTCGTAGAAGCCGCGCAGGTGGATCTCGTAGAAGATCGCGCGCTTGAACCACAGCGGATCGCGCTCGAACCAGTGCGACGGGTCCGCCGGGCTGAGGGTCTCCACCTTGGCCGCCTGCACCCGCCCGCCGGCCCCGTCGGCCGGCGTCCCCTCGGCCGGCTCGAAGCGCGTCGGCGTCTCGGCGGCCGTCTCGGCCGTCGTCTCTCCGGTCGTCATCCCTGGACCACCCGGAAGAGGTGGGCCTGCCGCTCGCCGGGGGCGAGCCGGACGTAGTTGTGGCCGATGTGCCAGCCGTAGCGCTGGCCGTCGAGGAGGTCCTGCACCTGGAAGTCGCCGGGCAGGCCGAGGTGGTCGGGCACGTAGACGGACCCCTCCTGGGGCCAGTGGGCGTCGAGGCACACGACGGTGAGCAGCGCGTCGCCGTCGTGGCGCTTGAGGTACGCGATGAGGCCATCGTTGGCCGTGTCGAGGAACTCGACGTTGGAGAGGTGCTGGAGCGCGGGATGCGCGCGCCGGGCCTCGTTGAGCAGCCGCACGAGGGGCAGCAGCGGCGCGCCCTCCAGGCGGCGCTGCCTGGCCTCGTACTTCTCGGAGTCGAGGTACTCCTCGCTCCCCGGCCGGACGGCCACGTGCTCGATCCACTCGTAGCCCGAGTAGATGCCGTAGGTCGGGCTGAGCGTCGCGGCGAGCACCAGCCGCGCCTCGAAGGCGGGACGCCCTCCGTGCTGGAGCTGCTCGGTGAGGATGTCGGGCGTGTTGGCGAAGAAGTTGGGGCGGAAGTAGTCCGACGTCTCGTCGGCCAGCTCGCGCACGTACTGCTCGAGCTCCCAGCGCGCCTGCTGCCAGGTGAAGTACGTGTAGGACTGGTTGAACCCGATCTTGGCCAGCGTCCGCATGACGGCCCGGCGGGTGAACGCCTCGGCGAGGAAGATCACGTCCGGGTGCTTGGCGCGCACCTCGCGGATCAGCCACTCCCAGAAGGCGATCGGCTTGGTGTGCGGGTTGTCGACGCGGAAGACGGTCACCCCGCGCTCCACCCACACCAGCACGACGTCCAGCAGCGCCTTCCAGAGGCCGCGCCAGTCCTCGCACTGGAAGTTGACGTTGTAGATGTCCTGGTACTTCTTGGGCGGGTTCTCGGCGTACTTCAGCGAGCCGTCGGGGCGCCGGTGGAACCACTCGGGGTGCTCGGTCAGCCACGGGTGGTCGGCCGAGCACTGGATCGCGAAGTCCAGCGCGACCTCCATGCCGTGCTCCTTGGCGGTGTCCACCAGGTGCGCGAAGTCGTCGAGCGTGCCGAGCTCCGGGTGGACGGCCTCGTGCCCGCCGACGCCGGCCAGGCCGATGGCCCACGGGCTGCCGGGGTCGTCGGGCCCGGCCTGCAGGCTGTTGTTGCGGCCCTTGCGGTTGGTGACGCCGATCGGGTGGACCGGCGTCAGGTACAGCACGTCGAACCCGAGCGCCGCGAGCTGCGGCACGACCTCGGCGGTGCCGCGGAAGCCGCCCCAGGAGCGCGGGAACAGCTCGTACCAGCTGCCGAAGCGCGCCAGCGGCCGGTCGACGTCGACCTCGAACGGCTCCTCGAGCTCGGCCGACTCCGACCGGTCCGGGCAGCGCTCGATCGCCGCCGCCAGCTCGGGGCCGAGCGCCGCGTCGTGCTTGGCCTCCTCGGGCGCGTCGTCGTCGCGCAGCGTCGCCAGCGCGTGCTCGACCAGGCGCCGATCCGCGGCCGACTTCGCGCGCCCCGCCGCGGCTTCGAGCAGCTGCGCGCCCTCGCTGAGCTCGCCGGCGAGGTCGTGCTGGCCGGCGTCGACCTTGCGGCGCAGCTCCTCGCGCCACGAGGCGAAGCGGTCGATCCACGCCTCGATCGTCCACTGCCAGCGCCCGCAGCCGTCGACCGGGAAGCTGCCCGTCCACGTGTCGCCGTCGACGTGCCGGTCGACGTGCTGCAGCGGGGCCTCGGTCCAGCGCCGGCCGCCGGGCGCCTTCCAGCGGACGACCGCGCGCAGCACGTCGTGGCCGTCGGCGAAGATCGTGGCGCGCACGTCGACGCGCTCGCCGGCCGTGCGCTTGGGCGCGAAGCGCCCCCCGTCGAGCACCGGACCGGGCTCGAGGATCATGATCCGGGGCGGCGCCGGCGTCCGCGAGCTGCGGCCGTTGCGGTCCTTGACGGTGCGCGCGGCGGCGGGTTGGGCAGGAGGGCGAGCGGGCACTAGGGCGACTCTTCCCAAATTGGCCCCGGACGAACGTGGAATTCCAGTGACCGACCGACCAAGCGCGCTCGACCGGCGGGCCAGCGGCGTGCAGCTTCACCTCACCTCGCTGCCCGGCGGGCGCCTGGGGCCGGAGGCGCGCGCGTTCGTCGACTGGCTCGCCGAGGCCGGCCAGTCGTGGTGGCAGGTGCTGCCGCTGGGGCCGCCGGACCGCTACGGCTCGCCGTACAAGGCCTCGTCGGCGTTCGCCGCGTGGGAGGGCCTGCTCGAGGACCCGGCGGCCGAGGTGGCGCCCGCGGAGCTCGAGGCCTTCGCCGAGCGCCACGCCTTCTGGGCCGGCTCGCTGCCGAAGCGCATGCTCCCCGGGCAGGTGCGCTTCGATCGGGAGTGGGCGGCGCTGCGCGCCTACGCCGCCGAGCGCGGCGTGCGGCTCATCGGCGACGTCCCCATCTACGTCGCACCGGGCAGCCACGACCAGCGCGCGTGGCCCGAGCTGTTCCTCGACGGCGTCGTCGCGGGCGTCCCGCCGGACGCGTTCACCGCCAAGGGGCAGCTGTGGGGCAACCCGATCTACGACTGGCCGGCGCTGCGACGTCGGGGCTACCGCTGGTGGGTCGAGCGCTTCCGGCGGACCTTCGAGCTGTTCGACCTCGCCAGGATCGACCACTTCCGCGGCTTCGTCGCCTACTGGGCGGTGCCGGAGCGCGACCGCGACGCGCGCGGCGGCACGTGGCGGCGCGGCCCCGGCCGGGCGCCGTTCGACGCGGCGGCGCGAGACTTGGATCCCGCCCGCCCCGACCGTCCGCTGCCGTTCATCGCCGAGGACCTCGGCGTCATCACCCCGCCGGTGACCCGGCTGCGGCGCGAGCTCGGCTACCCGGGCATGGTGGTGCTGCAGTTCGCCTTCGACCCCGAGGACCCGCACGGCCCCCACCGGCTCGAGCACCACGGCGAGGACGTCGTCGCCTACACCGGCACGCACGACACGGACACGCTGCGCGGCTGGTGGGACGCCCTGGAGGCGCCGCGCCGCGCGGAGGCCGAGGCCGCCCTGCGCGAGGCGGGGCTCGCCGCCGACGAGTGGGGCCTCATGCGGCTGTGGATGGGGTCCCGGGCTCCGCTGGTGATGCTGCAGGCCCAGGACGTGCTGGGCCTGGGCAGCGCGGCGCGCATGAACCTGCCCGGCACGGCGAAGGGCTCGTGGCAGTGGCGGCTCGAGCCGGGGCAGCTGACCGCTGCCCACGCGCGGCGGCTGCGCGCCATCACCGAGGAGGCGGGGCGTGCCGGATGACTCCGGCACCGTGCTGGGGCTGGGCGACTCGATCACCTGCGGCCCGGAGGAGGGCGCGTACGGCGTGCCGCCGCGGCCGTGGGCGCAGTGGCTGGCCGAGGCGCTCGACCTGCCGTTCCACCGCGTCGCCGAGCCCGGGACGCTGACCCCCTGGATCGCCGCGCACCTTTTGCCGCGCGCGCGGCACCGGTACGCGCTGGCCTGCGTCCACGTCGGCACCAACGACGTGCGGTCGGTGGACTGGGACCCGTCGGCGTACGCGGAGGCGCTGCAGGCGATCCTCACGACGCTCGCCGGCCGGGCGCGGCGCGTCTGCGTGGCGACCGTCCCGCTGGACCTCGGCCGGCCGCGGGCGGGCGCCAAGGTGGCCGACCTCAACGCGATCGTCCGCCGGCTCGCCGCCGGCGCCGGCGCGACGGTCGTGCCGCTCGACGACCTGCGCGGCTGGCGGCTGCTGTTCCCCGACGCCGTGCACCCGACCGCGCTCGGCCAGCTCGAGATCGCCGAGCGCGCCGCCGCGGCGCTCGGCCTTCCCGCGCGCCCGTGGGCGATCGCGGGAGCCGAGACCGGCCGGCGCGCGGACCTGCGCCATCTCGTCTGGCGACACAGCGCTCATCTGGCGCGCGACCTGCGCCGTAGAGCTGTCGAGCGCACGTCCGCGCGCTGAAGGTGCTGGTTTTCGAACGCCGAAGAACCGGGAAGCGCGCGGACTTAGACGCGCTTGAGCTGACGGTGGCAGAGTCAAGGGGCGTCGTCTCCCCAACGACGTCCTCACCCCTCCCCACCGAACGCAACTTCGCGATGCGTGACGCGTTGCACAGTTGCGCGAGCAACAACTATGGCGTAGAATCCCGACTGTAGCAATCGGGATTTCTCCCGGGAAAGGACCTGTTGACCCCCTCCACCCTCACCCCCCCTCTGACCCATGACGTCCTCGCGACGCCGCTGGACCAGCTCCTCCGGCGTGCGAGCCAGTACCAGCTCCTCGACCCCAAGTCCGAGATCGAGCTCGCCAAGCGCATCGAGCGCGGCGACCTCGACGCCAAGGACCTGCTGGTCAACTCCAACCTGCGGCTGGTCGTCTCGGTGGCGCGGCATTACGTGGGGCAGGGCCTGACGCTGGACGACCTCGTCCAGGAGGGCATGCTCGGCCTCATCCGCGCGGTCGAGAAGTTCGACTACCGCAAGGGCTACCGGTTCTCGACGTACGCCACGATCTGGATCCGCCAGGCGCTGCAGCGCGGCCTCGACAACACGGGCCGCACCATCCGGCTGCCCTCGCACATGTCCCAGCGCGCCCGGCGCATCGCCCGCGTGGAGCGCGAGCTGACCGCCGAGCACGGCGAGCCGCCGACCGACGAGAAGATCGCGGCGGCCGCCGACCTCGAGCTCGAGGAGGTCGCCCTGCTGCGTGAGCGCGACCGCGCGCTGGCCAGCCTGGACCAGACCGTCGGCGACGACGGCGAGACCGCCCTGGGCGCCCTCCTGCCCGCCGACGGCGAGACCGTCGACGAGGAGGTCGAGCGCGAGACCGAGGCCTCGGCCCTGCGCCAGGCCGTCGACCGCCTGCCCGAGGACGAGCGCGAGGTCATCCACCTGCGCTTCGGCACCGGCGGCCACGGCGAGCACACGCTCGTGCAGGCCGCCCGCCGGCTCGGCATGCCGCCCTCGAAGGCCCGCCAGGCCGAGGAGCGCGGCCTGCGCCGCCTCGCGGCCGACGGCGACGTCAAGTCGCTGCGCGTCGCCGCCTAGCGACATCCGCTCGCGAGCGGTCTGGTCGCTCGCACCACGCATCTCCCCCGGCCCGGCCGGCGCCGCCCACGAGCGGCCGCCCGCCGGGCCGGCATGCTTTCCTGACCGCATCGTGCCCGAGGTCTCGCCGCCCCCCGTCGCGCCGCCCGCGGCGCCGCCCCGCGCACACGGCCGGCGCGACCGCCGGCGCGCCCGCCGCGCGCGGCGCCGTGGCGTGCGCGTCGGCGACCGGGTCGTCCTCGGCCGCGGCGTGCGCTTCGACCTCGCGCCGGGCGCCGTGGTGGAGATCGGCGACGGCGCAGTCATCGGCGACCGCTGCCGCCTGCACGTCGCCGCGGGCGCGATCGTGCGGATCGGCGCGGGCGCCGTGCTGGGCGAGCGCTGTGCGCTCGTCGCCCACGCCGCGCTCGACGTCGGGCCCGGCGCGATGCTCGCCGACGAGGTCGTGCTGGTCGACGCGGCCCAGCGCTTCGACGACGCCGAGCGCCCGATCCGCCAGCAGCGCCTCGAGGCCGCGCCGACGACGGTCGGGGCGTCCGCGCGCGTGGGGCGCGGCGCGGTGGTCGGCCCGGGCGTGACGGTCGGGACGGGCGCCGTCGCGGGCGCCCACGCGGTCGTCGAGCGCGACGTGCCGCCGGGCGCGGTCGTTCCCCGCTGACGGCGCGGCGCGCGTGCGATCCAGGGGTTCTCATGGAACCCCTCGATCGCATGCGTCTCAGCCGGAGCCCCCGTCTGGGGCGTGCGGCGCGCGCTCCGCGCGCTCGCGGCGAGCGCGGGCCTCGTCGAGCGCCCTCTCGGCGGCGGCGAGCTCGCGGCGACGCGCCGCGAGCGTCGTCTCGACCTGCTCGAGCGCGCGGCGGGCGCCGGCGACCGCGTCCTGCGCGGCGGCCTCGGCCTCCTTGGCCCGGCGCAGCGCGTCACGCCGCCGGCGCGCCTCGCGCGG
>DASTWY010000034.1:0-48562 GCA_035765735.1 Baekduia sp. | reverse complement strand
CGTCGAGGCTGCGGGCCCCGTGCAGCCACGCGAAGGATCGCCCCCAGCGCAGCGGCTGCGTGGCGGCCTCGCGGGCCAGCGCGCGCCGCACCCGGCGCGCGGCCCGCGGCCGCAGCCACGGGAACGCGACGTCCAGCGCGGGTGCGACCACGGCCGTGCGCAGGGCCGCGGGCGCCGCCGCGTAGGCGACGCGCCGCAGGTCGCTCGGGACGGGGCGCGCCCTCCCGCGCAGGACCTCGAGTGCCCGGCCGCGCTCCGAGCCCGACAGGGCCTCGTCGCCGCCGACGCCCGTCAGCACCGTGCCGCCCGCCGCCCGTTCGAAGATCGGGACGTGGAAGTGCGCGTTGCAGGGCCAGAGCAGCCCGTGCCGGCGCAGCACGCGCCGCGCGACCGGCCCGACGACGTCCAGCTCGTCGCCATGCTCGAGCCGGACCCAGTCGCCGAGGCGCAGATGGCCGACGACCTGCTCCTGCCAGCGCGACTCGTCGGTCGCCGGGGCGCCCGGGAAGCGGTTGGTCACCGGCACCGGCAGGGGCAGCCCCTCGCGCCGCGCCACCGCGGCGGCCACCGCGAGGACCAGGGACGAGTCGCGCCCGCCGGAGAAGGACACGAGGCACGGCCCGTGTGCCAACGCCGGGCGGATGACCGCCTCGAGCGCCGCACGGGGCGACTCGCCGGCGGCTCGGGGCAGCGGCCGCGGCCGGCGCCGCGGGTCGAGCACCAGGCCGGCCGCCACCTCCAGCGGCGTCAGCGGCACGATCGCCGCGCCGCCGGCTGGCGGCCCACCCAGCGAGGTCGACGGCATCGAGCGGGCAACGTAGTGCAGCGGCGACCTTTGCGGCACGGGTCCGCACCGCAAACCGGCCCTTCGGCCAGGACGCTTCAGCCGCGCGCCGCGCCGGGAGGCCGTGCGCCGGGCCGGCCGCGGACGGCGGCGCCCGGGTGGCGGGCGGAGGATCGCACCCGCCGCAGCTTGGCCGGCCAGCCCTCGCCCTCGCGCGGCAGGACCGCCGCGCCCGCCTCGGACAGGGCCGCCCCGGCGGCCCGCCGGGGCGGCAGCACCGAGAACGGCGCCACGACGCGCGAGACGTGGTTCTCGAGCACCGTGCGGTCGCGCAGGGCCCGCACGTCCGGGGCCCACCAGGGCAGCGCGGCGGCGTCGCCGCGCAGCAGGGCGCCGGCGCAGGAGTCGAGGAAGCGCCAGAGCCGGTCCACGTCCCACGCACGCGCCAGCGCCGCCAGCGCGCCGGGGTGCGCCTCCGCCGCCAGCAGCTCGAGGTCGACGAGATCGAGCGCGCGGCGCAGCGGCGCCCCCGACCACGAGTGCGCGGCGACGACCAGGACGTGGTGCTCCGGCGCAAGGGCGCCGAGCCCCGGGACGCCGGTGGCCGAGGGGACCGCCGCGGCCAGCAGCTGCTCCGTCGCCGGCGGCCGGCCCCAGCCGGGCCACTCGACCCGCCGGTGGATCTCCACGATCACCGGGGTGCCGGGCGCCAGCAGCGGGCTGAGGTGATGGCGGTCGTCGTAGCTCATGTCGAGCCCGACGGGCCGGAAGCCGGCGGCCACGAGCGCCGCATGGGCGGCCTCCGGATCGGCGGCCAGCAGGTCCACGTCGCGGAAGGCCCGCAGCGCGGTGTCGGGATAGCGCACGCCGACCTCCAGGCCCTTCATCAGCACCAGCGGGCCGGAGCACGTCTCGCGGATCTGGCGGAGGACGCCGGGCGTGGTCATCGCCATGAGCGCGGCGACGCGCTCGGCCTGCCGGAGGTCGCCGGGCACGGGGCGCCCCAGCGCACGCCACCGGCGGGCGGCGAGGAGGTGAAGGCCGTGGGCGCGCAGGCCCGCGACGTCCGGCGCGTGGTCGACGAGCGCGTCGACCTGCGTCCAGATCTGCGAGCGGGTGGAGGCGGTCGCCTGCGACATGCCCCGGGAAGGATGCACGCTGCCGCCGCGCCCGTGGCCGGACGGGCGATCGACCTCCCCCCGACGGGTTGCTCACGAGCCGGCCTGGTCCTCCGACCAGTACGGGGCCGAAGGACTTGCCACTAGAACTGGCGGGCCATGGTCAACGTCGCCCGCCGTCCGCTCCTGCCCACATCCGTCCTCCTGCTCGTGGGCCTCCTGCTCGCGATGCTGGTGGGCCCCGCCGTCGGCAGGGCCGGCGCCGCGCCGTCCGCGACGCCCCCGGTGACCAGCGGCCTGCAGCTCTGGTACGAGGCCGGGACCGAGTCCGCCGCCGACGGCGCCACGCTCACCCGCTGGCACGACAAGAGCGGCTTCGGGCGCGACCTCACCGCCGCCAGCAGCGCGGCGGCCCCCGTCTTCCGCGCCAACGCCCTCAACGGCCGGCCGGCGCTGGAGTTCAACGGCGTGACGAACCTCATGAAGACCTACGGCTCGACGTTCTCGCTCTCGCAGCCGACGACGTTCTTCATCGTCTACCGCTCGCTCGACACGAACACCGGCGCCCGCGCGTTCGTGTTCGACTCGCGCAACTCGTCGGTGCGGCAGGTCCTCGGCCGCCCGGCCCAGAACCAGATCCGCCTGTACGCGAACGCCGACCTCGACTTCCCGTTCATCACGTACCCCTTCCCGTCGTACGGCACGTGGACGGGCATCTACAACGGCACGTCCTCGGCGCTGTACGAGGACGGCCAGCTGGTGGGCTCGGGCTACGCCGGCATGTCGGCGCTCGAGGGCTTCACCGTCGGCGGCCTCAACAGCGCGGGCACCGACGGCTACGACCTCAGCCACTCGCTGGTCGCCGAGATCCTCTACTACAGCGGCGTCCTGAGCCCCGCCAACCGCGGCGCGGTCGAGAGCTGGCTCAACGAGAAGTACGCGACCAGCGAGCCGCCGACGCCGCCGTCGAGTACGGCCGCGCCGACGGTCTCCGGGACCGCCGCCGACGACCAGCTGCTGACGGCCGCCGACGGCACGTGGAGCGGCTCGCAGCCCCTGTCCTTCGCGCGCCAGTGGCAGCGCTGCAACACGAGCGGCGGCGCGTGCGCCGACATCTCGCAGGCGACCGGCTCCACCTACCGGCTGACCGGCGCCGACGTCGGCTCGACCATCCGCGTGAAGGTCACCGCGACCAACAGCCAGGGCAGCGCGTCGGCGACGTCGGCGCCGACGGCGACGGTCGTGGCCGCCAAGCCCCAGAGCACGGCCAAGCCGTCGATCTCCGGCATGCCGCGCGACGGCAGCACCCTGACGGCCGACAAGGGCACGTGGACGGGGAGCGCGCCGATCTCCTACCAGTACCAGTGGCGGCGCTGCGACCGCTCGGGTGGCGCCTGCACCGACATCTCCGGCGCGTCCGCGACCACATACGTGCCCGGCACGGACGACGTCGGCTCGACGCTGCGCGTCGCCGTGACCGCCACCAACGCCGTCGGCTCGGCCACCGCGACCTCCGACGCGACGCCCACGATCGGCTCGTCGAGCGGCGCGGGCGCGCCCCCGGTCACCAACGGGCTGCAGATCTGGTACGACGCCAACGCCGAGACCTACACCGACGGCGCCAAGGTGACGTCCTGGAAGGACCTGAGCGGCCACAGCCGCGACCTGAGCGCCGCCACCACGGCCCAGGCGCCGACGTACCGCGCCGCGGCGGTCAACGGCCGCGCCGCGGTGGAGTTCGACGGCCTCAACTCGGTCATGAAGACCTACGGGACGAACTTCACGCTCCCGCAGCCGACCACGTTCTTCATCGTCTACAAGTCGCTCGACGTCGCCACGCCGGGCTTCGAGGCCTACATCTTCGACTCGCGCAACGCGATCGACCGGCAGCTGTTCGGGCTCGGGCCGTACACGAACACCGAGATGTACGCCAACACGGACATCGAGCTGGCGACGCCGTACCCGTTCCCGGACTTCCAGATCTGGAACGGCCAGCTCGACAGCGCCGACTCGGCCGCGTGGCGGAACGGCGACCTCGTGGCCAGCGGGTACGCGGGCGGTGGCGCCCTGGGCACCGGCTTCACGCTCGGCGGCCTCAGCACCGACGCCGACAACGGCACCGGCCTCTACAAGGCCAGCCACTCGCTCGTCGCCGAGGTCCTGTACTACACCGGCAAGCTGTCGGCGACCGACCGGCAGTCGATGGTCGACTGGCTCAACAGCAAGTACCGCGTGATCGCGCCGCCGACCGCGCCGTCCAACGCGTCGAGCCCGACCATCAGCGGCAACACCCGCCAGGGCGCCACGCTGACGGGCAACGACGGCACCTGGAACGGCACGCTGCCGATGACGTTCAGCTACCAGTGGCGGCGGTGCGACGCCGCGGGCGCCAACTGCGTGGACATCCCGGGCGCGACGACGTCCAAGACCGTCCCGCAGAGCACGACGACGTACTCGGAGTACGGCGTCACCGCGACGGACGTCGGCGCCACCCTGCGGCTGCGGGTGACGGCCACCAACAGCGCCGGCTCGACGACGGCCACATCGGAGCCCACGGCGGCCATCGCCGCCGCGGACTCCACGGCGCAGCCGCCCGTCACCTCGGGCCTGCAGCTGTGGTACTCGGCCGACGCCGCCGGCTACGCCAACGGCCAGGCCGTGACCCGCTGGTCGGATGACAGCGGCTACGGCCGGGACCTCACCGCCGCCACGCCGGCCGCCGCCCCCGTGTACCGCGCCAACGCGGTCAACGGCCACGCCGCGATCGAGTTCGACGGCGTCAGCTCGCTGATGAAGACCTACGAGAAGACGTTCACGCTCGCGCAGCCGATGACGTTCTTCATCGTCTACGAGCAGCTCGACGCCGCCGGGCCGTCCAACGAGGCCTATGTGCTCGACTCGCGCGACTCGTCCTACCGCGTGCTGTTCGGCATGGGCACCAACGGCCGGGCGCAGCTGTACGCCAACTCGGACCTCTTCGCCCCGGGCACGTTCCCGATGACGGGCTTCGAGATCTGGAGCGGCACGGCCGACAACGTCTACGGGTCGCTGTGGCGCAACGGGTCGCGCGTGGCCTCCGGGTACGCGGGCTGGAGCGCGAACGGCACCGGCATCACGGTCGGCGGCCTGAACAACACGGGCACCGACGGCTACGCCCGCAGCCACTCGCTGATCTCCGAGATCCTCTACTACTCGGCCGACCTCAACGACGCCGACCGCAAGGCGGTCAGCGACTGGCTCAACGCCAAGTACGCCGCCTACTGAGCAGCACCAGCGTCGTGACCACGGATCCCGCCGTATCACGACGCAGGCACGGCGATCGCGCCGCGCCCGCCGACCCACACCGGATCCTCAGGGGGGACTCCATGCAGACCGTGCCCGTGCGGGGGCACCAGCCGAAGATCGCCTACAGCGGCCAGCTCCGCGGTGCCGCGGCGTGCACCCGTGAGGCGATCGGCCTGTACCGCCTCCACGCCCGCCAGGTGCCGGAGCGGACGGCCGCGCTGGTGGCCGCGCTGGGCGACATGGAGCGCCTGATCGAGGACGAGCTCGGCGTCGCCGTCGCCGGCCGGGACGTCCTCGACGTGGGCGCCGGCCAGCTGCTCCTGCACGCGGCGTACTTCGCCCGGCGCAACGCGGTGACGGCCATCGACCTGGAGGTCATCGCCACCGGACCGGATCCGCGCACCTACCTGCGGATGCTGCGCCACAACGGCGCCCGCCGCACGGCCAAGACCGTGGGTCGCAAGCTGCTCGGCATCGACGGCCGCCTACCGGCGGGCGCTCACGCGCCAGCTCGGGCTGCGCCGCTTCCCACGGGTGCGCGCGCTGCCGATGGACGCCACGCAGCTGGCCTTCGGCGACCGGTCCTTCGACGTCGTCTTCTCGCACTCCGTGCTCCACCACCTGCCCGAGCCCGCCCTTGCGCTGGACGAGGCCGTGCGCGTCCTGCGCCCGGGCGGCGTCACGTGGCTCTCGCTGCACCTGTGGACGAGCGACACCGGCTCGCTCGACCCGCGGGTCATGCGCGGTGACGCGGACCTGCCCGGCTGGCCGCACCTGCGGCCCAGCGCGGCCGGGCTGGCCCTGCAGAACGCGTGGGTCAACCGGCTGCGCCTCGCCGACTGGCGGCGCCTGTTCGAGGACCGCATGCCGGGGTGCCGCATCCTGCTCGACACCGACCAGCTCGCGCACCTGGCACCCGCGGCCCGCCGGCTGCAGGACGCCGGCGAGCTGCGCGACTACGACCTGGAGGAGCTGCTCACGCGCAGCCTGCGCGTCCTATGGCGCAAGCCGCCCGCCGGCGCCTGAGCGGGGCCATCAGGCGATCGCGGCGCCCGCCGCCGGGACCGGAGCCCGGCGGCGCCGGATGGCGCGCAGCTCGTCCAGCAGGCTGGGGGCGCGCCACGCGGCCGCCGGCAGGTAGACCACGGCGCCGGCCAGCGCGGTGACGAGGAGCCGGATCAGCGCTCCGGCGCCGAGGTGCAGCAGGCCCTGGCGAACCAGCAGCATCGCGGCGACCGCCACCGCCGTGGCCTGCACCACGCCGGCGATCGCGTGCCAGCAGGCGCTCAGCGGGGAGCTCAGCGCCCGCGACGCCAGGACCACGTAGGCGAGCTGCATGCCGGTGCTCCACACGGCGAAGCACGCCGCCACGCCGACGATCCCCCACTGCAGGCCCACGACGAAGCTCGCGAGGCCGCCGAGGAACGAGACGAACGCGCAGCGCAGCAGCGTCTGCGTGCGCCCCACGGCCATGAAGATCATCGAGTTCAGGCCCTGGACGGCCAGCAGGACGCCCACCCAGGCCAGGACCTGGACGACCGGCACCGCCTCGTGCCACTTGGCGCCGAAGGCGACGCGCACGAACTCCTGGCTCACGACGACGAGCCCCAGCATCGCCGGCAGCGTCGCCGCGACCAGCAGGCGCAGGATCCGCAGCCACGTGGCGGCCATCCGCTCGCGGTCGTCCTGCAGCCGCGTGAACGCCGGGTACAGGACGTCGTGCAGCGGCGCCATCAGGCGGCTGAACGGCAGCAGGATGATGTTGTAGCCCAGCGCGTAGGCGCCGAGGGCGTGGGCCCCGAGGTACCGGCCGATGAGGACGTTGTCGGCGTTCTCGTTGAGCTGGAAGAGCAGCAGCGTGCCGGAGACGTTGCCGCCGAACCCGCGCACCTCCCGCAGGCTCTGGCGGGAGAACCGCAGCCGCGGATGCCAGTCCGACAGCGCCCACAGCAGCACCGTCGACGTGGCCAGCGTCGCCAGCGACTGGACCACCAGCGCCCACGCGCCGCCGCCGGCCGCCGCCGTCGCGATCGCGGCGACCGCGCCCACCACCGTCCCGGCCATCGTGCGCAGCTCCAGCGACCGGAAGTCCATCTCGCGGACCAGCAGCTGGCCGTGCGTGATGCCGAGCGCGCTGACGACGTAGCAGAGCGACATCGCGGCGAACAGCGGCTGCACCGCGTCGTTGCCGTAGAAGCTCGCCGCCGGCCGCGACAGGGCGACGCCCAGCATCGAGAAGCACGCGCCGGTGGCGAGGTTGGTCCAGAACACGGTCGAGCGGTCGTCCTCGCTGAGCACCGGGCGCTGCACGAGCGCCGAGGCCAGCGCGACGCCGGAGAGCACGGGCTGGAACGCGGCGAGGATGATCACCATGCCGGCGAGCCCGTAGTCGCTGGGCGTCAGCAGCCGCGCCAGCGCGACGGCGACCATGAGCTTGGTCACCTCGAAGAGGCCGCGCGACGCCGCCTTCCAGGCGACCCCGGACAGCACCCGGCCTCGGAGGGTGTCGCGCGCGGGTGCGTCCCCCGAGACGTCCACTGCCATGGCGACGACGATAGGTAGCGAGCGCGGGCCTGCCAACGGCCTAAGAGCCAGTCCCGCGGCGCCCGGCGGCTAGCCGATCGGTGGGGCGCGGCGCGCCAAGACTGGTTGTTCGGCTGTGGAGGCCGCCGCGGGCCGCGTCTACGCTCGTGCCGCGATGACCACCGCCACGACCGCCATCCGCCGTGCCAGCCGCGGGATCGAGCGCTACGGCCTCGCCGCCTTCACCAAGGAGGTGGCGCTGCGCGGCGCGCGCCCGGCGCTGACGCCGCTGGCCGCCGTCCGCCTGCGCCGGGTGGCCGACCGGACGCACGGCGTCGAGGCGCTCCTGGACCTGACGTTCGGGTTCGACGCGCTCGGCGTGCGGATCGCGCCGCTGCAGTCGCGGCACGAGCTCTCGCTGCTGCTGCACGAGCTCGAGCAGCAGCCGCCCCGGCGCATGTTGGAGATCGGGACCGCCAACGGCGGCAGCCTGTTCCCGTTCGCGCGCGTGGCCGCTCCCGACGCGCACATCATCAGCGTCGACCTGCCGCACGGCCGCTTCGGCGGCGGCTACCCGCGCTACAAGGTGCCGCTCTACCGCGCCTTCGCGCGCCGCAGCCAGCGGCTGGACCTGATCCGCGCCGACTCGCACGCCCCGGAGACCGTCGCGCGGGTCCGCGAGCTGCTGGGCGGCGAGCCCCTCGACTTCCTCTTCATCGACGGCGACCACACCTACGACGGCGTCAAGGCCGACTTCGAGTCGTACTCGCAGCTGGTCCGCCCCGGCGGCCTGGTCGGCTTCCACGACATCTCCGCTCCGGTGAGCGCCGAGCGCCTGGACGGCGCCGATGTCTTCCAGAGCGGCGACGTGCCGCGCTACTGGCAGGAGGTCCGCGCCGGCCGCGACGCGCGCGAGCTGGTCGACCCGTCGCTGGGCGGCTGCTTCGGCATCGGCATCCTGCGGCTGTAGGCGCGCCGTGCCCCGAGCCGCGAACCGCCGGCTCGCGCCGCTCCTCGCGGTGGCGCTGGCGGCGGTTGCCGTCGGCCTCGCGGCGCTCCTGCCCTCCTCGTCGCCGGCGCCCCCGCCGCTGCCCGCCACGGGGCCGACGGTCTGGGTCGACCACGACGGCGGGACGTGCCAGCGGACGACCGGTCCCTACCGCGACGCCACCGCCTGCTCCACGCTGGACACCGCGTACGAGGCGGCTCGCCCGGACGACCGCGTGCTCATCCGCGGCGGCACCTATCCCTCGCAGCGCATCGGCGTCGACCCGACGAAGGTCGGCGACGCCCGCCGGGTGGTCCTCGAGCCCGCGCCGGGCGACGTCGTCCGGATCGCCGGCGACCTGACCGTCGCGGGCTCGCACCTCGTGGTCAGCGGTGGCGGCGGCCGCTCGCGGCTGCACCTGCGCTACGCGATCAGCGAGGCCACCGACCCCGCCCAGAGCAGCTCGCGGGACGTGACATTCGAGAACCTCGACGGCGCGGGCTTCGTGATCGGGCCGACCGAGCGCATCACCGTGCGCGGCGGCGACTGGGGGCCGAACGTGCTCCGCTGCGGCGACGCCGCCGGCCAGGAGAGCAAGATCACGCCGCTGGACACGTTCCCGGGCCGGCTGCCGCGCGACATCGTGCTGGACGGCCTGCGCATCCACGACCAGAACAGCGCCGACCTCTCCTGCCAGCACACGGGCGGGCTGAGCGTCGTGTCCGCCGACGGCCTGACGATCCGCAACACGCGCTGGTCGCAGTCGGCGGTCTACGACCTGGCGGTCGGCGACTTCACGGGGCGCTACGGGAACCCGCGCGACGTGCTCCTCGAGAACAACTGGTTCGGCGCCGCCGTCCTGCAGGACGGCCGCACGCCGGACGGCCAGCCCGAGCTGCAGCTCGCCGAGCCGGGCGTCTACGAGCGCTGGACCGTCCGGTTCAACTCGTTCGTCGTCGGCCCCGCGCTGAACTTCGACGGCGGCGCGACCTTCTCCGGCGGCCAGGTGGTGGCCAACATCGGCGGCCGCTCCGGCTGCGGCGCGGCGCGCGACGGCGTGACGTGGGCGGCCAACCTCTGGCGGGCGGAGCGCTGCACGGGCGCCGACCGCCTCGTGCGGTCGCTGCCGTACGAGGCGACGCGCGTGGGCGCCGAGGATCTGCACCTGCGCGACCGCCGCCCCGCGTCCGTCCACCTGCCGGCGGGAGCCGGGCGCCCCGGGCGCGACATCGACGGCGACGCGCGGCCGGCGCGCGGCCCCGTCGACGCGGGAGCCGACCAGCGATGAGGGCCGCCGCGGCCCTGGCCATCCGGGGGAGCGGCGCGTCCGCGAACCCTGCCGGAGTCCTGGCCGATCGGCCGTGGGAACGGGGTCGCGGCGGACCTATGGTCCCCGGCAGATGAGCGACGCCACGACAGCGGACGTCGACGTGGTCGTCGTGGCCTACAACAGCGCCGCGAGCCTGGAGCCCTGCCTGCGGGACCTGCGGACGGCGCCCGGGGTCCGGCTGATCGTCGTCGACAACCACTCCCCCGACGCGAGCGCCGAGGTCGCGCGCCGGCTGGGCGCCGACGTGCTGGCGCTGGGCGTCAACGGGGGCTTCGCCCACGGCTGCAACGCCGGCTGGCGCCACGGCGACGCCCAGTACGTGCTCTTCCTCAACCCGGACGCCGAGATCTCGGCCGCGGCCCTGGGGCGCCTCGTCGCCGAGCTCGAGCGCGACCCGCGCGTGGGCATCGCGGCGCCGAAGATCCTCGAGCAGGACGGCACGCTGGCGTTCTCCCAGCGGCACTTCCCGCGCCGGCGCTCGATCTTCGCCCAGGCGCTGTTCCTCCACCGCGTGCTCGGGGACGCGTCGTGGACCGACGAGCTCGTCCGCGCGCCCGAGGCCTACGAGCGGCGCAACGAGCCCGACTGGGTCTCGGGCGCGTGCATGCTCGTCCGCCGCACGCTGCTGGAGGAGCTCGGCGGCTGGGACGACGGCTTCTTCATGTACCGCGAGGACATCGACCTGTGCAAGCGCGCCCGCGCCGCCGGCGCGGGCGTCCGCTTCGTCCCCGACGCCGTGATCGGCCATGAGGGCGGAGCGTCGGCGCCGCGCGCCGCGATGATCCCCGTCCTCGCCGAGAGCCGCGTCCGCTACGCCCGCAAGCACGGCGGCCCCGGCGCCGCGCTGGTCGAGCGGCTCGGCGTGGCGCTGCACGCGCTCAGCCACATGGTCGCCGCGCGCGGCGGCCGGTCGGTGCGCGCCGGCCACGTCCAGGCCCTGCGCCGGGCGGTGTCGCGATGAGCGTCGTCTACGTCGTCGGCGCCCGGCCGAACTTCGTGAAGATGGCTCCGGTCGTGCAGCAGATGCGGCTGCGCGCCCCCGAGCTGCGCCACGTGGTCGTGCACACCGGGCAGCACTACGACCGCGAGATGTCCGACATCTTCTTCGAGGACCTCGGCCTGCCGGCGCCGGACCACCTGCTGGGCGTCGGCTCCGGCGGGCACGGCGTGCAGACCGCGCGCGCCCTCGAGCGCCTCGAGGCCGTGTTCGCCGACGAGCGGCCCGATCTCGTCGTCGTCCCCGGGGACGTCAACTCGACGCTGTCCGCGGCGCTGGCGGCCTCGAAGATGGGCATCCCCGTCGCCCACCTCGAGTCCGGGCTGCGGAGCTTCGACCGAACGATGCCCGAGGAGATCAACCGGCTGCTCGTCGACCAGATCTCCGAGTGGTGCTTCATCCACAGCCCCGAGGCAGAGGACAACCTCCTGCGCGAGGGCATCCCCGGCGAGCGCATCGCGTTCGTCGGCAACACGATGATCGACACGCTCGTGCGGGTCCGCGAGCGCGTGGCCGACTCGCGCGTGCTGGCCGGCGTCGGCGTGGCCCCGCACGACTACCTGCTGGTGACCCTCCACCGCCCGGCGCTCGTCGACGGGCCGCTGTTCGCCGACGTCATGCGCGAGCTCGGCGCCATCGCGCGCGAGCTGCCGGTCGTCTTCCCCATGCACCCGCGGACGCGCTCGCGCCTGGACCCCGACGTCGCGGCCGCGCCCGGCCTGTCGATCGTCGACCCGGTCGGCTACGTGGACTTCCTCGCCCTGCAGTCGCAGGCGGCCGGCGTCATCACGGACTCCGGTGGGGTGCAGGAGGAGACGACGTTCCTGCGCGTGCCCTGCTTCACGCTGCGCGAGAACACCGAGCGCCCGGTGACCATCACCGAGGGCACGAACCGCCTGCTCGGCCTGCGGCCGGAGGCCCTGCGCGAGGTCCTGCCCGCGCTCGGCGCCGTGCCGCTCCAGCTCCGCCATCCGCGGGGCTGGGACGGCGACGCCAGCGTGCGGGTCGCCGACGTCCTGCTGGACGCCGAGGCCCTCGCCCCCGCGGCGTCCTACGCGACCGACGGGCGATGACGGTGGCGCTGGACCTGCCCACCGCGGCCCCGTCCGCGACGCTCCTGGCCGCCTCGCGGCGCGTCGGCGTCCTCGACGACCTCCGCACGCCGTACGCGATCGAGGCCGGCGACGGCGATCCGCTGGTCCGGGTCACCGCCCCGGCCACCGGCGCCTCGGTGGCGTGGCCCGCCGGGCTCGACGCGGCCCCCGCGGTGGCCGCGGCGCTCGAGGTCGCGGGCCGCGCCGAGCCGCTCCCGGTGTTCGCCCGGGTCCTCGCCGACGCGCAGCTGCAGCCGCTGCTCGACGAGCGCCGCGGGCCGTGGCGCCCCGTGCGCGCGGTGACCGCCGCGGACGGGACGGCGCTGGCCTCGGTCTGGCGCAGCGAGCGCGGCGACCTCGCGCTGCCCTTCGACCCCGACGAGGCGATCCTCAACCTCCGCAGCGAGCGCTACGTCGAGATCCTCAAGCCGGCCGCGTCGCGCGGGCTCAAGCGCGGCGCGATGCTCGCCTACTACCGCGCCCGTCCGCTGCTGCCGCGGCGGCTGCAGATCGCGCTGCGCCGGCAGTTCGCCCGGCTCCAGGCGCGCACGCCGTTCCCGCGCTGGCCCGCGGAGACGGCGCTCCACGACCTGCAGGCCGTCGTCGCCGGCATGCTCGCCGACGTGGCCGGCCGGCCGCTGCCCGCGATCGCCGCCTGGCCGGCGGGCCACCGCTGGGCGATGGTGCTCACGCACGACGTCGAGCTGCAGCTGGGCCACGACCACCTGCAGCAGGTCGCCGACGCCGAGCGCCGCCTCGGCTTCCGCTCGGCGTGGAACTTCGTCCCGCGCCGGTACGCGATCGACGACGAGCTCCTGGCGCGCCTGCGCGCCGACGGGTTCGAGATCGGCGTCCACGGGCTCTACCACGACGGGCGCGACCTCGAGTCGCTGGAGCTGCTGCGCGAGCGCGGGCCGGCCATGCGCGAGGCGGCGGAGCGCTGGGGCGCGGTCGGCTTCCGCTCGCCGGCCACGCATCGCCGCTGGGAGTGGATGCCGCTGCTCGGCTTCGACTACGACTCGTCGTCGCCGGACACCGATCCGTTCGAGCCGCAGGCCGGCGGGTGCTGCTCGTGGCTGCCGTTCTTCAACGGGGAGCTCGTGGAGCTGCCGATCACGATGGCGCAGGACCACACGCTGTTCGTGATCCTGCGCCGCGACGAGCGGGCGTGGATCGAGAAGGCCGAGCTGCTGCGCGAGCACGGCGGCATGGCGCTCATCGACACGCACCCGGACTACCTCGTCGACGAGCGGATGCGCGACGCGTACCTGCGGCTCGTCGAGCGGTTCGCCGGCGACGACACGGTGTGGAAGGCGCTGCCGCGCGACGTCAGCGCCTGGTGGCGGCAGCGGGCGGCCTCGGAGCTGCAGCCGGCCGCCGATGGCTGGCAGGTGACCGGGCCCGCCGCGGGGCAAGCGACGATCGAGTTGGTGAAGGGGAGCTGGTGAACACGTACTGCGAGGGCGCGCTCGACTACCTGGCGCACGCCCATGACCCCGAGCGCGCGCTGTTCTCGTTCAACAGCGTGCTGGGCCCGGCGGGCGAGATCGTCAACGACTTCGACCATCCGCAGACCCACCGGTACACGATCAACACGTACCTCGGGCTGCGGGAGGCGGAGCGCCACGGCGGCGACGTGCCGTGGCTCGGCCCGGTCGACGCGGCCGTGCGCCGCTACGTCGACCAGCACTACGAGGGGCTCGACAGCCACGCCGACCTCGGGCTGCTCTGCGTCCTGCTCGCCGACGTCGACCCCGGGCATCCGGCGGTCGGGCGCTCGCTGGAGCAGATGGCCGAGGCCGTGCGAGACCCCGACGCGGCCGCACGCCGGTTCAACCTGCAGGACCTGGCGTGGATGCTGTGGGGCGCCGCGGCCACGACCGGCGACGACCGCGCCGAGCCGCTGGCCCGCAACCTGTTCGCGCTGATCCGCAGCCGCTTCGTCGACGAGCGCAGCGGCCTGGCCCGGCACAGCGTCGCCCGCTGGCGCGCGAACCTCGTCTCGTTCGGCAGCACCGTCTACTTCCTGCGCGCGATGTACGAGCACGCGACGCGCTTCGGCGACGAGGAGGCGCGCCGGCTGTTCGTGGAGGGCGCGCGCAAGGTGATGGCGATCCAGGGCCCCGAGGGCGAGTGGCCGTGGATGATCGACACGCGCACCGCGGTGCCGGTCGACCTCTACCCCGTCTTCACGGTGCACCAGGACTCGATGGCCATGCTGTGGCTCTTCCCCGCGGCGCAGCTGGGCGTCGAGGGCGTCGCCGAGGCGATCGACTGCAGCTTCGCCTGGAACCTCGGGCGCAACGAGCTCGGCACGTCGCTCGTGTGCCACGAGCCCTGCTTCTGGGTCTACCGGGCGGTCGAGCGCGACGAGCGCTTCGGCCGCGTGCGCCGCTACGTCCGCTCGCTCGGGCGGCCGGCGACGCGCTACCCGAGCCGCAGCGCCAAGGTGCGCATCAACCGCGAGTGCCGCTCGTACCACCTCGGCTGGGTCCTGTACGTGTGGTCGTCGCAGGCCGCGACGCCGCACGAGGACGCGGGCGGCGTGACCGCCGCCCGCGCCTAGGCTCTGGGCTCAGCCGGCCTCGTCGGCGCCGGCGTCGTAGCTCGCGCCGCGCGGCCGCGCCTCGCCGTCGACGTCGTTCGCCGGCCCGCTCGAGCCGCCGTGATCGATGGCCGCCGCGCCCGGCACGAGGTGGAAGTCGCCGGCGGCGGCATTCACGAACCCGGACGCAGCCACCTGGTCGTGCGGGCCGACCTTGCTGCCGGCGTACCAGACGTTGTTGTCGAACGTCACCCCCGCCGGGGTGCCGTCGACCCGTGGCGCGACGTTGGCGAGCACCTGCACGTTGGTGTACGGCGCGCCGGGCCCGAAGTTGACCGCGCGGTTGCTGGAGTTGTTGCGGAACAGCACGTCCTTCCACTGCTCGCCGTGCGTGTCGCTGAAGCGGACCGAGTAGTTGTCGCCCGCCCCGCAGCACTGCAGGAAGTTGTTCTCGACGACGATGTTGGTCGGCGTGGGAACGCCGGACTCGACGTTGAACAGGATGTCGAAGACGTGGCAGTTGCGGAAGGTGCTGTTGCGCACCGTGAGGCCGTCCCCACCCCAGACCTGCAGGCACTCGACGTGAGCCGAGGAGCCCGACGACAGGGTGAAGTCGTGGAAGCTCACGCCGTCGATGAGGACGTCCTTCGGGACCGGGTTGAAGTTGTTCCCGTTGGTCCCGATGGTGCTGTAGTCGTCGACCTGGGGGCCGACGTCGCCGCCGATCACCGAGATGCCCCGCGGCGCGCCGCTCGGGTTCGAGACGATCGTGAACATGTCGGTGTCCACCCCACGCATCGTCACGTCCTGGGCCGGCGTCTCGACCCACCACTTGGTGGTCGCGACGTCGCGCAGCTCCACGTGGCTGGCCGTGATCTCGAACTGCGGGGCGTCGAGACGCACGGTCGCGCCGGGGGCCGGCCGGAAGACGACGTCGTCGGCCGAGGTCTTGCTGGCGTCGGGGCGCAGCCCGGCGTCGTGATACGTGCCGCCCGCGACCTCCACGACGTCTCCCGGGTCGGCGACCTGGTAGGCCCGCTGCAGGGTCTTGCACGGCGCGGCGGCGGTGCAGCCGCCGGCGTCGGACCCGCCGGTGGCCACGAAGACGCTGGCCGGCGGCAGCGGCGGCGCGGGTGTCGACGGCGTGCCGCCGCCGGTGATCGGGCCGCTGCCGGTCCCGCCGGTCCCGCCGGACGGGCCCGACGGCGTCATCGGCCCGGTCGGCGCCGACGGCGTCCCCGAGCCGCCGCCGGGCGCGGCGCCGCTCGGGTCGCTGCCCTGGGCGGGGCCGCCGGTGCCGGCCACCGAGCCGGAGAGCACCCGCAGGAAGCGGGCGAGCTGCCGCCGGCCGTGGACGCCCCGCGGGCGCACCGCGAGGTTCACCGCGCGGTGGCCGCGCGCCGCGCGGATCGCCGCGCGCCAGCGGCGCGGGGCGTGCCGGCGGATGCGCAGGACCGCGATCACGCGCCCGTGCCCGTGCGCCGCGCGAAGCCGCCGCACCGCGCCCGGCCGGGCCACGCGCAGCGCCGCCACGCGACCGGCCCCGATCAGGCGCCGCGCGGCCGCGGCCCCATGGACGCGGCGCGCGCAGCGCAGCGACGCGGCGCGGCACGCGCGCCGGTCGCCGCTGACGCGCACGGCGCGCAGCCCGGCGGCGCGCGCGTTGGCCCGCAGGCGGCGGGCGGCACGACGCGAGAGCACGCGCCGGTCGACGAGGACGCCGTTGACGCCGTGGGCCTTGGCCGCGCGCAGGCCGGCGACCGTGGCGTCGGAGCGCAGGTCGGCCGACGACGGGGCCAGCAGCCACAGGTCGCGGCCGGGCGGCGCCGCCTGCGCGGCGGGCGGGGCGGCGGCGCAGAGGAGCAGGATCAGCGCCGCGGCGAGCGGCGCCAGCAGGATCTGGCGGGAGCGGACGGGCACGTCGAGCCTCCTTCGACGGCGAGCTGGCGACGGCCGCAGGTACCCCATCCATCTGGCCAGGGCTCGAAAGCGAGCATTCTGGCCGTTCGGCCGTCGAGGTCGAGAGCGAACCAGCGTAGCGTCCCGCGCGATGTGCGGAATCTGCGGAGTGGTGCAGCTATCCGGTGCGCCGCGGGAGGTCATCGCGGCCGAGCGGCTGGCGCACATGACGAACACGATGGTCCACCGCGGGCCGGACGACCTGGGCATGCACCAGGCGCCCGGCGTGGCCTTCGGCATGCGCCGCCTTGCCGTCCAGGACGTCGAGGGCGGCCACCAGCCGTTCTCCAATGAGGCCGGCGACGTCTGGGCGATCCAGAACGGTGAGATCTACAACCATCCGGAGCTTCGCCGCGAGCTCGAGCCCCGCGGTCACCGCTTTCACACGCG
The DNA here is from genome assembly GCA_035765735.1 of Baekduia sp. Classification (GTDB taxonomy): domain Bacteria; phylum Actinomycetota; class Thermoleophilia; order Solirubrobacterales; family Solirubrobacteraceae; genus Baekduia. The sequence continues at coordinate 31,549 of DASTWY010000034.1, read as the reverse complement.
CTGCGACACCGAGGTCATCCCGCACGTCTACGAGCAGCACGGAGACCGCTTCCCGGCGCATCTGCGCGGGAAGTTCGGCATCGCGGTCTGGGACGAGCGGCGCCGGCGCGCCGTCCTCGCCCGCGACCGCCTCGGCGTCAAGCCGCTGTACTACGCGCAGGCCGGCGACCTGCTGGTCTTCGGCTCCGAGCTGAAGGCCGTCCTGGCCTCCGGGCTCATCGATCCCGCGCTCGACTACGACGCGATCGACAGCTACCTGACGCTCGGCTTCATCCCCATGGAGGCGACGCCGCTGGCCGCCGTCCGCCGCCTCCCCCACGGCCACGCGCTGATCGTCGAGGACGGCGGTTTCCGCGTGCAGCCGTACTGGACCTATCCCGTGCCGCGCGTCAGCGCGCCGCGCCGGTCGGCCGACGAGTACGCCGAGGGCCTGATCGCCGAGCTCGAGGACGCGGTGCGCCTGCGCCTCATGAGCGACGTGCCGCTGGGCGCCATGCTCAGCGGCGGCCTCGACTCGAGCCTGATCGTCGCGCTGATGGCGCGCAACATGAGCGAGCCGGTCAAGACCTTCTCGATCGGCTTCGCCGAGGAGCGGGAGGTCAACGAGCTCGACGACGCCCGCTTCGTCGCCGCCCACTACGGCACCGACCACCACGAGCTCGAGCTCTCCTTCGAGCACGACACCGTCGACCTCGAGGAGCTCGTCTGGCACCTCGACGAGCCGATCGCCGACATGTCCGCGCTCGGCTTCCACGCGGTCTCGCAGCTGGCGGCGCGCCACGTCACGGTGGCGCTCTCGGGCCAGGGCGCCGACGAGCTGCTCGGCGGCTACAAGAAGCACCGCGCGGCCGCCCTCGTGGGCGCGTGGCGGTCGCTGCCCGGTCCGATGCGGCGGGCCGGCGACCGGCTGGCGCCGTACGCGCCGGCGCGCTTCGGGCAGATGGCGCGCACGCTGGCGGCGCCGGACCCGGTGGCGCGCCTGGTCGAGATGAGCGGCCGCCTGGGCGGCGGGCTGCGCGAGGCGCTCTACTGCGGGCCGCTGGAGGCGCGCGGCGGCGAGGCCGCGATGGCCGCCATGCGGCAGGCGCTCGGCGCCGCCGCCGACGACCCGCTGCCGGTCACGCTCCACCTCGACGCGCAGATCGGCCTGGACTACCTGCTGCACTACTTCGACCGCGCGTCGATGGCGCACTCGCTCGAGGTGCGCGTCCCGTTCCTCGACCATCGCGTGGTCGAGTACTGCGCCGGGATCCCCGGCGACCTCAAGGTCCGCCGGCTGCAGAGCAAGCACATCCTCAAGCGCGCGTCCGAGGGGCTGGTGCCCGACCGGATCGTCCACAAGCGCAAGCTCGGCTTCCTGCGCGGGTCCTCGGGCGCGTGGCTGCAGGCGCAGCTGACCCGCACGGCCGGGGACTACCTGCTGACCGACGCGCCCGGCTACGCCGAGTTCCTCGACCGCTCCGTGGTGCAGCGGATGCTCCGGGACCACCGCGACGGCCGCGGCACGGCCGACGTCCACCTGCTGATCGCCATCCTCATGCTCGAGCTGTGGCTCCAGACGTACCTGCCCCGCGCCATGGCCGGCGCGGCTCCCAAGCCCCCGGTGCTGTCGCTGCGATGAGCCCGACGCTCACGTACGCGGTCGTCACGCCGGTACGCGACGAGGAGGAGAACCTGCCCCGGCTGGCGGCGGCGATGGTCGCCCAGGAGCAGGCGCCGCTGCGCTGGGTGATCGTGGACACCGGCTCGACCGACGGCACGATCGCCCTCGCCCGCGCGCTCGCCCGGGAGCACCCCTGGATCGCGGTGCTCGAGCTGGAGGGCGACGCCGTCCAGCAGCGGGGCGGGCCCATCGTGCGGGCCTTTCAGCTCGGCGCGGCGTCGCTGGACCCCGCCCCCGACGTGGTCGTCAAGCTCGACGCCGACCTGTCCTTCGCGCCGGACTACTTCGCCCGGCTCGCCGCCGCCTTCGCCGTCGACCCGCGCCTCGGCCTCGCCAGCGGGATCTGCACGGAGCTCGAGGACGGCGAATGGCGCCCGATCTACGGCACGCGGTCGCACGTCTGGGGCGCGTCGCGGGCCTATCGCTGGGCCTGCCTCCAGCAGGTCCAGCCGCTGGAGGAGCGCCAGGGGTGGGACGAGATCGACGCCATCAAGGCGCAGCTGCGCGGCTGGAGCGCCGGCACGCTGTTCGACGTGCCGTTCCGCCACCACCGCCCCGAGGGCGCGCGGGACGGCGCCCGCCGGCGCTGGCGCGACCAGGGCGCCACCGCGCACTACATGGGCTATCGCTTCAGCTACCTGCTCGCGCGCACCTGCTACCGGGCGCTGCGCGAGCCCGCGGCGCTGGCCATGCTGCGCGGCTACGCCACCGCCACGCTGCGCCGCCAGCCGCAGTGCCCGGACCGCTCGGTGCGCGCGCACCTGCGGCGGGAGCAGGGGCTCGCCCGCCTGCCCCGCCGGGTGCGCGAGTCCTTCGGCCGCGCCGCCTAGACCCTATGGCCCGTCGTCCTGCGCGGCGGGCGTCGACCCCGGTCCCGAAGCGCACCCGCGACAGCTCGCCGGTCATCACGTCGATCGCCGCGCCCTCGGTCGATCGCGCGTGGACATCGAGCCCCCACGTCATCGTTCCGGACAAGGCCGGACCTCCTCACCGATCTGGGGCCAGCCGGAGGCCACTCCTCCGGCCAGGCAAACCCCCGCGAGGAGCGTCCGGCCCCAACACCCCGCCGGTCAGCCCCGCACGGACCGGCCATGGGGTCTAGCCGCGCTCGTCGGCGCCGGCGTCGCGCGCGCCGCCCGCCGGCCGCGCGTCGCCGTCGATGTCGCGCCCGAGGCCGGAGTCGGCCGCCCCGGTGGGCACGTGGTCCTGCGCCGCCGTCCCCGCCCGCAGATGGAAGTCCGGGCTGGTGACCGAGCTGCTGGCGTACGGGTGCTGGGAGAGGTCGCCGTAGTCGCCCACCTTGCCGAGGGAGACGTTGCCGTTCCCGCCGCACGTGGGTCCACGCGAGCCCGACGACCCCAGATTGTCGATGGCCACGAACGCGTTGTAGGCGATCGTCACGCCGGGCTGCCCGGCGCCGCGACAGGCGTTGTACGCCGACCCGTCCCAGATCGAGCCGCCCGTGTTGCCGATGAAGCGGTAGTTCGACCACGACGGCGGATCGCCGTTCCACGCCGCGTCCATGCCGTTGCCGAAGCTGTTGAAGCGGACGAGCCAGTCCTCGGCCGCCACGCCGTTCCACTTGACCTGCACGTCGGCCGCCGCGGGGTCGGCCGTCGTGTCGTCGGGCAGCGGCTGGACCGGCGGGGCGAACCAGTTGTCCTCGATGGTGATGTGGCTCGTGCCGAACCCGCCGGTGAAGTCGTCGAACATCACGTCGTAGATCGTGTTCTTCCAGAAGCGCGCGTTGCGGATGGCGAGGTTGGTCGCGCCCTGGATGAGCAGGCCCCCCGTGTGGCAGGAGGCGGCGCTCGTGGTGTTCTGGTCGTGGATGAGGACGCCGTCGAGCGTGATGCCGTTCGGCGTCTGGCCGTTCGCGCCGCTGATGACGTTCTCGTCGCCGCCCGAGCAGGACGTCGACGGACCCCAGTCGCCCCCGTGGATCAGCACGTTGGCGGCGACGGGCCCGATCTGGAAGTTCGCGCCGTCGACGTTGTCGACCCGCACGTCGTGCGTGCGGTCGGCGCCGGAGGTCGGCGTGGTCCAATGGTCGACCTTCAGCTTGGTGTCGGCCGCCATCCGCAGGTTGTAGGGGCCGGTGCGGCCGCGCAGGACCACGTGGCTGCCGAGGATGGCGATGTCGCCCGTGAACGTGGCCACCTCGCCGGGCGCGATCTCGAAGATCACGTCGGCCGAGGCCGACGACATCGCGGAGCGCACCGGGATCGTCTGCGCCCCGTAGCTACCCCCGCGGACGAGGACCACGTCGCCCGGGGCCGCGGACTGGAAGGCCTGTCCGAGGCTGCCGCACGCCGCGGCGTCGACATAGCCGCCCGCGGCGGAGCTGCGAGTGCAGCTGCCGCCGTCGCCGTCGACCCAGAGGTTGGCCTCGGTGGGCTGCGGCGGCAGCGTCAGATCGGGCGTGGCGTCCGCGGGGTTGCCGCCGGTGCCGGTGCCCCCGCCGGTGCCGCCTCCGGCGCCCGTGCCGGTCCCGCCGGTGCCGCCGGTGTCACCGCCGCTGCCGCTGTCGCCGCCCGCGCCGCTTCCCGACCCGGGCGCGCCGCCGCCGTCACCGGTCAGCGCCCGCACGCCGTCGCGACGGTCCGCGGCCAGGCGCTTGGCGCGGATCGCCCGGGCGTAGACGCGGACGTCGTCGACGGACGCAGCCAGGCGGGCCCGGCCGCCGGGCCGCCGGCCCAGGAGCACGCGCGTCGCGGAACGGGCCCGGCGTGCGCGGCGGGTCATTGGCCGTGCGGCGGCGCGGCGCGCGCCGACGTGCAGCGCGATGCGCCGGCGGCTCACGCGCAGGGCGACGAACGACCAGTGCCGTCGCGGCAGCGCCCGGTGCGCGCGGGCGATCAGCCGCCGCCCGTGCCGCGACGCGACGTACGCCTCCGGGACGCCATGGCGCAGGGCGATGCCGAAGGGCGAGCCGCGGCGCGCGGCGCCAGCCAGGAGCGCGCCGCTCGTGCGGCGCGCCGGCCGGACCCAGGCCTCCAGCGTGACGCCGCGCGCCACGCGCAGCCGCTTGGAGACCGCCAGCGACGCCCACGCCCCACGCCGCAGCACGAGCGCGCCGCCGCGGTGGCCGGCGCCGGTCCATCGCACGCGATGCGCCCGCGCGCCCTGCGGCACGCCGCTGGCCGAGTCGGCGGCCCGCTGGCCGGCCGCGAAGCCGAAGGCGGCCGCCGGATGGGCGGTCCCGGCGAGCGACGCGGTCGCCGCCGGCCCCAGGACGACGCCCAGCACGGCACCGAGGGCCACGCCCCACGCGGCCAGCCGCCGTCGCGCGGGCGCGCCCGCCAGCCGCTCGGGGACGGCCTCCGAGCGCCGGCTCGTGGCGGTGGCGGACGGCATCGTCGTTGTCGGCACCCAGCGACCTGCGCGCACGATTGCGACCCCCTGTCGTGGCATCGTGGAGCCGGCCCCTGCCGGCTCTTCCTGGCACGCCGCGGGCCGCGGCGCTCGTCCCTGCAGCCACGGACGGTAGCGTGCCGGTGGGCGATGCTACCCGGTGCGGCGGTCGGCCACGCGGAGCGCTGAGAGCCCTATGCCGGCGCCGGAGCCTCGGCGCGGCGGACCACGCGCGCCGGCGCCCCCACCGCCACCGACCAGTCCGGGACGTCGTCGCGGACGACGCTGTTGGCGCCGACGACCGCGCCCACGCCGATCGTGACGCCGGGGAGGATCACCGCGTTGGTTCCGATCCAGGCCCCCTCGCGAATGGTCACCGGCCGCTCACCGGTGATGCCCTGCGCGTGCACCGGGCCCTGTCCCGGCTCGAAGCGGTGAAGGTGGTCGAGCACGTGGACGTTGCGGGCGACGAGCACGTGCGGCTCCAGGACGATCGACCGGCTCGCGGAGACGACGACCTGCCCCGAGAACTGGCAGCCGTCGCCGATCGCGATGCGCCCGTCGCCGATCGTCTGCAGCCACGACCCTGCACCCACGAACACGTCGGCGCCGATCGCGATCCGCTCCTCGCCCTCGACCCGGAACGGCATCTGCACGACCGTGCCGGCGCCCCATCCGGCGAACGACCGCCGCACGGCCGCGGCGAACAGGCGGTCGCGGATCCGGACGGCCAGCCGGTAGCCGTCGAGCGCCGAGGCCGTCACGCCCGCGCCTCCGCCGGCCGGCGCAGCTCGATGAGGGTCACGGCCGCCAGCGCGACCAGCACGTAGAGCAGGAAGGTCCCCATGTAGAACGAGAAGGCGTCGTAGGTGAACATCGCCACCGCGAAGCCGGCGATCGCGCCGGCCAGCGCCGTCGGGAGCCAGCCGTCCGGCGACCCCCGCCGGCGCTTGGCCTCGCGGCCGAGGCGGCGGATGCTGCCGCCCAGCAGCCAGAACCAGCCCGCGATCCCGAGCAACCCCGTCTCCAGCAGCGACTTCAGCCACTGGTTGTCGAGGATCGCGGCGTTGCCGTCCGGGTTGCCGAAGCCCGTGACCCGCGTGCCGAAGCCCTCGCCGACGAGCGGGTTGTGGCTGGCGTACTCCGACAGCGACGGCCCCCAGTCGGCGATCCGGTTGTTGGCCAGCCGCGCGTTGCCCTTGACCTGGTGGCTCTGCTCGGCGATCAGGTTGCCGCCGAACAGGCTGCCCGTGACGCCACCGATCGCTCCGGGCACGAACACGTGCAGCAGCACCAGGGTCGGCAGCAGCGCCGGCCAGCACCGGCACACGTCGCGCGGTCGCAGCCACAGGAAGACGACGAGCACGGCGGTCAGCGCGATGAAGCCGGTTCGCGAGCCGGTGGCGAAGTTGCCGAGCAGGATGAGCCCCGCCGCCGCCCACCAGCGCCGCTGGGACGTGGTGGCCACGAGGTAGATGGCGAGCGGGAACAGCACCGCCAGCACCGTGGCGAGCTCGATCGGGTGCCCGGCCGAGGCGACGGCGCGCACGGCGCCGTTGCGCACCTCCTGCTCCACCGGGTGGAACTGGAGGATCGGCAGCACGCTGTGGAGCTGGTCGAAGACGTTGAACTGCGACTGGCGCTCGAGCACCGCCGCGCCGGCCACGACGGCCCCGCCGCCGACCAGCATCCGCAGCACGCGGTCGATCGCGGCGCGGTCGCGCACCACGCTGCCGAGGAAGTAGACGACGAGCACGAAGGTGGCGAAGAAGGTCAGCGCCTTCAGCACGTAGGAGCCGGTGTCGGCCAGGCGCCCGGGGTTGGCCAGCTCAGAGAGCAGCACGACGCCGACGATGAGCTTCAGCTGCCGCTCGATGCCGAGCGGACGGGCCGTGACGCGGCGGTCGACCACCAGCGACGTGCCCCAGGCAGCGAGGATCAGCAGCACCGTCGCGCGGTAGGGCTCCGAGGCGAACGGCACCCGCACCGGCAGGTCGTAGCGGTTGATCGGGATGAAGAGGATGACCCCGAGCAGGAGGGTCACCATCGACGGCCAGCTGAGGAGGCGCCGGTGGCCGACCGCCAGCACGGAGACCACGATGAGCGCGCCCGACAGCGGTGCCGCGCGGCCGCCGCCGTGCACGACCGACACGCACAGCAGCGCCAGGACGACGAGGATCGGGACGACGGCCGCGGGGATCCGCGGCCGCGGGGCGCGAACGCTGGCCAGCGCCGCCATGGCTCAGGCCAGGCGCTGGGACGGCTCGGCGGGCGCGGCCGCCACGCCGCGCACCGCGGGGAGGCCGTCGACCACGGCCGGCGCGCCGTCCGGCCGGGCGCCGCCGTGCCCGTTCGCGTGCTCGGCGCCGTTCGCGTGCTGCGCGTGATGCGGGTGCACCGCGACCTCCTGGCCGGCCCGCACGTCGGAGTCCTCGGCCGCCGCGCGCCGCTGGTTCTCGAGCACGAGCACGATCCCGAAGGCGGCGGCCATCACCGCGAAGAACACCAGCATCGGCAGCGTCTTCTTCCGCGGCGCGACGAGGATCGCGTGCTGGCCGCTGTTGAGCACCTGGAGCTCCACCCGGTCGGCGGCGGCGATGCCGGCGTCCTGCTGGCGCCTGGCGACGTAGTCGCGGAACGCGCTCGACGCGCTCGCGGCCAGACGGCTCGCGCCCTCCAGGGTCGGGGCGATGGCCGTGATGTTCAGCAGCGGGAGCGCCATGCCGTTGGGGTCGACCGCCGCATCGGCCGAGACGGTCCCGTTGACGGGCTCCGACGCGTTGAGCATCGTCCGCACGACATCGCTGTTGGCCAGCTGGGCGTAGACCTGCGAGAGCGCGGCGAAGCGGTTCTGGTCGCCGAGCAGCACGGCCGGGCCGTTGGAGTCCTTCTCGGTCTGGTAGCGGGGAACCGCGCGCCCGTACGGGAAGCCCTCCTGGCTGATCAGCAGCGTCGACTTCGCCTGCCACGTCTCCGACCCGCGCGGCGTGATCCCCGAGGGCCCGATCCGGGCGTAGGACAGCAGCGAGAGCACCACCGCCAGCACCGCGACGGCGGCGAACCAGGTCCGGTACCGCCAGACGAGACGAGCGTAGAGCGCGAGGTCCATCTACTTCACCGCTTCCTGCGTGGCCCGGGAGCACGACGAGTTCACGCCCAGGATGCTGAGGGCCCGGGCCGCTGGCGTCTACGGACCTTTCGGCGAGAGCTTGGGGGTGCCGGCGCCCGCCGACCTACCCGTTCGGGGAGCAGGCGTGCCGGGCAGGCCGCCGGGCCGGCTTCTGTCCCATCGGCCAGTTGGATCGCGGCCTCGCGACCGGCAGAGTCTCTGGCGGTGTGGCGCAGGACGTGCCGCACCGCGTCCAGCCACCCGACGGCATCCCGAACCGCTGAGCCACAGGAGGAAGAGGCAAGCATGGCGCTGGCAGCAACGGACCTCGAGGTCGCCGTCATCGGAGCGGGCCCCCACGGCATGGCCGCGGGCGTGCAGCTCCAGCGGAGCGGCATCGACGTCCAGGTCTTCGGCCCCCCGATGTCGTTCTGGGAGTCGCTGCCGCGCGGCATGACCCTGCGCAGCAACTGGCGGGCATCCAACCTCGTCGAGACCCAGGGCGAGCTCTCGCTCAACGCCTACATCGCCGAGACCGGCGACGAGTTCGGGATCCCCGTGCCGCTCGAGAAGTTCGTGGCCTACGGCCGCTGGGTCCAGGAGCGCAGCCTGCCCGGCCTCGACCACCGCCGCGTCGCCGCCCTGCGGCGCGCCGGCGGGCACTTCGCGCTGGTCCTCGAGGACGGCGCCGAGGTGACCGCAGCGCGCGTGGTGATCGCCTGCGGCATCGAGGACATGGAGTGGCTGCCCGAGCGCTTCGCCGGCCTCCCCTCCGAGATCGTCTCGCACACCGGGCGCCACCCGGAGCCCGCTGCCTTCGCCGGCCAAGAGGTCGCCGTCGTCGGCGGCGGCCAGAGCGCGCTGGGCTCCGCCGCGCTGATGCACGAGCAGGGGGCAACCGTCGAGGTGTTCGTCCGCACGCCGGACGTGTTCTGGCTGCGCCCCCGCGAGAAGGCGCCGATCAACAAGATGGGCCGCCTCGGGCCGATCCTCTACGCCCCCACCGACGTGGGCCCGCTCTGGTACAGCCGGCTGCTCGCGACGCCCGACCTGTTCCGCCGGCTGCCGCGCGCGACGCAGCAGCGCATCGAGTACCGCTCGATCCGCCCGGCCTGCACGGACCAGATCCGCCTCAAGCTCGAGGGCGTGCCGCTGCACCTGAGCCAGAACGTGACGTCCGCCCGCGACGTCGGCGGCCGGGTCCGCATCGTCCTCGAGGACGGGACCGAGCGCGAGTTCGACCACCTCATGTTCGGGACGGGCTATCGCATCGACGTGCGCAAGCACCCGTTCCTCGACGCGGAGCTCGCCGGCGACGTCCAGCTCGTGGACGGCTACCCGGTCCTCCGCCGGGGGCTCGAGTCGTCAGTGCCCGGCCTGCACTTCATGGGCCCGCCGGCCGCCTACAGCTTCGGGCCCATCATGCGCTTCGTGTCCGGCAGCTGGTACGCCGCGCGCGCCGTGACGCAGGCGGTGCGACAGAGCGCCCCGCGGCCCGCCCTGGCCATGGCATGACGTCCGTCGTGCCGCTCAGCGCCTCGGCCGGGCCCCGGCCGCAGCGGGCCGCCCCGCCCGGCGCGCTGCTGCTCGGCGCCGACTACCGCGCGCTGGGCGTGGTGCGCAGCCTGGGACGGCAGGGGGTGCCGGCGATTGTCATCCGAGAGCCCGGCGAGCCGCTGGCGGCGACGTCTCGGTACGCCGTGCGCAGCCGCGCGTGGCCGGCCGGCGGCGAGGCGGAGCGCCTGGCGTTCCTGGAGGACCTCGCCGCGCGCCAGGGCCTCGCCGGCTGGGCCCTGATCCCCTCGTCGGACGAGACCGCCGCGCTCGTCGCGCGGCGCCACGGCCGGCTCGCCGAGCACTTCGTGCACACGTCGCCGGCCTGGGAGCAGATCCAGTGGGCCTACGACAAGCGGCGGACCCACGAGCTGGCCACGCGCGTCGGCGTGCCCGCGCCGCACACCGTGTGCCCCCGCACGCCGGAGGCGGCGGCCGCCGCCGAGATCGCCTTCCCCGCCGTCCTGAAGCCGGCGATCAAGGACGTGTCCAACAAGCTGACCGTCGCGAAGGCCTGGCGCGTGGACGGGCCGGAGGAGCTGCGCCGGCGCTTCGCGGAGGCGTGCGCCTTCTCGGACCCGGAGATCCTCATGGTCCAGGAGCTCATCCCCGGCGGCGGCGAGGCCCAGCTGTCGTTCGCCGCGCTGTGCGACGAGGGCGAGCCGCTGGCCTGGCTCACCGCCCGGCGCACGCGCCAGTACCCGGCGGACTTCGGGCGCGCCAGCACCTTCGTGGAGACCGTCGACTGCCCCGAGATCGTCGAGCCGTCGCTGCGCCTGCTGCGCGAGATCGGGTGGAGCGGGCTGATCGAGGTCGAGTACAAGCGCGACCCGCGCGACGGCGTTCTCAAGCTCCTCGACATGAACCCGCGCGTCTGGGGCTGGCAGAGCCTGTGCGGGCGCGCGGGGGTCGACTTCCCGCACCTGCTGTGGCGCTGGATCAGCGGCGACACGGTTCCGCCCGCGACGGCCCTGGCCGGCGTCGGCTGGCTGCGGCTCAGCACCGACACGCCGACCGCCATGAAGGAGCTCCTGGCGGGGCGCCTGCCGATCCGCGAGTACGCCCGCAGCCTGCGGCGGCCGCGGGAGTCCGCCATCTTCGCGTGGGACGACCCGCTGCCCGGGCTCTCGGAGGGCCCGATGCTCGTGTCGGTCCTCCTGCGACGCCTGCTGCGGGGCGACGCCGTATGACCGCCACCTCCGAGCTGGCCCCCTCGGCCGCGCCGGTCGCGCCGGCGCCCGCGCCGGCCCTCGAGCGGCTCGAGCTCGGCGACCCGCGATGGGCGGCCTTCGCCACCGCCCACCCCGACGCCACGCCGTTCCACCATCCCGCCTGGGCCGGCCTGCTGGGACGCACGTACGGCTTCCCCGCCTTCGCGCTGGCGCTCGTCGACGGCGGCCGCGTGGTCGCCGGGGCGCCGTTCCTGGAGACCCGGACGCCGGCGCGCCGCCGGCGCTGGATCTCGCTGCCGTTCACCGACGAGGTCGCGCCGCTCGGCGCGCCCGCGCTGCGCGCCCCCTTCCTCGAGGCCCTCGGCTGCTCGGCCGAGCACCCCGTGCAGCTGCGATGCCCCGCCGAGGCCCCGGGCTGGTCCAACCGCCAGGAGGCCGTCATCCACGTGCTCGACCTCGACGCGGACGCCGAGACGGTCCGCCGCGGGTTCAGCCGGTCCCAGGTCGTCCGCAACATCAAGCGCGCCGAGCGCGAGGGCGTCGAGGTGCGCCCGGCGAGGACGCGCGCCGACCTCGACGCGTTCTACGCGCTGCACGCCCGGACCCGGCAGCGCCAGGGCGTCCCGGTGCAGCCGCGCCGCTTCTTCGACGCCATCTGGACCGACATGGTCGAGCAGGGGCTCGCCACGATCCTGCTGGCGTCCGCCGGCGGGCCGCCGCTCGCGACGGCCCTCTTCCTGCACGCCGGCGCCACCACGGTCTACAAGTTCGGCGCCTCAGACCCCGACGGTTGGCCGGTGCGTCCCAACCACCTCATCTTCTGGACCGCGATCCAGGACGCCTGCGCGCGCGGCCATCGCCGCTTCGACTTCGGCCGCACCGACCTCGACAACCCCGGGCTGCGCGCGTTCAAGAGCGGCTGGGGCGCCACCGAGCGCCCGCTCGTCTACGCCGCCGTCGCTCCCGGCGCGGCCTCCGGCGAGCCGTCGCTCGCCGGCCGGGCGATGGCCACGGCGATCCAACGCGGCCCGGCCTGGCTCGGCCGCGGCCTGGGCGCGGCCCTCTACCGCTACGCCGCCTCCCGATGAAGATCTGGCTCGACATCGACAACCCGCCGCAGGTCCAGTACCTGCTGCCGTTCCGCGACGCGTTCCGCGACGCCGGCGCCGAGGTGGTCGTCACCGCCCGCGACTACGGCGACACCGTGGCCATGCTGGAGGCCGCGGGCGTCGATGCGCACGTCTTCGGCACCCGCACGGGCCGCGGCATGGCCCGCAAGGGCGCGGCGCTCGCCCGGCGCGTGTGGGACCTCAACCGCTTCTTCGCGCGCACCGGCCGCCCGGACGCGCTGCTCGCGGCATCGCGCCCCGCGGCGGTCACCGCGCGCCGCCTCGGGATCCCGAGCTACATCATCGGCGACTACGAGCACGCCAACGTCAGCGTCTACCGCTTCACGCGCTCCGTCATCCTCCACCCCGACGTGGTCGACCCGCGGGCGTTCACCGACCGCGGCATGCGCCCCGACCGGGTGCAGGCCTTCCGCGGCCTCAAGGAGGACCTGTCGTTCGCCGGCGTCGACGTCGACGCGATCCCGCCGGCCGACATCGGCCCCGTCCCCGACGACGCCGTGCGCGTGCTCTTCCGCCCGCCGTCGGAGACCAGCCACTACTACTCCGAGGCCTCGTCGTCGCTGGCGGCCGCGACGCTGCGCCACCTCGCCGACCAGGGCGCGCTCGTCGTGTTCTCGCCGCGCGAGCGCGAGCAGGTCCGCATGCTCGAGGGCCTGCCGTGGGCGCACGAGCCGATCGTCCTCCAGCGGCCGCTGCCGTTCATCGCGCTGCTGAAGTCCGTCGACGCCGTCGTGTGCGCCGGCGGCACGATGCTGCGCGAGGCCGCCTATCTGGGCATCCCTGCGTACAGCATCTTCCAGAGCCTCCCCGCGGCGGTCGACCGCGAGCTCGAGCGCCTCGGACGCGCGGTCGTCATCGGGGGCGTGGAGGGCCTGCCGCGCCTCCAGCCCGTCCGCCGCGACGGCCCGCTCGAGCGCCTGGACAGCAACCCCCGCCTCCTCGACGAGCTCGCCGAGCTGGTCATGGCGGGCGCGGGCGGCGCTCCGCGCCGGGCCCCGGCCGGCGCGGCCGCCGTCTGACGGCCGGCGCCGCCGCCCGCTCCCGAACGACGAACGGGCGCCCGTCTCCGAGCGCCCGTCGTGCGTTCCAGGTGGTGCAGCGGCTCAGCTGCCGCCGAAGCTGTGCACCGCCTCGGCGATCCGTGTGATCTCGGCCTCGCCGAGGGACGGGTGCATCGGCAGCGAGCAGCTCGACTCCGCGAGCGCCTCGGCGACCGGCAGCGAGCCGACGCCCGGGTAGAGCTCGCGATAGGCGTCGGTGCGGTGGATCGGGACGGGGTAGTGGACCCCGGTCGCGATGCCCCAGCGCTCGAGGTGCGCCCGCAGCGCGTCGCGGTCGAGCGCCCCGATCACGTACTGGTGGAACACGTGGTCGGCGCGGGCCGGCGCAGGGACCCGCACGGGCGCGCCCGCCAGCGCGGCGGTCAGCGCCGCGCCGGCACGGCGACGGCCGTCGTTCCACGCCTCCAGGCGGCGGAGCTTCACGCGCAGGATCGCGGCCTGCAGCGCGTCCAGGCGCGCGGTCGTGCCCGGCATCCGGTGGTGGTAGCGCGGTCGCTCGCCGTGCGAGCGCAGCAGCCGCACGCGGTCGGCGATCGCGTCGTCGTCGGTCACCAGCGCGCCCCCGTCGCCCCAGGCGCCGAGGTTCTTGGCGGGGTAGAACGAGAACGCGCCCGCGTCGCCCACCGCGCCGGCGCGGCGCCCGTCGACGTGGGCGCCATGCGCCTGGCAGGCGTCCTCGACGACGGCGATCCCAGCCGAGCGGGCCAGGCGCATGATCGGCGCCATGTCCACGGTGCGGCCGTAGAGGTGCACCGGCATGACGGCGCGCGTGCACGGCGTGATCGCCGGGGCGATGTGGTCGGCGGTGACCAGCGCGGTCACGGGGTCGACGTCGACGAACCGGGGCGTCGCCCCTACCAGCGTCACGGCCTCGGCGGTCGCGATGAAGGAGTTGGCCGGGACGACGACCTCGTCGCCCGGGCCGATGTCCAGCGCCCGCAGCGCGAGCGCGAGCGCCTCGGTGCCGGAGGAGACGCCGACGGCGTGCGCGGTGCCGCAGTAGGCGGCCCACTCCTCCTCGAAGGCCTCCACCTCGGCGCCGCCGGTGAAGGCGGCCTTTCGCGCCACGGCTTCGACCGTGGCGAGCAGCTCCGTCAGGAGCTCGGGGTCGTCGTTGTCGAGCCGCGTCAGCGGGATCGCGTCGACGAAGTCGGTGGCGAGCGTCATGCGTGACCTCAGGCAGCGATGGGCAGGGGACCGGTGGGATCGCCGGCGTCGACGAGCCCGTGCACGTGGGCGTAGCGGGCCGCTTCCGTGCGGTTGGCCAGCCCGAGCTTCCGGTAGACGTTGGACAGGTGGAACTTGACCGTCTGCTCGGTCACCCACAGCTCCTGCGCGATGCGGCTGTTGGTGAAGCCGCTGGCGGCGAGCTTCAGGATCTGCAGCTCGCGCGCGGTCAGCCCGGCCGCCGCCTCGGGGGCCTTGCCGGCGCCCGGGCGGGTCGCGCGGGGGGCGTGGAAGACCGTGCCCGCCGCGATCTCGCGCACGAGCAGGCCCATCCGCGCGCCGTCCAGGCTGACGTCGACCGTGGCGTCCGCCCCCGCCTCGGCGGCGCTGTGCCCCCAGGCGGCGTCCTCGTGCTTCGCGCGGCACACGATCGTGGCCGTCGGCGCGGCCTGCCGCGCCTCGCGGACACGCGACAGCGTCGTCTCCGCGCACCCGGCGTCGTCGATCAGGATGACCTCCGGGCGCGACTCCTCGACGATGCGCTCGCAGGGGAGCCGCACGTCGAAGAAGCCCATCACGCGGCAGTTCGGCGCGTAGCGCAGGCCCGCGCGCAGCGCCTCGGCCTCGATCGAGCCGGCGGCGAGGATCAGCAGGGGCTTCATCGCGCCTGCTCCGCGGCCGTGCCGGCCCGCGCGCGGCGGGTGATGCCGCGCAGGTCGACCGTGGGGACCCGCGCCGCGACGTCGTGGTGGTCGACGTCGGGGTGCGCCGTGACGATCACCGCCACCGCGGCGCCGTCCAGCGCCTGCTCCAGCGGCACCGACGCCATCTCGAACTGCGGCAGCGCCGGGACGTACGGGTCGTGGTAGACCACGTCGCCATCGAGCTCGCGCAGGGCCGCGACGATCTTCAGCGCCGGGCTCTCGCGGACGTCGCCGACGCCGGCCTTGTACGAGACGCCGAGCACCGCGATGCGCGAGCCGTTGACCGGCAGGGCGAGGTCGTTGAGCGCGCGCTCGACCTTCTCGACCGCCAGGTACGGCGCATGCTGGTTGACCTTGCCGGCCAGCTCGATGAACTCGGTCGCGAAGTCGTACTCGCGCGCCTTCCAGGCCAGGTAGAACGGATCGACCGGGAGGCAGTGCCCGCCCATGCCGGGACCGGGCTCGAAGCGCATGAACCCGTACGGCTTGGTGGAAGCGGCGTCGATGACCTCCCAGATGTCGATGCCCATCCGGTCGGCGAGCTCGGCCACCTCGTTGATGAGGGCGATGTTGACCGAGCGGAAGATGTTCTCCAGCAGCTTGGCCATCTCCCCGACCTCGGGGACCGACACGCGCACGATGTCGTCGCAGATGCGGCGGTAGAGCGCCTCCGCCGCATCGCCGCAACTGGCCGTCAGGCCGCCGACGATCTTCGGCGTCGTCTTGAGCGTGTAGTCCGTGCGGCCCGGATCGACGCGCTCGGGCGAGAACGCCAGGTGGAAGTCGCGGCCGGCGGTCAGCCCCGACTCCTCGAGGATCGGCAGCGCGCGCTCGCGCGTGGTCCCCGGGTACGTCGTCGACTCCAGCACGACGAGCTGGCCCGGCTGCAGGACGCGCGAGATCGCCTGGCACGCGTCGACCAGCGGCGTCAGGTCCGGCTCCCGGTTCGGCGTCAGCGGCGTCGGGACGCACACGATCACCGCGTCGCACTTGGCCAGCGCCGCCACCCTCGTGGTGGCCTCGATGCGGTCCAGGACCGCTCGCAACCGCTCCGACGGCACGTCCTCGATGTACGACTCGCCGTCACGCAGCTGCGCGACGCGCGGGGCGCTCACGTCCACCCCGATCACGTGCTCGCCGGCCTCGGCGAACTCCACGGCCAGCGGGAGACCCACGTAGCCCAGTCCAACGACTCCAACGCTCATGCATTCACCCCACGTCGCTTTCAGGCCCCGGCCGGCGTCGCGCTTCCTGCGTCCCGGCGGCCATGCCCTCCGGATCACCATGCTGCGGTGCATCGGGCCGCGAGGGCAGGGGAACCTTCGGCGGCGCCGGCGGTGATGTTCCGCCGCCCGCGCAGGTGACGTCCGCCACCCCGCGGGTGAGAGAGACCCCCCACGCGAGCTGGTCGAAGGTCCGGCGCGGGACCGCCCGGGCGCTGCTACGCGTCGCGCGAGCTGGCGGCGAACGCGGCGCGCATGCCGTTGGCGATGCTGATCGCCTCGGCCTGCGAGTGCGCGCCCAGCTTCCGCAGGAGGCGCTTGACGTGCGTCCGCACCGTGTCGCGCGCCAGGACCAGCTCGTCGGCGATCTGGTCGACGCTCATGCCGGCGCACAGGAGGTCGAGGACCTCCCACTCGCGGGGCGTGAGCCGGCTGCGCACGGGCCGCACGCCGAGGCCGCCCGGCGGCAGCGAGCGCATCGACTCGATCAGGCGCCAGGTCAGCTCCGGCCCGATGACCGGCTCCCCCGCCGCGACCCGGCGCACGGCCGCCACGACGTCGGCGTCCGGGGCGCCCTTGATGAGGTGGCCGGCCGCGCCGGCGCGCAGGCCGACCATGCCGATCTCGACGTCCTCGGAGCCGGTCAGCAGCAGCACGCGCACGCCCGGGGCGCGCTGCGCGATCGCCTTCGTCGCGAACAGCCCGTCGCCGTTGGCCATGACGACGTCCATGACGACGACGTCGGGGCGGAAGTGGGCCGCGAGGTCCGCGGCGTCGCGGCCGTTGTCGGCCTCGGCGATGACCACGATGCCGCCGTCCTGCAGCGCCTGGCGCAGCCGCGCGCGGAGGGCGTCGGCGTCGTCGACGACGACGACGCGCGGCGGGGCGGCGGCGTCGGGGGCGGCGGGCACCGCGGCAGCATCCCAGACGTGCGGCCGCGTGTCACCCCATGCCGTATGCGAGCCCCACCACCGCCTCGCGCACCAGCGCGAGGTCGGTCGTCTTGGGGACGTGCAGGCGGACCAGCGACGCCTGGTCGGGCGCCACGAGGTGCGGCTCGTAGCCCGAGAACGTGACGACGGACATGCCGGGAGCGGCGCGAGCGGCCGCCTCCAGCAGCTCGCCGGGGGTCATCCCGGGCATCTGCAGGTCGAGCAGCAGCACGTCGGGCCGAAGCTCGGTCACCAGGCCGACCACCGACGCGGCATCGGCGGCCTCCCCGAGGACGCGGATCGCCTCGTCGCGCTCGAGGGCCCAGCGCAGCAGCGACCGCATCTCGTCCGAGTCGTCGGCGAGCACGACGCGCACCGGGCCCGGGGATCCGAGGGGCGATCCCACCGCTCAGGACGCAGCCGGGAGGCGGGCGGTCACGAGCGTGGTCGCGTCGTCGCCGGTGACGAGGGTCAGCGTCCCGCCGCGACGCTCGGCGATCCGCCGGCACACGGTGAGGCTCACGCCGGCGCCGACGAGCGCGCCACGCCCCCGCGGGCGCGAGAACGGAGCGAGCGGATCGACGCCGGCCGCCGCGGGCGTCCCGTCGTCGAGCACCCGCAGGACCACCTCGCCGGCCTCCTCCTCGGCGCCCACGCGGATGCGCCCCGCGCCGGCCGACAGCGCGCTGCGCAGCACGTGCCCCAGGAGGCACTCGGCCTCGGACTGCTCGATGCCGGCGCGCCGCAGCGGGTCGCGCTGGAGCGTGACGCGCTCGAGCGGCGCGGCGAGCCGGGCCGCGGCAGCGTCCAGCGCCGCATCGAGGTCGGCGCCGTCGGCGTCGTCCGGCTCGCGCCCCGCGCGGACGAGATCCAGGAGGTCGTCGACGAAGCGCTGGGCCCGTGCCGCTCCGGCGCTCAGCGCGCGCAGCGCGTCGTCGCCATGCGGCCCGCGCGCGCCGCCGTCGGTCTCGAGGATCGCCGTGGCACCGCGCACGAGCGCGATCGCCTCGCCGAGCTGGTGCGCCGCCAGGGCCGCGAAGGCGTCGACGCTGCCCTGGGCCTCCGCGCCAGGGACGTCCTGCGTCATTCGGCGGCCGAGGCGCCTTCGATCATGCCCGCGCGCAGCCGCGACGCGGCGGCCACCGCATCGCGGCGCGACCGGACCTCGAGCTTGCGCAGGACGTTCTTGACGTGCGAGCGGACGGTCTCGACTGACACGACGAGCCGGTCGGCGATCTCGTCGGTCGAGCAGTCCTGGCAGAGCAGGTCGAGCACCTCCCACTCGCGCGACGTCAGCGTGCTGCGGATCGGCCGCATGCCGGCGCTGTCCTGGCGGACGTGGCGGAGATCCTCGATGAGCCGCATCGTCAGGCGGCGGGTGATGACGGCCTCGCCGTGCCTGGCGCACCGCAGCGCGCGCGGCAGCGCGTCCATCCCCACGTCCTTGGAGAGGAACCCCGACGCGCCCGCCCGCAGCGTCATGAGCCCGACCTCGTCGTCGTCGCTGGAGGTCAGGATCACGACCCGCGTCTCGGGTGTCGCCCGCGCGATCTCCCCCATCGCGGCGAGACCGTCCATGCCGGGCATGATCAGGTCCATGACCACCACGTCCGGGCGGTAGTACGCGGCCAGCTCCACGGCCTCGCGGCCGCTGCCGGCGTCAGCGATCACCGTGATCCCGGCGCGCTGGAGCAGGTCACGCAGCATCCGGCGCGCGAGCGGGTCGTCGTCGACGACGATGACACGCAGGGGCGCCTCGTCGACGTGCTCAGCCTTGAATTCCATCCCCAGAAATCCCTTCCCCGGTCTCGTCCTCAACCGGTGCCTCACCGCTGTGGCGAAAGCGTAGAAAAAAGGATCCCGCCCGAAGCGTTGGGGTATTTCTCTACCCCGTGGACCAATCGTCTTGGCGCATCGGAGGTCGACGCCGCGCCGATGCGGTGCCACGCTGGCGGTTCCCTGGGGATTGAGGGGAACCGCCACGCGGGCCGCGAGCGCCGAAGCGAGCCCACGCAGAGACGCCTGGCTCGAGCGGCGGATGCACAGTCGGAGGCTCTCCTGCCGGCGATCCGTGCGAGGCCACCGTATGCGCTCGCCCGCACGTCGGGCGGGTGACATGCAGCCGGGTGACGGAGGGAAAGCGCTGCCGTGGCGTGGGTGAGGAAGTCCCCCCACGGGTCGCGCCAATGCCCTTCAACATTGCGAGGGTTCCCGGAGGACCGGATGTCCGACGGGGAGAGGACTCGGAATCGAGGGTCGGAGACGACGTGGACGGGGATTGCCACGGAGCCCGGGCCGGCGTGCGCGCCGGCACGGACCAGCCACGATGGTCACGCGATGACGACGGGCCGGCGGACGCGCCGCCGCTCGGCGACGAGCAGCTGCGCCTGCTGGCGGACGTGGGCCATGAGCTGAAGTCGCCGCTCTCCATCGTGCTGGCCCTCTGCGGGCGCCTGCAGGAGAGCGGGCGGCTGGAGGGCCAGGATGCCGACGACGTCGCGCGGATCCGCGCGAACGCCTACACGATGCTGCGGCGGGTCCAGGACCTCCTGCTGATGGGCCGCCTGGACTCGGCCGGCCTGCCCCTCGAGGCCGCCGTCGTGGACGTGGCCGCCATCGTCCGGGGCTGCCTGGAGGGGTTCGCCAGCGTCGCCGACCAGCGCCGCATCGAGCTGCGCGCCGAGGTGCCCGACGAGCTGTGTGCCGTCGCGGACGACGAGAAGCTGCTGTCCGCGGTGTCCAACCTCGTCGCCAACGCGATCCGTCATGCCCCGCTCGGAGGCCGCGTGCGCTGCTCGCTGCGGACCGAGGCCGACCAGGTCGTCCTCGAGGTGGCCGACGACGGCCCCGGCGTCCCGGCCGAGCAGCGCGAGGAGATCTTCGCGCGCTACCGGCGCGAGCCCGGCGGCGCAGGGACCGGCCTGGGGCTGGCCATCGTCCGCGAGGTCGCGCGCGCCCACGGTGGCACGGCGACGGTCGGCGACGCCCCCGAGGGCGGCGCGCTCTTCACGCTCACCCTGCCCCGGCGGCCCCAGCGCGCGACGGTGGTGCGCCCGGTCCGGTCCCTCGGCATCGCCGAACGCCAGCGCGCCCTCGTCGAAGAGCTCCGCGCCGAGCTGGCGGGATAGCCCGCGGATACCTGCAGCCCGCGGGTTCGGCCCCTGGGCCGACACCCGCATGGGAGACGAGCGCCCTGCGCGAGGCTCCCCGCGCTCTGCCGCGAGTCACCGGCCAATCTCGAGACGCGCGTCCTCCAAGTCCAGGTCGCGCTCGATCCGGCGCATGATGTCGTCGGTGATCGCGCCGCGGTTGCGCTGGCGGATGATCTCGGCGCGCTCAGCCTCCAGCACCTTGCGGCGCAGCTGCTGGTAGGCCTGCGACCCCTGCTCGATGTCGCCGTCGTCGTCCTCGTCCAGCCGCGACTCGAAGCGCCGGATCCGGTAGTCGTAGAGGGCCCGCATCCGGCGGTGCGTGTCCTCGCGGACCCAGTCCTCGGCCTCGAGCTCGTCGAGGCGCGCGATCGCCGCGTTGGCGGCGGCGATCCGCGCGCGCGCCTCCTGCTCGGCCGTCGTCTCCTCGTCGTCGTAGATCCCCACGGCCTCGATCAGCCGGCTGAGCGTCAGCCCCTGGCCGAGCACGGTCGCCAGGATCACGGCGTAGACGAGGAAGATCACCAGGTCGCGCTCAGGGAACGGCGCGCCCGTGTCGGTCTGCAGCGGGATGGCCAGCGCGGCGGCCAGGGACACGGCGCCGCGCATGCCCGACCACCCCAGCAGCACGGCCAGCCCGGTCGGCGGCGGGTCCTCGCGGTCGAGCCGCCGCCGCTGCAGCAGCCGGCTGTCGATGGTGTTGAACACGAGCATCCACGCCATCCGCGTGACCATGACGGCGGCGATGACCAGCGCCGACCAGCCCGCGAGCTGGCCGGCGGAGAACCCGTCGAGCCCGTCGACCACGTGGCGCAGCTGCAGCCCGATGAGCACGAACAGCGCGGCGTTCAGGGCGAAGACCAGCAGCTCCCAGAACCCGACCGTCTGGATGCGGGTGGACGGCGTCACCAGGTCCGGCGACCGCCAGCCGAGGTAGAGGCCCGACGTCACGGCGGCCAGGACCGCGGACACGCCGAGCGCCTCGGCGGGCAGGTAGGCCACGTAGGGCGTCAGCAGCGAGACGGCGACCTCGGTCGGCGCGTCGTCGAGGCGGCGCCGGATGATGGCGATCACCCAGCCGACCGCCAGGCCGATGGCGATGCCCCCGGCCGCGCTGAGCACGAAGTCGCCCGCCGCCTCGGCCAGCGAGAAGGTCCCCGACAGCACGGCGGCGATCGCGAACTTGTAGGCGATCAGGCCGGTCGAGTCGTTGATCAGGCTCTCGCCCTCGACGATCGTGACCAGCCGGCGCGGCGCGCGCGACCGGACGGCGATCTCCGTGGCGGCCACCGGGTCGGTCGGCGACACGATTGCGCCGAGGACGAACGCCGCGGGCCAGGGCAGCCCGTCGATGGCGGCGTGCGCCACCGCCGCCACGACCAGCGTGGTCGCGATCACCAGCCCGACCGCCAGCAGCCCGATCGGCTGGGCGTTGGCCCGCAGGTCCTGCAGCGACGAGAAGAACGCCGCCGAGTACAGCAGCGGCGGCAGGAACGCGACGAGGATGACCTCAGGGCTGAGCTCGAAGTCGCCGACCCCGGGCAGGAAGGCCAGCGCCGTGCCGCCGGCCGTGAGCAGGATCGGATAGGGCACGCCGGTGCGCTCGGCCGCCAGCAGGAAGATGCCCGCGCCGATCAGCACCCCGAGGAGCACGAGCTCGCCGTGCATGTCGCCCTCAGGCTACGACGCGGTCAGCGTGGCGACCGCGAGCGCGGCGACACCCTCACCGCGGCCGACGAAGCCGAGCCCCTCGCCCGTCGACGCCTTCACGTTGACCGCCGTCGCGTCGAGGCCGAGGCCGCCGGCGAGCCGCTCGCGGATGGCGGCGCGATGCGGCGACAGCTTCGGGCGCTCCATCACCACGGTCGTGTCGACGTGCTCGATGGTGAACCCCGCGGCGGTCACGCGCGCGACCACGTCGCGCAGCAGCGCGATCGAGTCGGCGTCCTTGAACGCGGCGTCGGTGTCCGGGAAGAGGGCGCCGATGTCCTCCATGCCGGCGGCGCCGAGCAGCGCGTCGATGACCGCGTGCGTCAGCACGTCGGCGTCGCTGTGGCCGTGCAGGCCCTTCTCGTACGGGAGCTCGACGCCCCCGAGGATGAGCCGGCGGCCTTCGGCAAGCCGGTGCGAGTCCCAGCCGATGCCGGTGCGGACGCGCGGGTTGGGGGCGGGCGGCGGGATCGTCATCCCACCGGCTCCAGGCGCGGGGTGCGCCGCTCGAAGACGGCGATCTCCTTCACGCCGACGCGGTCGAGCAGCTCGAGCGCCCGCTCGTACTCGAAGCCGAGCTGGTCGGGCGTGTGGGCGTCGCTGGACAGCGCGATCGGGTTGCCCGCGTCGACGACCATCTCGAGGAACGCGATGTCGGGGTAGATCTCGCCGATCGGCTTGCGCAGCCCCGCGGTCGAGACCTCGATGGCGATCCCGGACTCGGCGATCTGCTCCATCGCCAGGTCGTAGTAGAAGCGCAGGTCCTTCTCGGGCCAGGGGCGCTCCTTGCCCCAGTGCTTGACGAGGTCGGGGTGGGCGAGGATGTCGTACATCCCGGTCGCGGCCAGCTCGCCGAGCCAGGTGAAGTACGTGCGCCAGACGTGGTCCGCGGAGCGCGCGCTGGTCCAGACGTCGTACTTGTCGTAGTCGAGGGCGCCGTCGCCGAGGAAGTGGATCGAGCCGACGACGTAGTCCCAGTCGCGCGCCTCCAGCAGCGACCGCATGCGCTCCTCGCGGCCGGGGATGAAGTCCGCCTCGATGCCGAGCTTGAGGTCGGTCCGCTCGCGCACGAAGCCGCAGTAGGCGTCGAGGTCGTCCCTGGCGTTGTCGGTCCAGTAGGGGTGCTGCCAGACGTCGAGCGCCTGGGTGAAGCGGTAGACGTGCTCCGCCACGCCGAGCTCGGCGATGCCGCGCTCCTCGGCGGCCTCGCGGTAGCGCTCCGCGTTGGCGGGCGTGAAGTACTGCTCGGCGGTGGTCCCCGGGGCGTCGGGGCGCAGGTGCACGTGGTAGTCGGTCAGCACGGTGAGCGGGTGGTGGGCGGAGGCGGAGGTCGAGCGGCTAGCGCCCGCGGGAGGCGAGCAGCGCCTCGGCGAGCCGGAGGTCGTCGGGCGTGGTCACCTTGAGGTTCTCGCGGGGGGACTCTACGAGGCGGACGGTCCCGCCCATCGCCTCGACGAGCGCGGCGTCGTCGGTGGCGGCGGCCAGGACGTCGTGCGGCTGGGCCAGCGCGCGCTCCAGCACGTCGCGGCGGAAGACCTGCGGCGTCTGGATCGCCCACAGGGCGCGCCGGTCGAGGGTGCGCTGCACGGTCGGCGGCTCCACGTCGGGGTCCGACTGCTTGATCGTGTCGGTCATGCGCGCGGCGGCGATGGCGGCATCGGCCTCCGCGTCGAGGCCGGCGAGCGTCGCCCGGATGATCTCGGGCGTGACCAGCGGCCGCGCCGCGTCATGCACGAGCACGGGATCGCCGGCCAGCGTGTGGTGCAGCGCCGCGCGGACCGAGTGCGAGCGCTCCTGGCCCCCGGGCACGCCGCTGGTCCCCGCGGGAGGCTCCACCCCCGCCGGCAGCGCCACGACGACGTGCCCGATCTCGGGCACGGCACGCAGCGCGTCGATGCTCCACTCGAGCATCGGCCGGCCCCCACACACGACGAACGCCTTGGGACCGGGGGCCCCAAGGCGTTCGCCACGTCCGGCGGCCACGACGAGCGCGACCGCGGCCACGTCCTGCTACTTGGCCGCTGCGGCGAGCCGCGCCGCCGACGACGTGAGCAGGTCGTCGAGGTAGGCCTCCGCGTCGTCCTCGCTCTTCTCCAGCGCGTACATCAGCTCGGAGGCGAGGATCTTCTTGGCCCGCGTGAACATCTGCTTCTCGCCGGTCGACAGGCCCTTGTCGTACTCGCGGATCGCGAGGTTGCGCACGACCTCGGCCAGCTCGTAGATGTCGCCGGTCTTGATCTTGTCCCGGTTGTGCTTGAAGCGCCGGTTCCAGTTCTTCGGCATCTCCGAGAGCTCGTCCTGGAGCACCGTGAGGACCTTCTGGACCGTCTCCTCGTCGATGACGCGCCGCAGCCCGGCGATGCCCGCGTTCTCGCACGGGACCATGACGGTCATGTCGTTGTGGAGGATCTTGATGGTGAGGTACTCGCGCTCCTCACCGAACATCTTCTTGACTTCCTTCTTGAGGACCTGACCGGCGCCGTGGTGCGGATAGACCACGTTGTCGCCGACCTCGAACTCGATGTTGACGACCTCGGCGATCTCCAGGTCTTCCAGGACGTGCTCTTCGGTGCTTCCGGGAATGGTGGTCCTCCTTGATTGGGCTGCCCTCGTGGGGAGGGCGGCCGCGATGTTCCAGCCGGCCGTGCTCGGCCGTTCAGGTCTGCAGGTAGCGGTCGACGAGGTTGATCTCCTGCAACCGCCGAAGTCCTTCGCGGATGTCCTTGGCGCGGATCTCGCCCACGCCCTCCACGGTCTCGAGCTCCGCGTCCGTCGCCGCCAGGAGCTCGTCGAGGCCGCCGAACTCCTTGACGATCTGGCCGACCACGAGCTTGGGCAGCCGCGGGATGCGCCCGAGGATCCGGAAGCCGCGCGGCGAGACCGGGTAGTCGAGCGTGTTCAGCTTGCGGTCGTAGCCCATCAGCTCGGCGAGGCGCCCGAAGTCGAGCAGGTCCTGATGGGGCATCCGCCCGAGCTGGTCCAGCGCGGCGGCGAACGCCTCGTCGCTGTCGGCGGCGAGGTAGTCGTGGATGAGGGCGGCCTTGTCGGCGGCGAC
Source organism: Baekduia sp. (assembly GCA_035765735.1). Lineage (GTDB taxonomy): Bacteria > Actinomycetota > Thermoleophilia > Solirubrobacterales > Solirubrobacteraceae > Baekduia. Next base: position 6,566 of record DASTWY010000034.1, on the reverse strand, counting down.
GCCGACCATGACCTCCTCGAGCTGCATCTCGATGAGCCGGCCCTCGGTGCCCAGCTCGACGATGTAGCGCTCGATCTCCACGGCCATGCGCGTCACCAGCTCGGAGCGCTGGAGGACGGTGAGGACGTCGTGGAGCGTCGCGCCGCCCTCGAACTCCAGCGCGGTGAGCCGCGTGGAGACCTGGTCGAGGCGCGTGCGGTACTTGTCGAGGGTCGCCAGCGCCTGGTTGGCCTTGGCCAGGACCACCGGGATGTCCTCGAGGATGTACTTCGCGCCGTCGACGTAGAGCGAGACGACCTCGCGGCGCTGCGAGATGGCGATGACGATCGCGTCGGTCTGCTTCGAGACGCGCTCGGCCGTGCGGTGGCGCGTGCCGGTCTCGAGCGTGAGGATGGTCGGGTCCGGCGTCAGCTGGACGTTGACCATCGCGATCTTCGTCGCGTTGGCGTTCAGGACGATGCCGCCGTCCATCTTCGCCACCTGGTAGAGCAGCGCCGGCGTGTAGTCGACGTCGAGCTTGATGCCGCCCGAGAAGAGGAAGTTCAGCTCGTCGTGGTCGCCGATGACGAGCAGCCCGCCGGTGTGCGCGTGGAGGATGTTGTCCAGGCCCTCGCGCAGCGCCGTGCCCGGCGCGACCATCTCGAGGGCCTTGACGAGCCGGGGCTCCTGACGGCTCTCGAGCTCGTGGAGCTCATCCCCGGATCGCTGCGCCATCAAGGCAGATGGTACCAGGGACCTCCTTCCGAAGCGTCGTCGGAAAGAGCCGCTCAGCGGCCGGAACCGCCCTCCGCGAACATGCGGCGTCAGGCGGCGACGGGCTCCGCGGCGGCGAACGCCGCGCGCAGGGCCCGGCGCAGGCTTCGGGCCGAGCCCGGGTGGATCGCGTCGCCGAGGCCGAACTTCTCGGCCTCCTCGAGGCGGCGCTCGGGATGGCCGACGGTGCGCAGCTCCCCCGTGAGTCCGAGCTCGCCGAAGCAGGCCAGCGGCCGCTCGTCGGTGCCGAGCGCGACCCCGCGCGCGGCGGAGGCGACGGCCAGGGCCACCGCCAGGTCCGCGCCGGGCTCGTCCACGCGGACGCCGCCGACGACGTTGACGAAGACGTCCTTGGTCCCCGTGCCCACGCCGGCGTGGCGCCCGAGGACCGCGAGCACGAGCGCGAGACGGTTGCGGTCGATGCCCGTGCAGATGCGACGCGGCGGCACGAGCTCCGAGTCGGAGACCAGCGCCTGCACCTCGACCAGCAGCGGGCGGCTGCCCTCCATCGCGGCCAGCACGACGCTGCCGGGCTTGCCGGTCGCCTCGCCCACGAAGCGCGCGCTGGGGTCCAGGACCTCGACGAGCCCGCCCTGGCGCATCTCGAACACGCCGGTCTCGCTCGTCGAGCCGAAGCGGTTCTTCAGCGCGCGCAGGGTCCGGTAGGTCCGCTCGCGCTCGCCCTCGAACTGCAGCACGCAGTCCACGAGGTGCTCGAGCACGCGCGGGCCGGCGATCGAGCCCTCCTTGGTGACGTGGCCGACCAACACGACCGTCGTGCCCACCGCCTTGGCCACGCGCATGACACGCGCGGCCACCTCGCGCACCTGGCCGACGCTGCCGGGGGCGCCGGTGAGATCGGGCGCGGTGAGGGTCTGCACCGAGTCGATGACGCAGACGTCGGGGCGATGCGCCTCGATCGTGGCGACGACGGCGTCGAGGTCGGTCTCGGCCAGCACCGGGACGTCGAGCGCCCGGCACGCGCCGTGCTCCAGGCGCTCGGCGCGCAGGCGGATCTGGGCCGCGGACTCCTCGCCGGAGACGTACAGCGTCGCGCGCCCGGCGCCGGCGACGTTGCCCATCGCCATGCCGGTGAGCGTCGACTTGCCGATGCCCGGTGAGCCGCCGAGCAGGACCAGCGACCCGGGGACCAGCCCGCCGCCGAGGACGCGGTCGAGCTCGCCGATCCCGGTCGACAGGCGGGCGACCGCCTCGGCGCGGACGTCGCGCAGCGCCACCGGCGTGAGCGCCGGCCCGCCGGAGGTCGCTCCGCGCCGCGTGGCGCCGCTCGCCGCGCCGCCGCGGGCGGTCGCGGGCGCCCGCTCCTCCACGAGCGTGTTCCACTCCCCGCAGCCGGGGCACTGGCCGTGCCAGCGGGCCTCGACGTGGGCGCAGCTGCTGCAGACGTGGACGGTGGTCGGGCGGGCCATGAGGGTCCCCGAGGGTAGGTGCCGCCCCCGACGTCATCGAGGAGCCCGCCCCGGGGCGGCGCGGGTCTCAGTCGTCGAACTGGCCCTCGACGACGCAGAAGGTCGCGCCGAGCGGGTCCGTCGCCACGCCGAAGCGGCCGGCGGGAACGTCGATCGGGCCGGCGACGCGGACGCCGCCGGCGGCCTCGACGTGCTCGAAGGTGGCGCCGGCCGAATGCACGCCGAAGTAGACGTTCCACGCCGGTGCCTCGACGCCGGGCGGGAGCGGCATCAGGCCGCCGATCGAGCGGCCCTCGTGCTTGATCGTCCGGTACTGGCCGCCCGCGCCCGGGATGTCCTCGACCTGCCAGCCCAGCAGCTGCGAGTAGAAGGCCGCGGCCGCATCCATGTCCGGCGTCTGGAGATCGTTCCAGCTCCAGGCGCCGACCTCGTTGACGACCTCCGCGCCGGCGAAGGTGCCGGGCTGCCACAGCAGCACGCGCGCGCCCTGCGGGTCGGTGATCGCCGCCATGCGCCCCGCGCCCTGGACGTCGAACGGCGCGCTCTCGACCGTCCCGCCGAGCTCGGCGACGCGCGGGCACAGGGCGTCGACGTCGTCCACCGACACGTACGTCGCCCACCCGCGGTGCATGCCCGAGGCCTCCTGCTCCTCGGTCAGCGCGGCCAGGCCGGCCATCGCCGCCTCGTCGCGCTCGAACATCCAGTAGCCGCCCGAGGGCAGCTCCTCGGCCGACCAGCCGAAGACGCGCTCGTAGAAGTCGTCGGCGGCCTGGACGTCCGGCGTCGAGAGGTCGACCCAGCAGAACGTCCCGTGGCTGTACGTCGTGCGTCGTCCCATGAACGGCGACGCTAGACCCCGCGCAGCGCTGCGTCCATGCCCAGGCGAGTGATCAGCCGTGCCGCGCCGCCCGCGGGCAGCTCTCGAACCCCGACGCCTTGTGCGACGCGTCGCAGAAGGGCTTGGTCCGTGAGTGGCCGCAGCGGCAGAGCACGACCGGCCGGTCGTCCGGCGGCTCGAACACGTTGCCCTCGGCGTCGATCAGCCGCACCGGCCCGGTGACCTTGTACGGCCCGTCGTCGCGCACCTTGATCTCGACCAGGGACTCGTCCACGACGCCGAAGCTACCCGCCTCGACGGCGCCACCCACCCGCCCCGGGCGCCTTTGCGGTCCCAATGACCGCAAACGCGCCCGCGCCCGAGGGGCGCCACCGATCGCCACGCGCTCACCAACGCCCCGGACGCCTTTGCGGTCCCAATGACCGCAAACGCGCCCGCAGGCGTGCGGAGGGACCCGCCAGCCGCGGGTTCGGCCCCCTGGGCCGACACCCGCAAGGGAGACGAGCGCCCTGCGCACGCCCGCAGGCGTGCGGAGGCACCCGCCAGCCGCGGGTTCGGCCCCCTGGGCCGACACCCGCAAGGGAGACGAGCGCCCTGCGCGAGGCTCCCCGGTCAGGCCTGCTGCTTGCGCTGCTCCACGAGCGAGCGCAGGTGGTCCACCACGTCCGGTGACGCCTTGCGCAGCTTGCGGATGTCCCAGCTGGTCAGCGTCATCAGCAGCATCGGCGAGGTGGCGACGACCGTGGCGCTGCGCTGGGAGCGCTCGAGCACGCCCATCTCACCGATGACGTCGCCGGCGCCCAGCTCGGCGACCAGGTCGCCCCCGCGCTCGACCCGCGCCGTGCCCTCCTCGATGGCCAGCACGTCGTAGGAGTAGTCACCCTCGCGGACGAGCTCCTTGCCCTCCGGCACCGACACCTCCGCGGCCAGCGCGGCGATGTGCGCGAGGTCGTCGTCGGCCAGATCGGCGAAGACGGGGATGCGCTTGAGGCGGGCGATGTCCACGGCGGTCCTCCTGCCGGAAGTCGGGGGAACGAGCGCGGCCATCCTTGCACGAAGAGGGGCGGCCCGTGGGCCGCCCCTCTCAGACGGTGCTGCGGTGCCGGTGGCCGGCGTCGCTACTCGACGTCCCCGCCTTCGGAGCGCGGCTGGTCCGGCTCACCGGGCAGGATCTGCTCCTCGGGGCTCTCGTCGCCGCCGCCCGACGCGCCCACGCCGACCGGCTTGGGCTGCTTCTCGGGGGCCACGACCGACAGCGTGACCTCGGGCTCGTCCTCGCCGCGGTCCTCGGGGGCCTTGCCGACCATCACCGTGCCGCCGGGCATGAGCTCGGCGCGCAGGACGAAGTCGGCCAGCGGGTCCTCGATGTAGCGCTGGATCGCGCGGCGCAGCGGCCGGGCGCCCATCGCCGGGTCCCACCCCTTGTCGACCAGCAGGTCCTTGGCCTCCTCGCTGAGCTCCAGCTGGAGCTCGCGCTCGGCCAGCGACTCGCGGATGCGGCGCAGGAGCAGCTCGACGATCGTCTTGATCTCGTCCTTCTGCAGCTTGTGGAAGACGATGACGTCGTCGATGCGGTTGAGGAACTCGGGCCGGAACACCTTCTTGAGCTCGCCCATGACCCGGAGCTTCATGTCGTCGTAGGTCATGCCCGTCTCGTCATCGGAGACGGAGAAGCCCAGCGGCGTGTTCCGCGCGATCTCCGACGCCCCGATGTTGGAGGTCATGATCACGATCGCGTGGCGGAAGTCCACCGTGCGGCCCTGCGAGTCGGTCAGGCGGCCGTCCTCCAGGATCTGCAGGAGGATGTTGAAGACGTCCGGGTGCGCCTTCTCGATCTCGTCGAGCAGGAGCACGCAGTACGGCTTGCGCCGCACGGCCTCGGTGAGCTGGCCGCCCTCGTCGTAGCCGATGTAGCCGGGAGGCGAGCCGACGAGCCGCGAGACCGCGTGCTTCTCCATGTACTCGGACATGTCGATGCGGATCATCGAGTCCTCGTCGCCGAACAGGAACTCGGCGAGCGTGCGGGCCAGCTCCGTCTTGCCGACGCCGGACGGGCCGAGGAACACGAAGGAGCCGGTCGGCCGCTTCGGGTCCTTCAGGCCGGCGCGCGACCGGCGGATCGCCTTCGAGATGACCTCGACGGCCTGGTGCTGCCCGATGACGCGCTTGTGGAGCTCCTCCTCCATGCGCATGAGCTTCTGGGTCTCGGCCTCGGTGAGCTTGAAGACCGGGATGCCCGTCCACATCGAGACGATGTCGGCGATCTCCTCCTCGCCGATCGCCGGGCGCTCGGCGCCCTCGACCTCGCCGGCCTCCCACTGCTCCTCGAGCTCGCGCTTCTTGTTCGTCAGCCGGCGCTCCGTGTCACGCAGCGACGCGGCCTTCTCGAACTCCTGCGCCTCGATCGCCGCCTCCTTGGCGCGGCGCGTCTCCTCGATCTCGTCCTCGAGCTCGCGGTAGACGGGCGGGGAGGTCATCGACTTGATGCGCATGCGGGACGCGGCCTCGTCGATGAGGTCGATGGCCTTGTCCGGCAGCTGGCGGTCGGAGATGTAGCGATCGGCCAGCTCGGCCGCCGCCTCCAGCGCCTCGTCGGTGATCTCGATCTTGTGGTGCTGCTCGTAGCGGTCGCGCAGGCCCTTGAGGATCTGCACGGTCTCCTCGGGCGACGGCTGGTCGACCCGGATCTGCTGGAAGCGGCGCTCCAGCGCGGAGTCGCGCTCGAGGTACTTGCGGTACTCGTCGAGCGTCGTGGCGCCGATCGTCTGCAGCTCGCCGCGGGCGAGGGCCGGCTTGAGGATCGAGGCCGCGTCGATCGCGCCCTCGGCCGCGCCGGCGCCGACGAGGTTGTGGATCTCGTCGATGAACAGGATGATGTCGCCGCGCTGGGTGATCTCCTTCATCACCTTCTTGAGGCGCTCCTCGAACTCGCCGCGGTACTTCGAGCCGGCGACGAGGGCGGCGAGATCCAGCGTGTAGATCTGCTTGCCCTTGAGCAGCTCGGGCACGTCGGCGTTCGTGATGCGCTGGGCGAGGCCCTCGACGACCGCGGTCTTGCCGACGCCGGGCTCGCCGATGAGCACGGGGTTGTTCTTCGTGCGCCGCGAGAGGATCTGCATGATCCGCTCGATCTCGGTCTCGCGCCCGACGACGGGGTCGAGCTTGCCGTCGGCGGCGAGCTTGGTCAGGTTGCGCCCGAACTGGTCGAGGAGCTTCGAGGACTTCTTCGGGTCGCCGGTCTGGCCGCTGCCGGCCGCGGCGCCCGCGCCCTGCCCCTGGCCCCGGCGGCCGCCGGGCCCGGACAGCATGCGGATGACCTCGTTGCGGATCTTCTCGGAGTCGGCGTCGAAGTCGAGCAGGATGCGCGCCGCCACGCCCTCGTTCTCGCGAACGAGGCCGAGGAGGATGTGCTCCGTGCCGATGTAGTTGTGACCCAGGCTCAGCGCCTCGCGGAGGGCGAGCTCGAGGACCTTCTTCGCACGGGGAGTGAAGGGGATCTGGCCGGAGGTGACCTCTTCGCCGGAGCCGACGATGCGGACCACCTG
>DASTWY010000033.1:0-22633 GCA_035765735.1 Baekduia sp. | reverse complement strand
GCGATCTACCGCGACTCAGCAGAGCGCGCCGCAGCCCTTGACGGCTGGCTATTCACCTACAACCATCGCCGCCGACACGCAGGCATCGGCCGCCAGACACCCATCCAACGGCTGAACAACCTGCTCGGGACTTACAGCTAGGCACCGCAAACCAGCGTCCCCACACCCACCCAGGATCGTCGAGGGACGACTGATTCGGCTGGGGGATGGCTGAGTCGTCCCTCGACGATCTTGGCGCGGTCACGTGTCCGCCGGCCGCCCAGCGTGCTCCTCCCCGAGCAGCGCCGGCAGCATCGCCGCCACCGCCGTCGGCACGCAGGCCATCAGCGACACCACGCCGATCACGTGCGCCCAGCGCGGCTCGAGGATCGTCAGGAACGCGATTCCGGCGACGAAGAGCGCTGCCGCGGCGCGGCCGAGCACGCCCTCGCGCGCGGCGAGCAGCAGCTGCTGGCGCGGCGGCTCGTACTCCTCGGCCGTCTCCTGCTCGCCGTGCCCGAGCCGCCCGCCCAGCGTCAGCCGGAACAGCAGCACCAGCGACGGGAAGAGGATGATCCCGCCGCCGAGCACGGCGATGATGACCGACCACAGCGTGGCGTCCGACGCCGCCGCCTGCTCGATCGTCAGGCCGGGCAGGAAGCGCGGCTGCTGCGCCAGCGCCCAGCCGGCGACGATCGCGGCGACCGCCAGCGCCCCGGTGTAGCGCGCCGGCTCGAAGCGGCGGATCCAGACGAGCGCCAGCGTCGTCAGCCCGGCCACCACGGACACGATCAGCGCCGCCAGCCCGCCGCCGCTCACCAGCCCGTCGTAGAGCTCGCGCGCGTCGTGGCGCAGCACGACCAGGCCCGCGATCGCCAGCACGCCCGCCACCACGCCGGAGCCCAGCGCCCGTGTCCGCAGCGGCGGGACGAGCTCCGGCTCGTCCCGGCGCACGGCGTCGGCGCAGAGGTAGACCGCGGCCAGATACGCCGAGAACACCACCGCGAGCAGGCCGATCAGGATCGACGTCGCGTTGAGCCAGCTCGTGAGGAGGTCGCCCTTCGCGTTGCCATAGGGCACCCGCCCGGACGCCAGGCCGCCGATGCAGGCGCCCAGCATGAACGGGGTCAGCACGGAGGAGATCGCCGAGGCGGTGTCGACCCGCCGGACCTCGCGCGGCGTCGCCGTGCCGCTGCGCAGCGCGTACGCGGCGCCGCGGATGATGATCCCGATCGCCGCGACGAACAGCGCGACGCACAGCGTCGAGGCCAGCGACCCCAGCGCCGCGGGGTACGCCGTCCACGTCACCGTCAGCACGAAGATCAACCACACGTGGTTGGCCTCCCACACGGGTCCCATGGCCTCGTGGGCGAGCTCGCGCAGCGCCCGGCCGCGGTCGCCGCCGCCGCTGGCGACCTGCCAGATCGCCGCGCCGAAGTCGGCTCCGCCGAGCACGATGTAGAAGACGAGCCCGAGCAGGACGAAGACCATCGGGATCTCCTGGAGCGACACCTCGGGTCACCCCTCGGAGATCGCCGTTCCGCGGCTCGCGCCCGCGCCCGGCGGCGGCGAGGCCACCGGGCCGATCGGCGCGCGAGCCAGCCTGCGCAGGATCCACACGACGCCGATCGCCGTGAGGACGTAGACGACCCAGAGCGTCGCGTAGCCGACCGGGATGCCGCCCGCGCCGGTGACGGCGTCGGCGGTCGGCATCACGCGGTAGACGACCCACGGCTGGCGGCCGACCTCCGTCGTGACCCACCCGGCGACGAGCGCGACGTAGGACAGCGGCGCCACGACGACGAGCGCCGCCCAGAACCAGCGCCACTCGGGCAGCGGTCTGCGGCGGACGCGCAGGAACACGATGAAGGCGCCGAGCAGCGCCATCAGCGTCCCGATGCCCACCATCGTCTGGAACGCGAAGCGGACGAGGTTCACCGGCGGGCGCTGCGACGGCGGCACCGCGTAGAGCCCCTCGACCCTGGCGTTGGGGTCGTGGAAGGCCAGCAGCGACAGCAGCTTGGGGATCCGGATCCCGTACTTGACCTCGCCGTCGGAGTACCAGCCGCCGAGGTGCTCGGGCGCGCCGCTCACGGTGCGCCCGACGCCCTCGAGCGCGGCCAGCTTCGTGGGCTGCGCGGCCGCCACGGCGCGCGCCGCCCAGTCGCCGACGAGCAGCTGCACGGGCGACGCGACCGCGGCGATGGTGAGCGGCAGCGCCAGCGCGGTGCGCTCGTACCGGCCCCAGCGGCCCCGGAAGCGCTGGTAGGCGTACGGCGCGGCGACCACGAACCCCGTGACGATGTAGGCCGCGACGTACATGTGGATGAGCTCATGCCACAGGTAGGAGTTGCCGAACAGGGCGCTCCACGGGTGGACGTCGACGACGCGGCCACCGACGAGCCGGAAGCCCCCGGGGTGGTTCATCCAGGCGTTGACGGCGATCACCATCAGCGACCCCGTGAAGCCCGTGATCACGATCGGGATCCCGCTGAGCAGGTGGGCGCGCGGCGACAGCCGGTCCCAGCCGTAGATGTAGATCCCGATGAAGATGGCCTCCAGGAAGAAGGAGAACCCCTCGATCGCGAAGCCGAGGCCGAACACGCCGCCGAACGTCCCCGTGAAGTTCGGCCACAGCAGGCCCATCTCGAAGCTGAGGATGGTCCCCGTGATCACGCCGACGGCGAACAGCGCGACCATCACGCGGCTCCAGCGGCGGGCGACCGTCCGGTAGACCGGGTCGCCGGTGCGGTGGTGCAGCCACTCCATCGCCAGCACCATCATCGGGAACGCGATCCCGAAGCAGACCAGCGGGATGTGGACGATGAACGACAGCGCCTGCATCTGCCGCGCCTGGAGCAGGTGGGCCTGCTCGCCGGGCGGCAGCGCCTGGGCCAGCAGCAGCACGGCGTGGCCGGTCACGCTGGCCGGTTGCCCGGTGGGCGCCGCGGGCATGCGAGCCGCGGCCCCGCGCGGTCCGCTGCCCGGGCGGCCTCAGCGGGCCGTGGCGACCGCGGCGGCGACGAGCGCGACCTCGTCGTCGGCGAGCGTCCGCGGATCCGCCAGCAGCCGGCCGCCGTGCACGCGGCCGATCACGGGCGGGTCGGCGGCGCGCAGCGCGGCGGCCAGGCGCGCCGGGTCCTCGCCCGGCGCGGTGAGCGCCACCGCGGGCCCGCGGAGCTCGACGAGCGGCAGTGCCCCTCCGCCGACGCGCGCCACCGCCGGAACCACCTCACCGCCCGTCGCGGCGGCCAGGCGGTCCGCGCGGTCCGCGAGCTCCTCGGGCGCGGCGGCGAGCATGGCCAGCACGGGGATCTCGCGCAGCGCGCGCTCGGGATCGCGGTAGAGCGCCAACGTGGCGGCCAGCCCGGCCAGCGGAAGGCGGCCGACGCGCAGCGCGCGCGCCAGCGGGTGCGCACGGCAGGCCGCGATCGCCTCGGCGCGGCCGACGAGGATGCCCGCCTGCGGCCCGCCGAGCAGCTTGTCGCCGCTGAAGCAGACCGCCGCCGCCCCGGCGCCCACCGACCGGCGCACCGGCGGCTCGTCGGCCAGCACGGCCAGGTCGCCGGCCAGCGCGCCGGAGCCGACGTCGTCGATCACCGGCACGCCGAGCGCGCAGAGCTCCTCGATCGCCGGCGCCGCCGTGAAGCCGACCGTGCGGAAGTTCGACTGGTGGACGCGGAGCACGACGTGGCGCCCACCGGGGTCGGCTGTGCCGGGCCGCACCGCGCGCTCGTAGTCGCGCAGCAGCGTCCGGTTCGTCGTCCCCACCTCGACCAGCTCGGCCCCGGCCTGCTCGACGACCTCGGGGATCCGGAAGCCCCCGCCGATCTCGACGAGCTCCCCGCGGGAGACCACCATCCGCGCTCCGGGCCCGCCGAGCGCGGCGCCGGCCAGCAGCGCCGCCGCGGCGCCGTTGTTGACCACCATCGCGTCCTCGGCGCCGGTCAGCTCGCGCAGCAGCCCGCGCACGTGGGCGTCGCGCGCGCCGCGCCGGCCGTCGCCGAGGTCGAGCTCGAGGTCGACGTACCCGCGCGCGGCCGCCGCCACGGCGTCGGCCGCGGCGGCCGCCAGCGGCGCGCGGCCCAGGTTGGTGTGGATGACGACGCCGGTGGCGTTGACGACGCGGCGCGGGCCGGGCCGCAGCGCCGCGCGGGCGCGCGCGACGAGGTCGGCCTCGCCGGCCGCGCCCGCCAGCAGCTCGGCGCGGCGCGCCGCGAGCGCCGCGCGCGCAGCGGCGACCGCCTCGGCCGGAGTGACCCCGTCGCCCGCCAGCGCCGCGGCGAGGCGGTCGACGGCGGGCAGCGCCCGCAGGCGGTCCTGGACGCCGGCGTCGCTCATGCGCGGGCGTGCTCGGCGGCCAGCACGCGGCGGTCGTCGGGCAGCCGCCGCGTGACGCGGCGGCCGTCGAGGTGCTCGAGCAGCGCCTGCGAGGACTTCCGCGAGAGGCCGAGCGCGTCGCGGACCCCGGCGAGCGTCACCGACCCCTCGTCGTGCAGCAGCGCGACGATGCGCGCCGTCGCCTCCTCCACGGCGTCCGCGTGCCCGTAGAGCCGGCCGCTGACGCGCACGGCGCGCCCGGTGTCGCGCAGCGTCCGCAGCGCGTCGCCCGCGCCGGCCAGCTGCGCCTCGGACAGCAGCGCCGTGCCGGCCTCGCGCAGGCGCGCCTCCAACGCCCGGACCTCGGGCGCGTCGACGGCCGGCCCGCGCCGGCGCACCGGCACGGCGCGCGGCTGGGGCGCGGGGATGGGGGAGGGCGCCGGCTCCGGCTCGCCGTCGCGCCGGCGCCGCAGCCGCTGCACGACGTCCGGCCGGCGTCCGTGACGGCGCGCCGCCGCGTCGAGCACCACCCCGCCGCCGAGCGTGTCGGGCGGCGAGGGCCGCCGCACGACGACCCGGTCGCCGTCGCGGGCGAGCACCGGCCGGTCGAGGCGCAGCTGCCAGAGGTCCTCGCCGAGCGCGATCAGCCGCGCCGGCACGTCGCGGGTGCCGTGGTGGACGTGGACGCGCTCGCCGTGGCGGGCCTCGCCCGCGAGCTCCAGCGCGCAGTCGAGGACGTGCGCCGGCGCCACGGATCCCGGGGCGGCCAGCGCGTCGCCGCGGGCCACGTCCCGGGCACGCACGCCGGCGAGGTTGACGGCCACGCGCTGGCCGGCCTCGGCGCGCTCGACCGCCTGGTCGTGGATCTGCAGTCCCCGCACGCGGACGCGCGCGCCCGCGGGCAGCAGCTCGAGCTCGTCGCCGGCGGCCAGCGCGCCGGACCACAGCGTGCCGGTGACCACGGTCCCGCGGCCGTCGACGGTGAAGACGCGGTCGACGTGCAGCCGTGCCGCCCCGCCGCCCAGGGCGCGGCTGCCGACCCGCGCGGCGAGGGCGTCGAGCGCCGCCCGCAGCCCGTCGATGCCGGCACCGGTGCGCGACGAGCAGGCGACCGCCGGCACGCCCGGCAGCAGCTCGGCGACCTGCTCGCGCGCGAGCGCCACGCCGTCGTCGCCCCCGAGGTCGGCCTTCGTGATCGCGACGACCCCCTCGCGCACCCCGAGCGCCCGCAGCACGGCGGCGTGCTCGCGTGTCTGCGGCATCACGCCGTCGTCGGCGGCCACCACCATGAGGTAGGCGTCGATGCCCGTCGCGCCGGCGACCATCGTCCGCACGAAGCGCTCGTGCCCGGGGACGTCGACCACCGACAGGCGCCGGCCCGACGGCAGCAGCAGCGGCGCGTAGCCGAGCACGATCGTCAGGCCGCGCGCCCGCTCCTCGGGCAGGCGGTCGGTCTCGACGCCGGTCAGCGCCGCCACCAGCGCGGTCTTGCCGTGGTCGATGTGGCCCGCGGTCCCGAGGGTCAGCGGCTCGTTCATGGGACGGAGCGGCGAAGGAGTCGAACCTTCCCGGCGCGGCGAGCGCGCCGCCGACGGCTTTGAAGGCCGTTCGGGGCACCGGCCCCGGGCCGCTCCAGGGTGCTGCTGGCGCTCACCGTACGCGGATCGTCCCCGCGGGGCCGTCCACCAGGCGGCCGATCACCGGTCCCGGCACCGCGTCCGCCCGCTCGGGCGGGACGGCGACGAGCAGGCCGCCGGAGGTGGTCGCGTCGGTGAGCAGGCGCCGCCGCCAGGGGGCCACGGCGTCGTCGAACGTGGCGAAGCCGGCGGCCCACTCGGCGTTGCGGCGGCTGCCGCCCGAGACGCCGTCGTCGCCGTCCAGCAGCGCCTCGACACCCTCGAGCGCCGGCACCGCGGCGGCCTCGACCTCGGCCGCCAGGCCGCTCTCCCGGCCGACGTGGTGCAGGTGGCCGAGCAGGCCGAACCCCGTCACGTCGGTCATCGCATGCGCGCCGGCCGCCAGCGCCGCCGCCGAGGCGTCGGCGTTCAGCGCGACCATCGTCGCCACCGCGCGCGCCAGCAGCGCGTCGTCGGCGGCGCCCCGCTTGCGCGCGGTCACCACGGCGCCGACGCCCAGCGGCTTGGTCAGCACGAGCGCGTCGCCGGAGCGCGCGCCCGCGTTGGTCACCATCCGGGCCGGGTCGACCAGCCCGGTGACGGCCAGCCCGTACTTCGGCTCGTCGTCCTTGATCGAGTGGCCGCCGGCGACGACGGCGCCGGCCTGCGCCACCACGTCCAGGCCGCCGCGCAGGATCGCGCCGAGCACGTCGCCGCCCAGGCGCTCGAGCGGGAAGGCGACGATGTTGAGGGCCGACAGCGGCGTGCCGCCCATGGCGTAGACGTCCGACAGCGCGTTGGCGGCGGCGATCCGCCCGAAGTCGTACGGGTCGTCGACCAGCGGCGTGAAGAAGTCCACCGTCTGCACGAGCGCCAGGTCGTCGCGCAGGCGCACCACCGCCGCGTCGTCGCTCGTCGCCGAGCCCACCAGCAGCCGCTCGTCGACCTGCGCCGGCAGCTCGCGCACGATCGGCAGCACGTCGGCGGCCGCGAGCTTGCAGCCGCACCCCGCGCCCGAGGCCAGCGAGGTGAGGGGCACGGCGTCGAGGGCAGCCACAGCGGCGACCCTACCCGTCCCCGGTGGGTCGGAAGCCGGCCCGCGCAGGCGCGTCTCAGGCGTCGCCGGCGCCCTCCGCGGTGGGCGTGCCGCCGGCCGTCTCGGGGCGCGCGCGCCCGTAGTGCTCGTACAGGCGCTCCTCATCCTCGACGGAGAGCGCCCCATCCACCTCGATCTCCGGAGCGTCCTTGACCTGCTCCTTGGTGTAGGGCAGGCGGAGCTCGCCGTCGGTCGGGGTCACGCCGTGGATCGGCACGAAGCTGACGTTCGACCCGATCAGCCCCGTCTTCACGGCGGCCCACTCCGGTTCGCTGGTCTCGCGGTCGAGGTACACGTCCTCGACGGTGCCGATCTTGTGGCCTTCGGGGTCGAGCACCTTGTGCCCGCGCCAGGCCTGAACGTCCTGAAGGCTCGCCATGCCGATGTCCTCTCTCCTTGCGGCGGATGCGTCGCACACGGCATCCCCGCGGGGCGGGGCGCTCAATCGCCCGGCCTCAGGCGCTCTGGCCCGCGGTCGGCCGCGTCTCGCCCTCGCTGCGCTCGATGCGCGCGAGGTGCGGCGCCAGCCAGCGCGAGGCGACCTTGGTCGGCGGCCACCACAGCGGCTCGCGCGAGACCGCCGACGTGCGGTCCGGATCGGCGAGCTCGGCGCGCAGGAAGCGCGGCCCGTCCGGCGTGGGCAGCAGCCCGCGCAGGACCATCGCCTCCGGCGCCGGCGCGGGTCGCCCCGCGGCGCGCGCGGCGATCGCCGCCGCCGCCGCATCGGCCTGCTGCGCGGCCAGCCCGCCCTGCTTGATCGCCACCGTGGTGCCGTCGCCGGCGGCGTGGACGTCGGGCACGCCGACCACCCGGCACTGCTCGTCGACGGGCACGAACCCGTGCTCGTCGTGGGGCAGCCCGGCGATCCGCGGCCCCTCGAGGATCGGCAGCGCGACGATGCGGTCGGTGCTCATCCACGCCCCGGCGACGCGCAGCGCGGTCGGGGTCACGACGTCGGCGTGCACGCCGGGATGCACGACCACGCGGGACGCGTCGAGCAGCGCGCCGACCTCGGCGGCCGCGCGCTGGCCGAAGACGGCCAGCGGCCGCGGCTCGTGGGTGATGACGCTCACGCACACCGCGTCCGGATGGCGCCGCTCGGCGCGCGCCTGGAGCAGCAGCGCCAGCTCATAGGCCGGCAGCGTCCAGGTGACGCCGTCGGGGACGACGATGGCCACGTGCGGCACGAGGCCGTCGTCGAGGTCGGCCAGCACGTCGTCGAAGTCCTCCGGCGCCGTCTCGCGGTCGAACGCGATTCCGTGCTCGAACGCGGGGTAGGCCCGCGCGCCGACCGCGACCAGCAGCACGTCGTACGGGATGTCGCGATGGCCCGCGGTCCTGACGACGTGGCCGTCGGCGTCGACGGCCGCGACCGCGTCGAGCACCAGGCCGGCGTCGAGCCCGGCGCAGAGCTCGGAGAGGCGGTGGTGGCGCCGGGGGGCGAGCCCGAACGGCTCGGCGACCGTCAGCGGGCGGTAGGAGAAGTCGTCGTGCGGCGCGACGAGGGTGATCGCGATGCGGGCGGGCGCGCGCGAGCGCAGCGCCACCGCGGCTTCGAGGGCGGCGACGCCGCCGCCGGCGATGACGACCCGGAGCGGATCGTGGTCCTGCTGCGGCATCGCGGTCATGCCGCCACGCTCGCACGTCGCGGCTCGGGGGACATCCGTGCGCCTCCGTGCGGCGCTGCGGAAAACCCGCGCGGTCCGCGGCGCCGCGCGCAGGCGCCGCCGGGCGGATGGGTACGCTCGAACCCATGCTCGGCCTGCCCGACGGCGCGAAGGCGTGCCTCTTCGATCTCGACGGGGTGCTGACCCAGACGGCGAAGGTACACGCCGCGGCGTGGAAGGAGATGTTCGACGGCTACCTGCGGCGCCACGCCGAGGAAGCCGGCGAGCCGTTCGCCGCGTTCACCCAGTCGGACTACGACCGCTACGTCGACGGCCGGCCGCGGACCGACGGCGTGCGGGCATTCCTGGCCTCCCGCGGCATCGAGCTCCCGGAGGGCGACCCCGGCGACCCGCCGGACCGCGCGACCGTGGCCGGGCTGGGCAACCGCAAGAACGAGCTGCTGCGCGACGTGCTCGACCGCCAGGGCGTCGAGGTCTACGACGGCTCGGTCCGCTACGTCCACGCCGCCCGTGACGCGGGCCTGCGCCGCGCGGTCGTGTCGTCGAGCAAGAACTGCCGCGACGTCCTGCGGGCCGCCGGCATCGACGACCTCTTCGAGGCCGTGGTCGACGGGAACGTCGCCGCCGAGGAGGGCCTGGCGGGCAAGCCCGCGCCCGACACGTTCCTGGCCGGCGCGCGCCGCCTCGGCGTCGAGCCCGCCGAGGCCGTCGTGTTCGAGGACGCGCTGGCCGGCGTCGAGGCGGGCCGCGCCGGCAACTTCGGCGAGGTCGTGGGGGTCGACCGCGTCGGGCAGGCCGAGGCGCTGCGCGAGCACGGGGCGTCGGTCGTGGTCCGCGATCTCGCCGAGCTGCTGGGCGAGGAGGACGCGGCATGAGCGACGACCTGCGCATGAGCGACGACCTCTCGCGCTTCCGCGTCACGCCGTGGAGCGTCGTCGAGACGGAGCTCGACCTCGGCAAGCTCGCGCAGACCGAGTCGCTGTTCGCCCTGTCCAACGGACACCTGGGCCTGCGCGGCAACCTCGACGAGGGCGACCCGAACGGCGTGCCGGGCACCTATCTCAACGGCGTCCACGAGGTGCGGCCGCTGCCGTACGCCGAGACGGCGTACGGCAACCCGGAGGCCGGCGAGACGGTCCTCAACGTCACCGACGGCAAGCTGCTGCGCCTGCTGGTCGACGACGAGCTCTTCGACGTCCGCTACGGGGAGGTGCTCGAGCACGAGCGCGAGCTCGACCTCCGCGCCGGCGTCCTGCACCGCCGCGTGCACTGGCGCTCGCCGGTGGGCAAGGAGGTGCGGATCCGCTCCACCCGCCTGGTCTCGCTGACGCAGCGCGGGGCCGCCGCGATCCTCTACGAGGTCGAGCCGGTCGGCGCGTCGGCCCGGCTGGTGATCCAGAGCGAGCTCGTCGCCAACGAGAACGGCCAGCGCGAGCCGACCGACGACCCGCGCGCGGCCGCCGTGCTCCACAACCCGCTGATCGCGGAGGAGCGCTACGAGCACGACGACATGGTGCTGCTCGTCCACCGCACCAAGGGCAGCGGCCTGCGCATCGGCGCGGCGATGGACCACGAGGTCGACGGCCCGGCCGGCACGGCGCTCGAGGTCGAGACGGCGCCCGACGTCGGCCGCGTGGCGATCGCGGCCGACGTGCCCGCCGGCGGCTGCCTGCGCGTCCTGAAGTACCTGGCGTACGGATGGTCGGCGGAGCGCTCGCTGCCGTCGGTGCGCGCCCAGGTGCGCGGCAGCCTCGCCGAGGCGCGGCACACCGGCTGGGAGGGGCTGCTCGCCGAGCAACGCTCCTACCTCGACGCGTTCTGGTCGCGCGCGGACGTCGAGATCGAGGGCGACGACGAGCTCCAGCAGGCCGTCCGCTTCGCGCTCTTCCACGTGCTGCAGGCCTCGGCGCGCGGCGAGCGGCGCGCGATCCCGGCCAAGGGCCTGACCGGCGCCGGCTACGACGGCCATGCCTTCTGGGACACCGAGTCCTTCGTGCTGCCGGTGCTCACCTACACGGCGCCGGTCGCGGCCGCCGACGCGCTGGCCTGGCGCTTCACGACCCTCGACCTCGCGCGGGAGCGGGCCCACCAGCTCGGGCTGGCCGGCGCGGCCTTTCCGTGGCGCACGATCGCCGGCCGCGAGTGCTCGGGGTACTGGCCCGCGGGCACGGCGGCGTTCCACATCGGCGCCGACATCGCCGACGCGGTCGTCCGCTACCAGAACGCCGTCGACGACCCCGACTTCGAACGGCAGGTCGGCCTGCCGCTGCTGGTGGAGACGGCGCGGCTGTGGCGCTCGCTGGGCCACCACGACGTCGAGGGCGCGTTCCGCATCCCCGGCGTCACCGGGCCCGACGAGTACAGCGCGCTGATGGACGACAACGTCTACACGAACCTCATGGCGCAGCGGAACCTCGAGGCGGCGGCGGCCGCGGTCGAGGACCACCCGGAGGCCGCCGCCGAGCTCGAGGTCGAGCGCGAGGAGGTCGACGCGTGGCGCCGCGCCGCGGCGGCGATGTTCGTGCCCTACGACCACCGCCTCGACGTCCATCCGCAGGCGGACGAGTTCACCGACCACGACGTGTGGGACTTCGCGGGCACGCCGCCCGAGAACCACCCGCTGATGCTGCACTACCCGTACTTCAGCCTGTACCGCAAGCAGGTCGTCAAGCAGGCCGACCTCGTGCTGGCGCTGTACACGTGCGGCGACCGCTTCCCCGACGAGGAGAAGGTCCGCGACTTCGCCTACTACGAGGGGATCACGGTGCGCGACTCGTCGCTGTCGGCGTGCATCCAGGCCGTGGTCGCCGCCGAGACCGGGCACCTGGAGCTGGCCTACGACTACCTCGGCGAGGCCGCGTTCATGGACCTGCACGACCTGGCGCACAACACGCGCGACGGGCTGCACATCGCCTCGCTGGCGGGCAGCTGGCTGGGCGTGGTCGCCGGGTTCGGGGGCCTGCGCGACCACGGCGCGACGCTGCGCTTCGCGCCGCGGCTGCCGGCGGAGCTCCGGCGCATCAAGTTCCGCGTCACCTGGCGCGGGTCGCGGCTGGCCGTCGAGATCCGCGACGGCGAGGTGACCTACGCCCTGGAGAGCGGCGACGAGGTCGAGTTCGTGCACCACGGCGAGCCGGTCACGGTGCGCGCCGGCGAGCCGCAGGCCCGCTCCGTGCCTCCGGCGCCGAAGCGCGAGCGCCCCCGCCAACCGCCGGGGCGGGAGCCGCGCCGGCGGCGCCCGCTCGCCCCGGGGCCGGACGAGGAGCCGGCGGTCGAGGGCGGTCCGCAGCCCACCGGCATCATCACCCACACCGCCTGAGCGGCTACCCGCAGCCGACGATCCCGCCGTCCACGGGGATGATCGCGCCGGTCAGGTAGGAGCCGGCGCGTGAGGCCAGGAAGATCGCGGTGCCCGCGACGTCGTCCGGGCGGCCGATGCGGCCGAGCGGCACGGTCTGCTCGACGGCGGCGCGCGCCTGCGGGTCGCTCAGCGCGAAGGCCATCATCTTGCTCTCGAACGGCCCGGGCGCGATCGCGTTGACCGTGATGTGCTCGGACGCCAGGCGCTTGGCCAGGTGCCGGGTGAGCATGTGCACGGCGGCCTTGCTGGCACTGTAGGAGTAGCTCTCCAGCAGCGGCACGCGCAGGCCGTCGACCGAGCCGATGGTGATCACGCGCGCCGGGTCCTCGGCGCCGGCGGCGGCGCGCAGCTCCGGCAGCAGGGCGACGGTCAGCCGGTGCACGGCCTTGACGTTGGTGTCCAGCACCTTGTCCCACGCGGCGTCCGGGAACTCCTCCAGCGGCGCGCCCCAGGTCGCGCCCGCGTTGTTGACCAGGACGTCGAGGTGGTCGAAGCGCTCCCGGACGCCGGCGGCCAGCTGGGCGACGCCCTCGGGCGTCGACAGGTCGGCGGGCAGCGCGGTGACCGCCCCGAGCGGCGCCAGCTCGTCGGCGGCGGCGCGCAGCTGATCGGCCTTGCGCGACGAGATGATCACCTCCGCGCCGGCCTCCAGCAGCCCGCGCGCGATCATCATGCCGATGCCGCGGGAGCCGCCGGTCACGACGGCGGTCTTGCCGGAGACGGAGAACAGGTCGGTGGCGGGCAAGGTCTTCCTCCAGGGACGCGGACGCGGACGCCGCGGCATTCTGGCACCGTGGCCGCCATGGACCTGGGACTCGACGGCAGGGTGGCGCTCGTCACCGGCGGCTCACGCGGGATCGGTCGCGGGATCGCCGAGGCGCTCGCGGCCGAGGGGGCGCGCGTGGCCGTGGCGTCGCGCTCCGGCGCGGCCGACGCCGCCCGCGCCATCGGCGGGCGCGGCTACGCGTTCGACAGCGCCGACCTGGCCGCGGCCGGCCCCCTGGTCGCGGCGGTCGAGCGCGACCTCGGGCCGATCGACATCTACGTGGCGAACACCGGCGGCCCGCCGCCGGGCGAAGATCCTCTGGGCTTCACCGACGAGGAGTGGGAGCTCGCGCACCGCACGCTCGTGGTCTCCCCGATGGCGATCCTGCGTCGCGTGCTGCCGGGGATGCGCGAGCGGGGCTTCGGGCGCGTGCTCGCCGTCTCGTCGAGCGCCGCCCGCGAGCCGATCCCCGGGCTGCAGCTCTCGAATGCCAACCGCGCCGGGCTGCTGGTGGCGCTGAAGGAGCTGGCGCGCGAGGCGGCCGCCGACGGCGTGACCCTCAACGCCGTCCTGCCCGGCTGGATCGCCACCGACCGGATCGGGTCCGCCCCCGGCGGCATGGCGGCGGCAGAGGAGCGCGCGCGGGCCGAGATCCCCGCCGGCCGGCTCGGCACCGTCGCCGAGATCGCCGCGGCCGCGGCCTTCCTCTGCTCGGCGGCCGCCAGCTACGTCACCGGCCAGTCGCTGCTCGTGGATGGCGGCCTGACGCGGAGCTGGTAGCCGGCCTACGCGACGGCGGCGCGCACCGCCGCCTCCACGTCGGCCTCCGCGGCGGTGTCGTCGGTCGTCCGGAGCTGGACGCGGGCGGAGGGGGATAGCGTGCCGCGGAGCCGCCGATGTCCTCGCCCGTCCTCGCCGCCAACGCCGCCAACAACGCCCGCTCCGGCCGCGCGCGCCGGCGGCGCTGGCGGCCGGCCCGCGCGGCCGCCTGGTCGGTGCTGGAGCGCCACGTGCCCGCCGGCGCGCGCGTCGCGGTCGTCGGCGCCGGCAACGCGGACGACCTGCCGCTGCGGCGGCTCGCGCGGCGCGCCGGAGCGGTCGACCTCGTGGATCTCGACGCCCGCGCGCTGCGCGGGGCGCGCCGCCGCGCCCTGGGGGCCGGACGGGTCCGCGCACGCGTCGCGGACGTCACCGGCGGGCTGGCCGACGCGATCGTCGCCGCGGCCGGGTCGGCGCAGCCGCCGGCGCCGAGGCCGGCCGTGCCCGCCCTGCCCGGCGGCCCCTACGACGTCGTCGTCGCCGACCTGGTCCTGACCCAGCTGCTCTACCCCGCGCTGCGCCGGTCCGGGCTGCGGGGCTCGCACATCGACGCCGTGCTCCTCCGCGACGGCCAGCCGCTGACCGACGCCGTGGTCGCGGCGCTGCACGACGCCGCGCCCGGCGGCACCGTGGTGGTCCTCCACGACGCGCTGGGGTGGTGGGACGGCCATCCGCAGCCGTTCTCGCTCGACCAGCTGCTCGCGCACGCCGTCCGCGACCCCGCCGGCGCCGTAGGGCTGGCGCGTCGCGGCTCGGTGCCCTACGGATGCGACCCGTGGCTCGCGGTGGAGCGGGCCGGCGCGCGCGTCGCCGACGTCGCATGGTGGCGCTGGCCGTTCGCGCCCGGCGCCGACTACGCCGTCTGCGCGCTGGTGACCGGCCGCCCGGCGGGAACTGCGCCGGGCGCTTGACCGCTCGGGGATGATTCTCGGCCATGGGTGACGGGTCCGATTGCCGCGACGACGGCCGGCGGAGGTGGTGACGCGGTGAGCGCGCTGCGCGCCGCGCGGCAGAACACGGTCGTCGAGACGATCCTCTTCCTCGTCCTCGCCGCGGCCGTCGTGATCCTGGCCCAGGCGTTCGTGGTCAAGCCCTACCGGATCCCGAGCGGCTCGATGGAGCCGACGCTGCACGTGGGCGACCGCGTGCTCGTCAACCGCTTCTCCCACCGCGTGCTGGGCCAGGACGTGCAGGTCGGCGACGTGGTGGTCTTCCACCCGCCCGCGGGCGCGGACGCCTCGCCCCCGGTCTGCGGGGCGCAGGACCAGGGCGCGACCACGGCCTCGCCCTGCGGCAAGCCGACGCCGGAGCGCTCGAGCGCGACCTTCATCAAGCGGGTGGTGGCGGTCGGCGGCGACCGGATCGCGCTCCGCGGGGGCCACGTGATCCGCAACGGCCAGCCGGTGAAGGAGCCCTACATCCGGCCGTGCGGCAGCGGCGCCGAGTGCGACTTCCCGGAGGCCATCACCGTGCCCACGGGGATGGTCTTCCTGCTCGGCGACAACCGCGGCAACTCCGACGACAGCCGCTTCTGGGGACCGGTCCCGGAGTCGTGGGTCATCGGCACCGCGTTCGTCCTCTACTGGCCGCCGAGCCGCATCGGCCACTCGGTCGGCTGAGCCGCTCGCGACGGCGCGCCGCGGCGGCTCAGCGCCGCCGGGCGACGAGCCAGCCGAGGAGGGTGCCGCCCGCGACGCCCATGACCACGGCCATCTCCGGGTGCTCCTGGACGAAGGCGGAGAGCCGCTGCCCGGCCGAGCGCGCCCCGTCCTGGACGGTGCCCGGCGTGGCGGCCGCGGCCTTGTCCTTGGCCGCCCCGGCGCCGCCGGTGACCTTGGCCCTGGCCTCGTCGACCTTGCCGGTGATCCGGGCGCGCGTCTCGTCGAGCTTCTCGTGCGCGCGAGCCTTCACGTCGGCGCGCTCGGCCAGCGCGGCGGCGGTCTCGGCGAGCTCCTCGCGCGTCTGCTCGATGTCGCGCCGGATCTGCTCGGGTGTGCGGGTGGTCTGCTCGCTCATCGCTGCGCCTCTTGGTGGTGGCGCGCCTCCTGGACGTGCTCCTTGGTGAAGCGGACGTCCTCCTTGACGCTGGCCATGGTCTGCTGCGGCGCGGGCGGCACGGCGCGCCGCGTGAAGGCGCGTCCCGCCAGCGCGAGCATGCCGGCGACCAGGAGCAGGCCGGCTCCGACGATGACGGCGGCCAGCCAGCCCGCCAGCGCGGTGCGCGCCAGCAGCATGATCGCCGCGGCGACGAGCGCGCCGACGCCGTAGAGGGCCAGGAAACCGGCGCCGCCGAACATGCCGGCGCCCTTGCCCGCCTCCTTGCCCTTGGCGGTCAGCTCGACCTTGGCGAGCTCCATCTCCTGGCGGACGAGGGTCGAGACCTGCGTCGACAGATCACGCACCAGCTCGGCGGCCGGGCGCTGGCGCGGGTCCTGGCGGGACCCGTCGGCGCTCGCGGGCGCCGCAGGGGGGACGGCTGACATGTCGCTCATCTCGCGGCCAGAGCTACCCGGCCGCCTCGGCCCCCATGCGGTCCCGGAGGGCCAGCGGGGCGGCGAAGGCGTCGAACAGCGCCCAGGCGCGGCGGCGCGCGTCCGCGGCGTGGCGGGCGCTGCCGTCCAGCAGGTCGCCCGGCGTGGTGCCGGCGCGCGCCACGGACTCGGGGTAGCCGGCGACCCAGCCGGCGACCACCTCGGCGGTGACCTCGGGGTGGAACTGCACGCCGAGGTGCAGCCCGTGCCGGAAGGCCTGCGGGCAGACCGGCGAGTGCGCCAGCAGCTGGGCGCCCGGCGGCACCGAGAACGCGTCGCGGTGCCACTGGAGCCACGGACCCGGCGGGACGAGCTCGGGCGCCAGCGTCTCGACGTCGAGCCAGCCGACCTCGGGGCGCGGCGCCGGGCGGACCTCGCCGCCCAGCGCCCGCACGAGGTGCTGGGCCCCGAAGCAGATGCCGAGCACGGGCACGCCGGCGTCCAGCGCGCGGTCGAGCGCGGCGCGCTCGGCGGCCAGCCACGGCACGCTGTCGTCGTAGGCAGAGGCCTCGGAGCCGAGCGTCACCAGGAACGGGCGCCCCGTGGGGTCGGGGATCGGCGCGCCCGCGGCCACGACCTCGAGCGCCACGCCGCGCGCCTGCGCCCACGCGGCCAGCAGGGCCGCCGGGGCGTCGGGCTCGTGCTCGAGGACGAGCGCTGCCGCGCTCATGCCGCGGTCGGCAGCGTCGCGCCGCCGGGTCCGCGCCGGGCCTCGACGTCGTCGAGCTCGAGGTCGGCGCCGCAGCGCCGGCAGCGGCGGCGGTCGTCGAGCGCGCCGCCGCAGCCGCGGTGCAGCAGCAGCATCGGCGCACCGCCCTCCGCGGCGAGGTGCCGGTCGCCGAACTGGAGCAGCGCGACGATGACGGGCCACAGGTCGCGGCCCACCGCGGTCAGCCGGTACTCGTGGCGCAGCGGCCGGTCGCAGTACGGCACCTTCTCGAGCACGCCGGCCGCCACGAGCCGCTCCAGGCGATCCTGGAGCACGTTGCGGGCGATCCCGAGGCGGTCGGCGAAGTCGCCGAAGCGGCGTACGCCGAGGAAGGCGTCGCGGACGATCAGCAGCGTCCAGCGCTCGCCCACCAGCTCCAGCGTCCGGGCCACCGAGCACGTCTGCGTGTCGTAGGTGCGGCCGAGCATCCGCCGCCATGATACCGGCGGTCCGTTGTGTCACGCTACCCATCTTCGCCGGTCACGCGCGGTGCGGGCATCCGCGCGAGCGCCGACCGCGCTAAACTCCCTCGTCGACTCGCTCCGGGGCGAGTTTTCTTTTGCCCCGAACGATCCGAGCCGACCATCTTCAAGCACACCTCGACGGGAGCCCGCCATGGCCCGCGGAGACGTGCGGATCGCTGTGACTCTCGCGTGCGAGAGCTGCAAGCGCCGCAACTACCAGACGAACAAGAGCAAGCGCAACACTCCCGATCGCATCACGCTGAGCAAGTACTGCAGGTGGTGCCGGGAGCACACGAGCCATCGGGAGACCCGCTAGCCGCGGATCTCGCGCGCCCACGCACGCACCATGGCCCCTGAGCGACGCACCGGCGAGCCCCACGGCTCCCACGCCCAGAACCCCGGCCCCGCGCCGACCGAGCCGCATCGGGACAACGTCCCGGGCGAGCTCGACCATGCCTCCGGCGAGGTCGAGGAGTTCGAGGCCGGCCTGGTGAGCAACGCCGAGGGCGCCACGGACGACTCCACCTCCGAGAGCGAGCTCGACCGCCTCTCCCAGGAGCAGATGGGCGACCTCGACGACGACGGCGACGTCGACGACGACGACCGCGCGATGGCCCGGACGGCCGAGGCGGACGCCGCCGCCGAGGAGGCGGGCGCTGCCGCGCCGGCCCGCCGCGCGGCGCGCGCCGGGCAGCCCACCGCGGGCGGTGGAGGGCCGCGCTTCGTGCAGTTCCTCCGGGCGTCGTGGGCCGAGCTCCAGCGCGTCCAGTGGCCCGACCGCCGGCAGGTCGGCCAGGCCACCGGCGTCGTCATCGGGTTCGTCATCGTCGCGGGCGCGTACCTGGGCATCGCCGACTGGGTCGCCCAGAAGGTCGTCGACCTCATCCTCTAGGCGCTCACGCGCAGGAACTTTCCTCCATGTATCGCTGGTACGTCGTCAACACCTATTCCGGGCACGAGAACAAGGTCAAGTCCAACCTCGAGCACCGCGCGAGCTCCCTCGGGCAGCGTCGCGCGATCCGCTCCGTGGTGGTCCCGACCGAGACCGTGTCGGAGATGAAGGACGGGCAGAAGGTCTCGCAGGAGAAGCGGACCATGCCCGGCTACGTGCTGGTCAACATGGACCTCAACGAGGACTCGTGGCAGCTCGTCAAGGGCACGCCCGGGGTCACCGGCTTCGTCGGCGCCAGCAACGAGCCGGTCCCGCTCACCCAGCCCGAGGTCGACCGCCTGCTGCACCGCGAGGTCGCGCAGAAGGTCGCCACCAAGGCCCAGTTCTCCATCGGCGAGTCCGTCAAGGTGATCTCGGGCCCGCTGTCCGACTTCTCCGGGGAGATCTCGGAGATCAACCAGGACGCCCAGAAGCTCAAGGTCCTGGTATCCATCTTCGGTCGCGAGACGCCCGTCGAGGTCGGCTTCGACCAGGTCAAGAAGATCTAGCCACTCACAACGCCACATGAACCGCGCCGTGGCCAGCGGAGGCGGGAGGCGGAAGGAACAGACATGGCCAAGAAGGTCCTCACCCAGATCAAGCTGCAGGCCGTCGGCGGCCAGGCCAGCCCGGCTCCGCCGGTCGGCCCGGCGCTCGGTCAGCACGGCATCAACATCATGGAGTTCTGCAAGGCGTTCAACGCGCAGACGCAGCAGGACTCCGGCACGGTCATCCCCGTCGTGATCACGGTCTACGAGGACCGCTCGTTCACGTTCGTCACGAAGACCCCGCCGGCCGCCGTCCTCATCAAGCAGGCCATCGGCCTCGAGAAGGGCTCCGGCGAGCCGCACCGCGACAAGGTCGGCCAGATCACCAAGGACCAGGTGCGCCAGATCGCCGAGAAGAAGCTCGCCGACCTGAACGCGCACGACGTGGACCAGGCCAGCAAGATCATCGAGGGCACCGCCCGCAGCATGGGCGTGGAGGTCGTCTAGTCATGGCGAAGCACGGCAAGACCTACGTGGACGTGAAGGGCCAGGTCGACCGCGAGCGCGAGTACTCGCCCGCGGAGGCGATCGCCCTCGTCAAGCAGCTCAAGCGCGCGAAGTTCGACGAGTCCGTCGAGATCCACGTGCGCACGGGCCTGAACGTCCGTCACGCCGACGAGCAGCTCCGCGGCACGATCGCGCTGCCCAACGGCCTCGGCAAGGACGTCAAGATCGCCGTCTTCGCCAAGGGCGACAAGGCGCGCGAGGCCGAGGAGGCCGGCGCGGACGTCGTCGGCGCCGACGACCTCGCCAAGCGCATCGAGGAGGGCTTCACCGACTTCGACGTCGCCATCGCGACGCCCGACATGATGCCCGTGGTCGGCCGGCTCGGCCGCATCCTCGGTCCGCAGGGCAAGATGCCGAACCCGAAGGTCGGCACTGTCACGATGGACGTCGCCAAGGCGGTCGAGGAGTCGAAGTCCGGCAAGGTCGAGTACCGCACGGATCGCACGGCCATCGTCCACCTGAACATCGGCAAGACGTCGTTCGACGAGCGCGCCCTGCTGGAGAACTACGCCGCCGTCATCGAGGAGCTCGTCCGCGCGAAGCCCTCGGCGGCCAAGGGTCGCTACCTGCGCACGGTCACCGTCGCTTCGACGATGGGACCTGGCATCAAGGTCGATCCGACCCGTACCCGCGACATCCTCGGGGAGGGCGCAGCCGACGCGGCCGTGGCCGCGTAGCTGAAGCTCACACCCGAGGCGTCCTGAGACCGCCGGCGGGCGCAGATCGCGGATCTGCGCCGGAAGCCCGGCAGAGGAGGCCCGTGAACAGGGACCAGAAAGCGACGGCGATCGCAGAGATCGCCGACCAGATCAAGGATTCGGAGGCGGTCTTCGCCGTCGACTACCGCGGCATCGACGTGGCCGGCGCTGCCGCGCTGCGCACGAAGCTGCGGGACGCCGACGCGACGTTCCGCGTCGTCAAGAACACGCTGACCGAGCGCGCGGCCGACCAGGCCGACGCCGAGGCGCTGAAGCCCCTGCTCGAGGGGCCCACCGCGCTGACGTTCGTGCGTGGCGACGTCGCGGCGGCCGCGAAGGCGATCGCCGACTACCAGCGCGAGAGCGGCGGCGAGCTGCTCCCGTTCAAGGGCGGGATGATGAACGGGGAGGCGCTCGACGCCACCCAGATCTCCGCCATCTCCAAGCTCCCCTCCCGCGAGGCCCTCTACGGGCAGCTCGTCGGGATCGTGGCGTCGCCGATCACCGGCCTCGCCCGCAGCCTCAACGGGCTGGTCTCGGGCCTGGCCGTCGCTCTCGGCGGCGTGCTCGAGAAGAAGGAGAGCGGCGAGATTCCCTCGGGCGAGGCGCCTGGCGCCGCGGCCGAGGCCCCGGCGGCCGAGCAGGCCGAGCCGGAGCCCAAGCCGGAGGCCGCCCCGGCCACCGGCGATGACACCACTGATCAGGACGCGGAGGCGCCGGAGTCGGCCGTGTCCGCGGAGGCGCCCGCCGAGGGCGCTGACGACAGCACGACCGAGACCCAGGAGTAACACAGCATGGCTACCAGCACCCAGGAGTGGATCGACGAGCTCAAGAGCATCTCCGTGCTCGAGCTGAGCGAGCGCATCAAGGCGCTCGAGGAGGAGTTCGGCGTCTCGGCGACGGCCGTCGCCGCGGCCGCCCCGGCCGCCGGCGGCGCCGGCGGTGAGGCCGGCGGTGGCGAGGAGGCCTCGTCGACCGTGGACGTCGTCCTGACCGGCGCCGGCGACAAGAAGATCCAGGTCATCAAGGTCGTGCGCGCCGCGACCGGCCTGGGCCTCAAGGAGGCCAAGGCGCTCGTCGACGAGGCCCCCAAGCCCGTCAAGGAGGGCATCGAGCGCGACGAGGCCGAGAAGCTCAAGCAGGAGCTCGAGGAGGCCGGCGCGCAGGTCGAGCTCAAGTAGCTCACCGCCGCTTCCAGCAGCATCGCTCCGGAGGGCGCCCGCGTGGCGCCCTCCGCCGCTTAAAGATTCGCTCAGCACCGCATGTTCGGGCGCCGTCCCGCGTTCCAGCAAGGACACCAGTCCTCCGCGCCCGGGTCAGAGCGGGCGCCGGGATCGTCGGCGTGAGGGCGCCCCTCCGGGGGCGCCCCCGTCGTCTTCATGCGCCCCTTAGGTCCGTCCCGTACGGTGGCCCAGTCGAAGGGAAGTAGCCCGACGGCGCGTCTTCGTCAGCACGGCCCGCTCGGAACGAGCAGGCCCGGAGCGCGCGGCCTCACCTCCGAGGCGGTCAAACCTTCGCGGATCCCCGACCCGCGAAGAAACAGGACCGCTTCCCCATGAAATGGCTCATCCTCCTCGGCGCCCTCGCGGCGCTGCTGGCCTTCGACCTGTGGCTCGCCCGGCGCGAGGCGCGCGGCGCCGGCATGAGCGTCCGCAAGGCCACGCTGCACTCGGTCGGCTGGCTCGCCGTGGCGCTGGCGTTCGGCTTCGGCATCCTCATGGCGCTCGGCGGCCGCGACGCCGGCCTGTACTACGCCGGCTTCCTCGTCGAGAAGTCGCTGTCGCTCGACAACGTCTTCGTCTTCCTGCTGATCCTCACGAGCTTCGGCATCGCCGACCACGAGCGGCATCGGCTGCTGACGTGGGGCATCGTCGCCGCGCTGGTGCTGCGCGGCGTCTTCATCGCGATCGGCGCCACGGCCCTGCACCACGCCTCGTGGATCTCGTTCGTCTTCGCGGCGCTGCTGATCTGGACCGGCTGGCGCATGTTCCGCCACCGCCACGACAGCGAGGGGGAGACGGCGTTCGTCGAGCGGCTCCGCTCGAAGCTCCCGAACCTGTCGGTGTCGACGGCCGCGGTCGCCGCGCTCGTGGTCGCCGACATCGTGTTCGCCATCGACTCGGTGCCGTCGATCCTGGCCATCACCGACGACCCGTTCATCGTCTTCGCGGCCAACGCGTTCGCGCTCCTCGGGCTGGCGCCGCTGTTCTTCCTCGTCGCGGACCTCGTCGAGCGCCTCTACTACCTCAAGACCGCGCTCGCCGCGCTGCTGGTGCTCATCGGGATCAAGATGGCCGCCGGCGAGCTCTGGGGCAAGCTCGGCCCGGAGATCAGCCTGCCGGCGATCGCGCTGGTGCTGGGCACGGGCGTCGTCGCCTCGCTGGTCCGCGACCGGCGCGCGGCGCGGGCGGGGGGAGAGAGCAGGCCCGTCCCCGCCTAGGGAGACGAGCCCACCCGCTCCGGCCTCTTGCCCGTTCGCCGTTGGTCGGACCACGACGGCGAACGAGCAAGGGGCCGGGGCCGGGGGCCCGCCGGGGCCCGAGGCCCGCACGGCCTCCGACGTCCCCGACGTCCCCGCGCCCTGCGACGTCCCCGCCGCCTCCGACGTCCCCGCGCCCTCCGAGGTGCGGGCGCGTTTGCGGTCACCAAGACCGCAAACG
>DASTWY010000032.1:0-25482 GCA_035765735.1 Baekduia sp. | reverse complement strand
CAACCACCGCCACGGTGGTTGAGTCGTCCCTCGACGCCTCGGCCGGGGGTGAGCGCGTCGCTGCGGCCAGCACCGCCGCCGTGACCGGCCCTGTCGGGCCGACCCCCTCCAGCAGGCGGTCGCGCTTGATCTCGCGCGGCGGGCGTCCCGCCCACGGCAGGCCGAGCGCCTCGCCGAGCGCGACCCCCAGCAGCCCGCCCCGCAGCCGCGCGCTCAGATCAGCGCCAGCCACGTGTAGTAGCCGACGACGGCCGTGAACATCACGGCGTCGAGCCGGTCGAGCGCGCCGCCGTGGGCGCCGAACAGGTGCCCGGTGTCCTTCGTGCCGGCGTCGCGCTTGAGGTAGGACTCGAAGAGGTCGCCGACCGGCGCGGCCAGCGCCACCGCGATCCCGAGGATCGCCCCCTTCGTGCCGCCCATCCACTCGTTGGCGAGCCCGTCCCACCAGACGACGCCGGTGCAGGCGACGATGCCGATCACCAGGCCCTCGATCGTCTTGTTGGGCGAGATGTTCGGCGCGAGCTTGCGGCGGCCGAAGGCGCGGCCGCCGAGGTAGGCGCCGGTGTCGCCGACGAACGTCCCGAGCACGACCGCGAACACGAGCCCGCCACCGTGCTCGAGGTCGCGCAGCAGCACGGCGTGGGCGAAGGCGAGGCCGACCCACGCGAGCCCGAGGAGCGTGACCGAGATCCCCGGCGCGCCCGCGCCGCGCCGCTGGTTGGCGGCGACGATGAACGTCAGGGGGACGCAGCCGACGAACGCGAGCAGGACGGTCGAGCGGTCGCCGAGCGCGGCCGCCACGAGCAGGCCGGCGAGGCCGATGAAGCCGGCGAGCCGCGCCGGGCGGGCGCGCTCGAACATGTGGAACAGCTCGTGCAGGCCCGCCGCGCCGAGCAGCCCGAGCCCGATCGCGAAGACCGGGTTGCCGAGCACGATCATGGCGATGGCCAGCGGGATCGCGAGGATCGCCACCTGGATGCGCGCGCCCAGGTCGGAGCCGCCGCCGCGCCGTCCCGGCCGCGAGCGGGTCGGCGGACGCCGCCGCGGCTGGGGCATGCTCAGCGCCCCCCGAAGCGCCGCGTGCGCGACGCGTACTCGTCCAGCGCGGCGCGGAACGCCTCGCGCGAGAAGTCGGGCCACAGCTCGTCGCGGAACACGAGCTCCGAGTACGCCGACTGCCACAGCAGGTAGTTCGACATCCGCTGCTCGCCGCTGGTGCGGATCACGACATCAGGGTCGTGCATCTCCGGGGCGTAGAGCAACCTCCGGAACTCCTCCTCGCCGCCGCCCGTGTACCGCGCCGCCGCGTCGACGATCTCCGCGCGCCCGCCGTAGTTGAAGGCGACGTAGAGCGTGATGCGGTCGTTGTGCGCGGTCTCGGCCTCGGCCCAGTCCATCTGGTCCAGCAGCGCCTGGGCCACGCGGTCGCGTCGCCCGATGAAGCGCATGCGCACGCCCTCCCCCTTGAGCTCGGGCGTCTCGCTGAGGATGCGCTCGGAGAACATCCGCATCAGCGCGGTGACCTCCTCGGCCGACCGCGACCAGTTCTCGGTGGAGAACGAGTAGACGGTCAGCTCGCGGATGCCGAACTCGACGGCGTCGCGCAGCCGCGCCTTGACGACGTCGGCACCGGCAGCATGCCCCTCGGCGACGGACAGGCCGCGGCCCTGCGCCCAGCGGCCGTTGCCGTCGGTGATGATCGCTACGTACTTTGCGTCGCTGTTGGCGTCGAAGGAGTCCACGGCCGTGCGAGCGAGCCCCTAGGGAGCCGAGCTTCGAGGAGAGGTCTCCCCGGCGTGCTCGCGCCAGCGAATCCGAGCCTCGAAGCGAGGAATTCGCCTCAAACCTCGAGGATCTCTTCTTCCTTGCCCTTCAGCAAGGCGTCCAGCTGCGCGATCTTCGCGTCGGTGAGCTTCTGCAGCTCCTGCTCGCCGCGGCGCTCGTCGTCGGCCCCGACGTCGCCCTCGTCCTTGAGCGCCTTGAGGTCGTGCATGATGTCGCGCCGCACGTTGCGGACCGAGATGCGGCCGTCCTCGGCGATCCCGCGGGCCACCTTGACCAGCTCGCGCCGGCGCTCCTCGTTGAGCTCGGGCACCGACAGGCGGATGATCTTGCCGTCGTTGCTGGGCGTCAGCCCGACGTCGGACTCCATGATCGCCTTCTCGATCGTGCGGATCGACGAGGCGTCGTAGGGCTGCACCGTGATCAGGCGCGCCTCGGGGACGTTGATGGTGGCCAACTGGTTCAGGGGCGTCGCGGCGCCGTAGTAGTCGACGACCACGCGGTCGAGGATCGACGGGCTGGCGCGTCCGGTGCGCACGGTGCCGAACTGGTTCTGGGTCGCGTGGACCGAGTTGTCCATGCGCTCGCTCGCCTCTGCGAGCAGCTCGTCGATGAGCTCGCTCATGCTTCTGCTCCTGCCTCGGCCTTGACCAGGGTGCCCACGCGCTCGCCGGACACTATCCGCTCGATGTTCTGCTCGTCGTCCATGTTGAAGACGTGCAGGGGCAGCCGGTTCTCCATGCACAGCGTCAGCGCGGTGGCGTCCATGACGCGCAGGCCGCGCTGCAGCGCCTCCATGTGCGTGAGCTCGGGGATCAGGACGGCGTCGGGGTCGTCGCGGGGGTCCGCGGTGTAGACGCCCTCCACGCCGTTCTTGGCCATGAGGATGGCGTCGGCGTGGATCTCGACCGCGCGCAGCGCCGCCGCGGTGTCGGTCGTGAAGAACGGGTTGCCGGTGCCCGCCGCGAAGATGACGACGCGCCCCTTCTCGAGGTGGCGCATCGCGCGCCGGCGGATGTAGGGCTCGGCGACCTCCGCGACGGTGATCGCGCTCTGCACGCGGGTGTGGACGCCCTCCTTCTCGAGGGCGTCCTGCAGCGGCAGCGCGTTGAGGACGGTCGCCAGCATCCCCATGTAGTCCGCGGTGGCGCGGTCCATCCCGGCCGCCGCGCCCTTCATCCCGCGGTAGATGTTGCCGGCCCCG
The DNA here is from genome assembly GCA_035765735.1 of Baekduia sp. Lineage (GTDB taxonomy): Bacteria > Actinomycetota > Thermoleophilia > Solirubrobacterales > Solirubrobacteraceae > Baekduia. Next base: position 22,496 of record DASTWY010000032.1, on the reverse strand, counting down.
ACGACGATGGCGATCTCCACGCCCTGCGCCTGGACGGCCGCGATGGCATGGGCGACCGCCCGGATGCGCTCCGGGTCGGTGCCGTAGTCGCGGGAGCCCATGAGGGACTCCCCCGACAGCTTCAGGAGGATGCGCTTGAACGCGGGTTTGGCCACGGGTGGCGCGATCCTAGCCCGCGCGCCGGTCAGGCCCCGATGGCGAAGCGGACGAAGCGCGTGATGACGACGTTCTCGCCCGTCTTGGACGAGAGCTCGCCGCGCAGCTGCTCGATCGTCTTGCCGCCGTGCTTGTCGGCGTTGACGTGCTCCTGGTTGAGCAGGACGACCTCGCTGTACCACTTCTTCAGCTGGCCCTCGACGATCTTGGGCCGGATGTTCTCCGGCTTGTCGGCGGCCTGCTGCTCGAAGACGCGGATCTCGCGATCCTTGTCCTCCTGCGGGATCTCGTCCTCGTTGATGTACGTCGTCGTCGGCGAGGCGGCGATGTGCATCGCCACGTCCTTCGCGAAGGCCACGAAGTCCTCGTTCTTGGCCACGAAGTCGGTGTTGCACTCGACCTGGACGAGCACGCCGACCTTGCCGGTCGCGTGGACGTAGGCCTGGACCGTGCCCTCGGAGGTCTCGCGCCCGGCGAGCTTGCCGAGCTTGTTGCCCATCTTGACCCGGAGGATCTCGACGGCCTTCTCCATGTCGCCGCCGGACTCGACGAGGGCGTTCTTGCAGTCCATCATGCCGGCGCCGGTCTGCTCACGCAGGGCCTTGACGTCGGCAGCGCTGATCGCGGTGCTCACGGTGATCGCTCTCCGTTGGGAAGAAAGGGTGGGGTTACTCGCCGGGCTTGGCGCTGTGGGCGCCGGCGGGGCCGGGCTCGGGGGCCCCGGGCTGCCCCGCCGTCTCGGCGGGCTGCGCGGACTCGGCGGGCTGCTCGCCGGCGGCCTGCTCGGGCGTGCGCTCCTCGGCGCCGAGGACGGCGTCGGTGACAGGCGTCTCGATCTTCGAGGCCGGGTCGGGCGTGGGGTCCTGCGCCGGCGGGGCGGGAGCCTGCTGGCCGCCCGCACGCGCGGTGACCTCCTCGGTGTTGGCGCGCTGCTTGGCCTGAGCGGCGGCGGCGGCCTCCTCGGCGGCGCGCGCGTCGGCGGCGGCCTGACGGCGAGCGGCCTCCTCGGCCTCGCGGCGCTGCTGCTCCTCGGCCACGCGGGCCGCCTGCGCGGCCGCCTCGCGCTGGACGCGCTCATCCTCGGCGTGCCGCCACTGGCTGGCGCCCTCGCCGATGACGTCGCCCAGCGCGCGCGTGACCAGGTCGCAGGACCGGATCGCGTCGTCGTTGCCGGGGATGACGAAGTCGATGCCGTCGGGGTCGCAGTTCGTGTCGACCAGGCCGATCAGCGGGATGCGCAGCCGCTGGGCCTCGCGCACGCCGATGGTCTCGGTCTTGAGGTCGATGACGAAGATCGCGTCGGGCGTGCGCGTCATGTTCTTGACGCCGCCCAGGTTGGCGCGCAGCTTGGCGAGGTCGGCCTCGGCGGCCAGGCGCTCGCGCGTCGGCAGCAGGGCCAGCTGGCCCTCGGACTCGTAGCGCTCGAGGTCGTGCAGGCGCTTGATCCGGTGGTTGATCGTCTGGAAGTTCGTCAGCAGGCCGCCCAGCCACCGGTGGTTGATGTAGGGCATGCCGCACGCCTCGGCGACCTCCTTGACGGAGTCGCGGGCCTGCTTCTTGGTGCCGACGAACAGCACGGTGCCGCCGCGCGACGAGAGGTCGTAGCAGAACTCGCGGGCCTGGCGGAGCAGGCGCTCGGTCTGCAGGAGGTCGATGATGTAGATCCCGCCGCGCTCGCCCCAGATGAAGCGGCGCATCTTCGGGTTCCAACGGCGCGTCTGGTGACCGAAGTGGACTCCGGCCTCCAGCAGCTCGCGAATGCCGACGTCAGCGGCCATGGAGGTGCTCCCTTGTAGTTCGGTTGGTGCAGCAACCCACCGGTCGGTCGCGGAACCCGAGGTTCTGGCATCTCGGGCAGGGCCGCGGCCGGGTTGGTCCGGCGGGGTCGTAGGACTGGTTCGACCGGCCAGTCTAGAGGACGCGTGCCGGCGACGGCCGCGCGGTCGCCTCAGTCGAGCCCGTAGCGGCCGCGGGCGCGCGGGTGCACGTTGGCGCGCGACGCGTCGCCGCCGTAGTGCGCGAGCACGCGCGGATCCATGATGCGCCGCCACAGCGGCGGAACGGCGGCCGCGAGGATCATCCCGGCGTAGCCGGTCGGCAGCTGCGGCGCCTCGTCGAAATGGCGCAGCGCCTGGTAGCGGCGCAGCGGGTTGGCGTGGTGGTCGCTGTGGCGCTGCAGGTGGTAGAGCAGCACGTTGGAGGCGACGTTGTTGGAGTTCCAGCTGTGCTCGGGCCGCGTGCGCTCGTAGCGGCCGTCGTCGCGCCGCTGCCGCAGCAGGCCGTAGTGCTCGAGGTAGTTGACGACCTCCAGCAGGCAGAAGCCGATCACCGCCTGGATCGCCAGGTACGGCAGCACCGCCGGGCCGAACGCGATCGCCAGCGCGGCGAGCAGCAGCGCGCTCATCGCCCAGGCGTTCAGGCAGTCGTTGCGCAGGCCGATGCGCCGGGCGCCGATCCGCTCCAGCCGCTCGCGCTCCAGCTCCCACGCCGAGCGGAGGCTGCCGGCGACCGTGCGCGGCAGGAACGCCCAGAAGCTCTCCCCCAGCCGGGCGCTGGCGGGATCCTCCGGCGTCGCGACGCGCACGTGGTGGCCGCGGTTGTGCTCGACGAAGAAGTGCCCGTAGCCGGTCTGCGCGAGCGCGACCTTGCTCAGCCAGCGCTCCATGCTCGCCCGCTTGTGGCCGAGCTCGTGCGCGGTGTTGATCGCGATGCCGCTGACCATCGAGACGGTGACCGCCAGGCCGACCTTGTCGACGGTCGACAGGTCGTCCCCGGCCCACAGCGTGCAGGCAAAGGCCAGGCCGGCGTACTGGATCGGGAGGTAGCCGTAGGTGCACCAGCGGTAGTAGCGGTCCTGCTCCAGCCACCGCACGACGCTCTCCGGCGGGTTGCTGGCATCCAGGCCGATCGCGAGGTCGAAGAACGGGAACAGGCCGAACACCACGAACGGCCCGAGGAACCAGAAGACCCCCAGGCCGGTCGCCGCCACCAGCCCGGAGGCCAGGAACGGCAGCAGCGGGACCAGCAGCCCGAGCAGCCAGGCGTAGCGCTTGCCGTCGCGCCAGGTGGCGGGCGTGACCTCGAGGCCCTCGCCCACCGCTCCCGGGACCGGGATGGAGGACATGGCGCGACCTTAGGGACATCCGGGTTTCCGTGTCAATGGGAACGCTGTGACGTCGATCACGCGCGTCCGCAGCACGGCCGGCGCCGACTCACCATCGTCCGCGGGGGCCGCCCCGGCGCTGCATCGCCGCGATCGCGAACACCGCCACCAGGGCCAGCAGGATGAACAGCCCGATGCCCCCGCGCAGCGCGCTGCGGAGGATCCACCAGAGGAAGAACCCACGGCCGAACCCGCGGTGCCCCAGCGGGCGCTGGTAGCCACGGCGCGAGAGGGTCCGGTAGCCGCGCACCGCCGCGACCGGCGCGGATGACGCCACCGGCGTCGCGGTGGCGGTGACGGCGGCGGCAGAGCGATGGACCGCGGGGGCCGCCACGGCGACGCCGGAGTACGCGACCGGTGCGGCGGCCAGCAGCAGGGCGGCGACGAGCGCCGCGCCGAGGCGGCGGAGCAGGACCTGGGACATCTCCCCTTCGAGGGTAGGCGCCGGTCAGGCCCCGGCGGACCGGGCTCGGTCCAGCGCCGCGGCGAGGTCAGCCGGAAGCGGGCTCTCGACCGCCACGGGCTCGCCGGTCACCGGGTGCGTGAACGCCAGCAGTGCGGCGTGCAGGAACTGGCGCTCGAGGCCCAGCAGGCCGGGCGTGCCGTACTCGGGATCGCCGGCGACCGGATGGCCGATCGCCTGGAGGTGCACGCGGATCTGGTGGGTCCGCCCCGTCTCCAGCCGCACGCGCAGCAGCGACGTGGTCGGCAGCGCCTCGACCAGCTCGAAGTGGGTGACCGCATCGCGCGGGGTGTCGGTGTCGATCGACATGCGCGTCCGCACCCGGCGGTCGCGGCCGATCGGCGCCTCGATCGTGCCGGTGCGCGCGCCCGGCCGTCCTTCGACCAGCGCCAGGTACTCGCGTGTGACCTCGCGGCGCTGCAGCGCGGCCTTGAGCGCGGCGTGCACGCGCTCGGACTTCGCGACGACCATCAACCCCGAGGTGTCGCGGTCGAGCCGGTGCACGATCCCGGCGCGCCAGCCGTCCTCGCCGCCGAAGGCGCGGCCCTCCAGGGCCTGGGCGAGCGTCCCCGTCAGGTGGCCCTTGGCGGGGTGCACCACCAGTCGCGGCGGCTTGTCGACCACCAGCAGGTGCTCGTCCTCGTAGGGCACGCCGAAGTCCACGGTCGCCCCGATGTCGGCCGGCGCCGGCGCGTCGGCGACCTCGTCGACCTCCACCCGCTCGCCGGCGGCGACGCGGTGGCGCTTGGCCACCGGCGCGCCGTCGACGCGCACGGCGCCCGCCTCGATGAGCCGCTGCGCGCGCGACCGCGAGCCCAGCGGCTCGGCCAGCAGCGCGTCGAGCCGCTGGCCGGCCTCAGCCGGACCGACCGTCAGCTCCACGGCGCTCGCCCTGCTCGATGACCCACAGCAGCGCCAGGACCCCGAAGGTGATGGCCATGTCGGCGACGTTGAACGCCGGCCACGCGGGCAGCTTCACGAAGTCGGTCACCGCCCCGTCGCGCACGCGGTCGATGATGTTGCCCAGCGAGCCGCCGAGCAGCAGGCCGGTCGGCAGCCACACGCCGCGGCGGTCGAGATGGGTGACGAAGTAGGTCAGCAGGCCCGCGAGGGCCGCCGCCACGAGCACCACGACGATGACGCCGCCGCCGGCGAAGGCGCCGAACGCCACCCCCGTGTTGCGGACGTGGACGAGCGAGATCGCGGGCAGGACCGCGTCCTCCTCGCCGACGGCGATCCCGCCGCGGACCAGCGCCTTGGTGACCTGGTCGACGACGACCACGACGGCCAGGACCGCCACGGCCCGGGCCCAGGTGCGCGCGTGCGAGCTCAACCGCGGACGAGCGAGATGACGATGCCGCCGACGAACCACAGCACGATGGTGGCGATCATCGGGCTGAGGTCCAGCGGGCCGAGCGGCGGGATGAAGCGCCGGAAGATCGACAGGTACGGCTCGCTGACGTCGCGGAGGAAGTCGAGGATCGCCCGCGAGGTGCGCGAGTACGGGATGCGCCCGCCCATCGTCAGGAACATCGACGAGAAGATGTAGGCGATGATGATGATCGTGTAGACGAGCACCAGCGCCTCGATGAAGCTCGCGATCGAGTCGCGCGCCGTCGCCAGGACCAGCATCAGGACCGCACCCCCAGCACCGCGTCGAGGGCGTCCTGGAAGGCCGCGCGCACGCCCGCGCGTTCCAGCGCCGCCAGCCCGCGCGCGGTCGAGCCGCCCGGCGAGGTGACCTCGCGGCGGACCGCGAGCGTGTCGTAGCCCCGCTCGCGCAGCAGCGCGGCGGTGCCCGCGAACGTCTGGACGACCATCTCGGCAGCCTTGTCGGGCGTCAGCCCGTGGCGGACGCCGGCGTCGACCTGTGCCTCGGCCAGCAGGGCGACGTAGGCGGGCGCGCAGCTCATCAGGCCCATCGCCGTGTCGACCTGGCCGTCGGCGACCTCCACGAGCATCCCGAGCTCCGCGAAGAGCGCCGGGACGTCGCGGTCCAGCGCCTCGTCCTGCGGCGCGTCGGCGGCGCGGACGACGACGCCCTGGCGCAGCTCGACCGGCGTGCTGGGCAGGAAGCGGTAGACGGGCCGGTCCGGGTAGGCGGCCCTGAGGTCGTCCAGCGGCACGGCGCCGAGGATCGACGCGACCGCCCTGGCGTGCGGCGCCACCTCGGCGGCGACGTCGCGCAGCTGGGCCGGCTTGTGGCAGAGGACCACGACGTCGGCGCGCTGCGCCAGCTCGGCGTTCGAGGCCACCACCTCGCCGCCGACCTCGTCGACGAGCCCCTGCGCGCGCTCGGGGACCACGTCGGTGCACAGCACCGGTCGCCCCCAGCCGCGCGCCATCCCACGCGCCATGTTCCCGGATCCGACGAGGCCGACCTGCATTGCGTCACACCCTATAGGGCGACGAACCCTCCTCAGCCGCGAGAGCGAGCGCTCTGCGCGAGCTTCTCGCCCGCGAGACGAGCCCCCTGGGCGAGGCTTCGCCTAGCTCTGGTTGAAGAAGCCCTTCTCGATGAGCTGGGCGCGCTCCTCCGCGGAGATCTCCACGTTGCGCGGCGTGAGCATGAAGACGCGGTCGGCGACGCGCTGCATGCCGCCGTCGAGCGCGTACGTCAGCCCGCTGGCGAAGTCGATGAGGCGCTTGCTCAGGTCGGTGTCGGTGTTCTGCAGGTTCAGCACGACGGGGATGTCGTCCTTGAACCGGTCGGCGACCTGCTGGGCGTCGTTGAACGACTTCGGGATGACGAGGTGCATCCGCACGCTGCCGCCGTTGCGGGCCTTGCCGCCGCCGATCGGGCGGAGGTTCGCGCGGGTGGGCGGCTCGTCGTCGGCGAAGATGTCATCGAAGTCGTTGCGCCGCCGGCGCCCCTCGCGGGCGCTCGGGAGCCGGCGCACGCTGGCGCGCTCGCGGGGCCGCTCCTCGGGCTCCGGCTCGGGCTCGTAGTCGTCTTCGTACTCGTCGCGCTCCTCGGCCAAGCCGAAGTAGACCAGCGCACGATGCCAGGTGTCGCTCAAGGCCACGACCTCAATGGTACGCCGTTCGTGGCGAACTTCCTGCAATCACCGGTACAGGGTCGAGCCGACCCGGACGATCGTGGCGCCTTCCTCCACCGCCACGACGTAGTCCTGGGTCGTGCCCATCGAGAGGTGCATCAGGTCGTGGTCGGCCGCGAGCTGCGCCAGGGCGGCGAACCAGCGGCGGCTGTCCTCGGGCCGCTCGGCCTGCGGCGGCATCGTCATCAGGCCGACGACGTCGACGCCGCCCTCCTCGCGGCAGCGGGCCGCGAGCTCGCCGACCGCCTCCGGGGCGATGCCGCTCTTGGCCTCCTCCCCGCTGATGTTGACCTCGATGAGCACCTCGAGGCCCGACCCGGCGGCGTGACGGCCCAGCTCGCGCACCACCGAGTCGGTCGACACCGAGTGGATCCGCCGCACCAGCGGGACGACCTGCTTGACCTTGCGGCTCTGCAGATGGCCGATGAAGTCCCAGGTGAACCAGCCGGGCTCGGCGGCCTCGACCTTGCGCTGCAGCTCCTGGGCGCGGTTCTCGCCGAGGACCCGCAGGCCCGCCTCGTGCAGGACGGGCAGCTCCTCGACGGCGACGTACTTCACGGCCGCCAGCAGCTCGACGTCCGCCGGGTCGCGGCCCGCTCGGGCGCAGGCGTCGGCGATCTCCGCCTCCACGCGCTCGCGGTTTGCGCGGACCGACTCGGCGGTCAGGCCGGTGATCAGCTCGGGCACGGGGCCCTCCAGATCAGGCCGCCCTGGCGGCCGCGCTCGCCCTGGCCCGCGCGGTGGCTGTAGAACGCGTCCGGCTCGCACATCGTGCAGCGGCCGACGTCGGCGACCCGCGCGACCCCGGCGTCGCGGAGGCGCTCCGTGGCGACCGCCTTGAGGTCGATCCGGCGGCCGTCCCGCGCCCAGCCCGGGAAGCGCGCGGCGACCTCGTCGCCCACCTCGTAGCAGCAGCCACCCGCTCCAGGGCCGATCACCGCCTGCAGCTCGCCGTCCGGGTCCAGCGCGCGCAGCGCCCCCACGCCGTCCTCCAGGACGCCGCCGGCCAGCCCGCGCCAGCCGGCGTGGACCATGGCCGCCGCGGCGGGCGTCGCGAGCGCGACGGGCAGGCAGTCGGCGGTGAGCACGAGCAGCGCGAGGTCCTCGGCGGTGGTCGCGAGCCCATCGGCCTCGTGGGGCGGCGCGCCGGCGTCAGGCGGGCCGTCCACGACGACGACACGTGTCCCGTGGATCTGGCGCACCGCCGCGAGCGGCCGGCCCCCGGCGGCGCGCCGCCGGTTCTCGGCCACCGCGCCGGGGTCGTCGCCGGCCGTCGCGCTGAGGTTCAGCGACGCCAGCGCACCCGCGGACACGCCCCCGTCGCGCCCGGTGAAGCGGACGTGGGCGCCAGGCACCTCCACGTCGATCGCGCCGGCCAGGTCCACGGCGCTGTTGTAGCACCCGCTCACGCCGCGTCCTCGACCGCCGCGCGCAGCTGGGCGTCGCGGTCGGCCGGCAGCTCGCCGTCCAGACGGCGCGCCAGCAGGGCCGCCAGCCGCCGTCCGATCTCCGGCCCCTGCGGCACCCCGGCGGCCAGCAGGTCCCGCCCGTCGATCTGCAGCGCCACGTGGCGCCAGTCGGCCAGCCAGCGCCGCGCGGTGGCGGCGTCGCCGCGCGCCCCGGCGACCGCGACGGCCTCGACCGGCTCGCCACGCAGGCGCGCGGCCACCGACGACGGCCGGCCCGGCTGCAGCGGCGCCGCGCGGGCACAGCGCTCGAGGACGTGGCGCTCCGCGGCCGTGAATCCCAGCTCGGCGCCCCAGCCCGGATCGTCGATGAGCGCACCGAGGATCAGCAGCTCCGGCTCCCCCTCGCCGGGCGGCAGCAGCGCCAGCGCGTCGGAGACCAGCCGCGGGTCGAGACGCAGGCCGGCGACCAGGCCGAGGTTCTGCGCCGCGTGGAGCGCCGAGAGCGGCCGCGGCTCACGGAGCGCCAGGCGCAGCTCGGCGCCGAGGCGGTCGCCGCTGACGGTCTGCAGCGCGCCGGCCGCCACGGCCTCGACGGCCAGGCGGTCGGTCTCCGGCTCGGGGGTGAAGCCGAGCCGCACCGCGTAGCGGACCAGGCGCCACAGGCGCGTCGGGTCGTCGCGGAACGACGCCGGGTGCAGCACCCGCAGCCGGCGCGCCGCGAGGTCGTCCTCGGCGCCCGGCACCGCGCGCAGCCGGCCTTCGGCGCTGAGCGCCAGCGCGTTGATGGTGAAGTCGCGGCGCGCGAGGTCGTCGTCGAGCGTCGACGGCTCGACGGCCGGCAGAGCGCCCGGGTGGGCGTAGGACTCTCGCCGGGCGCGCACGACGTCGTAGCGGCATTCGTCCTCGGCGACCACGGCGAACGTCCCGAAGCGGTCGTGCGCCTCCACGACCCGCCCGAGGGCGCGAGCCACCGGCTCGGGATCGCCCTCGACGACGATGTCGACGTCCCAGCCGCGGACGGCCCGTCCGAGCAGCGCGTCGCGCACCACGCCGCCGACCAGCCACGCGTCGTCGCGGCCGGCCAGCGCGGCCAGCGCGCGCTCGCCGCACGGCTGCGCGCGCAGCGCCTCGAGGGCGTGGACGGGCGTGATCACGGCCGCGATGCTCGCACGCGGGTACCTGCCAGCGCCGTGCGGGACCGATTGCGTCGGTAGGTTCTGAGCGCTGTGCTCCAGCGAGCAATCCCCAGCGATCCCCTCCTCCGCCGGCTCGCGCTCGCGGGCGTCGTCAACGCGGCCGGCACCGGCCTGCTGCTGTCGACCCTGGTCCTCTACTTCACGCAGGACGTCGGCTTGAGCGGCGGACAGGTGGCGGCCGGGATGAGCGCCGGCGGCGCGATCGGGCTCCTCGCCGGCGTCCCGCTGGGGCACCTGGCCGACACGCGCGGCGCTCGCGAGGTGCTCGTCGCCCTGCTCGCGCTCGAGTCCCTGGCGACCCTCGCCTACCTCGCCGCCCACTCGTTCGTGACGTTCGTGGCAGCGGCGTGCGCGGCGATCGCCCTGAGCCGCGGCGCCATGGCCGTCAGCGGGGGCGTGACGGCGCGAAGGCTGCCGCCCGAGGGCCGCGTCCGCTCACGGGCCTTCCTGCGCGCGATGACCAACGTCGGGTTCGCCCTGGGCGCCGGGTTGGCCACGATCGGCCTCGCGATCGGGACGCGGGGCGCGTACCAGGCGATGATCGCCGCCGACGCGGCCTCGTTCCTCGTGGTGGCCGCGATGCACGCGCGCCTGCCGCACCTGCCGCGCGTGCCGCCGGACCCGGCCGGCCCGCGCCTGGTCGTGCTGCGCGATCGCCCCTACGTCGTGGTCATGGCGCTGATGGCCCTGATGACGATGCACAACTCGATGCTCGACGTGGGGCTGCCGCTGTGGGTCTCCGCGCACACCGACGCCCCGCCGGCCCTGGTCGGGGTCATCTTCGTCATGAACTGCGTCTCCGTGGCGCTGCTCTCGGTGCGCTTCGCGGCCGGCAGCGAGGCGGTCCCGGATGCGGCGCGCGCCGCGTTCCGAGCGGGCATCACGCTGCTGGTCGCGTGCACGCTGCTGGCCGTGTCGGGCCCGTTGCCGGCGGTGGCCGCCGCGGCGGTGCTGATCGTGGGCATGCTCGTGCAGTCGGCCGGCGAGATGCAGGAGGCCGCAGCGCAGTGGGGCCTGTCGATGGGGCTGGCGCCGGCCGATCGCCACGGGCAGTACCAGGGGCTCGCGTCGACGGGCCTGGCGCTGGGATGGATGCTCGGCCCGCCGCTGATGGCCGGGGTCGTCGCCGTCGGCACGGCCGGCTGGCTGGCTGTCGGCATCGCGTTCACCGCGATCGGGGCGATGACGGTCCCGGCGGCGCGATGGGCGCTGGCGACGCGCGCGGCGGCGCCAGCTGCGGTGGCGGAGCCGGCCTGAGCGCGGCGCTACGCCCGGACCGGCACGCCGGCCTCGCGCAGCCGCGCCTTGGCGTCGGCGACGCGGTACTCGCCGAAGTGGAACAGCGAGGCCACGAGCGCGGCGTCGGCGCCCGCGTTCAGCGCGTCGACGAGGTCGTCGAGGTCGCCGGCCCCGCCGGAGGCGATCACCGGGACGTCGACGGCCTCGGCGATGGCCGCGGTCAGCGGCAGGTCATAGCCGTCGCGCGTGCCGTCGCGGTCCATGCTGGTCAGCAGGATCTCCCCAGCCCCGCGCCGTACGCCCTCGCGTGCCCACGCGACCGCGTCGCGGCCCGTCGGCGTCCGGCCGCCGGCGACGAAGACCTCCCAGCCCGCGGCGGCCGGATCGGAGCCCTCCGCGCGCGCCTTGGCATCGATCGCCAGCACCACGCACTGCGAGCCGAAGTGCTCGGCCAGCTCGTCGAGCAGCTCGGGCCGCGCGACGGCCGCCGAGTTGACGCTGACCTTGTCGGCGCCCGCGTCGAGCACCGCCTGGGCGTCGGCGACCGAGCGGATCCCGCCGCCGATCGTGAACGGGATGAAGACGTTGTCGGCGGTGCGCCGCGCGAGGTCGACGATCGTGTCGCGCGCCTCGTGCGTGGCCGTGATGTCGAGGAAGATCAGCTCGTCGGCGCCCTCGGCGTCGTAGCGCTCGGCCAGCTCCACCGGGTCGCCGGCGTCGCGCAGCCCGACGAAGTTCGTGCCCTTCACGACGCGCCCGTCGGCGACGTCCAGGCACGGGATCACGCGCTTGAGGTGCACGGCCCGAAGCGTACGGGACGGCGCCCGCGCTACTCCGCGGCCGGCAGCGGCCGGTAGGGCCGCCGGTGGTCGCCGGCCTCGGGCTGCAGCGCCCGCTGGCCCTCGGCGATCGTGAAGCGCCCCTCGTACAGCGCCTTGCCCGCGATGACGCCGCCGAGGTTGACCTGGCGCAGGTCGCGCAGGGACCGCAGGTCGTCGAGCGATCCGACGCCGCCGCTGTAGATGAACCGGCCCCGGACGACCTGGGCGATCCGCCGCACGCTGTCGAAGTCGATGCCCCCGAGCATGCCGTCGCGATCGACGTCGGTGTAGACGAACGAGCGCACGCCGCGGTTCTGCAGCCGCTCGATGACCGCGTCGGCCGGCATCTGCGTCGTCTCCTGCCAGCCCGACGTGGAGATGTTGCCGCCGCGGGTGTCGACCGACACGATGACGCGGTCGCGGAACGCCCCCAGCACGTCGTCGAGGAAGTCGATGTCGGTGTAGGCCGCCGTGCCCAGGATCACGCGCTCGGCGCCGGCGCGCAGCGCGTCGCGAACCGCCGGCAGGGCGCGCAGCCCGCCCCCGTACTGGACCGGGACGTGCAGCTCGTGCGTGATGCGCTCCAGGTGCTCGAGCGATTTCGGGCTGCCCGTGCGCGCGCCGTCGAGGTCGACGACGTGCAGGAAGCGCGCGCCCGCCGCGACCCAGGCCCGAGCCGCCTCCAGCGGCGAGTCCTCGTAGACGGTGACCTGGTTGAAGTCGCCCTTGACGAGGCGGACGGCCTTGCCCTCGCTGATGTCGATGGCGGGATAGAGGATCACGCGGCTGCGACCTTCCTTGGCGTGCAGACCCGGACGAAGTTCGCCAGCAGGGCGATCCCGTCGCGGGAGCTCTTCTCGGGGTGGAACTGGGTCCCGAACACGGTGCCGCGCCCGACGACGCTGGCGAACTCGACGCCGTAGTCGCTGATGCCGAGCGCGACCTCGTCGTCGGACGGGACGGGGACGAAGGAGTGCACGTGGTAGAACGGCGCGGGGTCCGGCAGGCCCTCGCTCAGCGGCGACGGGCGAACCCAGCGCACCTCGTTCCAGCCGATGTGCGGGAGCTTGAGGCCGCGCGCGTCGAGCGGGACGACCTCGCCGGGCAGCAGCCCGAGCCCGTCCGCGCCGCCGAACTCGGCGCCGTGCTCGAACAGCAGCTGCATGCCCAGGCACGCGCCGAGCACGGGCACGCCGGCGGCGGCCCGCTCGCGGATGAGCGCGTCGAGGCCGAGGTCCTGCAGCGCGCGCATGGCGGCCGGGAAGGCGCCGACGCCGGGAACCACGAGCCCGTCGACCTCGCGGAGCGCCGCGTGGTCGCCGGTCAGCACGACCGTCGCCCCTGCGCGCTCCAGCGACTTCTGCATGGACCGGCGGTTGCCCATGCCGTAGTCGACCACGGCGACGGTGGCCATTACGCCGTCAGGGTCCCCTTCGTCGACGGCACGCCGGTCTCGTCGGGGTCGATCGCCACCGCCTGCCGGAGCGCCCGGGCGAAGGCCTTGAACATGGCCTCGATCTGGTGGTGGGCGTTGGTGCCGGTCTCGACCGTCACGTGCAGCGTCATGCGCGCGCCGTTGGCCACCGCGCGGAAGAACTCCTCGGCCAGCTCGTGGTCGAAGCCGCCGGTGACCCCGGGCGGCAGGTCGGCGGCCTCCACCGAGCAGAACGGACGGCCGGAGAGGTCGAGCGTCGTGCTGGCGCGCGCCTCGTCCATCGGCACGACGGCATGCCCGTAGCGCGTGATGCCGTGCCGGTCGCCGAGCGCCTGGTCGAGCGCCTGGCCCAGCACGATGCCGGTGTCCTCGACGGTGTGGTGCGCGCCGGTGCCGAGGTCGCCGGTGACCTGCACGTCGAGGTCGAGGCGGCCGTGGCGCGCCAGCAGGTCGAGCATGTGGTCGAAGAAGCCGACGCCGGTCGACCGCGTGCCGTCGCCGCGGCCGTCGAGGGCGAGGCTGAGGCGGACGTCGGTCTCGCCGGTCGTGCGGGTGATCTCGGCGGCGCGGGTCATCGCGCGGCATTCTCCCGAACGCGCATCGAGGCTGCGTGCCGGGTGAAGCCCTCGGCCTCGGCGATCGGGATCCCGGCCTGCGCGAGCGCCGGCGCCGCGTCACCGATGCGGACCACGCTCATGCGCCGGCGGAAGTGGCGCGGCGACAGCCCGGACGCGAAGCGCGCGGCCCCGCCGGTCGGCAGCGTGTGGTTGGAGCCCGCGACGTAGTCGCCGAACGCCGTGGCCGCGGTCGCGCCCACGAAGACGCACCCGGCGCTGCGCACCGCGCCGGCCAGCGCCTCGGCCCCCGCGCCCATGAGCTGCAGGTGCTCGGGGGCGAACGCCTCCGAGACGGCCAGCCCGGCGTCGAGGTCGGGCACGAGCACGAGCGCGGCGGCCGCGTCGGTCTCCGGCTCGGCGTCGAGGCGGGCCGCGACGTCGTCGCGCAGGCGCGCGTCATCGGTGACCAGGACGACGACGGTCCCGGTGCCGTGCTCGGCCTGCGCCATGAGATCGAGCGCGACGAGCTCGGGGTCGGCGTCGGCGGCGGCGAGGATCAGCACGTCGCTGGGGCCGGCGAAGCCGTCGATGCCGACGTCGCCGGACACCTGCCGCTTGGCCTCCTGCACGTACAGGCTGCCGGGGCCGGCGATCATGTCGACGCGCGGCACGCTGTCGGTCCCGTGGGCCAGCGCGGCGATCGCGTGCGCGCCGCCCATGCGCCAGACCTCGTCGGCGCCGCACAGGGCGCAGGCGGCGAGGATCACCGGATGGGCGCCGGGCGCGCACACCACCACCTCGTCGACGCCCGCCGCCTTGGCGGTGATCACGCCCATGACGACCGTCGACGGATAGGGGTTGCGGCCGCCGGGGGTGTAGATCGCCGCCCGGCGCACCGGGACCTCGCGCAGCGTGACGGTCTGCCCCTGCGGCAGCTCGACGACCTCGTCGGTGCCGACGCTCGCCTCCGCGACCACCCGGACGTTCGCGATCGCCACCTCGAGCCCGGCGCGCACGGCCGGGTCGAGCGCGGCCAGCGCCGCATCGAGCTCAGGGCGCTCGACGCGGAGCGGGCCGCTGACGTGGTCGAAGCGCTCGACGTACTCCAGCAGCGCCTGCTCGCCGCGCGTGCGGACCGACGCGAGGATCTCGCTGACCGTCCCCGACACCGACACGCCCGCGGGCGCGAGCGCCCGGACGGCGTCGGCCACGGCAAGCGCGTCGCCGGTCATCTCGAGGCGCTCGGCCCTCATGGCGCGGGCGCCGCGATCGCGGTGCGCATCCGCTCGACCAGCTCGTCCATGGGCCCCGCCTTCAGCTTGTGCGCGACGGGGTTGGCGATCAGCCGCGCCGTCGAGGTGTGGATCTGCTCACGCTCGACGAGGCCGTTCTCGTGCAGCGTGGTGCCGGTGGCCGTGAGGTCGACGATCGCCTCCACGAGGCCGGTGAGCGGCGCGAGCTCGACCGAGCCCTTGACCTCGACGATCTCGGCCTGCCGGCCGGTCTCCTCCAGGTAGCGCGCGGCCGTGCGCGGATACTTCGTCGCGACGCGCAGCACCCCGAGGCGGCGCAGCGCCTCGGCCGCGGGGTCCGGCTCCCCGGCCACCGTGGCCAGGATCATGCGGCAGGGCCCGTAGCCGAGGTCGAGCAGCTGCACGACCTGGCGCTCGTCCTGCTCGGCCAGCACGTCGTGGCCGGTGATGCCCACGTCGGCGGCGCCCGCCTCGACGTAGGTCGGCACGTCCGACGGGCGCATCGTCACGATCCCGACGTCGGCGAACAGCAGCTTGCGGTCGTTGCCCCGCACCTCGGAGGTGTCGATCCCGACGGCGTCGAGCAGGTCGAGCGTGTCGCCCAGCAGCGCCCCGCGGGGGACGGCGATGGTCAGCGCCGGTGACGGCATCAGGCGGCTTCCTCACCTGCGAGCGCGAGGTGCAGGCGGTCGACGTGGATGGCGAAGCCGACCGCCGGCAGCGGGCGTCCGAAGCGGCCGAGCAGGTCGTCGTAGCGCCCGCCGCCGCCCAGCGGCTCGCCGAGGGCCGGGTCCAGCACGTCGAAGATGACCCCGGTGTAGTAGCCGAGCCCGCGCGCGAGGCCGAGGTCGAGGACGATGCGCGAGCGCACCGCCTCGGGCAGCGCGCCCAGGACGTCGCGCAGGCCGTCGGCCTCGCCGCCGGGGATCTCGCCGAGCACCTCCAGCCCGCCGCGCAGCTGCGGGACGCGCAGCAGCGGCTCCGGCAGCCCGCGCTCGGCGACCTCCGCCTCCAGCCGCACGAAGTCGCGCGCGCCCAGGGCCGCGAGCAGCCGCTCGCCGGTCTCGGCGTCCACGCCGAAGCTCTGGAGCAGCGCCGGGTACAGCGATGCGCTGCCCAGCGCGAGCCGGTAGTTGGCCAGCCCGACGGCGTCGAGCGCCTCGCACAGGACGCTGAGCGCCTCGACCGTCCCGTCGGGGCCCGGCGCGCCGACCAGCTCGACGCCGGCCTGCAGGAACTCGCGCATCTGGCCGCGGTGCGGGCGCACGCCGCGGTAGGCGTGGGCGAAGTAGCAGAAGCGCAGCGGCGGCTCGGCGTGCGCGTACCGCGTGGCGACGATCCGCGCGATCGGCACGGTCATGTCGGGCCGCAGCGCCATCACCTGGCCGTGGTCGTCGAACACGCGATAGGCGGGCGCGACGCCCGTCTCCCCGCGGCGCAGCACGTCCTCGTACTCGATGGCCGGGGTCCACACCTCGCCGTAGCCCCGCCGGTCGAAGACCGCGCGCATCGCCTCCGTGATGGCGCGCAGCTCGCGCATCTCGTCGGGCAGGACGTCGCGCGTACCGCTGGGGATCGGGTGGATCATGGGCCCCGGGAGCCTACGAAACGCCCACGGACCGCGCGCTCCGGCGCCGTGGCTAGGCGATCGCGGGCTGCTCGGAGACGCGCTCGATGCGCGCCCCGAGGTCGCGCAGGCGCTCGTCGATGCGCTCGTAGCCGCGGTCGATCTGGCGGATGTTGCCGATCTCCGTGCGGCCCTCCGCGCACAGCGCGGCGAGCAGCATCGCCATGCCGGCGCGGATGTCCGGCGACTCGACGCGGCCCCCGCGCAGGCGCCGCGGCCCCGCCACCAGCGCGCGATGGACGTCGGCGATCAGGATGTTGGCGCCCATCGAGATGAGCTTGTCGCAGAAGAACAGGCGCGACTCGAACATCCACTCGTGGACGAGCACCTCGCCCTCGCTCTGGGTGGCGAGCGCGACGGCGATCGACGTGAGGTCGGCGGGGAACGCCGGCCACGGCCCGTCCTGGACCTTGACCGTGTGCTCGCCGAGGTCGCGCTCGACGACGAGCTTCTGCCCGCCCGGCACGATCACGTCGGCGCCGTCGACCTGGCTCTCGAGGCCGATGCGCCGGAAGACCAGCCGGATCATCCGCAGGTCGTCGGGCTCGGTGTCGCGGATCCGGATCTCGCCGCCGGTGACGCCGGCGATGGCCATGAAGGAGCCGATCTCGATGTGGTCGGGCCCGATGTCGTGCGTCGTCGCGCCCAGCTGCTCGGCGCCGCTGACCAGCAGGACGTTGGAGCCGATGCCGCGGATGTCCGCGCCCATCTTCACGAGCATGCGCGCGAGGTCGACGACGTGGGGCTCGGACGCGGCGTTGCCGATGCGCGTCTCCCCCGGCGTCAGCGCGGCGGCCAGCAGCGCGTTCTCGGTCCCCATGACCGAGGGCTCGTCCATGAAGATGTCGCCGGGGCGCAGGCGCCGCGTGCCGTCCTGGGCGCGGGGCGCCGTGATGCGGATCGCGCCCTCGGCGTCGGTCTCGTCGGTGGCGCCCAGGGCGCGGAAGGCGTGCAGGTGCGGGTCCAGCCGACGACGCCCGATCACGTCGCCGCCGGGCGCGGGCATGGCGGCCTGGCCGAAGCGGGCCAGCAGCGGGCCGGCGAGCAGGAACGACGCGCGGATGCGCTCGGCCAGCCGCGCGTCGACCATCGCGTCAGCGGTGATCCCGGCGGCGCAGACGGCCACCTCGTGGTCGCCGCGCCACTCGACGCTGGCGCCGAGCTGCTCGAGCAGGGCGAGCAGCGCCTCGACGTCGCGGATGCGCGGGACGTTGCGCACGACGACCTCGTCCTCGGTCAGGACGCAGGCAGCCAAGCAGGGCAGGGCGCCGTTCTTGTTGCCAGCGGGCACGACCGTGCCCGACAACGGAACGCCGCCGTCGATGACGAACTTCTCCATGCGGTCGATGCGCCCGGTGGTGCCTCCAGGTGCCGTCGCCGAGCGCTGGGCTAGGGTAACAGCCATGTCCTGGCAGGTTTCGCGCGCGGAGGCTTGGGACCTCCTGACGGCCTGGGTGGAGTCCGCGTCCCTGCGCAAGCACTGCCTCGCGGTCGAGGCGGCGATGTCCGCCTACGCCCGCCGGCTGGGCGGCGACGAGGAGCTGTGGGCCGCCTGTGGGCTGCTGCACGACGCCGATTACGAGCGCCACCCGGACATGGACGACGCGGAGCATGGACACCCGCGGACCATCCTCCGGCACCTCGAGGAGCGCGACGCGCCCCAGGAGCTGATCGACGCGATCGCCGGCCACGCGCCGTACCTCGGCGTGCCGCGCGAGACGCCGATGGCCCAGGCGCTGTTCGCCGTCGACGAGCTCTCGGGCTTCGTCATGGCCTGCGCCTATGTGCGTCCGACCGGCATCGAGGGGCTGACCCCGAAGTCGGTCAAGAAGAAGATGAAGACGCCGGCGTTCGCGGCGGCGGTCGATCGCGACGAGCTGCGCCATGGCGCCGAGGAGCTCGGCGTCGACTTCGACGAGCACGTCGCGTTCGTGATCGGGGCGCTCGCCGAGCGCGCCGACGAGCTCGACCTGCGCGGGCGGGACACCGCCGCGACCTAGCGATGGTGGCCCGCGAGCGGTACGCGCGGGTGCTCCGCGCCCCGCACGCGCGAGCCTTCCTGCTCTCCGAGATCCCCGTCCGGCTGCCGATCGGCATCAACGGCCTGGCGATCGTGCTCTTCATGCACGCGCACGCCGACTCCTACGCCGCCGCCGGCGCGGTGGCGGCCGGCTTCGGCGCGGCGCTGGGCCTGACGTCGCCGGTGATCGCCCGGCTCGTCGACCGCCGCGGGCTGCGGCGCGTCGTCGTTCCGCTGGGGATCCTCCACGCCCTGGCCATGGTCGGCCTGGTGCTCGCGGGGCTCGGCGGCGCCCCGGTGGTCGTGTGCGCCGCGCTGGCGATGGCCGCCGGCGGCCTGCTGCCGCCGCTGGGCTCGATCACGCGCTCGCTGTGGCCGCGGATCCTCGGCGACGAGGCCGACGACCTGATGGGCACCGCGCTGGCGATGGAGGGCGTGCTGATCGAGCTGATCTTCGTCGCCGGCCCGCTGCTGGTCGCCGCGATCGCCGCGTTCGCCAACCCCGCCGCGGCGCTCCTGCTCTCCGCCGCGCTGTTCGTCTCTGGCCTCGCGCTCTATCTCGTCCAGCCGCCGGTGCGCGCCTGGACGGTCTCCGCGCACGCCGGCAGCCACGGCCTCTTCGGCGCGCTGCGGTCGCCGGGCATCCGGACGCTCGCGCTCGTGGTGGTGCCGATGGGCTTCTGCTTCGGCGCCATCGAGGTCACGGTGCCGGCGTTCAGCGAGGACATGGGCTCCCGCGAGCTGTCGGGCCTGCTCATCGCGCTGTGGTCGGTCGGCAGCGCGATCGGCGGCCTGGCCTACGGCGCGCGGGCCTGGTCCGGGCCGGTCGGGCGCCGCTATGCGCGACTGGCCGCGGTGCTCCCGCTCGGCTACCTGCCACTGGCCGCGGCGCCCTCGGTCGCGGTCATGGCGGGGCTCGTGGTGCTGGCCGGCGTCTGCATCGCGCCGACGCTGACCGCCGGCAACCAGATCGCCGGCGACGTGGCGCCGCTCGGGGCGGAGACGGAGGCCTACACGTGGCCGGTGATGGCCCTGGTCGTCGGCATCTCCATCGGCAACTGGTCGGCGGGTGCGATCGTCGAGGCCTCCGGGTGGCGCACCGCCTGCCTGGCCGCTGCCGGCGGCGCGACGCTCGCCGCCCTGCTGGCGGGGACGCGGTGGCGGACGCTCGACCACCGGCCGGCGTCCCGCGTCGCCGTGGCGCCCGTCGCCGCCGACGGCGCGACCGCCGGCGCCCTCGGGGCGTGCGTCACGACGCCCGGCGGCACCGCCGCGGCCCCGGAGCGCGGAACCGACGGCTGACGTCAGGAGGCCGCGTGGTAGCGGCCACCGCCCTTGGCCCACTCGAGCAGGTGGTCGAGGCGGCAGAACGCGTCGCCGATCCGATGCCGGCCGCGGTGGCGGACGACGAGCACGCGCTCCTCGCCGAGCGGCCCACCGCACAGCGCGCAGCGGCCGAGCGCGTCGTCGGGCTCGCCGGCGCGCACGATCCGGCCGTGCTCCCACGCCGCCCCCTGCATGATCCACGGCACGACGTGCTCGAGGCGGCAGAACACCGCCTTGTGGTCCAGCGCCGGCTCGCTGACGCGGAAGCCCGCGTCGGCGGGGACCGTCCTCGAGCACCAGCTGCACTGCTCGGCCATGACGTGCGCAGCGTACTCCGTCGGTGGTCGCGGGCCGCGGACTTGTACCGTGCACGGGCGTGGCCACCGCACCCCTGACGATCACCATCCTCGAAGGCGACGAGACCGGGCAGGAGCTCCTCGAGCAGGCGCTCCGGGTGCTCGACCCGGAGGTCATCGGGCTCCCGGTGGAGCTCGACCGCCACGACCTGTCGCTGGAGCACCGGCGCGAGACCGACAACCAGGTCGTCCACGAGGCGGCCGCCGCCATGCGGCGGTCCGGGCTGGGCATCAAGGCGGCGACGATCACGCCCGAGGGCAAGGACGACGTCGGATCGCCGAACCGCATCGTGCGCGAGGGCGTCGACGGCAAGGTCATCATCCGGACCGGCCGCCGGATCCCCGGCGTGACCCCGGTGGCGGGCGTCTACCTCCCGATCTCGGTCGTCCGGATGGCGGTCGAGGACGCCTACGGCGCCAAGCAGTGGCGCGAGGGCGACGACGGCGCCGCGGACGAGGTCGCCTTCCGCACCGAGCGCATCACGCGCGGCACCTGCCACGCGGTCGCCGAGTACGCGTTCCGGACCGCGAAGCGGATGGGCGGCAAGGTCTACGGCGGCCCGAAGTGGACCGTCTCCCCCGTCTACGAGGGGATGCTCAAGGAGGAGATGGACGCCGCCGCCGAGCGCCATCCCGACGTCTGGTACCAGCCGGTGCTCATCGACGCGACCTACGCCGGGCTCATCTCGGGCGCGGCCGACAGCCCACTGGTCATCCCCGCCCTCAACCGTGACGGCGACTGCCTCTCGGACCTCGTGATGCCGATGTTCGGCTCGATCGCCGGCGCGGAGTCGGTGCTGCTGGCGTTCGACGAGGACTTCAACACCCAGGTCGCCATGGCCGAGGCCCCGCACGGGACCGCTCCCGCGCTGCAGGGCAAGGACGTGGCGAACCCGATGGCGATGATCCTCGCGTGCGGCGCCGTGCTGGCCTACGCCGGAGACGAGGGCTTCGAGGGCGCCGACCGCGCGTCGCGCGCGATCTACGAGGCGGTGCTCGAGGCAACGGCCTCCGGGGTGCGCACGCCGGACCTCGGCGGCCACGCGGGCACGACCGAGTTCACGACCGACGTCGTGGGCCGCGTGCGCACGAAGCTCGACGTCTGGTCCTCGCTGGGCTCCACGCGCTAGCGGCGCGCCGCGCCGATCGGCGGAGACCAGTCGCCCGACGGGCGACGGGACCGCCGTGCGGCGGCCCTCGCACTGGTCCACGCCGCGGCAGGCGAACACCTGTGCGTGCAAGTTTCAGTGCAGCCCCGTGCGCCGCATTCCGCGCTCTAGAGCCAGATCCGGCGTACGCGGGCCCCGCTGGGCACGCCCCGCGCGGGTCCGTCCGACGGCCCCCGTAGCTTTGCGAACACATGTTCTCCCCCACCGCATCTCCCCGGCCGGCTCAGCGCTCCTGGCGCGAGACCGTCCGGCGCGCCGTCGACCTGGCTGTCGCCTTCGCCACGCTCTCCGACGAGCTGCCGCGCCGCCACGCCGACGACCTCGCGGATCACCCTCACCGCCTGCCGCTGCGCGCTCCCTCGCGCGCTCGCCGGCCGGGCGCGGTGGCCCCGCGGGCCCATCGCTGCACGACGCCGCTCGCCTCCCGCGGCCGGCACCGTGCGCACACCTCCACCGTGCGGTGATTTCCTCAGGCGCTCCAGCTGGGAGGCGCGAGCGCACCCTCCGGAAGAACAGCAGCATCGCGAGCGGGCCGCCCACAGGGCGGCCCGCGGCGCGTCGGGGGGTCGTCGCGGCGCATTCCGCACGGCGAGCCGGCACGACCCCAGAACGACGACGAGCCGCCCGAGGGCGGCTCGTCTGACATTAAACCGGCGGCGTCCTACTCTCCCGGGCCCTTGCGAGCCAAGTACCATCGGCGCTGAGAGGCTTAACTTCTCTGTTCGGAATGGGAAGAGGTGTTTCCCTCTCGCCAAAGCCACCGGAAACTCACGAGAGCTCCCGGCGGCCCCTCAAAACCGCACAGCCCACCACAGGGCACCACCTAAAGAGAAAAATAAAACCGTCAAGCCCTCGAGCCATTAGTACCAGTCTCCTGCACACATTGCTGTGCTTCCAGATCTGGCCTATCAACCTGGTGGTCTTCCAGGGCTCTTACTCCCTCAAGGGGATGGGAGAGCTCATCTTGAGGCTGGCTTCCCGCTTAGATGCCTTCAGCGGTTATCCAATCCAGACGTAGCTAACCTGCTATGCCCTTGGCAGGACAACAGATACACCAGAGGTCCGTTCACCCCGGTCCTCTCGTACTAGGGGCAAATCCTCTCAACTCTCCAACGCCCACGGCAGATAGGGACCGAACTGTCTCACGACGTTCTGAACCCAGCTCGCGTACCGCTTTAATGGGCGAACAGCCCAACCCTTGGGACCTACTTCAGCCCCAGGATGCGACGAGCCGACATCGAGGTGCC
>DASTWY010000031.1:0-5844 GCA_035765735.1 Baekduia sp. | reverse complement strand
CTTAACCACCGCCACGGTGGTTCAGTCGTCCCTCGACGGCCAAAGGTGGAGGCGGAGGCGGCGACGGCGGGCGACGGTGGGCGGGGCGCGCCCCCGCGCTTCGACCTGCGCCCGAGCCTGCCGGCGGTCGACGGCTTCCCGCGCACGGCGTGGCTCGCCGCCCTCTCCCGCGTCATGCGCACCGTGCCGGACCGGCGCCTCGGGTACCCGCACCCGCTCGGCGAGCCGGAGCTGCGCGCGGCGCTCGCCGGGTGGCTCGCGCGGCGCCGGGGCGTGCGCGCCGGCGCCGAGCAGGTCGTGGTCACCGGCGGCCTGCGCCCGGGCCTGCCGCTGGCCTGGAGCCTGCTCGCCGGTCGCGGCGTGTGCCGCGTCGCCGTCGAGCACCCCGGCTGGCGCCGCGTGCCCGCCAGCCTGCGGATCGCCGGCCTCGAGCCCGTGCCGGTGCGCGTCGACGACGCCGGGATCGACCCGGCGGCGCTGGGCGCGGCCGTCCAGGCCGTGGTCGTCACGCCGGCCCACCACTTCCCCACCGGCGCCGTCCTGCCGCCCGACCGGCGGGCGCGCCTCGTGACGTGGGCGCGCGACCACGGCGCGTTCATCCTCGAGGACGACTACGACGCCGAGTACCGCTACGACCGCCAGCCGCTCGGCTCGCTCCACGGGCTGGCTCCCGACCGCGTCATCCACGGCGGCTCGGCCTCCAAGTCGCTGGCGCCGGCGCTGCGCCTCGGGTGGCTCGTCCTTCCGTCCAGCCTGCTGGGCGACCTCGACCCCGACCACGCGCCGCTGCCGGGCAGTCCGCCGCCGATCGACCAGCTCGCGTTCGCCGACCTGCTCGAGCGCGGCGAGGTCGACCGCCACCTGCGCCGCCAGCGCGCCCGCTACCGCCGGCGCCGCGAGGCGCTGTTGGAGGCCGTCGCCGCCCGGCTGCCCGAGGCCGAGATCCGCGGCGCCGCCGCGGGGCTCTTCGCCGTCCTGGTGCTGCCGGAGGGCACCGACGAGGACGCGGTCGTGGCCGCCGCGGCGGCCCGCGGCGTGGCGCTCGAGGCGGTGGGAGACCCGCGCGGCCCTGCGCTGGCCGTGGGCTACGCCAACCTGCCCGAGGCGGCGGCCCCGGCCGCCGTCGCCACGCTCGCCGAAGTTGTCGGCGCAACCGTTCGGGCGCCAACCCCCCACCTGACGTAGGCCCGCCTAAACCGGGCCGACGTATACGATCCGAGCCCCCGAACTTCGAGACGAAGAGCCGCATACATGCCTGCACACGACGTCCTCATCCTCGGCGCTGGACTGGCCGGCCAGCGGGCCGCCCTGGCTGCCGCGGAGGCCGGCGCCACGGTGGCGATCATGAGCAAGGTCCACCCGGTCCGCTCGCACTCGGTCGCCGCCGCCGGTGGCATCAACGCCGCCATCAACCCCGCCGACGACTGGCGCTCGCACGCCTACGACACCGTCAAGGGCTCAGACTTCATCGGCGACCAGGACGCGATCGAGGTCATGTGCGAGGAGGCGCCGCACGAGGTGCTGCACCTCGAGCACATCGGCGTCACCTTCCACCGCGACGACACCGGCAAGATGGACCTGCGCGCGTTCGGCGGCGCGTCGATGAAGCGCACCGCCTACGTGGCGGACATCACCGGCCAGGCCATCCTGCACGTGCTCTACGAGCAGCTGATGAAGCACCACGAGGTGATCGACCGCTACGAGGAGTGGTTCGTCACCTCGCTGCTGCAGGACGAGACCGGCGCGGTCGCGGGCTGCGTCGCCCGCGAGATCCGCACCGGGCAGCTCGAGGTCTTCACCGCCAAGAACGTGATCCTCGCCACCGGCGGCGCCGGCCAGTGCTTCAAGCCCACCACCAACGGCCTGATCTGCACCGGCGACGGCATCGCGCAGGCGTACCGCATCGGCGCGCCGCTGATGGACATGGAGATGATCCAGTACCACCCGACGACGCTGGTGGAGAACGGGTTCCTCATCACCGAGGGCGCCCGCGGCGAGGGCGCGCACCTGCTCAACGCCAACGGCGAGCGCTTCATGGAGAAGTACGCGCCCAACAAGATGGAGCTCGCCTCGCGCGACGTCGTCTCCCGCGCCGAGCAGACCGAGATCAACGAGGGCCGCGGCGTCGGCCCCGGCGGCGTCGGCATCTACCTCGACATCACCGTCGTCCCGAAGAAGCGCACGCTCGAGGCGCTCCGCGAGATCGTCAACATCGGCAAGGACTTCGCCGGCGTGGACATCACGCGCGAGCCGATCCTGATCCGCCCGGGCCAGCACTACATCATGGGCGGCATCAAGACCGACGTGAACGGCGCCACCCCGATCGAGGGCCTCTACGCCGCCGGCGAGTGCGCCTGCGTCTCCGTCCACGGCGGCAACCGCCTCGGCGCCAACTCCCTGCTGGACACGCTGATCTTCGGCCGCCGCGCGGGCGAGCACGCCGCGCAGCGCGCCAAGGGCATCCCGATGCCCGAGGCCGCACCCGAGTCGCGGGTCCGCGAGGAGGCCGCCTGGATCGACACGCTCATCGACCGCCCGAAGACCGGCCGCCGCGTCTCCGAGATCAAGGACGAGCTCGGCACCGCGATGAACCGCAACGTCGCCGTCTTCCGCGACGACGAGGGCCTGCAGAGCGCCCTCGAGACGGTCCGCCGGCTCAAGGAGGAGGCGAAGACCGCCTACGTCGACGACCGTGGCACCGTCTTCAACCAGGACGTCCTGGGTGCCGTCGAGCTGGGGTACATGCTCGACTGCGCCGAGTGCATCGTCGTCGCCGCCCTGGAGCGCAAGGAGTCCCGCGGGGCCCAGTTCCGCACCGACTTCCCCGAGCGCAACGACGAGGAGTGGCTGAAGCACATCACCCTGTCGCGCAACGGCGACGACACCCCCCACATCGACTACTCGCCTGTGACCATCACCCAGTGGCAGCCCGAGGAGAGGAAGTACTAGGCCCATGGCCGCCGAACCGATCGTGAGCTCCACCCCGGCCGAGCGCCCGGGACCGGAGAGCTACACCCTCCGCATCCGCCGGTTCGACCCGGAGTCGGGCAACGCCCCGTACTGGGACGAGCACACCATCGAGCTCGAGCCGCACCGCTCCGTGCTCGAGGGCATCCTGCAGGCCAGGGCCCGCTTCGACGGCTCGATCGGCATCCGCTGCTCGTGCCGCGCGGCGATCTGCGGCTCCTGCGGCGTGCGCATCAACGGCCAGCCCGGCCTCGCGTGCCACACCCACCTCGACCGCGCGCTGGCGACGTCGAAGGACGGCGTCATCGAGGTCGAGCCGATGGGCAACATGCCCGTCATCAAGGACCTCATCGTGGACATGGACGCCGTCCACTGGAAGAAGGTCCAGCGCGTCACCCCGTGGCTGCTCAACAAGGAGCCCGTCCCGGAGCGCGAGTACCTCGTCGACCGCGAGTCGATGGTCGACGTCACGCAGACGATGGCCTGCATCCAGTGCGGCGCCTGCGTCTCGGACTGCCTCTCGATGGAGGTCGACCCGCTGTTCATCGGCCCGGCCGCCCTGGCCAAGGCCTACCGCTTCGTCGGCGACCCCCGCGACGCCGAGCAGTACGAGCGCCTGAAGGACCTCGCCGAGGACCCGCACGGCATCTACGACTGCACGCACTGCTTCAAGTGCATCGAGGCCTGCCCGAAGGGCGTGGCGCCGATGAACCAGATCATGCGGCTGCGCCGCCGCGCCGGCGACGACCATCACATCGTGGATCGCAACAACGGCCACCGCCACGAGTCGGCGTTCGTCACGCTCACGCGCAACAACGGCCTGCTCGACGAGGCGGAGCTGCTGCCGCGCTCCTACGGCGGCGACTCGTGGTTCGGGAAGTTCCACCCGGCCGCCGGCCAGGAGCTGATGGCGTCGCTGCCCTCGATCAGCAAGGCGCTCATGCGCCGCAAGGTCACGCCGATGGGCGCGCTGAAGCCGCACAAGCTCCCGCGGCAGGACCTCAAGGACGTCCAGGCGATCTACGACGAGGTCGAGGGCCGCGAGGAGCGCTACGAGCTGAACCTGTACATCACCGGCCGCGACGAGGACGTCGCCGAGACGCCCGTCAGCGAGCGCGTCGAAGCGACCGGCGCCGCGGCCTCGGAGGACAACGCCTGATGCACTGCTACCACAACGAAATCGGGATCAGGTTCGCATGAAGGTCGCATACTGGCCCGGCTGCGTGAGCCGCGGCTTCGCCCCGGAGCTGCACGGCTCCATGGCCCGCGTCGCGCCGCTGCTGGACATCGAGCTCGTCGAGCTGGACCGCGCGAGCTGCTGCGGCGCCGGCGTCATCGCCGAGCACAACCAGGAGCTCGCCGACACGCTCAACGCGCGCACGTTCGCGCTGGCGCAGCAGGTCGAGGGCGCCGACCTGATGATGAACATCTGCTCGACCTGCCAGGGCGCGCAGGGCGAGTGCCAGGAGCGCCTGGACGCCAACGCGGAGTACCGCGGCCACGTCAACGAGACCCTCGCGAAGTACAACCTGGAGTACCGGGCCGGCCTTGCGAACAAGAACTTCCTCTGGGTGCTGGTGGAGGAGCTGGGTCTCGACGTGCTGCGCTCGCGCGTCAAGCGGCCGCTGACGAACCTGAAGGTCGGCCCCTTCTACGGGTGCTACATCGTGCGCCCGACCGACCGCCTCGGGATCGACGACGCCAACCCGCGCGACACGTACCTCGCGCAGGTCATCGAGGCGCTCGGCGGCACGGTGATCGACTACGCCGGCACCCACAAGTGCTGCGGCTTCCCGATCATCACCATGAACAAGGAGGCCTCGCTCAAGCAGGCCGGCCGCCACCTCGGCGACGCCGCCGACGCGGACGCCGACTGCCTGGTGACGCCGTGCCCGCTGTGCCACCTCAACCTCGACCTCCAGCAGCCGGGGGCCGAGCGCGCGGTCGGCCGCGAGCTCAACATGCCGGTGCTGCACCTGCCGCAGCTCGTCGGGCTGGCCCTCGGGCTGGACCCCAAGGAGCTGGGCTTCCAGCGCCACGTCGTCAAGCCGACGGCGGTCGTCGACTGGACCACCTCGGTCGTCGGCAGCGTCGCCGCCGGGTGAGGCTGACCGACCTCCTTCGCGGGGCGCCGCCGGCTCGCCGGCGGCGCCCGCGCACCTCCCGCGCCGACGCGCCGCGCACGATCGTGCCGCTCGTCGACGACGCCCGGAACGCGGCGCCCGAGCCCGCCGGCTCACCCTTCGACCTCCGCGTCGACGCCGCTCGCGAGCGGCTGCGGCGGGCGATCCCGCCGCTCCAGGACGAGGAGTAGCGCGCCGCTGCAGGCCGCCGGAGGGCGGTCTTGCGAGCGCATGGCGCCGGGTGTAGCTTCGGCCCCGTAGTCGAGCGGAAGGAGCCATGCCATGGCTCGCGTGTTCCTGGACTGCCGCGAGTATCCGAGCGTGTCCCATTGCAGCATCGCGATGTCCGCGGACAGCGAGGACGAGCTGCTCGAGGCCGCGGTGCAGCACGCCGTCTCTGTGCACGAGCACGAGGACACCCCGGAGCTGCGCGATCAGCTCCGTGCCGCCATGAAGGAAGGCGCGCCGGCCTGAGGGCTACCCCTGCGCCCTATCGGGAGCCGCCGTGCCGTGGACGGGTCGCGGCGGCTCCTGGCCGGGCGTCGTCTGACCCATCGCCCAGGGGGCGCCGCTCCGCCGTCCGGTGGTCGGGTGGCCGTACCCCCGGCCTCGGGATGGCCCCGATGCGCGCGGGGCGCGGCGGCGGGAGAGTGCGGTCATGCTCCGGTCACTTCCCCTCGCCCTCCTGCACGCCGGAGTGCTGCTGGCCCCGGCGGCTCTGGCGATCATCTCCCACTCCTGAACCTCCCCCACG
>DASTWY010000030.1:0-70221 GCA_035765735.1 Baekduia sp. | reverse complement strand
GCATGAGGTCGTACGTGGGGTTCTCAGGCATGGTGAAAGGGCGCCCGCGGGCGGCGGTCGACTATAGCGAAGGCCGTCCGGCCGCCGACCCGCGGGGGGAGAACTTGCGCCGCCGCGGACCTCGCGCGCGTATGGAGATCGTCCATCGCATCCGCTGGGGGAACGTCGCGAGGGCCGGGGCCCTGCTCGCGGCCGTCGGGTTGGTCGTGGCGTGGCCGCGGTTGCGCGGGGCGGACGTGGCGGTCCCGGCCGCGGTCGCTCCCGCGCCGGTGCGCCCAGCGCCCGCGCGGGTGGCGCCGCCGATGTCGGAGAGGGCGATGAGCGAAGCGGCCACGGAGCCGGTGGGGGCAGCCAGGCGCGCCGGCCGGTCCGCGCGCGCGCGTGTGCGCCGGACGCGGGGCGTCCTATCCCCGCATCGCGGGGACAAGGCGACCCGGGGCGTGTCGAGCACCCATACGGTGCACAGGACGACCCGGGCCGGCCGCGCGGGGAGCGCGGGGAGCGCGGGGAGCGCGGTGAAGGGGGCGCGCGGGAGGAAGCATCCGGCGCCTCGGCCCGTTCCCTCTCCGTCGCCGCCCGATCCGCTGCCACCGACGCGGGTGCAGTCGCCGGCGCCGACCGTGCCGGCGAGTGGAGGGCTCGCCGGCGGAGGAACGGGCGGTGGAGGGCCTGCCGGCGGAGGGACGGGCGGTGGAGCGCCCGCCGGCGGAGGGGCCGCAAGCGGCGGTGGCGCGCCGGGCGGCGCCGCCGCCGAGTTCGCGCCGTTCGGCTGACCAGGCCGCAGGGCGCCGCAGGCCCGGCGCTAGCCGCCGACCCCCGCCTTCTTGCGGATGTCCGCGATCTGCTCGTCGACCCAGTCGCCCGGGTCCCTCGACGTGACGATCTCCTGCAGGCCCGTCGCCCGGCGGCGGCGCTCGGCGTCGCTCATCGTCAGCGCCGCGTGGATCGAGTCCGCGAGCTCCTGGATGTCGAACGGGTTCACGCTGAGCGCGAACTCCCCGAGCTCCTCGTGCGCGCCCGTGTTCTCGCTCAGGATGCTCACGCCGCAGCGCTCGTTGACGATCGGGCCCTCCTTGGCGACGAGGTTCATCCCGTCGAACATCGCGGTGACGAGCAGCACGTCGTAGTGCTTGTACGCCGCGACCGCCTCCTCGAGGTCGTCGCGGAGCTTGAGCTGGATCGGCATCCAGTCCGGCGTGCCGTGGCGGTGGTTGACGACCGCGACGATCGCCTCGATCCGCTCGAGGTACTCGGCGTACTCCGGCACGTCGGTCCGCGACGGCATGAGCTGCGCGACGAACGTGACGTTCTCGATGAACTCGGGGTGCTGCTCGAGGAACAGGTCGAAGGCGGTGAACCCGCGCAGGACGTTCTTCGACAGGTCGGCCCGGTCGACGCGCAGGACGAGGAACTCGCGCCGGCGGCGCAGCAGCTCACCTTCGAAGTGCGAGACCCGCTCGGACTGCGCGGTGCGCCGGATCGCGTCCGCGTCGATCGGGAGCGGGTACGCGCGCACCCACACCTCGCGGTCCTCGAACACGACGAGGCCGCGCTCGAAGTCGACCGGCAGGTCCATGAGGTCCCGGCAGCACTGCAGGAAGTTCCACCGGTACGAGCGGGTGTGGAACCCGATGATGTCGTTGGCCAGCAGCCCTTCGTAGATCTCGCGCCGGATCCGCGTCGGCAGGACGCGCCAGGCGTCCGGCTGGGTCCAGGGAATGTGGATGAAGTGATGGAGGAACGCATCGGGCCGCGCGCGCCGGACGAGCCCCGGCAGCGTGTACAGGTGGTAGTCGTGGATCATCACGACGGGCTCCTCCTGCCCGTCGATCTCCTCGACGACCGCTCGGGCCAGGTCCTCGTTGACCACGTTGTAGCCGAACTCGAACGCCTCGACCTCGTGGCGCCGGACGTCCGGCGCGTTCGACAGGTCCCAGAGGTAGTGCTGGATGAACCACAGCATCGGGTTCGCGAAGATGTTGTAGAAGCGGTCGTAGGCCTCCGGGTCGGACTCCACGAGCCGCACCTGGAAGTGGCCGCCGCCGCCGGCTTCGATGTCGAACGGCTTGCCGCCGGCTTCCTGCGCGCGCCGCGCGTCGCCGTCGGTGAGGGCCGAGGCGATCCAGACCGCGTCGCGATGCGACGCCAGCCCGGTCAGCGCCGTCACCAGCCCGCCGGTGCCGCGCTTGAACTCGCCCTCGTCGTCGAACGTGACCGGTCCGCGGTTGGAGACCAGGACGAGGGGGCGCTGCTCGGGACGGCTCATCTCGTCGCAGCCTAACTAGCCCGCCGGGGTCTGCAGGGGTCGGGTGCCGAACCGCACCTGCACCGTCCGGTGCTCGCCGTCGCGCACGATCTCGATCGGCGCGGTCTGCCCCGGCAGGTAGGCGAGCAGCGCGGTGCTGATGTCGGAGTCGTGGCGGATCGGGGTGCTGCCGACCTTGGTGATGACGTCGCCGCCGACCCGCCATGGGACGCCCTGGAACGTCTCGCGCCGGGTGCCGCCCCGCAGGCCGGCGCGCGCCGCCGGTCCGCCGGGCGCGACGGTCTGGATGGCCGCCCCCGAGTCGGCCCCGAGGTCGAAGTGCTCGGCGGCCTGCGGGTAGACCTGGCGCGTCGAGATGCCGAGGTAGGCGTAGCGGACGTGCCCGTCGCGGCGCAGCTGCTCGAGCGAGCGGCGCACGACGTTGGCGGGCACCGCGAAGCCGACGCCGCTGCCCGCCCCAGAGGTCGTGCGGATCTGGGAGTTGATGCCCAGCACGCGGCCGTCGCCGTCGAGCAGCGGGCCGCCCGAGTTGCCGCTGTTGATCGCGGCGTCGGTCTGCAGCGCGCCCGAGATCTGGAAGCCGGTCAGCGACTCGATGTCGCGGTCCTTGGCGGAGATCACGCCGACCGACAGCGACTGCTCCTCGCCGAACGGCGAGCCGATCGCCGCCACCGGCGCGCCGACGTCGACGGCGCCGACGTCGCCGAAGGGCAGCGGCCGCAGGTCCAGGCCCTCCGGGTCGACCGTGAGCAGCGCCACGTCGGCGAACGGGTCGTAGCCGACGATGTCGGCGCGCACCTCGTTGCCGTCGGCGAACCGCACGTAGACCTCGCCGGCCTCGCGGATCGCGCGGCCCTGGCCGGTGGTCACCACGTGGGCGTTGGTGGCGATCCGCCCGTCGTCCCCGACGACGAAGCCGGACCCGAGGCCGCTCTCCCCGCTCCCGAACCCGCCGGCCAGGATCGTCACGACGCCGGGCGCCTCGCGCCGGTAGACGGCCTCGGCGTCGAGCGTGGTCGCGGGGGCGCCCGACGACGCGGCCGCGGTCGTGGTGGCGGTCGGCACCACGGTGACGGTCGTGCTCCCGCCGCCGTCGCCCCCGCCGCATCCGCCCGCGGCGCCGAGCGCCAGCGCGGCCAGGCCCGCCGCCACGCCGCGCCTCATGCCGGCAGCTCCAGCGTGAACGTCGTGCGGCCCGGCTGCGACTCGACCGCCAGCCGTCCCTGCATCCGCTCCGCGAGCTCGCTGGCGATGGCCAGGCCGAGGCCGGATCCCTGCGCGTCGTCGCTGGTCACGAACGGCTCGAAGATGCGGGGCAGCATCGTTCGGTGGATACCCGGTCCGAAGTCCCCGACTCCCAGCCGTGCGTGGCCGCCGCGGCGCGAGGCCGAGACCACGAGGTCGGTCCCCGGCGGCGTGTGGGTGATGGCGTTGTCGATCAGGATCCGCAGCAGCTGCGCGACGCGCTCGGGGTCGCAGTGGGCGCGCACCGGCGTCGGCGGCAGCCGCAGCTCGAGGTGCGAGCCGTGCGCGCGGAGCGCCGGCGCGAACTCGTCGGCGACCAGCCGCGCCACGCCGACGAGGTCCGTCGGCTCCGGGCGCAGCTCCAGCGACCCGGCCTCCAGGCGCGACAGGTCGAGGAGGTCGGTGGCGAGCTTCTGCATGCGATCGACCTGCTGGCGGAGCTGGGCGAGGAAGCGGCGGCGGTCCTCCTCGTCGACGTCCTCGTCCTCGAGCAGCTCGAGGAAGCCGCCGAGCGAGAACAGCGGGGTGCGCAGCTCGTGCGAGGCGATGGCGATGAAGCGCTTGCGCGCCGAGTCGAGCTCCTCGAGCTGGCGGCGCATGTCGTCGAGCGTGCGCGAGAGCTGCCCGATCTCGTCGGTGGCCCCGACGGGGAACCGCGCCGACAGGTCGCCGTCGGCCACGCGCAGCGCCACGTCCTCCAGCTCGCGCACGCGCAGGGCCGGGCGGCGCGCCAGCATCCACGCCGCCAGCGCGGCGAACAGCAGCGCGACCGCGGCGGCGATCAGCACGCGCCGGCGCAGCACCGCGACGTCGTCGGCCACGTCGTCCAGCGGCGCGGAGAAGACGATCACCGAACCCACGACGCGCCGCCCGGACACCGGGTCGCGGTAGCGCAGCGGCAGCGCCGCCTCGCCCACGCGGCCGGCGTCGCCGGCCTCCATCCCGGTCGCCGGCCGGCCCGTCCGGGCGGCCTCGACGGCGGCCGCGAACTGCAGGTCGCGGATCTCGACCTCGCGCGTGGAGTCCGACTTCACGTAGGTCTGGACGTCCTGCGGGGTGCGCGCCACGCCGAAGAGCGTCACCCGGGCGGTGGCCCGGTCGGCCGCGTCGCGCACGAGCATGTCGATGCGGTTGGCGGGCTTGCCGCGGTCGATGGCGCGGTCGATCGGCGGCGAGTACGTGCGCGCGTCCTGCTGGAGGTCCTCCAGCCGCTGCTCCTCGAGCGTCTGGTCGAGCGACCGCAGCACGCCGAAGGCGACGATCGCCAGCGCGCCGAGCACGATGACGAGGACGCCGAGCGCCAGGCGGGTGCGGAGGGAGCCCATCCGAGGGCTGCGACGCTATCGCTCGGTGTCGCGGAAGCGGTAGCCGACGCCGCGCACCGTGAAGAGGTACTCGGGGTCCTTCGCGTCGAGCTCGAGCTTCTCGCGCAGGTGGCGGATGTGCACGTCGATGGTGCGGGGGTCGCGGTAGGCGCTGTCGCCCCAGATGCGCGTCAGGAGCATGTCGCGCGTGAAGACCCGGCCGGGGTTGCGCGCGAGCGCCTCGAGGATCTCGAACTCCACGAAGGTCAGCTCGACCGGCTCGCCCCGCACGCGGACCGAGCGCTTGGCGGGGTCGATCTCCAGCTCGTGGACGCTCAGCGGCGCCTCGTCGGGCTCGGGCGCGGACTGGCGCTGCATGCCGGCGCGGCGCAGCGCGGCGCGGACGCGGCTGCGGAACTCGCGCAGCGAGAACGGCTTGGTGATGTAGTCGTCGGCGCCGAGCTCGAGGCCGAGGACCTTGTCGATCTCCTCGGCCTTCGCGGTCAGCATGATGATCGGGACGGTGCTCCGCGCCCGCAGGCGGCGGCAGGCCTCCAGGCCGTCCATGCGCGGCATCATCACGTCGAGCACGACGAGGTCGAAGGTGGTCTCGCCGAAGCGTGCGAGGGCCTCGCGGCCGTCCGTCGCCGTGATGACCTCGTAGCCGTCCTTGCGGAGCGGATAGCTCAGCAGCGTCTGGATCGACTGCTCGTCGTCCGCCAGGAGGATCCGGGGGGCGCGCTCAGGCATCGTCTGAGCGACACTGTAGGCGGATGCTCGACCCGCGCCTCTATCGCGTCGCGTTCGTGCCCGTGCTGCTGGCCCTGCTGGTGGCGGCGTTCTCCCTGCAGGATCGGCCCCGAGGGAGCCGGACGTCGTTCACCGCGGAGGGCTTCGGCGGCGTCGAGGCGGCGAACACGCTCGACGACCTCGAGCGCGCCTACGCGCACCGCCGCCCCGGCAGCGACGGCGACGAGCAGCTGGCGCAGCTCGTCGCCCAGCGGCTGCGCTCGACGGTGCCCGGGACCGTCGAGGTCCACCGGTACCGCGCCGACACGATCGACGGCGCCCGCGACCTCGTCGACGTCGTCGCCACGCGCCCCGGCGCCCCCGGCCCCGGGCTCGTCGTCGTGGCCCATCGGGACGCCGCGGCGACCGGCGCGAAGGCCGAGCTGTCGTCGACCGCCGCGCTGCTCGAGCTGGCCGCGGTCGCCGCCGACGGCCGGCTGCGGCGCACCATCACCTTCATCTCGACCAGCGGCGGCAGCGGCGGCTTCGCCGGCGCGGTCGAGGAGGCCCGCCGGCTCGGCGACCGCGCCGACGCGATCCTCGTGCTCGGCGACGTCGCCTCCGCCGACGAGCGGCGGCCGTTCGTCGTCCCGTTCTCCAACGGCCTCGGGCAGGCGCCGATCGCCCTGCAGCGAACCGTGGAGGCGGCCGTGCGGAGCGAGGTGGGGGCCGGGCCCGGCACCCCGCGCGCGATGACGCAGTGGGCGCGGATGGCCGTGCCGGTCACCGTGTCCGAGCAGGGCCCGTTCCTGCGCGCCGGCCAGCCCGCCGTGCTGCTGTCGGCCTCCGGCGAGCGGCCGCCCGCGGCGAGCGCGCAGATCAGCCAGGACCGGCTGACGCGCTTCGGCCGGGCGGCGCTGCGCGTGCTGATGGCGCTCGACACCTCTCCCGACCTCGCCCAGCCTCCGCGGGCCGACCTCGTCATCCGCGGGAAGATCATGCCGGGGTGGGCGGTGCGGCTGCTCGTCGGCTCGCTGCTCGTGCCGCCGCTGCTGGTGTCGATCGACGCGTTCGCCCGGCTGCGCCGCCGGCGCGAGCCGGTCGGCCGCTGGGCGGCGTGGGCGCTGACGGGCTCCCTGCCGTTCCTCGTCGCCTGCGCGTTCGCCGTGCTGCTGGGCGCCCTGGGGCTGATCGCCGCCGCGCCCCCGGCGCCGATCCCGGCGGCGGGGCTCTCGCTGGGCGCCGGACCGGTCGCGGCCTTCGTGGCCATCCTCGTGGTCTTCGGGCTGGGCTGGCTGCTCGTCCGCCCGGCGGTGCTGCGGCTGGCGGCGGGGCGTGCCGGCGCCCTGCGGCGCGACGCGCCGGGCGCGGCGATCGGGCTGGCGCTGACCACGAGCCTCGTCGCCGTCGCGCTGTGGGTGGTCAACCCGTACGCCGCCGCGCTCGTCGTCCCGGGGCTGCACCTGTGGCTGTGGGCGACCGCACCGGATCTCGACCTGCGGCGCCCGCTCGCCGTGGGGCTCGTCGTCCTCGGCCTGCTCCCGCTGCTGGCGCTCGGCCTCGGCGACAGCCATGCGTTCGGCCTCGACGCAGCGCACGCGGTGTGGTTCTGGACGCTGCTCGTCGCCGGCGGCCACGTGCCGCTCGGGTCCTGGCTGCTGTGGAGCCTCGTGTGGGGCTGCGCGATCTCGGCGGGGATCCTCGCGCTGCGCGGTCGTCCCGACGAGCCGACCCAGGGCGGCGTGACGGTGCGCGGGCCGGTGACCTATGCCGGCCCGGGGTCGCTCGGCGGCACCGAGTCGGCGCTGCGCTGGTAGCGGATGGCCGTCGCCGCCACCTCGCGACGCCGCCGGGTCCTGCGGGGGCTGTCGACCATCCTGATCGTCGCGGGCGGGCTCATCGTCCTCGACGGCGCGCTGACCGTGCTCTGGCAGGAGCCGCTGACCGCGCTGCAGACGCGCCTCCGCCAGGACCACCTCCGCGGAGACCTCCAGCGCCTGGAGCGCTCCGGGCCGACCCCGATCGAGTCGCGGGCGCTGCGGGGGCTGCACGACGACCGTCAGCGGATCGCCTTCCTGGCGCGCTCGCTGCGCCGGCGCGCGCAGGACGGCGACGCGATCGGGCGGATCGAGATCCCGAAGATCGGAGCCGACTTCGTGCTGGTCAAGGGCTCCAAGCCCGAGGACCTGCGCCGGGGGCCGGGCACCTACGACCAGACGCCGCTGCCGGGAGTGCCCGGCACGTCGGCGATCGCCGGCCACCGGACGACGTACCTGGCGCCGTTCCGCCGCATCGACGAGCTGAGCCACGGCGACCGCGTGGTCGTCACGATGCCGTACGCGACGTTCACCTACCGCGTCGAGCGCACCCAGATCGTCGATCCGGACGCCCTCTGGGTGCTGCGGCGCGTCCGCTACGACCGGCTGGTGCTGTCGGCCTGCCACCCGCTGTTCAGCGCCGCGCAGCGGATCATCGTCTTCGCGCGGCTGGACCGCGTCGTGCCGGCGGCCGCCGTTCGGGCTGGACGAGGTTCCGACAGCACGGCGCCGTCGCTCAGCTCGTCGCCCGGGTGAGCCGATGTGGTGCGACGGCGGGTCCGGCCTCGGCGGCCCCCGCCATCCCCTCCCCACTCCCCGAAGGCAGCAGGATGTTGATGGACAAGTTGAAGGACCAGGTCCGCGACGAGGCCTACGTCGTGGACCCGCGCGTCGTCGCCGTGGCCGTGCTGCGGCGCGCGGCGGAGAGCCGGATGGGCCAGCCCCGGGTCAGCCGACGGGGTGCTCGTGCCCGCGCAACGAGCGGCTGGCACCTGCGCCGCTGGCGCTGACGCCGGGCGCGCCGCCCGCCGGGACGGCGGCGACGGCGCCGACGACGGTGACCAGGTCGGCGACGCGCTCGGCCGCGGCCGGCGGCAGGCAGGCGAGCAGCTCGTAGTCCTCGCCCGCGGTGGCCGCCAGCTCGCCGGGGGCCTGGCCGAGCTGGGCGGCGACGTCGGCGACGCCCGGGGCCAGCGGCAGCGCGTCGAGGTCCAGCTCGAGGACCACGCCGCTGGCCTGGGCGACGTGGCGGGCGTCGGTGGCGGCCCCGTCGGACAGGTCGATCATCGCGTGGGCGCCGGCGGCGGCCAGGGCGCGGCCCGCGTCGAGGCGCGGCTCGGGGCGCAGGTAGCGGCGCGCCAGCGCGTCGGGCCCCGTGGCGCGGCCCTCGAGGACGGCCAGGCCGGCGCCCGATGCGCCCAGCGTGCCGGTCACCACCACGACGTCCCCGGGCTGAGCGCCATCCCGTCCGACGAGCGCGTCCTCGTCGTCGGCCCAGCCGACGACCGTGACGGCGATCGTCAGCGCCGGCGCGCGCGTCACGTCGCCGCCGGCGATCGTGGTGCCCGTGCGGCGCGCGAGGCCCTCCATGCCGCGGGCGAGGTCGACGGCGTCGTCGTGGGTGAACCCCTCCGGGAGCCCGAGCGCCACGTAGGCCTCGCCCGGGTCGGCGCCCATCGCGGCCAGGTCGCTCAGCGCCCCGGCCAGCGCGCGGTGCCCGGCGTCGGCCGGCGTCACCCCGGCGTGGTCGAGGCGGAAGTGCACGCCGTCGACCATCGCGTCGACGCTGACGGCCTGCACCGCCCGCGCGCGCACCACGGCGCAGTCGTCGCCCGACCACCGGACGATCCGCTCCGACCGGTTCTCGAGCAGCCCCTGGAACGCGGCGATGAGCGCAAGCTCCCCCATGCAAGAGACAGTACGAACAAACGCTCGCGGAGACCCCAAGCCGCGAGAACGAGCCCTCTGGGCGAGCTTCTCGCCAAGGGAGACGAGCGCCCTGCGCGAGGCTCCCCGCGCCCTGCGCGAGGCTCCCCGCTATCGATGGCGATACACGATCCGCGCCCGGCTGAGGTCGTACGGGCTCACCTCGACGCGCACCCGGTCGCCGGGGAGGATCCGGATGCGGAAGCGGCGCATCTTGCCGGCCACGTGGCCGAGCACCTCGTGCCCGTTGTCGAGCTCGACCCGGAACATCGCGTTCGGCAGGGCCTCGACCACCTCGCCCTCGAACTCGACCTTGTCCTCCTTGGGCATCGCGCGGAACGTATCCCTCCCCGCGACCGCCGGCAACCGCCTACGGCGGCGGCGCGGTGCCGCCGGTCCCGCCGGTGTCCGGGGTCTGCGGCGTGACGGGCGTGGCCGGCGTCTGCACGTCCGGCGCGTCCTGCGGCGGCGCGGCGTACTGGTCGGACGGGTACTGCGTGCCGCCTCCGCCCGCGGCCTGGTCCGGGGTGCCGGTATCGGGCGTCGACGTGGCCGTGGTGCCGGTCGAGTCGACGGTGGTGTCCCCGCCCGGGACGCCCGTCGTCGCGTACTTCCCGAAGAACGGCGTGGCGTGGAACGGCGTCGTGGGCTGCGGGAAGTCGCCGCAGTACGAGCCGTGCGCCGTCTTCATGTAGGTGCCCCAGATCGGCGCTGCGACCTCGCCGCCCGCGGCGCCGTAGCCGAGCGTGCGGCGATCGGTGGCGTGGCCGACCCACACCGACGTGGCCAGGCGCGGGGTGTAGCCGACGAACCAGGCGTCGGTGAAGTCGTCGACGGTCCCGGTCTTGCCCGCGGCGGGGCAGCCGATCTGCGCGGCGGTGCCGGTGCCGGCCTGGACGTTCTCCTTGAGGATCTTGGTCGCCTCGTAGGCGACGCCGTCGTCGAACGCGCGGTGGCGGTGCGGCTTGACCTGCTTGCAGTCGTAGCCGCCGGCGTACTCCTTGGGGAAGCACACCTTCTTGATCGCGTTGACCCGGTTGCGGATCCCGCCCGAGGCGATCGTGGCGTAGGCGTTGGCCATCTCCAGCGGCGTGACGCCGCCCTCGATGCCGCCGAGGCCCTCGGCCGGGTAGCCGTTGAGATGGGACCTGATCCCCATGTCGATCGCCGTCTGCTTGACCTGGTCGGGCCCGACGTCGAGGTCGAGCTGCTGGTAGACGGAGTTGTCCGACGTCAGCGTCGC
The DNA here is from genome assembly GCA_035765735.1 of Baekduia sp. Classification (GTDB taxonomy): domain Bacteria; phylum Actinomycetota; class Thermoleophilia; order Solirubrobacterales; family Solirubrobacteraceae; genus Baekduia. The sequence continues at coordinate 59,691 of DASTWY010000030.1, read as the reverse complement.
CTTGACCAGGTTCTCCCGCCCCGCGTACGTGTTCGAGTACGTGTGGACGTCGATCGGGCCCCACTTCGGGTCCGTGAGCTTCAGCGGCTTGGACGTGTAGTACGTGCTGTTGGGGTCGACGCCCTTGCGCAGCGCCGTCATCAGCACCATGACCTTGAACGTCGAGCCGGCAGCGTAGTGGCCCTGCGAGGCGAGGTTGTACTTGAAGTCGCCGTAGTCGCTGTTGGACACCATCGCCTTGATGTCGCCGTTGCGCGGGTCGATCGTGACGATCGCGCCCGAGCGGTCGCTGTCGGCCAGGGCGTCGGTGATGGCCGTGCGCGCCGCCTCCTGCATCTTGAGGTCGAGCGTGGTGTAGATGCGCAGGCCGCCGGCGCGGACGCGCTCGTAGCCGTACTTCTTGACCAGCTGCGTGCGGACGTAGTCGAAGAAGTAGCTCTCGCGGCGCTTGGTGTAGTAGCCGTCGTGGTGGACGCCGAGCGGCTTGGCCATCGCCGCCTGCGCACGCGCCTGCGTGATGTAGCCCTCGTCGGCCATGCTGCGCAGGACGTCGTTGCGGCGGTTCTTGGCGGCGTCCTTGCTGAAGAACGGGTTGTAGAGCGACGGCGCCTGGGGGAGGCCGGCCAGCAGCGCCGCCTCGCGCAGCCGCAGCTTGGACGCGGGCTTGCCGAAGAAGATCCGCGAGGCGGCCTGGACGCCCACGGCGGTCTTGCCGCCCACCGTCCCGTACGGGACGTCGTTGAGGTACGTGTCGAGGATGTAGCGCTTGCCGCGGCGGCCCGGGTGGCGGTTCTCGAGCGCCTCGGCCAGCTTGGCCTCGCGGATCTTGCGCTTGTAGCCCTCGATGCCCGTCCGCGTGGTGTTCTTGGTGTACAGGTTGCGGACGAGCTGCATCGTCAGCGTCGAGCCGCCCTGCACGTCCTGCTTGGACTCGAGGTTCTTGACCGCGGCCCGGACGACGCCCTCGAAGTCGACGCCGGTGTGCTCGTAGAAGCGCTTGTCCTCGATCGCCACCGTGGCCTGGCGCATGATCTCCGGGATCTGGCCGCCGCTGACCGGCGTGCGGACGATGTCGGAGGTGATGAAGCCGAGCCGGTGGCCGTCGGCGGTCAGGACCTCCGACGCGGCGCCGGGGTCCTGCGGCTTGAGGCTGTCGAGCGACGGGCCCGAGTTGGCGACCGACACCACCCAGCCGACCGCGCCGATCACGACGAGGGCGGCGAGGGTGAGGATGACGCCGAACGCGAGGAAGAGCGGACGTGCGGGTCCACCCTTGCTCCGACGCCGGCGGCGATGTCGTTCGCGGCGAGACATGGTCTGGGTGCGGGCGCAGTGAAGCCCCTCCCAAGGGCGCGCACGCGAACGATGCATTCTAGCCCGCCGGCTCGAACCCTCCCGCCGGCCCGCCCCGGGGAGGTCCGGCTATCGGCAGCCGGCCGCGCGCAGCGCCGCCAGCGCGCGGGCGCGCAGATCCGCCTCGCGGGCCAGGCGCTCGCTCGGCGGCGCGGGGGCGCCCTGCACGACGATCCGCAGGCCGTCGGCGGCGGCGTCGGCGATCCGGGCGCGGACGCCGAGCGCCGCGATGGCGCGCAGCGCGGCGTCTTCGTCCGCGTCCGCGGCGACCCACACCGACACCTCGGTCGACACCGTCGCGGTGCGGATCGAGTCGTTGCGCAGGATGCCCGCGGCGAGGCGCTCGTTGGGGATCACGATGCGGGCGTCGGCGCCGGTGCGCAGCCACGTGTACGTGAGGCCGACGTCCTCGACGGTGCCGGTCTGGTCCTCGAAGGTGACGAGGTCGCCGATGCGCAGCGGCTGCGCGACGGCCAGCAGGACGCCGGCGACGAGGTTGGCCAGCGACTGGCGGGCGGCGAAGCCGACGACGGCTGCCGTGATCGCCGAGGACGCCAGGATCGCCCGCCCGACGCGGTCCAGCGCGTCGAACTGCGAGAAGGCCACGGCGACCGCGATCAGGATGATCACCGTCTCGGTGGCGCGACGGGCGAAGCGCAGGCGCGTCAGGACGTCCTGCGACAGGCCCTCGCCGCCGCGCATCGCTGCCGCGACGCGGGCGGCGCGGCGTACGAACAGCCGATCGACGACCGCCACGCCGACGATCGCCAGCAGGACCGTCCCGAGCGCCGTGAGCTGGTTGCCGTGGCTGTCCAGCCAGGACTCCGCGAGGATGTGGGGCACGTGGCGGTCAACGTACAAGAGCCGCAGGCGCCGCCGGCGCCGGCCGGCCCCCGGTCCTGGCGCCGTGACCTGGCCGTGGCCTGGAGGGCGTTCGCCGCGTCCCGCGCGGTGGTGTGGGCCGCGGGCCTGGCCGCCATCGCCGTCTGGGGCGTGCACGCCGGGCACCGCGTCGGCTTCGACCCGGCGGGCCTGACGCGGCCGTTCGGCGCGATCGGCGACCTGCTCGTCGCCCCGGCGGCCCGGTACGACACGGTGTGGTTCCTGTCGATCGCCGACGGCGGCTACGACCGGTCGGACCAGGCGGCGTTCTTCCCCCTCTACCCGGCGCTCGTCCGGCTGCTGGGCTGGGCGTGCGGGTCGACGCTGCTGGCCGCGGTCGTGCTCTCGTGCGCGGCGTTCGTGGCGGCGCTGGCCGTCGTGCACCGGCTGGCCGAGCTGGAGGCCGGCGGCGACGCGGCCCGCTGGGCGGTCTGGTCGCTGGCGTTCTTCCCCGGAGCGCTGTGGTTCTCGGCCGGCTACTCCGAGTCGCTGTTCCTGCTGGTCTCGGCGGGCGCGGTGCTCGCCGCCCGCCAGGGGCGCTGGGCGGCCGCCGCCGCCCTCGGCGTCCTGGCGACCGCGACGCGGAGCGCCGGCCTGGTGCTGCTGGTGCCGCTCGGCCTGCTGTGGCTGGACGGGCTGCGCGCCGGTCGCGCCCGTCGCGCCGACGTCGGCTGGCTGGTGCTCGTGCCGGCGGGGCTGGTCGCCTACTGCGCGGTGCTGCCGCTCTTCGGCCTGCCCGCCGACGCGCCGTTCTCGGCCCAGGAGACCTGGCACCGGGCCTTCGCCGGGCCGTGGGCGGGCGTCCGCGACGGGGCGGTCGCGGCCTGGGACGGGGCGCGCCAGCTCCTGCACGGCTCGCCCACGCCCGTGTACTTCACCGCCGCCGGCGGCGACCCGATGGAGGTGGGGCGCCACAACCTCATGCTCTTCGGCTTCCTGGTGCTCGCCGTGCCGGCGGTCGTCGGGGCACTGCGCCGGCTGCCGCTGGCGTACGGCGCGTACGCGGCGGCCGCGCTGCTGCTGCCGCTCTCCTACCCCGTCGGCCCGCAGCCGCTGATGTCGCTGCCGCGGTTCGAGGCGGTGCTGTTCCCGCTGTTCCTGTGGCTGGGGATCGTGCTCGCGCGGGGGCCCGCATGGCGTGGGCGCCTCGTGCTGGCCCTGTTCGCCCTCGGGCTGGCGGGCGCCAGCGCGCTGTTCTCGACCTGGCACTGGGTCGCATGACGCGCCCGCGCGCGGTGCTGCTCGACGCGCTCGGCACGCTGCTGGAGCTCGAGCCGCCCTGGCCGCTGCTGCGCGCGCAGCTGGCGGCGCGCGGGGTGGAGGTGACCGACGGCGAGGCGCGCGCGGCGCTGCGGGCGGAGATCGCCTACTACCGCGCCCACCACGACGACGCCGTCGACGGCGCAGCGCTGGACGACCTGCGCGACCGCTGCGCCGCGGTCCTCGGCGCGGCGCTCCCGCCGCACGCCCGCGCGGCGCCCGACCTCCGCGGCGCGCTGCTGGCCAGCCTCCGGTTCCGCCCCTATGGCGAGGTGCCCGCCGTCCTCGCCGCGCTGCGCGAGCAGGGGCTGCGCCTCGTCGTGGTCAGCAACTGGGACGTCTCGCTGCACGAGGCGCTGGCGGCCACGGGGCTCGCCGGGCTCGTCGACGGCGCGATCAGCTCGGCCGAGGCGGGAGCGGCCAAGCCGGACCCGGCGATCTTCGCCCGGGCGCTCGCGCTGGCGGGCGTGCCGGCGGCCGACGCGCTGCACGTCGGCGACAGCCCGGAGGCCGACGTCGCGGGCGCCCGGGCCGCCGGCATCCGCGCGCTGCTGGTGGTGCGCGACGGCGCCTCCGCCTCCGCCGCCGACGCGGGCGACCAGCGGGCCCGCCCGGGCGCGATCGCCGATCTGCGCGGCGTGCTCGACGCCCTCGGCCCCTATCGTCCCTCGTGCCGATGACCAGCGTCGACGCCGCCCCGCAGCATCCCGCCCCGCCCGAGCGCCCGGAGCTGCCCGAGGGCGCGACGGCGGCCGGGCCGGCCCGGCCGCGCTGGATGCCGTGGACGGCGCCGATCGCGCTGCTGGCGGGGTTCGCCGCCGCCTTCGTGGGGGCGATCGTCATCGGCGTCGTGGCCGCGATCTTCGGCGCGTCGTTCGACGACCCGCCGGCCTCGGTGGGCATCGCGTCGGTGATCGTCCAGGACGCGTGCCTCATCGGCAGCGCGCTCTTCTTCGCCCGTCTGACCGGCCCGCCGCGCCCGCGCCAGTTCGGCCTGCGCAGGCCTGACCGGCTCATGGCCTCGGCGGGCCTCGTCGTCGCCGCCTACGTCGGGTTCATCGTCGTCAGCTACGTCTGGCTGACGGCGATCGGCCAGACCGACACCAAGGACACGATCACCGAGGACCTCGGCGCCGGCTCCGGCACGGCGGCCCTGGTCGCCGTCGCCTTCGTGGTCACCGTGGTGGCCCCGATCTCGGAGGAGTTCTTCTTCCGCGGGTACTTCTTCGGCGCCCTGCGCAACATCGGCCTCTGGCCGGCCGTGGTCATCACCGGCCTGGCGTTCGGGCTCGTCCACGTCTTCGGCTCGCCGTTCGCGTTCATCCTGCCGCTGGCGTTCCTCGGCGGGATGCTGTGCCTGCTGCGCGAGTGGACCGCCTCGCTGTATCCCGGCATCGCGCTGCACTGCCTGAACAACTCGATCGCCTTCAGCAGCAGCCAGCACTGGGACTGGCAGGTGCCGGTGGTCCTGGTCGCCGCGCCGGCGCTGATCGCCGGGCTGCTGTGGCTCGGCATGCGGGCGTGGCCGGGTCCGCGGCCGGAGCCGGCTCGCTCCACGGTGTAGAGCGACGGGCGGGCGGCGGATAGCATCGCCGTCCCCATGCGACGCCCCCTCTCCCTGCTCCCCATCGCCGCTCTGCTGGCCGCCGCCGCGCCGTCGGTCGCGGCCGCCGACACCCCGGCCTCCACGTCCACTCCGGCGCCGCCCTCGACCGTGACGCCGCCGAGCACCGTGACGCCGCCGAGCACCGTGACGCCGCCGCCGACCGAGCCGCCCGTCGCGGCGCCCGGCCGGCTGCGGGTCCGCCTGCAGCGCGTCGGCGGCCGCAACCAGACCGTCCTGGCGGGCGACCGCGTGCGCGTCCGCGGGATCGTCAAGCCCTACGTCGCGGGGCAGAAGGTCGAGGTCCGGTTCTACCGGGGCGCGCATCGCGTCAGGACGCGGACCGTCCACGTCCTGCGCGGCAAGCACCGTGGTGGGACGTTCCTGCTCGGCTACGCGCCGCGGTTCACCGGCCGTCTCGTCGTGCGCGCGTCGCATCGCTCGACCCAGGGGCAGGCCTCGATGGCGGCCAAGCCCAAGGGCGTCGACGTGCTGCCGCGCAGCGTGAGCCCGGGCTCGTCGACGGCGGCGGTGCGGATGATGCAGCGCCGGCTGAGCGACAGGGGCTACGTCGTCGGCGCGCGCGGCCAGTACGACGAGCGCACGGCGCGTGCGGTGCTCGCCTTCCGCAAGGTCACCGGGATGGCGCGGACGACCTCCGCCACCTCGGACGTCATGCGCAGGCTGGTCCGGCGCAACGCCGGCACCTACAAGGTCCGCTTCCCGTCGCACGGCCACCACGTGGAGGCCGACCTGTCGCTCCAGGTGCTGGCCCTCATCGACCACGGCAAGGTGCAGCGGATCTACCCGATCTCGTCCGGCAAGCCGTCGACGCCGACGGTGCTGGGCTCCTACCGCGTGTACATGAAGACGCCGGGGACCAACGCCCACGGGATGGTCTACAGCAGCTTCTTCATCCGCGGCTACGCGATCCACGGCTACGCCGAGGTCCCGACCTTCGCGGCCAGCCACGGCTGCCTGCGCGTCCCGATCCCCGACGCCATTCCCATCTACGGCTGGGTGAACATGGGCGACTGGGTGGACGTCTATCCCTGATCACCCATAGGGCGGCGTGCTGTCACGCGCGAGCAGGTCCGAGCGCGCGCGGGCGAGCCCGTGGACCAGCGCCGCCAGGCCGCAGCAGCCCGGGGCGGGTCACCGCGTGGCGAGGTAGCGGGCGAGCGCGCTGAGGCCGATGCCGTAGACGAGGAGCGCCAGCAGGGCCGGGATGCTCCGCCGCACCCACTCGCTCGAGCTGCCCTCCGCGACGGCGGCGAACGGGCGCAGCAGCACGTCGTTGACGTCGTCGACCGCCTCCCGCGCGTCGCTGTGGACCTGCTCGCGCAGGCGCTCGTCGGCCGGGTCGGGATCGACCGTCGTGGTCACCCGGTCTCCGGCGATCTCGGCGGCCGTCGCCTTCGAGGCCTGGCCGGTGCGGTCGATGGCGAACAGCAGCCAACCCGCGGCCACGAAGAGGGTGCACGCGATCGCGGCCCATCGCATGAGGCGCTCCAGCACGGCCATAGACTACGGGCCCCCATGGATGCGACCCAACGTTTGATCGAGGAGTTGCGCGCGCACGCGCTGGTCATCGGCGACGTCGTGCTGACCAGCGGTCGCACAGCGCCGTACTACGTCGACGCCAAGCGCGCGATCCTGCGGCCGGCGGGCTTCCTCGCGCTCGGGGAGCTGGTCGCCGCGCAGGCCCGGGAGTGGGGCGCGACGGCGGTGGGCGGCCTGACGATGGGCGCCGACCCCGTCGCCTGCGCCGCGCTGGCCGGCGGCTTCGAGGGCAAGGCCTTCTTCGTCCGCAAGGAAGCCAAGCAGCACGGCCTGCAGCGCCGCATCGAGGGGCCGCTGCTCGAGGACGGCGATCGCTGCGTCGTCGTCGAGGACGTCACCACCACCGGCGGCTCGGCGATCCAGGCGATCGAGGCCGTGCGCGAGGCCGGGCACGAGGTCGTCGGGGTGATCTCCGTCCTCGACCGCCTCGCCGGCGCGCGCGAGGCGATCGAGGCCGCCGCCGGCGCGCCGTACGTGCCGTGCACGACGATCGACGACGTCTATCCGGACCGGCCCGATCGCGCCTGACGTGGAGGTGGACCCCGGCATGAGCGGCGGGACGCGGCCGCCCACGGCCCACGCGCCGCTGCGGCTGCTGCTCGTCGAGGACGACGACGGCGACGCGTTCCTCTTCGAGGAGCTGCTCCTCGACGCCGGCCTCGCCGTGGAGGTCGTGCGCGCGCGGACGGTGGGCGACGCCGAGGCGGCGCTGGTCGACGGGGGCGCGGCCTGCGCCGTGCTCGACCTCGGCCTGCCCGACGCCGACGGGCTGATCGCGCTGCACCGCCTGCGCGACGCCGCCCCGGACGTGCCGGTCCTCGTCCTCACAGGCCTGGCGGACGGCGCACGCGGCCTCGAGGCCGTGGCCGCCGGAGCGCAGGACTACCTCGTCAAGGGCCGGGTCGACGGCGAGCTGCTGGCGCGCTCGATCCGCTACGCGGTCGAGCGCCAGCGCGCCGAGCGGATCCAGGACGAGCTGCGCGCCGCTCAGCTGACCGCCGTCGAGAACGCCCGCCTCGAGCGCGGCCTGCTGCCGCGCCCGATCGTCGCCGACCCGCGCGTCAGCATCGACACGCGCTACCGCCCCGGCCGGGAGCGGACGCTGCTGGGCGGCGACTTCTTCGACGTCGTGGAGACGTCCGACGGCATCCTGCACCTGCTCGTCGGCGACGTCTGCGGCCACGATCCCGACGCCGCCGCGCTGGGCGTCTGCCTGCGGATCGCGTGGCGCACGCTCGTGCTCGGCGGGCGGCGGGGCGACGAGCTGCCGCACACGCTCGAGCAGGTCCTCGTCCACGAGCGCGTCAGCGAGGACGCCTTCGCCACCGCCTGCATGGTCGCGGTGGCCCCCGACCGCCGGTCGGCAGAGCTGCGCGTCGCCGGCCATCCGCTGCCGATCCTCGTCGCCGGCGGGACGGCCGAGCCGCTGCCGGGCCCATCTCCGCGGCCGCCGCTGGGCGTCGGCGCCGGCGACGGCCCCTGGGATGCCGTCCCCGTGGCCCTGCCCGACGCGTGGAGCCTGGTGGCCTACACCGACGGCCTGATCGAGGGGCGCGTCGGGCCCGGACCCGAGCGGCTCGGGGCCCACGGCCTGGTGGATCTCGTCCGCCGCGAGGTGGCGGCCGCCGGAGGGACGCCGCCGCCGGCGCTCATCGACGGCCTCATCAGCTCGGCGCTGCAGCTCAACGGCGGCGACCTCACCGACGACGTCGCCGTGCTGGTCGTCTCCGCCGGCGGCGCGCAGGCAGGCCGTGGCTGATCCGCGCGCCACGTCCCGGTCCGCGCCCCGGCTGTCCAGCGGCCAGTGGATCGCGCTCACCGCGGGCGCGTTCGTCGTCGCGGCGCTCGTCGGTCTCGCGGTCTGCCTCGTGGCCCTCGGCAACCTCTCCTCGGCGCGCACGGCACTCGTCGATCGCGTCGACCCCGCACGGACCGCGGCAGCCTCGATGCTGACGGCGCTCGTGGACGAGCAGACCGGCATCCGCGGCTATGCGCTCTCGGCTCAGCCGCGCTTCCTGGAGCCGTACCGCCGCGGGCGCGCCGAGGAGCGGCGCGCCCGCGCGGCGCTCGAGCACGCCGCGGAGAGCGGCGCGCTGGGCGCGTCGCTGACGAAGGACCTGCAGGCGCTGGATGCCCAGATCTCGGGCTGGCGCACCCAGCGCGTCGAGCCGCTGCTGAGCCGCACGCGCACGACCGGCCGGCCGGCCCTGGACGTCGCGGGGGACGCCCAGCTCCAGGACCGGTTCGACCAGGTGCGCGCCGCGTTCGCGACCTTCGACGCGCACCTCGCGGCCCGGCGGGACGACGAGCGCTCGAGGCTCCGCGACGCGGCCCGCGCCGCCACGATCGCGGTGGTCCTCGCGCTGGCGCTGTTGCTGGCCGCCGCCCTGGCGGCGATGATCACCGTCCGGCGCGTCGTCTCGCGGCCGCTGGCGCGTCTCGCCGACGACGCCCGGCGGGTGGCCGGCGGCGACTTCGCCCACCCGGTCGCACGCCAGGGCCCGCGCGACGTGGCGGCCCTCAGCGCCGACGTGGAATCCATGCGGCGCCGGATCGTGGCCGACCTCGACGCCGTCATGGACGCCCGCGCGCAGCTCGAGGACCAGGCGGTCGAGCTCCAGCGCTCCAACGCCGAGCTCGAGCAGTTCGCCTACGTGGCCTCCCACGACCTGCAGGAGCCGTTGCGAAAGGTGGCGAGCTTCTGCGGGATGCTCCAGCAGCGCTACCAGGGCCAGCTCGACGACCGCGCCGACCAGTACATCGAGTTCGCCGTCGACGGCGCCAAGCGCATGCAGGTGCTGATCAACGACCTCCTCGCCTTCTCGCGCGTCGGCCGCACGGCCGGCGAGCGCGAGCCGCAGGACATGGACGACGTGGTCGCGGAGGCCCTCGGGAACCTGGCGAGCGCCATCGAGGACGCGGACGCCCAGGTCGAGGTCGACGGCGCGCTCCCGGAGGTCCGCGGCGACCGCTCGCTGCTCGTGGCGCTGCTGCAGAACCTCGTCGGCAACGCCGTCAAGTTCCGCGGCGACGAGCCGCCGCGCGTCCGCATCGCCGTCGAGCGCGAAGGCGACGGGTACCGCTTCGCCGTCGACGACAACGGCATCGGCATCGCCCCGCGCTACGCCGACCGCATCTTCATCATCTTCCAGCGGCTGCATCCCAAGGAGGAGTACGCCGGGACCGGCATCGGCCTGGCGATGTGCCGCAAGATCGTCGAGTGGCACGGCGGCCGCATCTGGCTCGAGCCCGAGGGCGCCCTCGGCGGCGCCAGCTTCCGCTTCACGCTCCCCGTGCCCAGCGCCGAGGAGGCCCTGACCCCCATCTCCGCAGGAGAGGACCGATCCGCATGACCCCCAAGCCCGCCGGAGAGCCGATCGAGGTCCTCCTCGTCGAGGACGACCCGGGCGACGTGCTCCTGATCCAGGAGGCGTTCGAGGACAACAAGCTCCACAACAACCTGCACATCGTCAACGACGGCGAGCAGGCGGTGGCCTACCTGCGCCGCGAGGGCGAGTACGCGGAGGCCGAGCGCCCCGACCTGGTCCTGCTCGACCTCAACCTCCCGCGCAAGGACGGGCGCGAGGTCCTGGCCGAGATCAAGGCCGACCCCGACCTGCGCACGATCCCCGTCGTGGTGCTCACCACGTCCGAGGCGGAGGAGGACGTCCTGCGCAGCTACCAGCTGCACGCCAACGCCTACGTCCCCAAGCCCGTCGACTTCCAGCGCTTCGTCTCGGTGGTCCGCCAGATCGACGACTTCTTCGTGTCGGTGGTGCGGCTGCCGTCGTAGGCTTGAGCGCAGGCCCCGATAGCTCAGATGGATAGAGCGTCCCCCTCCTAAGGGGAAGGCCGCTGGTTCGAATCCAGCTCGGGGCGCTGGGGCCGGGTGGCTGCGCACCCGTGGCGGCCGCCGGCTCACGCTGGTGCTCAGGTGTGGAGGCGTTCGCCGCGGCGGAGCATGTCCAGGAACGTGCTCAGCCGCCTGCTGCGGGTGTCCGGTCGCTTGGCGTCGTTCAGCCGCCAGATGATCGCGTAGCGATTGCGCGCGTCGAGCGCGGCGAACGCCGCGGCCGCCGCCGGATCGGCGTCGAGGGCGCGCTGGAGGTCGTCGGGGACGGTCGCCTCGCGCTGACCTGCGTAGGCGGCGTCCCAGCGCCCGTCGGCCTTGGCGCGCTCGACCTCCGCGAGGCCGCCGGCGCGCATCCGGCCGGAGGCGATGAGCCGCTCGGCCTTCTCGCGGTTGATCTTCGACCAGCGACTTCGCGCACCGCGGGGCGTGAACCGCTGCAACCAGTGGCGGTCGTCGAGCGGCGCCTTCTGCCCGTCGATCCAGCCGAAGCACAGCGCGACGTCGATGGCGTCGGCGTAGGACACCGATCGGGTGCCCGACGCCTTCTTGGCGATCTTCAGCCAGACCGCCCGCTGCGTGTGCTGCTCGGCCTCGAGCCACGCCTCGAAGTCTGCCGCCGTGGCGAAGGATCTCTGCTCGTCCTGTGAGGGAGCGGTCGCGATCGGAGGCATCGGCGGGTCACTGTACGTGCGGTTTCGCCTCGTCCGCTCCGCTCAGCCGGCGCGCACGGCGAAGAGGAACAGCTCGCGCGCCCCGCGCGAGCCGGTCACGGGGGAGTGGATCCAGTCCTCCACGGACCAGCCGGCGCGCCGGGCGCCTTCGGCCGCCGCGTCGCGGGCGGCCAGCAGCGTCGGCTCGTCCTCGGGCGGGTCGGCGAGGCGCAGCTCGAACATCGGCTTGACGAGCGCGACCAGGCGGGCGCCGGGCGCCCACCGCAGCCGCTCGAGCTGCGGCAGCGCCTCGGCCAGCGCGAGATACCCGAGGTCGAGCGTGGCGACGTCCACCGCGTCGGGCACCAGCCGCGGGTCGAGGTCGGCGACGTTGGTGCGCTCGAGCACGACGACGTCGCCGCGCTGGCGCAGGGTGCCGACGAGCTGGCCGAAGCCGACGTCGACGGCGTACACGCGCGCGGCGCCGGCGTCGAGCAGCGCCTGGGTGAAGCCTCCCGCCGACGCCCCGGCGTCGAGCGCGACCGCGCCCTCCGGCCGCACCGGGAAGCGCTCCAGCGCGGGCGCCAGCTTGCGGGTGCCGCGCAGCCCGGTCTTGCGGTCGAGCAGCAGCGGCGCGTCGCGCGCCACCATCGTGGCGGGGTTGTCGCGGACGGTGCCGGCGACCTCGACGCGGCCGTCGCGGATCGCCGCGCCGGGGTCCGCGAGATCCGGGAAGGCCGTCGCGACGGCCTGCTCGAGACGGATCAGGCGCGGCTTGGGCATGCCGCCGAGACTCTAGGGCGGGTCTACCATCGCCGGTCCATGACCTGGTCCCGCGACCTCGTGCGACACCGGCGCCCGGGCGCAGTGTCGGCCGCGCTCGTCGCCGCCTGCGCCGCGCTGCTGGCCGGCGCCGGCCCGGCGGCGGCGCGCGGCGTGCCGATCGTGCTCTACCACCACGTCTCGGCGGCGCCCGCAGGCGCCGCCAGCCCCTCCCTCTGGGTGCCCCCCCGGCGCTTCCGCCGGCAGATCCGGGGGCTGGCGCGCGCCGGCTACCACGGCGTCACGCTCGGCCAGGTGTGGCGTCACTGGCACGAGGGGGCGCCGCTGCCGGCCAAGCCGGTCGTCGTCTCCTTCGACGACGGCTACGCCAGCCAGCACGCCCATGCCCTGCCGGTGCTGCGCCGCCACGGGTGGCCTGGCGTGCTGAACCTCGAGTGGCGTCGCCTCGGTGCCCGCGGGGGGCTGAGCCGCGCCCAGGTCCAGGAGATGATCGACGCCGGCTGGGAGATCGGCGACCACACCCTCACACATCCCGACCTGACGAAGGTCGGCCCCGCGCGGCTCCGGCGGGAGGTCGCCGGGTCGCGGGCGCGGATGCAGCGGCGCCTCGGCGTGCCGGTCGACTTCTTCTGCTACCCGTACGGCCACGTCGACGCGACGGTGGAGGCGGCCGTCCGCGACGCCGGGTTCCTGGCGGCCACCACCACGCGCCGGGGGTTGACCGCGCCGGGGCGGGACCCGTTCGCGCTCGGCCGGCTCATCGTCACCGCCCGCACCTCGCCGGCGCAGCTGCGGCGCCTGGCCCGCCGCGGTCGCTGACGGGGACCTGGGGCTCCGCGCCGCAACCCACCCGCCAACCCGACACCGCCGGCCGCGGATCGCTCCGGAACGCGGCCGTGTCCGGTCCGCCTCCTGACGCCGTCGTGCCCCAACTCGCTCAGCTACGCTGCCGCGATGCTCCAGACCCCCACCATCCGCGTCGGGCGCACGCGGCTGCGCGCCGCCGCCGTCCTCGCGGCTGTCGCCGCCGCGGTGCCCGTCGTCGCGGGTGCCCCCGCCACCGCGGGCGCCGCCCAGCCCACCGCCCACGCCGCGAAGTCGTGCTCCACGCCGAAGTACCCCGGCGTCGGCTACTTCACCTCGCTGTCGGTGCGCCACACCAGCTGCGGCGTGGGCCGCAAGGTCATGCTCGGCTACTACAAGTGCCGCGTCAAGCACGGCAAGGCCGGCACCTGCAAGAGCCGCGTCCGCGGCTTCAAGTGCCGCGAGAAGCGCAACGCGATCCCCACCGAGATCGACGCCCGGGTCACCTGCAAGCGCGGCCACAAGGTCGTCAAGCACACCTACCAGCAGGACCTCTGAGCCTCCTGTGACCCCGTCGCTGAAGCGCCCCGTTCGCGGGGCGCTTTGTCGTTCTAGGGGTTGGGGCCGCCGGGCAGCACGTCCCAGTCGCGCATGGCCGCCTCGACCGCGCGCTGGAGGTACGGGCCGAGCGTGCGCGCGAAGACCTGGGTCAGGTGCGTCGTGTCCTTGTGCACCAGCACGCCGCCGATCACCGGCAGGCACATCCGGCTGGAGCAGAAGAACGGCGTCATGTCGACGACGTCCACGCGGCGCGAGCCCCAGCGGTGGGCGGCGACCGTCGCCGGGTCGACCAGCGCGGCGAACGAGCGCGGCACCGCGCACGCCGGGCCGGGCGGGACGTGCCTGCGCACTGCGCGCGCGACGCAGCTCATCGAGTTGTGGGTCGTCCGCGGCGTGTCGCGGATGACGACGATGTGCCGGATCGTCTCCGGCAGCGCGCGCCAGGCGGCGATGAACCCCGCCACCTGGGTCTGGAACTTGGACATCCCGTGCTTCGGGATCACGCTGCCGGTGATGTGGTCGGAGACGAAGAGCGTGTCGATCTCCCGGTGGCGGCGCAGGAAGCGCAGCGTGGCGCGGTTCCAGCGCGTGCACGCGCGCCGCTTCGGGCGCGCGAAGCTCACCTTCGCCTTCGAGAACGCGCAGCTGGCGTGCGTCAGCGAGATGCCGTGCCAGCCCTCGGCCTGGGCCACCACCTCGACGCCCGCGCGCCAGTGCGCGGCATGGCTGTCGCCGACCAGGCCGATCGTCGCCGTCGCCGCCTCGGGGTCGACGCCGAACGCGCACGGCAGCAGCACCCTCGTCTGCGCGAACGGCGTGCACGGGCTGTTGGGCATGATCGCCGCGTCGGCGGGCCGCGGGAAGACCTTCGTGCGCAGCGACCGGTTCACGCACGGCTCGAGCACGTCGCGGGCAGCCGCGCCGAAGCACGGCGGGTCGTCGGCGCTGCTGTAGGGGTCCTGCGCCCGCGCGGCGGGCGCGCCGGCGGCGAGCAGCACGGCGAGCGCGGCCAGCACGGCGACGACGCCGCGGCGCCGGTCGAGGGTGGGCGACATCGGCACGAACCCCGGCATGACGGCCCGCCACTCTAGCCACGCGCCGGTGGGCGGGCTCCGCTTCGGCGGGCGTCGAACCGGTGGTCGGACGATCGCCCGGGGCGTGGACGCCGGCCGGCGTGCGCGTCGCGGGGATCCGCTACGTTCCGGGCGCTCGCGCCGCCGGACGGCGACCGGGACTCCCCACCGCATGCTCTTCCCGACCGTCCAGTTCGCCATCTTCTTCCCGATCGTGCTGACGCTCTCGTGGGCGTTGATGTCGCGTCAGCACCTGTGGAAGCCGTTCATCGTCCTGGCGAGCTACGTCTTCTATGCGGGGGCCAACTGGAAGTTCTGCATCCTGCTGGCGGCGGTGACGCTCGGCAACCAGGCGGCCGCGGTGCTCATGGGCCGGACCGACGACCGCCGGCACCGCAAGGCGCTCGTCGCCACCGCGGTCGCGCTCGACCTGGTCGCGCTCGGGGTCTTCAAGTACTACTCGTTCTTCGTCGGGGCGATCGCCGACGCGCTCGACGGCATCGGCCTCGGCGCCCCGCTGCCGCTGCTGACGATCGCGCTGCCGGTCGGCATCAGCTTCTTCACCTTCCAGGCGATCTCGTACGTCGTCGACGTCTACCGGCGGCAGGTCGAGCCGGCCCCGACCGTCGACGTCGCCGTCTACCTCAGCTTCTTCCCGCACCTCGTCGCCGGCCCGATCGTCCGCGCCAAGGAGTTCCTGCCGCAGCTGCGCACGCCGCGCGACCCCAACCGCGTGGCCGTCGGCTCGGCCTTCGCCCTCATCGCGCTGGGCCTCGTGAAGAAGGTGGTCATCGCCGACTTCCTCGCCCGCTCGGTCGTCGACCCGGTCTTCGGCGTGCCGCAGGCCTACGACGCCCCCGACGTCCTGCTGGCCGCCTACGCCTACGCGGCCCAGATCTACTGCGACTTCTCCGGCTACACCGACATGGCCATCGGCCTGGCGCTGCTGATGGGCTACGTGTTCCCGCAGAACTTCAACAGCCCGTACCGCGCGACCGGCTTCCAGGACTTCTGGCGCCGGTGGCACATGACGCTCTCGCGGTTCCTGCGCGACTTCCTCTACATCCCGCTGGGCGGCAACCGCAAGGGCAAGCTCATGCGGTACCGCAACGTCATGCTGACGATGGTCCTCGGGGGGCTGTGGCATGGCGCCGCCTGGACGTTCGTGCTCTGGGGCGCCTTCCACGGCGTCATGCAGGTGATCGAGCAGATGATCAAGGGCCGCTTCCGCACGCCGGCCTGGTTCCGGTGGTTCGTCACCTTCCACCTCGTGGTCTTCGGCTGGGTGCTGTTCCGCGCCGAGAGCCTGAGCATGGTCGGCGACTTCCTCGCGCGGCTCGGCCATCCCGGCTCCTTCACGCTGCTCACGGTGCCGGTGGCCCTGGCCATCTTCGCCGCCATCGGCCTCCAGCTCGTCCCCGCCGAGCCGCTGCGCCGGCTGCAGCTCGGCCTCGAGCGCCTGCGCCCGCTGGCGCTCGGCACCGGCCTCGCCGTCCTGATCGTGATCGTCGGCGCCACGCTCTCCAGCCAGGGCGTGGCCCCCTTCATCTACTTCCGCTTCTAGAGAGCCGCCGCCATGACCCACGTCGAGCACCCGGACATCCCCGAAGAGCCGCAGATGGAGACCGCGGTCGACGACGCGCTCATGGACCGCTTCGACCGCAACTCGCGCCTCTTCCGGGCGCGGGACGCGATCATCGCGGTGCTCGTGGCGGCGTTCGTGCTCGTGCTGATCCAGGGCAACACGATGCAGCGCGCCGGCGAGCAGCTGAGCGGCCTCCAGCACGACGTGGTCGTCGCCGTGGGCAAGCCCGCGGGCTGGATCGCCGACCAGCTCCCCCTGCACTCGGCGGCCGCCGACCTGACCAAGCCCCTGTCGCCCGACGAGGACCTCAGCGACGTCCCCGGCTTCGCGCAGGCGGCGGGCACCGGCGCGGCCGGCGCGTCCGGCCAGATCCCGCCGGTGACGCCGGATGCCTTCTCGCCCACGGCCATCGGGGCCAAGCCCCCGGCGAAGCGGCCGCTGAAGACGCTGCTGGTCACCGGCGACTCGCTGTCGACGCCCCTCGACAAGGAGCTCGCCCGGCGCCTGACCGGCAAGGGCGTCGAGGTCGACATGGAGCCGCACCTGGGCACCGGCATCTCGAAGACGGCGCTGGTGGACTGGGGCAAGCTGTCGGCCAAGCAGGCCGCGGACGACCAGCCGGACGCCGTGGTCGTCTTCATCGGCGCCAACGAGGGCTGGCCGATGAAGGGCTCCGACGGCAAGGACGTCCAGTGCTGCGGCGCCGACTGGGCGGCGATCTACGCCAACCGCGTCCGCCAGGTGATGAACACCTACCGCCGCGACGGGGCCACGCACGTCTACTGGCTGAAGGTCATGACGCCGCGCGACGCCGCCCGCCAGAAGATCGAGCACGTCGTCAACGCGGCCGTCGACGTCGCGGCCCAGCCGTGGCGCAGCCAGATCGACATCGTCGACACGATCAGCATCTTCACGCCGGGCGAGCGCTACCGCGACTCGATGCCCGTCAACGGCAAGGAGACCATCGTCCGCGAGTCGGACGGGATCCACCTCAACCAGACCGGCGCCGGTCTCATGGCGGACGACCTGGTGCGGCTCCTGGGCGCCCGCTTCACGTTCTGAGCGGCGCCGCGCGCCGCCGAGAACCCCTCTGCGGTGGGCTCTGCGCACTGCAGACGGTGGATCCGGAAACCGGATCCGGCCAGGCGTTCCATGAAGCTCAGGTTGCGTGTGGTCAAGTCACCTGACATATCGCCGCCGGGAGGAGTACATTGCGCGCGATTCGTCGCGGCCACTCTCCGCTGAGGGAGGGCTAGGGGCAACGCGCGACGAACATCTGCGACAGCTTCTGGGAGAGGGACCCATCAAGCAGGACGTCACCACGCGTGCGGAGGCCGGCGCATGAGCACCGGCACCGAGGCGCTCATCGACAGCGAGCAGAACGAGCCCGTAGCGGACGCGCCGACCGGCGAGATCGCCGCGCGCTCCCCGATGGAGCTCTTCTGGGGCCGCCTGCGCCGCGACAAGGTGGCCATCGTCGCGCTCGGGATCGTGCTCCTCATGGTCCTGATGGCGATCTTCGCGCCGCTGATCGTCAAGCTCTTCGGGCTTCCGGACCCCAACGTCCAGAACATCGACCTGCTCAGCGACTTCGGCCAGCCCACCGGCCCGCAGAGCGGGCACCCGCTCGGCGTCGACAGCCGCGGGCGCGACGTCCTGTCGCGCGTCATCTACGGCTCGCGGGTCTCGCTGGAGGTGGCGTTCATCGCCACCGCGCTGATCGTGCTCATCGGCGTCACCGCCGGCCTGATCACCGGCTACTACCGCGGCAAGCTCGACACGTTGGTCAGCCGCGTGATGGATCTCTTCCTGGCCTTCCCGGTCCTCGTGCTGGCCGTGGGCCTCGGCGTCGCGTGCGCCGACGGCTGCCTCGGCGGCGCCATCCAGCCGGGCCTGATGGTCGTGATCTTCGTGATCACCCTCACCAGCTGGCCGTACATGGCGCGCATCGTGCGCGGCCAGGTGCTCTCGCTGCGCGAGCGCGAGTTCGTCGAGGCGTCCCGCTCGCTGGGCGCCAGCGACAAGCGGATCATCTTCAAGGAGATCCTCCCCAACCTCGTCGCGCCGATCATCGTCTACGCGACGGTCCTCATCCCGCAGAACATCCTCTACGAGGCGGCGCTGTCGTTCCTCGGCGTGGGCGTGGACCCGAGCAAGCCCTCCTGGGGCGCGATGATCTCCGACGCGACCGACATCTTCCAGGACGCCTGGTGGTTCATGGTGTTCCCTGGACTCGCGCTCCTCATCACGGTCCTCGCCTTCAACATCGTCGGCGACGGCCTGCAGGACGCGCTCAACCCGCGGACGTCGAAGTAGTGCACGTGCGACGCCGCTCATCCCCATCGCCGGTCGCTGGAGACGGCCGGCGGCATATCCAGAAAGGACCGCACATGACTCGGAGCTCTCTCCGATTCCTGCTGGTCGGCATGCTTGCCGCGCTGGCGTTCGTGGTCGCTGCCTGTGGGGGCGACAGCAACAGCTCGTCGTCCTCTGACAGCAGCAGCAGCGGCGGTAGTGCCCAGTCGACCGACACCGGCGGCCAGAACGGCGGCAAGCTGACGATGCTCGCGTCGTCCGACGTCGACTACCTCGACCCGGGCCACACGTACTACACGATGGGCTACGACGTGCTGCTGCCGACCAACCGGCCGCTGTACTCGTTCACGCCGGACGACGCCGAGAAGCCCGTCCCGGACCTCGCCGAGAGCGATCCGCAGATCTCGAAGGACCAGAAGACGGTCACGGTCAAGATCAAGAAGGGCATCAAGTACGCCCCGCCGGTCAACCGCGCCGTGACGTCCAAGGACGTCAAGTACGCCTTCGAGCGCTTCTTCTCGGCCAACGTCGGCGGCCAGTACCCCGGCTACTTCCAGGGCATCGAGGGCGCGCCGACGAAGCCGACCACCGGCGTCAAGCCGATCTCGGGCATCGAGACGCCGGACGACCAGACGGTCGTCTTCCACCTCAAGGATCCGACCGCGGTCGCCTTCTCGGCGGCGCTGGTGATGCCGATCACCGTCCCGGTCCCCGAGGACTACGCGAAGGAGTTCGACGCCAAGAACCCGTCGACGTACAACACGCACGTCGCGTTCACCGGCCCGTACATGGTCGAGAACGACAGCTCGGGCAACCTCACCGGCTACAAGCCCGGCAAGAGCATCTCGATCGTGCGCAACCCCAACTGGGACAAGAGCACGGACTACCGGCCCGCGTACCTGGACTCGATCTTCATCCGCACCAACGCCACCGACGCCAACGTCGCGGCGCGGCAGGTGATCGACGGCCAGAGCATGATCCTCGACACCAACCCGCCGTCGAACATCCTGGCCGACCTGGTGACCAAGATCAAGGACCAGTACACCACGGTTCCGTCGGGTGGCTACCGCTACTTCCCGATGAACACCGAGGTCCCGCCGTTCGACAACATCAACGTCCGCAAGGCCGTGATGGCGGGCTTCAGCCGTGAGGCGGCCCGGACCGCGCGCGGAGGCAAGTACGTCGGCGACATCGCCACCCACTGGCTGCCGCCGAACTTCCCCGGCTTCGACGAGGCCGGCGGGCTGAAGGGCTTCCCCGACCTGGACTACTTCAACGCCGACAACGAGGACGGCAACATGCAGATCGCCGCCAAGTACTTCAAGGCGGCGGGCATGTCCTCGGGTCACTACGAGGGCAACGACGAGATCCTGATGGTCGGCGCCAACGTCGACCCGGGCAAGGCCCAGGCCGAGGTCGCCAAGAACCAGCTCGAGAAGATGGGCT
The DNA here is from genome assembly GCA_035765735.1 of Baekduia sp. Lineage (GTDB taxonomy): Bacteria > Actinomycetota > Thermoleophilia > Solirubrobacterales > Solirubrobacteraceae > Baekduia. The sequence goes on along the minus strand of DASTWY010000030.1, from coordinate 39,959 downwards.
TCAAGGTCCGTCTGCGCCTCGTCCCGCAGGACGCGGTGTACACCGACTGGTGCCAGGTCCCGTCCAAGAAGGTCGGCATGTGCGTCGGCGCCGGCTGGTTCAAGGACTTCGCCGACCCGCAGTCCATGCTCGAGCCGGTCTTCAAGGGCTCGCTGATCAACCGCAGCAGCGGCAACATCAACTACTCGATGTTGAACGACCCGAAGGTCGACGCCGCGATGGACAAGGCGGCGCTGGCCACCGGCGAGGATCGCCTCAAGCAGTGGGCGGCCATCGACAAGATGATCCTCCAGGACGCCGCCGGCATCCCGTTCATCTGGGACAAGACCACGCTGGTGCGGTCGAAGAACGTCAAGAGCGTTCCGAACCCGTACATCGCGCTGTGGGACATGTCCTTCACCTCGATCCAGCAGTAGCTCACTAGATCCGTCGTCTGCCGCCCCGGGCCTGGTGCCCGGGGCGGCGGCACGCGGGAGGGCGCTTCTCTCACATGGCCAGCTACATCGCGCGACGACTGCTCTGGACGGTCGTGCTGCTCCTGGTGATCACCGCGGTCACCTTCCTCATCTTCTACGTGCTGCCGACCGCCGACCCGGCGGCGCTGCGCGCGGGCCGCGACCCGTCGCCCGAGCTCATCAAGGTCATCCGACACCAGCTCGGCCTCGACCAGTCGCTGCCGTCGCAGTACTGGAACTACACGAAGGCGCTGTTCCTGCACTTCGACTTCGGCGACAGCTTCATCAACAACACGTCGGTGAAGTCGCTGATCTTCGACCGGCTGCCCAACACGATCTTCCTCGTCCTGGGCGCCGCGGTGATCTGGTTCGTGGCCGGCGTGACCATCGGCATCGTCTCCGCCGTCCGGCGCGGGTCCTTCTGGGACCGCCTGCTGATGGGCGGCGCGCTGGTGCTGATCTCGGCGCCGGTCTACTGGCTCGGCCTGCTGTCGCTCTACCTCTTCTCCGACGACATCGGCCGGTTCCACATCTTCCCCGGCTCCGGCGCCTACCAGGACGCCCACGGCTTCTTCGCGAAGTGCTGGGCGCTGATGATGCCGTGGCTCGTGCTGTCGGCCGCGTTCTCGGCGATCTACGCCCGGCTGCTGCGCTCCAACCTGCTCGAGACCATGGGCGAGGACTACATCCGCACCGCTCGGGCCAAGGGCCTGCCCGAGCGCCGGGTGATCCTGCGCCACGGCGTGCGGTCGGCGATCACGCCGGTCATCACCGTCCTCGGCCTCGACATCGGCATCCTCATGGGCGGCGCGATCCTCACCGAGACCGTCTTCAACATCGACGGGATCGGCCGCCTGGCGTTCGACGCGATCCAGCGCGGCGACCTGGCGACGATCCAGGGGACGACGATCGTGCTGGCCGCCGGCGTGGCGCTCATGTCGCTGGTCGTCGACGTGATCTACGCCTTCCTCGACCCGCGCGTGCGGTACTAGCCTGTGGACGCCATGGCTCAGCCCCTCCTGGAGGTCAAGGACCTCTCCGTCCACTTCGAGACCGAGGACGGCCTGGTCCGGGCCGTCGACGGGATCAGCTACACCGTCGAGCGCGGTCGCGCGCTGGGCATCGTCGGCGAGTCGGGCTCCGGCAAGTCGGTCTCGTCGATGACGGTGATGGGCCTCAGCCGCGCGTCCAACGCGCGGATCAGCGGCCAGATCCTCTTCGACGGCAAGGACCTCCTCAACGCCTCCGAGCAGGAGATGCGCCGGATCCGGGGCGGGGAGATCGCGATGATCTTCCAGGACCCGCTGTCCTCGCTGCACCCCTTCTACAAGATCGGCGACCAGCTGATCGAGGCCCACCGGTCGCACAACGACGTCTCGAAGGCACAGGCCCGCGACCGCGCCGCCGAGATGCTCGGCCTCGTCGGCATCCCCGACCCCCGCGGCCGGCTCGACAGCTACCCGCACGAGTTCTCCGGCGGCATGCGTCAGCGCGTGATGATCGCCATGGCGCTCATCAACGACCCGAAGCTGCTGATCGCCGACGAGCCCACGACGGCGCTCGACGTGACGGTGCAGGCGCAGATCCTCGAGCTGATCCAGCGCCTCCAGAGCGAGCTGGACACGGCGGTGGTCATGATCACCCACGACCTCGGCGTGGTGGCCGAGGTCACCGAGGAGATCGTCGTGATGTACGCCGGCCGGATCGTCGAGCATGGCTCGGCCGAGACGATCTTCGGCGCGCCGCAGCACCCGTACACCTGGGGCCTGCTGCGGTCGATCCCGCGCCTGGACACGCCGCGCGACCAGGAGCTCGTCCCGATCTACGGGCGGCCGCCGTCGCTGATCAACCGCCCGACGGGCTGCGCCTTCCACCCGCGCTGCCCGTACGTGCGCGAGGCCCACAAGCGCGTCGACCCGGAGCTGGCGCCCGCCGGCAACGGCGACGACGGGCACACCGTCGCCTGCCTGCTGCCGGCCAAGACGCGGCAGGCGCTGTGGGGCGCGCTGAGCGCCGGCTCCTCCCCGGAGGAGGCGCGCGAGGAGGTGCCGATCCCCGAGCACGAGATGTCGCCCTCGGCACACGGGGCGACGGACGCCGCGACGCCGACCGGCGCCGCGGCGGTCGAGGAGGACGGCGGCGCGGTCGCGGCCGGCAGCAGCGGCGAGGAGACGCACGGAGCATGAGCGTGAGCATCGAGCAGCAGGGGCAGGGCCAGCCGGCGGCGGCTCGCGAGCCGCTCGTCCAGGTCCGGGGCCTCGAGATGCACTTCCCGATCCGCGCCGGGTTCTTCCAGCGCCAGGTCGGCGCGGTGCGCGCGGTCGACGGCGTCGACTTCGACGTCATGCGCGGCGAGACGCTCGGCCTCGTCGGCGAGTCGGGCTGCGGCAAGTCGACCACCGCCCGCCTGATCACGCGCCTGCTGGACCCGACCGGCGGGTCGATCACGTGGGAGGGGCAGGACATCGCCCGCATGTCGCGCCGCCAGCTCAAGCCGCTGCGCCGCGAGATGCAGATGATCTTCCAGGACCCGTACTCGTCGCTGAACCCGCGCAAGACGGTCGGGTCGATCATCGGCGAGCCGTTCGTCATCCACGGCGTCGAGAAGGACGAGCGCAGGCGCAAGGCGCGCGTGCAGGAGCTCATGGGGCAGGTCGGGCTCAACCCCGAGCACTACAACCGCCTGCCGCACCAGTTCTCCGGCGGCCAGCGCCAGCGCATCGGCGTCGCGCGCGCGATCGCGCTGAAGCCGAAGCTCGTCGTGGCCGACGAGCCGGTCTCCGCGCTGGACGTCTCGATCCAGGCGCAGGTCCTCAACCTCCTGCGCGACCTGCAGAAGGAGCTGGGCCTGACGATCATCTTCATCGCCCACGACCTCTCGGTCGTCCGCCACACGTGCGACCGCGTCGCGGTGATGTACCTGGGCAAGATCGTCGAGCTGGCCAGCTCCGAGGACCTCTACGCGCACCCGCGCCACCCGTACACCGGCGCGCTGCTCAGCGCCGTGCCGGTGCCCGATCCGCGGATGGCGCGCGGCAAGCAGCGCCAGGTCCTGGGCGGCGACGTCCCGTCGCCGAGCAACCCGCCGAAGGCCTGCCGCTTCCACACGCGCTGCGCGAAGTTCGTCGACGGGCACTGCAACGTCGAAGAGCCGCTCCTGGAGGCCAAGGAGGGCGGCAACGTCGCCGCCTGCCACTACCCGCTGACCGACCAGGAGATCGCCGAGCGCGTCCCCACCGCGGCGGCGTAGCCGCCACGCCGCCGGATGCCGGTCAGGCGGCGTCCGGCCAGCGCACGACGGCGCCGCCCCACACGAGGCCGGCGCCGAAGGCGGCCAGCAGGACCGTCGCGCCGGGCCGCAGGCGCCCCTCGTCGCGCGCGACCGACAGCGCGATCGGCAGCGACGCCGCCGACGTGTTGGCGAAGCGGTCGACGACGTCGACGACGCGCTCGTCGGGCAGCGCCAGCTCGCGGCCGACGGCGCGCACGATCCGCGCGTTGGCCTGGTGGTAGACGAAGAGGTCGACGTCCTCCACGGCGATGCCGGCGGCCGCCGTCGCCTCGTGCGTGACCTCGGACAGCAGCCGGACGGCGTGGCGGAAGACGGTCGGCCCGTCCATGCGGATGAGCGACTCGTCCCGCGCCAGCCGGATCAGGTGGCGGTTGGTCGCGTCGGAGCGCAGCAGCACGGGGCCCACACGCGCCGGCCCGTCGGTGGCGGTGAGCACCGCCGCCCCCGCGCCGTCGCCGAACAGCATCGCCGGGCCGCGGTCGTCGCGGTCGACGTAGCGCGACAGGCCGTCGGCGCCGAGCACCAGCGCGGTCCGGATGCGGCCCGCCTCGATCGCCGCCGCGGCGAGCGACAGCCCGGAGAGGAACCCGGTGCAGGCGGCGCTGACGTCCATCGCCGCGGCGCCGTCGGCGCCGATGTCGCCGGCCACCAGCGCGGCGGTGTGCGGGCTCATCTCGTCCGAGCTCGTGGTGCCCACGAGGACCAGCTCGACGTCGTGCGCGGCGACGCGCGCCTGCTCGAGCGCGCCGGCCGCCGCGGCGGCGGCCAGGTCCGCGAGGCGCTCGCCGGGGCCGAGCACGTGGCGCTCGCGCGTGCCGGTGCGCGAGACGATCCAGTCCTCGTCGACGCCGAGGCGGCGGGCGATCTCGGCGTTCGTCACGATCGTCGGCGGCACCGCGTGGCCGACGCCCGCGATCGCCGCGCCGATGCGCGCGGAGGGCGCCTCCGCGGGCTCGTGCTCGTGCAGCGCCGCGTGCCCGGCCATGTCCCGGAATCTAGCGCCCGGCCGGGGCGGCGCCCCGCAGCGCGACGGCGCGCTCGGCGAGCACGAACTTCTGGACCTTGCCCGAGGCGGTGAGCGGCAGGTCGGCCGCCGCGCACGGCACGACCCGCGCCGGCACCTTGAAGCGGCTGAGCTGCGCGCGGCAGTGGGCGATGATCGCCTGGTCGTCGACGTCGTGGCCGTCGGCGGCCACGACGAAGGCGCAGCCGACCTCGCCCATGCGCTCGTCGGGGATCCCGACCACGTGCGCCTGCTCGACGCCCGGCAGCGCGACGATGACCGCCTCGACCTCCGCGGGCATGACGTTCTCGGCGCCGCACTTGTAGAGGTCCTTGCTGCGGCCGACGAGCTCCAGGTAGCCGTCCTCGCGGATCCGCCCGAGGTCGCCGGAGCGCAGCCGGCCCCGGTCGTCGAAGGCCGCGGCGGTCTCGTCCGCGGCGTCGTGGTAACCGCGGGTGACGATCGGCCCCTCGACCACCAGCTCGCCCACCGCGCCGGCCGGCAGCGGGTCGCCGGTCTCGGGATCGACGGTCGCGTAGGAGGCCAGCAGGCCGCCGAGCGCTGGGTCGCCCGCGACGCCCCCGGGCTTCGGGCGTCCGACGGTGTCGACCATCAGCTCGATCGGGTCGTGCGGCATCGTGAACGTCGTCGCCGCCGACGTCTCGGTCATGCCGTAGCCGGTGACCAGCTCGGTGACCTCGAGCACCTCGGCCAGTTCCCGCCACAGCCGCGCGGGGCAGACCGCCGCGGCCGACATGACGGCGTGCAGCGAGGAGAGGTCGTGGTCGGCGTCGCGCGCGGCCTCCACCACGGCGAGGCTCATCGTCGGCACGAACAGCGCCTCGGCCGCCCGGTGGCGCTCGATCGCCTCCAGCGTGGCGGCGGGGTCGAACGCGCGCTGCACGATCACCGTGCCGCCGACGAACAGGACGGCGAGCAGCCCCTCGACGTAGGCGAAGACGTGGTGCAGCGGCAGCGCGAACAGCACGCGGCGCCCGTCCTCGAACCCGCGCGTGTAGGCGGAGCCGTAGCCGCTGCGTAGCTGCATGTCGTGGCTGAGCAGCACGCCCTTCGGGTGGCCGGTCGTGCCCGAGGTGTAGAAGATGGTCGCGGTGTCGTCCGGCGCGGCGGACTCCGCGCGCCGCGCCAGCTCGGCGTCGAGGGCCGCGTCGGGCGCGCGCTCGAAGTCGCGCAGGGCGACCGTGCCGGGATGCTCGTCCGCCGCGGCGCCCGCGCAGAGCACGACCGCGCGCAGGTCCGGCAGCGCGGGGGAGCCGCCGGCCCGCCAGCCGGGCGCGATGGCGTCGAGCGCGCCGAGGATCTCCGCGTCGCGGAACGCCGGCACCGTCAGGAGCACGGCGCTGCCCGACTGGCGCAGCACGAACGCCAGCTCGCGTGGCTGGAGGCGCACGTTGAGCGGGACCGCCACCGCGCCCGCGCGGGCGATGGCGAAGAAGGCCACGACGAGGTCGGCGACGTTCGGCAGCACGAGCGCGACGCGGTCGCCGGGCCGCACGCCGGCGGCGACGAGGCCGTGGGCGAGGCGCTCGGAGGCGGCGACCACCTCGGCGTAGGTGCGCGCCTCCTCGTCGTCGATGACGAGCGGGCGGTCGGGATGCTCCGCCGCCGTGGCGTCGAGCGCCCCGCTCAGCGTGCGAGGCGTCCAGCTGGGATGGCGGCGCTCCAGCGCCCCACGGACCGCGTCCAGGTCGATGCGCACGCCGGCGACTCTATCCGCGGCCTCGCGCGCCGTCCGGAGATCGGTCATCCGGCGGCCATCGGGAAGTTGCAGAAGCTCTGCTATCTCTGTGGCGATGCCCAGCCGCCTCGCTCATCAGCCCGCCGCAGTGTGGGCGGTCCTCCTCGCCTGCGTCGTGGCGTTCATGGGCATCGGCCTCGTCGATCCGATCCTGCCGATCATCGCCGACGGGCTGCACGCCAGCGCCAGCCAGGTCGAGCTGCTGTTCACCAGCTACTTCGCGATCATCGGCGTGTCGAACCTGCTCGCCGGCTGGGTCGGCTCGCGCCTGGGCGCCAAGCGCACCATGCTGCTCGGCCTGGCGCTGGTGATCGTCTGCAGCGCGGCCGCGGGGGCATCGAGCAGCGTCGCCGCCGTCGTCATCTTCCGCGCGGGCTGGGGCCTGGGCATCGCGCTCTTCGTCTCGACGTCGATGACGACGATCGTCGGGTCGGCGCGCGGCGGCGTGGCCGCGGCCGTGATCCTGTTCGAGTCGGCGCTCGGCATCGGCATCGCGAGCGGCCCGCTGGTCGGCGGCCTGCTCGGCGGCATCGGCTGGCGCATCCCGTTCTTCGGCGTCGCCGTGCTCATGGCCGTCTCGGCCGCATGCGTGGCCGCCGGCGTCCGCGCGACGCCGCCCCCGCCGCCCGCGCGGCGCATCCGCGCGTCGGCGCCGCTGCGCGCGCTCGCCGAGCGGCGGCTGCTGGCCGGCGCGGTCGTCGCGCTGCTCTACAACTTCGGCTTCTTCATGCTGTTGGCCTACACGCCGCTGCCGCTCGGCCTCGGCGTGCACGCGCTCGGCCTGGTCTTCTTCGGCTGGGGCGTGCTCGTGGCCGTGGGCGCGGTCTTCGGCGCCCCGGCGCTCACCGCCCGCCTGCCGCTGGTACCACTGCTGGCCGCATGCTTCGCGCTGCTGGCGGTCGACCTGGTGGTCATCGGGGTCGGCATCGACAGCGAGACGATCATGGTCGTGGCGATCGTGGCCTCCGGGCTGGTGCTCGGCGTGGCCAACGCGCTGCTCTCCAACCTCCTGCTCGGCCTCTCGGCGGTCGACACGTCGGTGGCGGCGTCAGGCACGAACTTCGTGCGCTTCGCCGGCGGCGCGATCGCGCCGTTCCTCGCCGGCAAGCTGAGCGAGCACGTCTCCGCGGCGGCGCCGCTCTACGTGGGCGCGGCGGCGGTCACCGTCGGGGTGCTGGCGCTGGGGGCCTGGCACCGGCTGCTCACACCGGTGCGCTCGACCGCTCCGGCCGACCTGGGCCCCGAGGACGCGCAGGCGCTCGAGCTCGAGCTGGCGACCTGAGGGAACGCCCGCGCTCGTGCTCAGGCGGACGGGGTGACGAGGATCGTGTGCGTGCTGGTGTAGAGCTCCCGTGCCGCGCGACCCTGCTCCCGCGGTCCGTAGCTCGATGCGCCCTCGCCGCCGAACGGCGCGTGGAAGTCAACGCCGGTCGTGGCCGCGTTGACGCGAATGAGCCCGGCGTGCAGCTGGTCGGCAAAGCGCATGCCGTGCTCGAGATCACCGGTGAACACGGCGGCCGCGAGTCCGTAGCGGCTCGCGTTGGCCAGCGCCAGAGCGGCCTCGGGCGTGGGGGCCTCGAAGATCGCGCAGAACGGTCCGAACACCTCCTCGCGGGCGACCTCGTCGCCGGGGTCGACCTGGTCGAGCAGCACCGGCGCGGCGAACCACCCGTCGTGGTCGACCGGCTCGCCGCCGAGGAGCGCCCGCGCGCCGCGGGCGGTCGCGCCGCGCGTCGCGGCGAGGACCCGGTCTCGTGCCGGTTCGTCGATCAGCGGTCCGACAACCGTCGTCGGGTCGGCGGGGTCGCCGACGGCCAGCTCAGCCACGGCGTCGACGAGCGCCTCCTTCAGCGCGCTCATGATGCCCGGCGTGGCGATGACCCGGCGGGTGGCCGTGCACTTCTGGCCCGAGTAGCTCATCGTCGCCTGCGCGAGGATCCGCGCCGTGGCGGCCACGTCGGCGTCGTCGAGCACGATCGACGGGTTGCTCCCACCCATCTCGCACTGGACGGGCTTGCTGAGCCGGGCGGCCGCCTCAGCGACCGTGGCTCCCGCGGCGGCCGAGCCGGTGAACGACACGACGTCCACGTCCGGGTGCTCGACCACGCGCCGACCGGTCGCCGTCCCGCCGATGGCGAGGGCGACGACACCCTCGGGCAACCCGAGCGCCTCGACCAGCGCCTCGGCGCACGCCGTCGCCTGAGGAGCCGGCTTCAGGACCACGGTGTTGCCCCATGCCAGCGCGGGAGAGAGCTTCCACACCGGTATCGCCACCGGGAAGTTCCAGGGCGCGATCAGCCCGGCGACGCCGCGCGGTCGCCGGCGGGCCATGAGCCAGGACCGGCCGTCGGCCGCGGGGAGCGTGTCGCCATCGGCGTCGAACGCCGCCTGCGCGTAGTAGCGCAGGATCGCGCTCGCCCGGGCGAGCTCTCCACGGGCTTCGGCGGCCGGCTTGCCGACCTCGCGCACGACCAAGGCGGACAACTCGGCCACACGGTCGTCGAGGCGCGCGGCCGCGCTCTGCAGCGCCTGAGCACGCTCGAATGCGGTGAGGGCCGCCCAGCCCGGGGCCGCCGTGCGGGCGATGGTCACGGCGCGGTCGGCGCCGGCGGCGCCGCCGTCGGCCCAGCGGCCGACGACGTCACCGGGGGTCTGTGGAGAGGTGGAGAGGATCTCGCTCAAGGCGTACCGACCTGCATGACGGGGTTGGAGAGGACACCGATGTCGTCGATCGAGATGGAGACCACGTCATCGGGACTCAGCGTGAACGCATCGTCGGGGACGATTCCGGTCCCTGTCAGCAGGACCGCGCCGACCGGGAAGCGCACGGCGCGATAGAGCCACGCGGCGAGATCAGCCGGACGCCGTCGCAGCGTGGCGACCGAGACGCGCTCATCGACGATCACGGTACCCGCCCGCTGGATCTCGAGACGGATCTCGGCGGCGCCGAGATCCTCGGAGAGGACGATGTCCGGGCCCAGGGCGCAACAGCCCTCGAAGAGCTTCGCCTGCGGCAGGTAGAGCGGGTTGGCTGCCTCGATGTCGCGGGACGACACGTCGTTGCCGATCGTGTATCCGGCGATGTCCCCTGCCACATCCAGGACGACGGCGAGCTCGGGTTCCGGGACGTTCCACGCCGCGTCGGCGCGGATGCCGATCGGCGTCCCAGGTCCGCTGACGCGCCAGCCGGCGCTCTTGAAGAAGAGCTCAGGCCGCTCGGCGTCGTAGATGCGCGCATAGAACCTGTCAGCGCCGTCGCTCTCCGCCACCCGGGCGTCGAGGCTCCGCTCGTAGGTGACGCCGGCCGCCCAGACCTCCTGGCTCTCGACTGGGGCACAGGCCTCGGGCGCGGACACCTCAGCGCCTGCTTCGGCAGCCTCCCGGGCGGCGCGCCACAGCGCATCACGACCCGCGGCCAGCAGCCCGTCGAGCGTTGCGCCTTCGGGGAACGGATGCCACGCGCCGTCAGGGTCGCACACCGCCAGGCCACGATCGTGGCGACGGACGCGCAGTGGCTTCTCCGGCATCACGCGCTGCGCTTGACGGCGGTCGCCTGCACTTCGACGCGGGCGCCGACCGGCAGATCACCCGCCTGCGTGCACATGCGGGCGGGCCGCGCGTCGGCGGGGAAGAACGTCTCGTAGACCTCGTTGATCGCGGAGAAGTCCTCCATGTCGGCGAGCAGGATCTGGACGTAGACGAACTCGTTGGGCGCAAAGCCCGCCGCACGGGCGATGGCGAGCAGGTTCGTCAGCGCCACCCGGATCTCGTCCTGGGCAGTGCCGTGCAGGATCTCGCCGGTCTCGGGGTCCGTCGCGACCTGACCGCTGATGTAGCAGTGGTCACCGGCGACGACGGCCGCCGAGTACGGTGCGCCCGCGGGCGGAACGCCGGGGCCGGACGTGATGTAGCGATGGCTCATGCGGATGGGCTCCTTGTGGGTGCTGCCGAGCAGGATCAGGCGTGCGCGGGCGCAGGGGCGGGGAGGCCGGCGTTGCGCAGGTCGGCGAACACCGCGTCGGCGCTGCGGGCGGGATCGGTGACGCCCAGCAGCGCGTCGGCGTCGGCGGTCCAGTTGAGCCCCGACGACGTCAGGACGACGGCACCGTCGGCATCGGGATCGACGAGTCCGCGCTCGCGCGCCAGGCGAAGACCGCCGAGGCCCAGCGCGGAGGCCGGCTCCACGAACAGTCCCATCGCGCCGAGGGTACGCAGCTCACGTGCGATCGCCTCCTCGGGCACGGCGATGGGGATGCCTCCGTCGCGGAGCGCCAGCGACGCGTGCCAGCCCGACCGCGGGTCCCGGGCGGAGAGCGCGGCGGACGTCGCCTCGGCCACGACCTGCGGCGTATCGGCCCTACGCTCGGCGGTGAGCACGAGGGGCGCTGCACCCTCGGGCTGGCAACCGAGCACGACGGGCATGGGCAGCCCGAGCAGATCGTGCAGCTCGCGGAACCCTCGCTGCACGCCGAAGACGGTGTCGCCGCTGGCCGCAGGAACCGCGACGACCGCCGGAACACGCCCGAGCTCGCCGGCGATCTCGTAGGCGATGGCCTTGTAGCCCTCTTGGCCGTAGGGATTGCCTCGCCCGGCGAGCGCCGGATCGGCACCGGTGCCCGGGTACCAGCCGGCTTCGTCGACGAGTGCTGCAACGATCGTCTGGACCTCACCTGGAACGACGCCGACGTGCGCGCCGTAGGCTCGCAGCTGGGTCCGCAGCGCGTCCGGCGAATCGGGGTGCAGCAGGATCAGGCAGCCGAGCCCGGCACGGGCCGCGTACGCGGCCGACGCGGCGCCATGGTTGCCGGTGGAGGAGGTGACGATCGCGGCCGCGCCGAGCCGCCGAGCGATCGCGGCGCTAATCGCGTGGAAGCGATCCTTGTGGCTGCCAGTCGGATTCTGTCCTTCCACCTTCAGCCACGTGGGGGCGCCGTGACCGGGCGCGGGAAGGAGGGGCGTGCGGCCCTCCCCGAGGTTGACCTTCGCCGATGCGTGGATCGGCAGGGCGGTGGCCGTGAGCCACGCCAGGTTCTCGCGGAGGTCGTCGGCCGACGCCGGGGGCTCCGGCAGGTCGTAGCTCACGACCAGGGGTGACCCACCCCGGCAGGAGGCGCAGCCGGTCCAGGCTGGACCGAGCGGCACGGTCGCGCCGCAGGTGACGCAGCGGAGACGCGCCCGCGGATTCCAAAACTCGGCGTCGTCCTCGCGCACCGCCCCATCCTGATAGCAGGTCATCAGACGACTATGCCATAAAAAGACCGTCTCAGGGGCTCGGAGTGAGGTGCAACGCGCCATTGACGCGTTCGGTAGTCTGCTCATCTGATGAGCGACGTCGCCCGGATCGTGTGGCGCCCCAGCACTGGCTCGCGCCGTGACGGCCGCCTGGCTGCCGCCGGGCAGGACCTGCCGATCATTGAGCTCCGCGGCGCCCACCCGGGCCCCACGCTAGGTCTCGTGGCGGGCGTCCATGGTGACGAGGTGGAGTGCATCGACGCGCTCGTCGCCTGGCTCCAGCACGCGACGATCGATCGTGGGCGCATCCTGGCGGTGCCGGTCTGCCACCCCGCTGCGCTTGCCGCGGGCACCCGGCTGGGGCCTGACGGCGTCGATCTCAACCGGGTCTTTCCGGGCGATGGCAGTGGTCGGCCGACCGAGCGGCTGGCGCAGGCGGTCGCCGCGCATGTGCTGCCGGAGCTCGACCTGCTGCTCACGCTGCACTCTTGGAGCCGCGGCGGGGACACCGTGACGTACGTCGAGTATCCCCGGAGCGAACGCGGCGAAGCCGTGGCCGCGCGAAGCCGCGAGCTCGCGCACGCGGTCGGCGCTCCCTATGCCGAGGCCTGGGATTGGCCGGAGGGCTTGCTCCCCGCCGCGGCTGTCCGCGCCGGTGTGCCGGCCGCGGAGCTGGAGGTCGGGGGTCTCGGGCGGGCTACGTCCGCCGGCCGCGCCGATGTCTTCCGCGCTCTGGACGGGGCCGTCCGCCACGCAGAGCTGCGTGAGCGGCCCGATGGTGGCGGGCGCCCCACTGAGGTCCAGCGCCACTGGCTGTCGGCCACAGCCGAGGGTCGAGCCGCCCAGCGTCGGGAACGCGGGGCGGCGGTGGTGCGCGGCGATGTCGTCGCCGAGGTCCTCGACCTCGATGGCCGATGTCTGCAGCAGCTGCACGCGCCGGACGACGGTGTGGTGGCGATTCACGTGACCTACGGGCGCGTGGAGCCCGGCGACCCGGTCGCCGTGCTCTTCGCGCCGGACAGGAGGGAGAATGGCGGTGAGAGCCATGCCAGCGAGCGGGGCGGCTGACGCGCCGGCGCCCGGGGCGGCCGGGCAGGGCGTGCGGGTCGACGGCATCTGCCGGCGGTTCGATACGGACGGCGACGACCTGCTGGTCCTCGACACGACCTCGTTCGAGGTCCAGGCCGGCGAGTTCGTGACGATCCTCGGGCCCAGCGGGTGCGGCAAGTCGACGCTCTTCAACATGGTTGCCGGTCTGCTCGCCCCGAGCAGCGGTGACATCTATGTCCACGGTGAGCGGGTGACCGGACGGACCGGCAGCGTGTCCTACATGATGCAGCGCGACCTGCTGCTGCCATGGCGCTCGGTCCTCGACAACGTGATCCTCGGGATGGAGACCGCCGGCATGGACCGCAAGAAGGCGCGTGCGGAGGCGTCGTTGCTGCTCGACCGCTTCGGGCTCGGACGCTTCGCCAAGGCCTATCCGGCCCAGCTGTCGGGCGGCATGCGGCAGCGCGCCGCGTTCATCCGCACGATGCTCTTCCCGCGTGGCGTCCTGCTCCTCGACGAGCCCTTGGGCGCGCTCGACGCGCAGACGCGCCTGCTCATGCAGGAATGGCTTCTCGAGATCTGGGGCGAGGAGCGCAAGACCGTGCTCTTCATCACTCACGACGTCGACGAGGCCGTGTTCCTCTCCGACCGTGTGCACGTCATGAGCGCACGGCCGGGCCGCATCATCGATGAGGTCAAGATCACCTTGCCGCGACCCCGGTCCACCGACCTGCGAACGACGCCCGAGTTCACCGAGCTGCGCAATCGGCTGCTGACGGAGATCCACCGCGAGAGCCTGAAGGCCTTCGAGCAGGGGGCGGTGTGATGTCGCCGCTGCGTCGTGGGCTTCACCTGGGCAAGGCCGTCCTTCCGGCGTCGGCGCTCGTGCTCCTGATCGTCGGGTTCTGGCAGCTGTACGTCAAGGCCGCGGACGTCAACGCGGTGATCCTGCCTCCCCCGTCCGACATCGTTTCGACGATGTGGGAGGAGCGCTCGACGCTGCTGACGGACCTGTGGGTCACGTTCAAGGAGATCGCGCTCGGCTTCGTGGTTGGAGCCGTCACGGGCATGATCTGCGGGATCCTCATCGCGTACTCGAAGGTCCTCGAGCGCACGCTCTACCCGCTCGTGATCGCGTCACAGGTGATCCCCGTCTTCGCGATCGCGCCGCTGTTGATCATCTGGTTCGGCTTCGGCATCACGCCGAAGGTCCTGATCGCGGCGCTGATCGTCTTCTTTCCCATCTGCGTCAACCAGGTGGAGGGCCTGCGCTCCGCGGAGCAGGGCGCGGTCGACCTCCTCCGCAGCTACGGGGCCAGCGAATGGCGGGTGTTCCGCGTCATCCGGCTGCCTACCTCGATCCCCTACTTGCTTGCGGGCATGCAGATCGGCGTGACGTTCAGCGTCATCGGTGCGGTCATCGCCGAGTGGGTCGGAGCACAGGAAGGCCTCGGCTCCCTGATGCTGTCGGCCAACGCCCAGAGCGAGACGGCACTCGTGTTCGCCGCGATCCTCACCGTCGCGATCGTCGGCGTCACGCTGTTCGGCCTGGTGCGGGTCGTCGGAGACCTCATCTGGCCGTGGCAGGCGCGTCGCAAGCGCGAGAGCACATGACCGCGGAAGCGGCGCTGGCCCGCCTGGGAGAAGCCGGCGTCGTGGCTGTGCTGCGGGCGCCGACTGCCGATGGGGCCGTGCGAGCGGCAGAGGCCCTCGTGGAAGGCGGTGTGACGGCTCTTGAGGTCACGTACTCCACACCAGACGTGGCCGCCGTGCTCGCGCGCCTCGGCGATCGGTTCGGCGACGAAGTGGTGCTCGGTGCCGGGACCGTGCTCGAGTCGGCCCAGGCCGAGGAGGCAGTTGCGTCCGGCGCGTGCTTCCTCGTCGCCCCCGGGATCGACGAGCCCATCGGCGAGGCCATGCTCGCCACCGGCGCGGCTACCTTGCTCGGGGCCCTGACTCCCACGGAGGTCCTGCGTGCGCGCCGCCTCGGCGCGCACGCGGTGAAGCTCTTCCCGGGCTCGGTGGCAGGGCCCGGCTACCTGCGCGCGCTGCGCGGCCCGTTCCCCGATGTTCCCCTCGTGCCGACCGGCGGCATATCGCCCGCCAACCTGGGCGAGTGGGTCGACGCCGGCGCCTTCGCGGTCGGTGCCGGTGGCGAGTTGGCGGGCGCGGCGGCGATCGGCGCGGAGGATTGGGACGGCATCCGACGCAGCGCCGAGCGGTTCACCGCTGCGGTCGACGCGGCTCGCGGCGGCTGACTTCGACGGGCGGAAGCGCCCCGTGGCAGGCGAGCGCCCGGGCTGCGGTCGCCGCGCCCGCGGCGGCGGCCGCCGCTGGATCGTGGGCCGCGCGCAGCCAGCCGTGCAGAAAGCCGGCAGCGAAGGCGTCACCCGCCCCGGTGGTGTCGCGGAAGCGGTCGGGCGTGACGGGGGGTTGGTCGTACGCGTCGCCGGCGTGCCACACGGAGGCGCCGCGGGCGCCGCGGGTCAGGACGACGGTCGCGCCGTCGGCGGCGAGGGCCTGCGCGACCGCCTCGGGCGATCGTCCCGGGAGCGACAGCGCGACGTCGTCCTCCGAGGCGAGCACGACCGTCGCGTGCCGGCAGAGCGCCAGGAGGCGCTCGCCGATCTGCTCGGGCGGGCGAGCGACGATCGCGTCGCCCTCGATGCGCCGGTGCAGCCCAGAGCGGACGTTCCACGCGATCGCCAGCGGCGCTGACAGGCGGCCGGCCAGCCGGTCGAGCGCCCGGTCATCACCGGTGGTGGCGACGGTGATCCCGGTCACCACGACCAGGTCGTGCTGGGCGGAGACGCTGGCGAGCTCGTCAACGGTCTCGGAAGCGATCGTGTCGCCGGCAGCGCTGCCGGCCCGGAAGTACTCGAAGCGTCGTTCGCCGTTGACGTCGACGTCGACCAGGTACATGCCGTTGGGACGGTTGGGGCGGTTGCGGCCGTGCCAGACGATGCCCCGCTCGGCCAGGGCGGCCGTCAGCCTGGGGCGCAGGAGGTCGTCGCCGAGGTCCTGCGCATGCGTGACCTCCGCGCCGTCGCGACGCAGCCAGACCGCGGTGTTGAAGGCGTCGCCGGCGACCGCGGCGTCAAAGCCGGTGTCGGTGTGACGCAGCTCCACCATCGCCTCGCCGATCGAGAGGACTCGGGTCATCGCAGCCTCGAAGCCTACTCATCAGACGTCTGATGAGTAGGGTGCCGTCCGGTGTACGATGCTCGGCGTGAGCTTCCCCACGTCGAATATCGAGCGTCCGGTGCGGCGCAACCTGGCGCAGGCCGTGGCGGAGCAGCTCATGCAGCTCATCACCTCGGGCCAGTTGACCCCAGGCGAGCGCCTGCCCTCCGAGGCGGACCTCAAGGACCGCTTCGGCGTTGGCCGCTCGACTATCCGTGAGGCGCTCAACGGCCTGGTGCTGCTCGGTGCCATCGAGGTGCGCCACGGCCAGGGAGCGGTGGTCGTCGGCGCTCCCACGTCGGCGCAGAGCGCGCTGGACGGGGCGCTGCGCAAGGCCCTCAACAGCGAGTTGCTCGAGGCTCGCGAGGTCATGGAGATCGCCATCGCGCGCCGGGCCGCAGAGCGCGCGAGCGACGAGGACCTCGAGCGGCTGAAGGGGGTGCTCGATGCGGCGGGCGCCAAGGTCGCCTGTGAGGGCACGGCCATCCCCGAGGCCACGCAGTTTCACCTGGTCCTGGCCGAAGCGGCCAAGAACCGCATCTTCGCCGAGTTCCTGCAGAGCATCATGCCCCTGCTCGAGCAGCGCGGCGATGAGCTTCGCCAGGAGGGCTACGCCGAGTGGGAACTCGAGGCGCACCGCATCGTCTTCGACGCTGTGGCCTCGGGAGACGAGGAGCGCGCGGCGCGCGCGATGGCCCGACACTTGCAGGACATGCGGTCCATCCTGCGCGACGGCTGGCCGGCGTTCCGCCTGCGCCTGCCGATCTGACAAGCGGCAGCGAGCCGCAGCTTGCGGTTCCCCCTTCCGTTCGCCCGGCGGGTGGGCTACAGTGGCATCAGCTTGTCTGATGAGCAGGCCACATGATGAATAACGCGTGGCCCGGCGTCCGCTTTGCGGACGACGAGTACGTCCGACGGATCGACGCGCTGCGCCGTGAGATGGATGCGGCGGAGGTCGATGCGCTCGTCCTGAGCGAGGAGCGCACCACCTGGTACGCGACCGGCTTCGGGACGATCAACCCGATCGGAAGCCTCGCGCGTCCGCGCGTGCTGGTCGTCGACCGGCATGGCGTGCGCTTCCACGTCCACCGCTCGACCGCGCGCACCGTCGAGGAGATGGTGCTGCCGGCGATCGAGGTGGCCCCGTATCAGCCGCTCGGCGCGCCCGTCGCCGACCTCGCCGCGCACCTGCGCGCGATCGGGGCCCGGCGCGTCGGCATCGAGCTCGCGGGTCGGTTGGAGGCGCGCCTCGGTCACGCCGATGTGGCGACACTCGCGCGCGGCCTTGAGCTGGTCGACGCGGCACCGCTGGTCTGGTCCGTGCGTGCCGTGAAGTCGCCGGCCGAGCTCGAGCGGATCCGCGCCGCATGTGCGATCACCGATCGTGCCTACGAGGCCGGCTTCTCCGACGTGCGGGAGGGCATGACCGAGGCGGAGATCGCCGGCGTCATGACGTCCGCCCTCCGCGACGCAGGGGCACACGACGGATGGTCGGCCTGCGTCATCGGTGCTGGTGAGTACGACCGCGTCGACGGCGTGCCGCGCAATCGGCCGGTGGTTCGTGGCGAGCTTGTCTTCGTGGACATGGGCGCCAACGTCGGGGGCTATTGGGCGGACTTCTCGCGCTCGGGGGTCGTGGGCGAGCCGACGGCCCATCAGCAGGCGCGGCAGACGGCGATCCACGAGGTCACCGCGGCCGGCGTGGCGGCCCTCCGCCCGGGGGCACGCGCCTGTGACGTCGCGCGCGAGATCGACGCGCGCATGGCCGAGCGCGGCCTCCCCTTCAACAACATCCCCGACCGCTATGGCCATGGACTGGGCATGGTCGTCACCGAGCCGCCGGACATCTGGGTCGACGACGACACTGTGCTGCGGGCCGGCATGGTCATCACCATCGAGCCGGGAACACTCGATCGCCACGGCATCTATCACTGCGAGGAGAACGTCCTCGTCACCGATGCCGAGCCCGAGCTGCTGAGCCGCGCCGACTGGCGCCTGAGGGGGATCGGATGAAGGCGAAGCGGGTTGACGCCCTTCGTCACCGGCTCTCGCGGCAGGGCCTCGACGGCGTGCTGATCCGCGTACCCGAGCACGTGTGGTGGTTGAGCGGCGACGCTCCGGGTCACGGGGCGATGCTGCTCGTCACGATGGACCGGGTCCTGGCAGTGGACCGAGGCCATGTCATCGATGTCATCCATGGGGCAGGGCTGGCAGGGGCTCGCCTCGGATGCGACGACGGCACCCGCTCCGCGGGAGCGGTCGAGCTCGCCGATGCGCGCGCAGCGCTGGCCGACGCGCGCCGAGCCAAGGACGCCGACGAGATCGCGGCGCTCGAGCATGCAGCCCGGGTCGTCGACGAGGCACTTGCCGCCTGCCGGGCGACGGCCGTCGCAGGGGCCACCGGCACGGAGGTTTTCGCGGCCGCGTCCGCCGCGTTGGCCCGAGCCGCCGGGCAGGCTGTCCAGCTCGAGGGCAACCTCGGTGCGGGCCCGGCGGGTGACGATCCCGACGCCGTGCCGACCGACACGCCGCTGCGCGAAGGTGAGTGGCTCTTCGTCGATCTCTATCCGCGCGTGGGCGGCTATTACGGCGACGCGACGCGCGCGTTCGCCATTGGCCGCCCGACGGAGCTCGCCGAGCGTCTGCACCGCGTCCTCTGGTCCGCACTCGACCACGCGGCCGAGGCGCTACGACCCGGGGTCGCGGCCGGCGAGATCGATGCGCGCTGCCGCGCCGTGCTCGAGCGCGAGGGCCTCGAGCAGCACTTTCCGCACCACACCGGCCACGGCCTGGGCCTCCAGCAGCAGGAGCCTCCGATGCTGGTGAGCGGCAGCCCGGACCCGTTGCGCGTCGGCGACGTCGTGACGATCGAGCCGGGCGTCTACCTCCCCGGCGTCGGCGGCATGCGCGTCGAGGACGTGTTCGTCATCGAAACGGACGGCGCTCGCCGCCTGACAGCGGCGCCGCGCGCACTCTCCATGGAGGTCGAGCATGGCTGATCCCGTTGCCATCGTCACGGGTGCGGCGTCGGGCATCGGCCGCGCCACCGCCGAGCTCTTCGCCGAGCGCGGATGGCGGGTGACGGCCGCCGACCGCCAGGAGGGCCCGGTCCGCGATTTCGCCGCGCAGGCGCCCGAGCGCCGACTCGCCGTCGCCGTCGACGTCCGCGATGCGGGGGAGGTGGCGCGCATGGTGGAGAGGACCGCCGCCACCTTCGGCGCGTTGAACGCCCTGGTCGCCGTGGCGGGCGTGGAGATCGATCGGCCCGTCGACGCCCTCGACGAGAACGACTGGGATCTCGTCATCGACACCAACCTGAAGGGCACCTACCTCTGCTGCCGCGCGGCCGTGCCGCACCTGCGGGACGCGGGGGGCGGTGCCCTCATCACCACCGGCTCGGTGCTGGGCCGGCTCTCGATGCCGGGCGTCACCGCCTACGCCGCCGCGAAGGCGGGAATCGAGGCGCTGACGCGGACCATGGCACTCGATCACGCGGCCGATGGCATCAGAGCCGTGTGCGTGCTCCCGGGCACGACCGACACGCCGCTGGTGTGGCAGGGCATCGCCGATGCCGACCTGCCAGCCGCCAAGCGGGCGGCTGCCGCCGACGTCCCGGTCGGGTTCGTGGCGCAGCCGAGACACATCGCCGAGGTGATCGCGTTCGCGGTCTCGCCGGCAGCCGCGTTCGTCACGGGCACCAGCCTCGTGGCGGATGGCGGGACTCTCGCCCGCATCGCGGCAACGTTCTGACGCGCATCCCGCGCGTCCTCAAACGAAGGAGGAGAAGGTGACCACACGCCAGAGCAGGTTTGCCATCCTGGGCCTCGCCCTCGTCGCGCTCCTCGCTGCGCTCGCCGGTTGCGGTGGGAGCAGCGACAGCAGCGCTGGAGAGAGCTCGAGTTCGGGGCTCACGAAGGTCCGGTTCATCAGTGACTACAACCCGCCGTGGGTCGGACAGGTGCCGTTTGACGTCGCGCTGGAGAAGGGCTGGTTCAAGGAGGCTGGCCTCGACGTGGACTACAAGCTGCCGCCGTCGAACGCGGAGCCGCCGCGCCTGGTCGGCACCGGCAACGCGGACGTGACGGTCAGCTACTCGCCAGACCTCCTCGTGGCTGCGTCCAAGGGTCTCAAGGTCAAGGCGCTCGCTTCGATCATGGACCGCAACATCGGGGGCCTGTTCACGCTCGACCCGTCGATTCAGAACCCGAAGGACCTCGAGGGCAAGACCGTCGCGGTCTACGACTTCCCGATGTCCCAGCTCAACTGGGACACGTTCGCCAAGCACTACGGCATCGACCAGAGCAAGGTCAAGAAGGTGAGCGAGGGCAGCTACGGCGTGCCGCTCGTCGTCTCTGGCAAGGTTGACGCAGCGGACGGCGCGGCCGGCGGTGAGGTCACCGATGCCGAGATGAAGAGCGGCAAGAAGGCGAAGTTCTGGGTCTATCAGCCCCAGAACGGCATCCCGAAGTTCTACTGGTTCGTCATCGCCGGCAACTCGGACTGGGTGCAGAACAACCCCGAGGCAGCCAAGCAGTTCGTGGCGACGCTTCTGCGCGCGCAGAAGTGGTCCGAGGAGAACCCCGTCGAGGCCGCGAAGATCTTCGCCAAGCGCAACCCGCGGGCGACGAGCGAGGAGGCTGCCGTCAAGGGCTGGGCCGACCTCCTGCGTTACACGAAGGGCCGGTTCGTGCCGAGCAAGCCCGCCGGTTGGATGGACCCGGCGATCTGGCAGAGCTACGAGAAGTTCCTGGTGGCGCAGAAGTACCTGAGCAAGCCGGTGGACCCGAGCACGCTCCTCACCGACAACAAGTACGTCCCCGGGTCCTGATCCGGTGCGGGTCGACGGGGCTCGCTGCCTGATCACCGGTTGCTCGTCGGGTATCGGCAGAGCGACCGCGGTGGCCCTCGCGCGCGCTGGAGCGCGCGTGAGGGCCACAGCCCGCGATCTCGCCGCGATCGCCGATCTCGCGGAGATGGGCATCGAGACCGCAGCGCTGGACGTCACCGACGCGGCGCAGGTCGAGCGGGTCGTGGCCGATATGGGCACGGTCGACGTGCTCATCAACAACGCCGGCTACGGGCTCGAGGGCGCCGTCGAGGAAATCTCCGACGACGAGCTCCTCGCGCAGTACGACACCAACGTCTTCGGCCCGTGGCGGCTCTGCCGTGCGGTGCTTCCTGGGATGCGCGAGCGGGGCGCGGGCACGATCGTTCAGATCTCGTCGTTCGGTGGCATCGCCCCGTTCCCAGGGATCGGCGCCTATCGCAGCTCGAAGTTCGCGCTGGAGGGAATGACCTGGTCCCTGGACCTCGAGGTGCGCCACTTCGGCATCCGCGTCATAGCGGTGCTGCCTGGGCTCGTGGAGACCGACTTCGGGACGCGCTCGATCCGCCGGCCGCGTCGTGCGCTCCAGGCCTATGACGGAATGCGGCGCTCGGCCGAGGAGGCGTACCCGCGCATGTCGCCGGAGGGGCTCGCGCCGGAGGTCGTCGCGGCAGCGGTGGTCAGGGAGCTGTCGGCCGATGATGGGCCGCTCCACGTTGCCGTCGGCGAAGACGCCGAGCGCCTCATCGCCGCGTTCCGGCGCGACGAGCCCGCCTATGAGCAGTACCTCGCCCATGATCTCGGTTTCACCTGGCACCCGGCCCGTGCCGGAGGCGACGCATGAGGGACCGGATGGCCCCGACCGTCCGCCGGCTGCTGGAGACCACGCTCACGGCGCGCGTGGCGACGACCATGCCCGACGGCGCGCCACATGCCGCGCCGTTCTGGATCGCGTTCGACGGTGAGCGCCTCTACCTCGACACGCTGGAGAACCAGACCGTCCGGAACCTCCGACGGGACGCTCGGGTGGCCGTGCTGGTGGACGTGGGAGAGGCGTTCGCCGAGCTCGAAGGCGCCGTGGTTGCCGGCCGAGCCGTCGTGTACGAAGAGGGCTCGGAGCCGGCACGGGTCCGGGACGGGCTCGAGCGGATCCGTGCGGCGCACGCCGAGGAGATCGCCTCGCCGGAGTTCGCGGCCTATGCGGCCGCGGAGCGCCGACCGCTCGCCTTCGTGGAGATCGTTCCCGAGCGGATTCGCTACTGGAACCTCACACGGGGCGCTGGCGCCGGATGACCGGCGGAGCTCACCACGGAACGCGCCGCCAGTGCTCGGGCATGCCGCCAGCGCCGGCATGGAAGTGCGAGGGGTCGACGACCACGAAGAGCCCGTTGGCCTCGGCGAGCACGGTGCCCTCCGGGTCGCGCAGGATGCCGCGCAGCCGGCGCTTGCGGTCGCCGGGAGGCGCCTCGTCCCAGGCCTCGATCGTGAGCGGCACGCCCAGCAGCACGGGTGCGCGGTAGTCGACCTCCAGCCGCGCGGTCACGGCGGGCCGGCCGCCCAGCATCGCCACAAAGCCGAAGGCGTCGTCGAGGATCGTCGCGACGGCGCCGCCGTGGGCGTAGCCGGGAGCACCGGCATGGTCGGGGCCGAGCGTCACCTCGCAGTGGACGCGGTCGCCCGCTCGCCGGGCGCGCAGGCCGAACCCGGCCGGGTTGCCGGGCCCGCAGCCCAGGCAGCGCTCGTGGTGCGGCGGCAGCCAGTCGTCCTGGGCGGTCTCGCGGTCGCGGTCGGGCATCGGCGGCGCGGGGTCAGTCCAGGAAGCTCGCGATCTCGCCGACCTCGGCGCGCTCCGGCACGCGCTGCTCCTGGCGCTGCGAGCCGAGGTGCAGCAGGCCGATCACGCGCTCACCGCCGGCGATGCCGAGCGCGGCGCGCCCGGTCGGCTCACGCAGCACCGCGGGCGTCCGCCAGTACGCGACCAGCCCGCGCCCATGGGCGGTCAGCAGCACGATGTACGCCGCGCATCCGGCGGCGAGCAGGTCCTCCTCGTCGGCGACCGGATCGCCGGGTGTCGTGACATAGGAGACGGCCACGAGCGTCGGCGCGCGGTCGAGCTTGGCCGCGCCCTCGGGACCGGTCGCCGCCTTCAGGCGCTCGAGCGCCTGCGGGCCGACGACGCGGAAGCGCCACGGGTTGGTGAGGTGGTGGTTGGGCGCCCAGCGCGCGAGTTCGAACAGCTCCTCGAGGGTCGCGCGATCGACCGGCTCGGGTCCGTAGACCTTGTGCGTCCGCCGGGTCCGGATCGCCTCCTCGAGCTCCATCGCCTCAGCCCTCCGCGGAGTCGTCGTCCTCGTCGTCCTCGTCCCACAGCGCCTCGCGCGCCAGCTCGCGGCCGCTCGCGTCGAACAGCGCGATCTCCAGCGTGTCGCCGCGGTAGTCGTCGGGCGCCAGCAGCGTGAAGCGGTTCTCGACCAGCACGCACTGGTCCACGGTGACACCGGCCAGCTCCGCCGTGGCGACGGCGACGCGGTCGACGACCGGCGTGCCCCAGACGAGCGTCATCGCGGCCACGTTGCCCTGCTCGCCGCGCCAGCCGCCGACGACCTCCTCGCAGAGGTCGATCGTCCAGTCCGGGTTCATCTCGACGGTCTCCTCGGTCCAGTCGGCCGTCGCGCGGAAGTGCTCGGGCTCCTGGCCCTCCTCCACCGCCGGCGCGAAGGAGACGGCCCCGTAGAGCTCGAGCCCGGTGCTCGTGCGCGACGTCACCGGGATGTGGGTGCGCCCGCCCCAGGTGCGATCCGGATGCCACACGAGGTCGCCCGGCTCGCCGACCTCGTCCTCGATCCGCAGGCAGGCGGCGAGGAACTCCGTGCGCAGCTGCTCGGCCCAGCGGCCGTAGGGCAGCAGCTCCTGCGGCGGCTCGGCGGCGAAGCGGAGGACGAACCGGGGCTCGGGCGGCATGCCCGGCACCATACGAGGCCAGGGCCTACGGCAGCTCGAGCAGCACGGTGACCGGGCCGTCGTTGATGAGCTCGACCTCCATGTGCGCGCCGAACACGCCGCCGAGCGCTCCGAGCCGCGAGCGGAACCGCTCGTACAGCGGCTCGGCGGCCTCCGGCCGCGCCGCGCCGACGAACGACGGGCGGTTGCCCCGGCGCGTGTCGCCGTAGAGGGTGAACTGGCTGACGACCAGCGCCTCGCGCTCGCCGAGCGGCTCGTTCATCTTTCCGCCGGCGTCCTCGAAGATGCGCAGCGCGCGGACCTTGTCGGCCAACCGGTCGCAGGCCGCCGCGTCGTCGTCGTGGGTGACGCCGAGCAGCACCAGCAGGCCCGGGCCGATCGACGCCACGACCTCGCCGTCGACCCGGACGGCGGCGCGGCTGACGCGTTGGACGAGGGCGCGCATGGGCGTGCATCACACCATGGGCGCCAGCACGAGCGCCGCGACGACCGCGACGGCCGTCGACCACGCGATCGTCCCGGCGGTGAGGCGCAGGTCGAGCCCGTAGAGATGGGCGACGATCAGCGAGTTGATCCCGGACGGCATGGCCGCCTGCACGAGGTAGGCGTGTGGGACGTCGACGATGGCCGCCGACAGCCCGGCCATCACCGCCGGCGCGGCGACGAGCCGCAGCGCCATGCCGGTGGCGGTCGGCGCCGTCAGGGGCGGGGGGAAGCGCAGCGTGCCGCCCTCCTCCTCGCCCATCAGGTTGACGCCGAGGATGAAGAAGCCGACCGGCAGCAGCGCGAACGCCGACGCGTGGGCGAGGTCGACCAGCACCTGCGGCGCCAGCACGTCGGGCACGACCAGCCCCGCGATCACCGCGTAGAGCACCGGGTTGCGCGTGAAGAACGCGCGCACGCGCTCGGCGGCGCTGCCGCCGGCACGGGTGCCGAACGCGGCGCCCACGGCGAAGCCGCCGGTGTAGAGCACGACGCTGCTGATCAGCGTGTCCCACGCGATCGCGGGGGCCAGCGCCTCGTGGCCGAGCAGCGCCGCGTTCAGCGGGATGCCCAGGTAGCCCGTGTTGGCGAGGATGACCACCGCGATCAGGGCGCCGACCGACGGCCGCGGCAGCCGCAGGAGCCGGGTCCCGGCGAGATGGGCCAGCACGCCGGTGATCGCGACCATGGCGTAGCCGAGCAGCAGCCCGGCGCCGACACCGCCGCCGAGATGCAGGCGCGCGACGCTGAAGAACGCGATGAACGGGAGCAGGCTCCACACCATCATGTCGATCAGCCGCCGCGACAGCGCCAGCGCCTGGCCCCGCCAGCGGTGCTCGGCGACGGCCCCGAGCGCCGTGGCCGCGACGATCGCCAGGGCGACGAGCGGCACCGCTCAGGCGTCGCGGAGCGCCGCCGCGGCGTGCTCGGGGGCCACGACGTTCAGCCCGAGCCCGGTCCCGAGCTCGAGGCCGGCCAGCTGCGTCAGGCGCGGCAGCACGTCGATGCGCCAGCAGAAGTGGTCGGCGCCGCGCGGCGCCGTGCGCACCCAGAGGTTGAGGGGCGGCAGGAAGCCGAGCGCGCGGCGCAGCCGGTTGAGCCCCTCGTGCAGCAGCGCGGCGCCCAGCGGCCCGTCGTCCTCGAACGCCGCGCGGGGCCGGCGGGGCGCGAGCAGCAGCTGGTAGGGCAGCCGCGACGCGTACGGAGCCAGGAGCACCGCCTCGTCGTCGATCGCGACGAGGCGCTCGCGCTGGCGGACCTCCTCCTGGACGAGGCTCTCGAGGAGGTTGGCGCCCATCGTCCGCGTCGCGTGGGCGCCGAAGCGCTCGCGCTCGCGCGCGATCTGGGCCGGGACGAACTCCAGGGCCAGCAGCTGCGCGTGGGTGTGCGCCATCGACGCGCCGCCCGCCGGCTGCTCGTTGACGCAGAGGTGGACGCACGCCGCGCGCGGCGCATGCACGCGGATGCGCTCGCGCCAGACGTCCATCGCGGCGGCGACCTGCTCGGGTGTGAGGTCGGCCAGCGAGACCACCGCGTCGGGCGCGTTGATGATGACCTCGTGCGCGCCGCGGGCGCCGGTGGCGGTGAACAGGTCCGGGTCGTGCGAGCGCGGCGGGTCCTCGGCGCCATCGACCAGCGCCGGCCAGCGGTTGGGCACGACCCGCACGGTCCAGCCCGGCGTGTCGGGCGCCGAGCCGTCCGGGCGCAGGGCGAACAGCTCGGGCGGCGTGCGGGCTTCGTTGCCGGGGGCGAACGGGTCGCCGGCGGGGTCGATCGGCGCCGGAGCGGTGTGCGCGTCGGCGCTCCACGCGCCCGGGCGCTCGGCGCGCTCGGTGGCGACGAGCGCGCGCAGGCCGGTGAGAGGATCGACGCGGAACTCAGGCATCGGCGGCGGCGAGCGGCTTGTCCATCGCCAGGTGCTCGATGCCGGCGTCCAGGAAGCGCTCGCCGTAGGCGGTGTACCCAGCCTGCTCGTAGAGTGGCAGCGCGTCCACCTGCGCGTGCAGGGTGATGCCGCGCGTGCCGGCGTCGCGGGCCGCCCGCTCGGCCTCCTCGAGCAGCCGGCTGGCGACGCCCTGCCGGCGGGCCTCGCGGGCGACGGCCATGCGGCCGAGGCGCAGCAGGTCGCCCTCGCGCAGCAGACGACAGGTGCCGACCACGGCGCCGTCGCGGACGGCGACGAGGTGCTCGGCCTCGGCGTCGCGGCCGTCGTACTCCTCCTCGAGCGGCACGCGCTGCTCGACCACGAAGACGTCGTGGCGCAGCGCCATCGCCGCCTGGAGCTCGTCGTCGCCGGCGATCGGCCGGACCTCGATCATGCTCCCTGGTCTAGCGCATAGCGCTCGATGTCCCGCTTGAGGGCCGCGTCGCTGTCGTACGGGCCCTGGTGCACCGTGCGGCGGCCGCGGGGGTCGATGAACACCGTCGTGGGGTAGAAGGCGCCCGCGTCGATCGAGCGCGCCGCCGCCTCGTCGCCGTCGATGTAGCTGGGATAGCTCAGCGGCACCTTGCGCAGGAAGGCCTTCGCGCTGCCGATCGGGTCCTTGCCGTCGAGGCCCACGAACGCCACGCGCTTGCCGAGGGCGACGGCGACGCGCTGGAACACCGGGAACTCCAAGCGGCACGGGCCGCACCACGAGCCCCACTTGTTGACCACCACCGGCGTGCCGCGCAGCGCGCGCAGCCGCGCCTCGAAGGCCTTCGGCGCGCCGTCCAGCAGCTGGCTGGCCTGGGCATGCAGCGCCGCGAGCTCGGGCGGAGCGCCGGCCAGCTGCTGGCGCTGCTCGGCGAGGCTCATCGTCGTCTGGTCGGGCTTGTCGGAGGACGAGCCGGCCTGGGTCAGGCCGATCACCAGGACGGCGACCACCGCCAGCACTCCGAGGACCATCAGCAGGCGCCGCGACATGCCCACAGCCTGCCAGATAGGTGGGATCGGTCCGCCGATCCGGTATCCTTGTCGCAAGAGGCGAGGGATTCACTGCTGGTGCAGCCGGTCCCGCGTTCCCGCCTCGGTCCCTGAGGGCCGCGCAGCGACTTCCCCTTCGCTGGTCCTCCGCGGACGCTCCTCACCAAGAGGCAGCCGTTCCATGGCGAATCCCACGACGCCGGCCGTCGAGGCCGCACCTGTCCCCGATCCCGCGCTCGTCGCTCGCGCCGAGGCGTTCACCCATGAGCGCTTCGTCCACGAGGGCGAGGACGCGACCGTCGCCCTCGCGCCGGGCAGCGCCCGGCGGCGTGCGCTCGACGCCGCGATCGCCGAGATCGAGGCCGGGGCCAAGGTGCCGTCGACGAAGTGGCGCCGCCGGTACGCGCTGCTGCTCGGCCTCGAGCGCGTCCTCAGCGAGGACGAGCCGCGCCTGGCCGACGGCACGCTGCTGAACCCGCACCAGGTCGACGCCCTCTCGGGCACCCTGGTCGCGCTGCTCGCGCAGACGCAGAAGGGCGCCAACGGCAGCGCGGTCGCCGAGACCGCCGCGCCGGTGCTCGCCGTCGAAGAGGCGCCGGTCGAGGAGGAAGAGGAGGCGCCGCCCCCGCCCGAGGTCGAGCCCGACGAGGACGAGGACGACGACGAGGAGGACGCCGAGCCCGTCGACGTCGAGATCGACCTCGAGGAGCTCGAGGACGAGGAGGAGTCCGAGGACGAGTCCTACGACGACGAGGCGTCGGAGGACGACGTCGACGAGGACGTCGCCGAGGGCGCCGAGGACGACCCCAACTCCCACAAGCGCTTCTGGTTCGAGCACGCCACCGGCGCCGGCAAGACGGTCGCCGCGATGGGCTTCGTCGAGGCGTCGCGCACCGGCGGCGTCCTGATCCTCACCCACCGCCGCAACCTCGTCGACCAGTTCCTCGGCGAGCTGCACACGCGCGGCTACGGCAAGCGCGAGTCGCCGCCGCTGCTGGATGGCGAAGGCACGAACCGCACCGACGGGCCGGTGACCGTCGAGACCTACCAGTGGTTCGTCCGCAACGCCGGCCGCATCTCCGACGCCTACACCATCGTCATCTGCGACGAGGCGCACACCGCGCTGGGCGACAAGACCTCGGCCGCGATCCGCGCCTGGACGGGCCCGATCTTCGTCGGCATGACGGCGACGGGCGCGCTCATCGCCCGCCACGTCACCGACCTCTTCCCGACGCAGACCTCGCGCTTCGACCTGGCCCAGGCGGCGCGCCGCGGCGTCATCGCGCCGCTGCGCTGCATCCGCATCCCGCCCGGACCGGGCGTGCGCACGATCGCCAAGGTGCCGCTGCGCAAGGGCGAGGTCGATGTCGAGTTCGACCAGGAGCTGCTGGCCGAGCTGCTGGACCAGCTGCCGTTCAACCTGGCGATCGCCGACCTCTACAAGACGCGCTTCAACGGCGTGCCCGGCGTCGTCTACGCGGCCGGTGTGCGCCACGCGATGAACGTCGCCGAGGCGTTCCGCGACGTCGGCATCAAGGCCGAGGGCGTCTCGGGCGAGACGCCCAAGCGCAAGCTCGCCGAGATCCTCGCCCGGTACGAGCGCGGCGAGATCGACGTGCTGGTCAACGCGCAGCTGCTGGCCGAGGGCTGGAACTCGCCGCGCGCGACGATCTGCATGCACCTGGCGCCGACCGCGTCCAAGCGCATCTACCAGCAGCGCGTCGGCCGCGTGACGCGCCGGCACCCCGGCAAGGAGTCGGGCATCGTGGTGGACTTCGTCCATCCGGCCACGCGCCACGACGATCCGGTCGTGACGCTGCACTCGCTGCTGGACCGCGACGTCTACCGGGGCGGCGCGATCGTCGTCGGCCCCGTCCGCCGCGGGCGCGGCCGGCGGCTGCGTGTCGAGCGCCGGGTGATCCCGGTGTGCGCCGAGGAGGACCGGCGGATCGAGGTCTTCGAGCGCGAGCTGTGGCGGATCGCCGTCGAGTTCCTCGACTACGGCGAGCAGGTGCAGTGGGCCGCGCTGGCCGGCGCGCGCGTCGCGCCGAGCGGCTGGCGCCGCGCCCGCGCGATGCTGCACTTCGACAAGGGCGGCGAGCTGAAGCGCTCGTTCCTGCTCACCGCCGTCGAGCGCAACAAGAACTCGCAGCTGCGCCTGCGCGCGCTGCAGGAGATCGCGCAGTCGCGCGATGCGGACGCCTTCGAGCGCGCCGTCGACGTGGTCCGCACGTGGTCGCGCGACGAGCGCCGCGAGGGCGTCAAGATCCTCCTGCAGGCGCTGGCCGAGCGGCGGATCGGCCGCCGCGACCAGGCCAGCCACTGGATCTGGGACCTCGCCGACATGACGCGCGAGGTCCACGAGGAGTACGCGGTCCAGCGCTGGCCGGAGACCAAGCGGCTGCTGGGACTGCTCGTCAACTCCAGCGGTGGCGCCCACGCGCGCAACGCGCGCCGCCTCGTGCACGCCGCCCGCAAGCAGGACCGCCGGCTGTCGGCCGCGCTGCTGGCCGCCGCGGTCGCCCACACGCCCGAGGCGATGGAGGTGGTGCGCGGCGCCCGCACGCGGATGGCCCGCAAGCCGAGCGCGCTGTCGCGCGAGCTGCTGCGCAACTTCCCGAAGCGCAAGGCGCGCTCGCGGCGCCGCAAGAAGAAGGGTGACGAGGCCAAGGCACCGCAGGTGGCCGAGGTGGTCGCTGCCGACGGCGAGACCGTCGAGACCGTCGAGAACGGCGCGGCGCCCGCACAGCCGGGCCCGCCCTCGAAGTCCAAGCGCCGCCGTGAGGCGCGCAAGCGCAAGGCGGCGGCGGCCGCTGCCGCAGCGGCCGAGGTGGCCGGGGCGGAGGGCGCCCAGGAGCCTGCGGTGGATGGCGCGACGGCCAACGGCCGCGCCGAGGACGTCGATGCCGCGGCCGCGATCGCCGAGGCCGCTGCGGCGGTCCGCGAGGCGGCCGAGCCGGCTGCTGCCGTGGAGGTCGAGGTCGAGGAGGCGCCCAAGCCCAAGCGGCGTCGCACGACCAAGGCCAAGGCGGAGGAGCCGGAGGCCGGGACGGCGACCGCTGCGGAGCCCGAGGTCGACGAGGCGCCCAAGCCCAAGCGGCGTCGCACGACGAAGGCCAAGGCGGAGGAGCCCGAGGCCGGGACGGCGGCCGCTGCGGAGCCCGAGGTCGAGGAGGCGCCCAAGCCCAAGCGGCGCCGCACGACGAAGGCCAAGGCGGAGGAGCCCGAGGCCGGGACGGCGACCACTGCGGAGCCCGAGGTCGACGAGGCCCCGAAGCCCAAGCGGCGCCGCACCACCAAGGCCAAGGCGGAGACCGCGGACGGCGCCGAGCCGCCCGCCGAGGAGGCGCCCAAGCCCCGGCGCCGCCGTACCCCGGTGAAGCCGGCCGGCGAGTCCGAGCAGCTGTCGCTGGGCGATGAGCCCGCGCCCGCCGGCGAGCGCGACGCCGCCTGAGGCCCGCCGTCCGTCAGGGCGCCACGGCGCCCAGGTGCACCTCGCCCGCGTCGAGCGCGACGCGGTCCCCGCCGGGGCGCTCCACCACGAGGCGCCCCAGGTCGTCGATGCCGCGCGCGACGCCCGCGCCGCCGTTCCACGTGATCGCGCGACCGGTCAGCGCGTCGCGGGCGCGCCACGCGTCGAGCAGCGCGGAGGTCTCGGCGGCCAGGGCGCGCTCGAGCGCGCCGAGCAGGTCGGTGAGGAACGGCTCGACGGCCGCGCGCGGCCGCCCGAGCGTGCCAGCGCGGTCGCGCAGCTCCTCCGGCAGCTCGTCGGGCCGGACGGCGACGTTGACGCCGATGCCCAGCACGGCCCAGCCCTCGGACGGGCGGCCCTCGGCGAGGATCCCGGAGACCTTGCGGCCGTCGAGCAGCACGTCGTTGGGCCACTTGATCCGGGCCGCCGGCCCGCAGGCCTCGGCGACGGCGACCGCCGCCTGCAGCGGCAGCAGCGGCGACGCGTCGCGGATGACCAGGGACATCAGCAGCGCTGCGCCGGCCGGCGCGCTCCACGTGCGGCCCTGCCGCCCGCGGCCCGCTGACTGCTCGGCCGCCGTCACCAGCGCGCCGTGCGGGGCGCCCGCGGCCGCCAGCTCGCGGGCGCGGTCGTTCGTCGACGACGTCGCGCGCAGGTGCAGGCGGGGCGTTCCCAGCATCGCCGTCGTGGCCCTAGCGCGCACGGATCCGCAGCTCGTCGTCGCGGCCGACGCCCAGCCGCTCGCGCGCCGAGCCGCGGTTGACCGCCAGCGCCAGCGTCCGGTAGGCGTCCTCGTAGAGCAGCAGCTCGCCGGGCGCCACGTCGGCGAACGTGGTGGCGTAGACGCCGTTGCGGCCGTTGATCTCGACGCCCTGGCCGAGGCGGAAGCCGGAGCCGGTCAGCTCGGCGTGCTCGACGTCGAGCATGATGTTGCCGAAGCGGTCGAAGCCGACGGCGTGGGCGTACAGCACGTCGCCGTCCAGGAAGGCCAGCGGCATGTCGAGGCGGACGATCTCGTCGGGGTCGAGCGGGTCACCGGCCTCGGCCAGCTCGGCCCCCGCGGCGAGGTGTGCGGCGACCGGGGCGAAGAGGTCGCGCCCGTGGAACGTCCGGGAGACCGGCTCGAGCCGGTGCGGCGAGCGGGCGATGTCGACGACCTCGGCGATCCCGCCGAAGCGCTGTGCCGCCAGCGACAGCACGCCGTTGTCGGGCCCGACGAGGATCCGGTCCTCCTCCGTCGTGCGCAGCGCCAGCGCGTGGCGTGAGCCGCCGACGCCGGGGTCGACCACGGCGACGTGCACGCCCGGCGCGCAGAACGGCAGCGCGCGGCGCAGCATCAGCGCAGCCGTGCGGATGTCGTGGCGCTCGAGGCCGTGGGTGAGGTCGACGATGCGCGCGTCGGGGGCGATGCGGGCCATGACGGCGTGGCAGACGCCGACGAACTCGTCCTCGTAGCCGTAGTCGGACAGGAAGGTGATCGGTGCGGCATCCATGCGGTGCGGAGGCTAGCGGCGGCCCGGGCCGGGTAGCGGATGGGGTGATGCAGCGCGACGAGACCCCGCAGGACGCCCCGACCGGGATGCCCGAGGAGGCACCGGAGGCCGAGCCACTCGGCGTGCCGGAGGCGCGCCCGGAGGGTGAGAAGCCCGAGACCGGCCCCGAGAGCATGCCCGGGATCCCGACGGAGGGCGAGCCTCCGAGCTCGGGCTAGGAGGCGCTCGCCGCCAGCAGCGCGTCGACCAGGCCGGCCGGCGTGTGCTCGGCCGCCTCGATCGCGGGCTCGAGGCCGAGCTCGCGCAGGGCGGCCGTCGTGACCGGGCCGATCGAGGCCAGCCGGAGCCCGCTCTCGCGCACGACGCCAGCGCCGCCCGCCGCCTCGGTGAAGAAGCGCGCCGACGAGGCGGAGGTGAACGTGGCCCAGTCGGCCTCCAGCGCGCGTGCGCGCGTGCGCGCGTCCAGCGGCTCGGCCACCGACACGTAGGGCTCGAGCAGCTCGATCCGCGGCGTGCCGGCCTCGGCCAGCGCGGTGCGCACCACGTCGCGCCCGCCGCGCGCGCGGACGACGAGGGCATGGCGCACGCCCAACCCCGCGACCAGCTCGGCCAGCGACTCGCCGACGGCCTTCTTGGGGACGAGGTCGGGCTCGATGCCGAAGCCGCGCACGGCGTCGGCGGTGCCCGGGCCGATCACGGCCACCCGCACGCCGGCCAGCGCCCGGGCGTCGCGCCCGGACTCCCGCAGCGCGGTGAAGAACCGCCGTGCGCCGTTGGGGCTCGAGAGCACGAGCAGGTCGACGCCGTCGAGCTCGGGCAGCGCGAAGTCGAGCGGCTCGGGCCGGATCGCCGCCGCCTCGACGACGCGCGCGCCCAGGTCGCGCAGGCGAGCGGCCAGCCCGCTGGCCTGCGCCTTCGGCCGTGTGACGACCACCGAGGTGCCGCCCAGCGGCCCGCGGCCGATCCACGCCAGCTCCTCGCCGAGCGCCGCCACCGGTCCGACGACCGTCACCGACGGCGGCTTGACGCCCGCGTCGGCCGCGCGCTGCGCGATGTCGGCCAGCGTCCCGTGGACCGCGCGCTGGTCGGGCAGGGTTCCGCGCTCGATCACCGCGACCGGCTCCTCGGCCGGCCGGCCCCCGAGCGTCAGCTGCTCGGCGATCCGCGGCAGCGCGCGCACGCCCATGTAGAAGACCAGCGTCCCGGGGAAGCGCGCCAGGGCGGGCCAGTCGATCTGCGTCTCCGGCTTGCTCGGATCTTCGTGGCCGGTGACGAAGGCGACGGCGGGCGCCATCCCGCGCTGGGTGACGGGCACCCCGGCGTAGGCGGGCGCCGCGATCCCCGCGGTCACGCCGGGCACGACCTCGAACGGGATCCCGTGCTCGCGGCAGAGCTGCGCCTCCTCGCCGCCGCGCCCGAAGACGAACGGGTCGCCGCCCTTGACGCGGACCACCACGCGGCCGGCCTGCGCGTGCTCGAGCAGCAGCCGGTGGGTCTCGGCCTGCGGGACCTGCTCGCCGCCGCCGATCTTGCCGACATCGATGAGCTCGGCGCCGGCGCGCGCGCCGTCGAGGGCGGTCGGCGGGATCAGCTTGTCGTAGAGGATCACGTCGGCCGCGGCGATCGCCTCGAGCGCGCGCACCGTCATGAGGCCGGGGTCGCCGGGCCCGGCGCCGACGAGGATCACGCGGCCGGTGGGGGAGGGCGTCGCGCTCATGCCGCCATCGCCTCCGCCTTGGCCAGCAGCTCGCGGGCGCCCATCGACTCCAGCCGCTGCACGATCAGCGCCGCCGCGTCGGGGCCGGTGACGGTGTCGCGGATCCACGCGCTGCCGTCGGGCAGCCCGACGAACGCGTGCAGCGCCTCGCCGTCGTGGTGGACGCCGACGGGCGTGTCGCACGTGGCGCCGAGCGCCTCGACGACCGCGCGCTCGGCGTGCAGCGCGGCTTCGCCGGCGGCGTCGACGAGTCGTTCCGGCACCGTCGCGCCCTCGACGGCCAGCAGCCCCTGACCGGGCGCCGGGACATGCACCCGCAGGTCGAGCAGCGCGCCGATCTCGCCTTCGCGGCCCAGCCGCCGCAGGCCCGCGGCGGCCAGCACCAGCGCGTCGCAGACGCCGTCGGCCAGCTTGCGAAGGCGCGTGTCGACGTTCCCGCGGACCTCGACGACCTCCAGGTCGTCGCGCACGGCCAGCAGCTGCGCGCGGCGGCGCAGCGACGCCGTCCCGACGCGCGCGCCCTCCGGCAGCTCGTCCAGCGACCCGGCGCCGACCAGCGCGTCGCGCGGGTCCTCGCGCCCGAGCACCGCGGCCAGCCGCATGCCGGGGCGCAGCTCGGCCGCGCCGGGGACGTCCTTGGCCGAGTGCACGGCCAGGTCGATCTCGCCGCGCGCCAGCGCGTCCTCGATCGTGTCGATCCAGCGCGCCTTGTCGCCGGCGACGCCGCGGTCGCCGCCGGTGACGATCTCGACGATCTCCACCGGGCCCGTGGCCTCCGGCTGCAGCGCTGCGGCGACGGCGCGCGCCTGCACGAGGGCGAGCGCGCTGCCGCGGGTGCCGAGCCTCACTGGCCGGCGCCGCGCCGGCGCAGCGGGCGCACCTCGGCCGCGGGCTGCTCGCCGGCGCCGTCGGCGGGCTCCGGGAGCGCCTCGTCGAGCCCGAACAGCTCACGGGCGAGCTGCACCCGTCCGTGGCCGCCCTCGCCCTTCAGGCGGATCGTCGGCTCGTGCAGCAGCCGCTGCATGACCGACCGCGCGACGGCCTCGATCCGGGCCCGGTCGCGGGGCGACGCGGTGTCCCAGCGGCCGGCGTTCTCGGTGAGCACCTGCTCGACGATCGAGGCGCCGTGCTCGCGCAGCGCGGCGATCGTCGGCATCACGTCCAGCTGCCCGAGCCAGCGAGCGAAGCGCTGGATCTCCTCCTCGACGACCTCCTCGGCGCGCACACGCTCGGCCTCTCGGACCTGGCGGTTGCGCGCCACGACGGCCTGCAGGTCGTCGATGTCGTAGAGGGCCACGCCGTCGAGGTCGCCGCAGGCCGGCTCGATGTCGCGTGGCACGGCGATGTCGATGAGCACGAGCGGGCGGCCGTCGCGTTCGCGCGTGACCACCTCGAGCGGCTCGACGCCGATGATCGGGTGCGGCGACGCGGTGCTCGCCACCACGATGTCGGCCGCCGCCAGCCGCTCGGGCAGGTCGTGCAGCGACGAGACCGTCCCGCCGAAGCGGCCCGCCAGCGAGCGCGCGCGGTCGGCGCGGCGGTTGGCGACGAAGATCGTGCGCACGCCCTCGTCGGCGAGCGCCTGCGCGGTCAGCTCCGCGGTCTCGCCCGCGCCGATGATCACGACGTTGCGCTCGGCGAGGTGGCCGACGACGTCACGGGCGAGCCCGACGGCGACGGTCGACACGCTCGCCTTGCCCTCGCCGATCGCGGTCTCGGAGCGGACGCGCTTGCCGGTCTGCAGGGCGGCGGTGAAGAGGCGGTTGGTCAGCGGGCCGGTGGTCCCGGCGGCCAGCGCGGTCTCGTAGGCGCGCTTGGCCTGGCCCTGGATCTCGGCCTCGCCCACGATCATCGACTCCAGCCCGCTGACGACGCGGAACAGCTGGCGGGCGGCGTCGCAGTTGCGCGGGGCGTAGAGCGCGTCGGCCAGCTCGGTCGGGCGGATGTGCGCGCGGCGCGTCAGCCGGCCGAGGATGTCGGTCTCGGCGCGGACCGGGTCGCCGGCCACGACGTAGAGCTCGGTGCGGTTGCAGGTCGAGATCGCGACGGCCTCGCGGACGTCGTCGGTGGCGACGAGGTCGGCGCAGAGCTGCCCGGCCTCCTTGGTCGAGAGCGAGAGCCGCTCGCGGACGGCGACGGGTGCGGTCTTGTGCGAGATCCCGAGGCAGAGCAGCTCGGTCACGCGCGGATCTCCTCGCGCGGCGCGTCCGGGTCGGCGGCCGGCTCGTCGGGGCGGTCGGCCAGCTCGTTGAGCTCGACGACGTCGCGCTCGAGCCGCGTGAGCCTGTGGGCCATGATCCCGACGTAGATCAGGATCAGCGCCAGGAAGACCAGGTAGGCGGCGGCGACGTAGCCGGCGTTGTCGGGCAGGACGTTGGACGCGGCGATCATCGAACCTGGAGCTCCGGTGCGGCCGAGCGGCGGGAGCGCGGGGCGTGCGGGTCGGTGTCCGCGGTGAGCTTGCGCTTGAGGGCGCGGAGCTGGGCGGTCGTGTGCTTGCTGGCCATCTCGTACTTCCAGAGGGTGACGTAGAGCAGCGCCATGCCGAGCAGGCAGACCAGGAAGGCCGACCGCATGGCGCCCGGGAGGTTGTCGGCCGAGTCGAACGTGCGCGGGTGCACGAGCGACGTCGCCGCCCGCACCGCCATGAAGTTCAGCGGCACGAAGGCGCCCGCGGTGATGGCGAAGACCGACGCGTAGCGGGCCTGCTTCTCGCGGTCCTCGATCGAGAACCGCAGCGGCGTGTACGTCGCGTAGAGCAGGAAGATGATGAGGAAGCTGACCAGGGTCGGCTCGTCCCACACCCACCAGTGGCCCCACGACGCCCGCGCCCAGATCGAGCCGGTGAGCAGCACGCCCGCGCCGAGGATCAGCGACTGATGGATCGCGACGTAGGCGCGCAGGTCCCAGCGGCTGTCGCCGGTGCGCAGGTGGGCCACCGCGCAGATCCCGCCGAAGACGAACCCGCACAGCGCGACGATCGCCATCGGCACGTGCAGGTAGAAGATCTTCTGCATGAAGCCCTGGTCGGCGTCCATCGGGGCGACGAACGCGGCCAGCGCGTACCCGGCCGTGAGGGTCACCGCGGTGAGGGCGGACAGGGTGCGGAGGCGGGAGCCGTGCATCTGGTGACGGGCTCGTCGGCCCGGGCCTTCAGTCCTCGAGCAGGAAGTCGAAGACGGCGTAGGCGAGGAGCCCGAAGACCAGATCATAGAGGCCGACGATCGCCAGCCAGCGTCCGGGCAGCGCCCCGGCGCCCCCGGCGGCGAAGGCCGGCGCGAGCAGCTTCGCCGTCCCGATGACCACCGGAAGCAGGAGCGGCAGGGCGATCAGCGGCACGATCAGGTCGCGCGCGCGCGTCTGGACGGCCAGCGCGCCGACGAGCGTCCCCACCACGGCGATGCCGACGTCGGCGAGCGCCAGGGTCAGCGCGGTCTTAGCGAGGACCTCGCCGTCGAGGGCGGGCTCGAGGAGGGCCAGCGCGAAGGCGGGCACCGCGATGACCTCCAGGACGACCAGGAACGTGCCGAGCGACAGCGCCTTGGCCACGAGCATCGCGGTGCGGTCGACGGGGGCCAGCAGGAAGCCGTCGAAGCCGTCCTCCTCCTGGTCGGCGACGAACAGGCGGTTGACGCCGAGAATCGCCGAGAACAGCAGCGTCACGGTCAGCACGCCGGCGGCCAGGGGCCCGTCGACGGCGTTGGCCTGCAGGGCGAAGTGGAAGACGACGAGCGTCGTGATGCTGAACAGCGCCATCGCCGGGATCACCTGCGGGGTGCGCAGCTCGAGGCGCAGCTCCTTGCGCAGCAGGGCGCCGACCGCGCGGCTCATGCGTACAGCGCCCCGATCTGGTCGCGCTCCACGGCGTCGGCGGGCGCCAGCAGCTCCGCGCGGCCGGCCCGCAGGCCGAGCGCGAGGTCGGCCCCGCGGAGGCCGCCGACCGGGTCGTGGCTGGTGACGACCCGCGTGCGTCCCGAGGCGGCGCCGATCAGCGGCTCGACCAGCTCGGTGGCGTGCGGGTCGAGGTTGGCGGTCGGCTCGTCGAGCAGCAGCAGCTCGGGGTCGTGCAGCACCGCCCGCGCGACCGCCGCGCGCTGCACCATCCCGCGCGAGAAGGTGTGGACCGGCTCGTCGGCGCGGCGCTCGAGGCCGACCTGCTCGAGCACGACGTCGACGCGCGCGGCCGCGACGCCGTGCAGGCGCGCGTGGAAGCGCAGGTTCTCGCGCGCCGTCAGGTCGCGGTACAGCAGGGACGCGTGGCCGAGGAAGCCGATCCGCCCGCGCACCGCCCAGCCCTCGTCGGGCAGCTCGCGGCCGAGGACGCGCACCGTGCCGGCGTGGGGGCGCAGCAGCGTGGCGAGCACGCGCAGCAGCGTCGTCTTGCCGGCGCCGTTGGGGCCGAAGACCACGAGCGTGCGCCCGGGCTCCAGCGTGAGGCTGACGTCGTCGAGGGCCTCGCGGTCGCCGTAGCGGCGCGTCAGCCCCCGCAGCTCAATGGCTGGGTCCGCCATCGTCGCGGCGCAGGGTCCGCACGGCGTGCTCGAGCACCGGGGCGACGACCGGGAACGTCTCGCGGATCGCCTTCGGGCTGCCCGGGAAGTTGACGATCAGCGTGCGGTACGAGAGCCCGGCCACGCCGCGCGAGAGCATCCCCATCGGCGTGTGCTGCTGCGACGCGGCGCGCATCGCCTCGGCCAGCCCGGGCGCCTCCCGGTCGAGCACCGCGCGCGTCGCCTCGGGCGTGACGTCGTCGGGCGTGAAGCCGGTCCCGCCCGTGGTGAGGATGAGCGCGAAGTCGTCGTCGACGTAGTGGTGCAGCCGGTCCTCGATCAGGGCGAAGTCGTCGGGCACGACCTCCATCGCGTCGACGTCGGCGCCCGCCTCCTCGGCCAGCTGCGCCAGGAGCGGCCCGGACTCGTCCTCGGCCTGGCGCCGCGAGACGGACGTCGACACGGTGAGGACGCAGGTGCGCACGCGGGGGAATCTACGGCTCAGCGGCGCCAGGTGCCGCTGCGGCCGCCGGACTTCTCCAGCAGCTCGACGCGCTCGACCGCCACGCCGCGCTCGATGCCCTTGACCATGTCGTAGACGGTGAGCGCCGCCACGGCGGCCGCCGTCATCGCCTCCATCTCGACGCCGGTGCGGGCGGTGACCGCGGCCGTGGCGGTGAGCGTCACGACGCCGCCCTCGACGTCGACGGAGCCCTCGACGTCGACGTGGTCGAGCCCGATGGGGTGGCAGAGCGGGATCAGCTCGCCGGTGCGCTTGGCGGCCTGGATGCCGGCGATCCGCGCGGTGCCGAGCACGTCGCCCTTGGGCGCGTCGCCCGCCGCGACGGCGCGGGCGGTGCTCGGGCTCATCCGCACGAGCGCGCGCGCGACGGCGCGGCGCTCGGTCACCGGCTTGCCGCCGACGTCGACCATGCGCGCGGCGCCGTCGGCGTCGAGGTGCGTCAGGCGCTCGGGCATGGCGTGGCGGTGGGACGCTCGCCGCGCTAGGCGGCGGCGGGCGCGTGCGTGCGGCGGGCGGCGGCGATGAGGTCGAGCACGGCCTGCTCGTCGCCGGCGCGCAGCAGCGCGATCGGGTCGGGCTCGCCGTTGACGATCGACTCGAAGAACGCCTTGCGGTCCTGGTAGGTGGGCAGCGTGCCCTTCGCCCAGCCGCGGACGTCGTTGAGCATGACCGCCAGCCGCGCGTACTCCTCGCCGAACTGCTCGGCGATCTCGCGCTTCATCCGCTTGGCCAGCGCAGGGGAGGCGCCGGCGGTCGAGATCGCGATCGCCAGCGGGCCGGTGCGCAGGATCGCCGGCAGGATGAAGTTGCACAGCGGCGGCACGTCGACGACGTTGACGAGCATCGCGCGCGCCTCGGCGTCGTCGAACACGCGGATGTTGACGTCGGTGTCGTCGGTCGCCGCGACCGCGATGAACGTGGCCTCGAGGTCACCGGCCTCGTACTCGCGGGCGATCCACCCGATCGACCCCTCGTCGGCCAGTTCGCGCAGCTCCTCCACCAGCGACGGCGCGATCACGACCACCCGCCCGTCGCAGGCCAGCAGCCCCTCGACCTTCTCCAGCGCGACCGGCCCGCCGCCGACGACCACGCAGCGCCGTCCGGTGAGCCGCAGGC